>CACFXK010000006.1 GCA_902570125.1 uncultured Pelagibacteraceae bacterium
TATGAGTTAATAAATCCTCTATTTTGCAATCTTTTAAAGATAAATCATTGCTTTCTATGAAATTTACTAATGATATTAAAAATGATGGAGAATTATAACTATTTCTAAAGTCTATGTTAATATCTTTATATATATCACTTTTAAAATAATAATTCACAATCTCTATTACTTCTGAATTTATTAAATTTAATTTAAATTCCAAACATCTAGATTTAATTGTTTCTAAAATTTTAAATTCTGAATTATTGATTAGGATATAATATATTTTGTTATTAGGTTCTTCGATAGATTTTAGTAGAGCATTACCAGCATTTACACTCAATAAATTTATATCTTCAATTATTATAAATCTTCTGTCATTATTAAATGAAGTTTGATTAGTAAATTGTATCACTTCTCTAATTTGATCAATATCAATAATTTTTTTATCTCCTTTTTTTTTAATTTTAAAAATATTTGGATGTGTGTTTGTATATATAAGTTTTGATAAATTATTATTTAATTTAAATTCATTTTTTTTTAAATCATAAGTTTTATTATAATTTTTTGAATAAAAGTAATTTAAAAAATGATTAATAAAAATTTTTTTTCCTATACCTTTTGGACCATTTATTAAAATCTTTTTTGGCATTTTTTGTATCTGATCTAGATAAATTAAATCACTAAACAGAGTTTTATGACCAATTAGTTTGCTTATATCACTCATTTATTTTCAAAATTTTCTTTATTTTATTTATTAATTTATTTTCTATAGTTTTTAAACTATCTTTGTTACTATCTAATATTAAGTATTTATTTTTATTTTTATTCGCAATTTTTAAAAAACCTTTTTGAACATTATTATAGAATCTATAATTAAAATTATCGTATTTATTAGTATTTTTTCTTAATCTTAGTCTTTGGACTAAATTTTTTTTGTTTACAACACTTAAGAATGTAAAGTTTGGTTTTAAATTTTCTAACAAAAAATTATTCATTTTTAAAATTAAATCTTTATTTAACCCCATTCCATAATGTTGATATGCTAATGTTGAGTCTATAAAACGATCAATCAATATAACATTATTTTTATAATTTTTTTTCATAATTTTATCAACATTTTCTGATCGAGAAGCCATAAGAAGAAATAAATCAGTTTTATAATTTAACTTTGATTTTTTATTTAACATAAATGATCTTAATTTTTCAGAAAAATTAGTACCACCAGGCTCACGAAAAGAGATGTATTTAATATTTTTTTTTCTTAAATATTTAATAACTTTTTTTAAACTGGTAGATTTGCCAGAAGTCTCTATGCCTTCAAACACTATTATGAGTTTTTTAGACATCACCCCATATAAGGAAATTTATTGAAGTAATTAACCTAGAAAAGATATTCTGTCTTTTTACATCCTCTAACGCTAATAGATCATATTCTCCTATTTGTTCATCTTTATAAGAAATTTTAACTTTTCCTATTATGTCATTTTTTAATATTGGAGCTTTTAGTGGACCTTGATAATCAACAGTAACTTTTAAATATTTTTTTTTTGCTTTTGGAATTGTTTGATAAACATCTTCACTTATATAGGATTTAATTTTTTTTTTAGTCCCTTGCCAGACCTCTAACTCATCAAATATTTGATCTTTTTTGGCTATATTAATCGTATCAAAATTAGTTAGTCCATATGTGAGTAATTTAAGTGACTCTTTTGATCTTGAATTTTTTGACACAAAACCACTCCCGACAGCAATTATTCTTCTTTCATTTCTTTTAATAGTTGAAGCGAGTGAATATTTTTCATATGCAAGATATCCTGTCTTTATTCCATCAACACCAATATTTTTATAAAGCAAAGGATTGCGGTTACCTTGTTTAATTGGATCTCCACCTGTTCTATCCCATGTAAAATCAGTTTCTTTATAATATTCATAGTAGTTTGGATAGTTTTTTATCAAGTAATTGGACATGATTAATATATCTCTGACTGTTGATAAATTGTCGGGAGCATTAATTCCTGATGAATTAGAAAAATTAGTATTTTCCATACCAATTTCTCTTGCTTTTTCAGTCATCATAATTGCAAACTCTGCCTCTGTTCCGGCAATACCCTCTGCTAGTGCAATACAAGCATCATTGCCTGATGAAACGATGATACCTCTTAATAAATTTTCAACAGTTATTTCATCTCCAACCATAATAAACATTGAGGAATATCCTGCTTGGGACAATCTCCATGCATTTTCGGAGACTAAAAACTTATCATCTAAAGACAATTCACCACTTTTAAGTAAATCAAAAGCTATAATCGAGGTCATAATTTTTGTCATAGATGCAGGAAAAATTTGTCTATCAGCATCTTTTTCAAACAATATTTTGCCTGACAAATAATCTTGAACAATAGCAGTTCTTGCATTTACATCAAAATTTGCAAAAACTGGCTTTATTAGGAATGTTAAAATTATTAAAATAATCGATAAATTTTTTATTTTCATAATTTAATTATTTCAATACTATCAAAATTAAGATTTTCGATGTTATGAAATCCTTTCTTTAATTTTTCAAAATCCTTATATGGTCCTTTATAAACTCTAAAATTATTTTGTGACAACTTTTTGATTGAGATATTTTCGATATTATATTCCTCAAATAACCTGTTTTTCAACATAATAGCGGAGTCTTCGAAATAAAAATCCGCAAATTTAATTATATAATTAAAATTTGTAACAAAATTCTCGGAATTGGATTCTTTTATTTCTTTCTCAAGACTTATACTCTTAATCATTATATCGTCTACTGGAGCTTTATTAGCAATCTCTTTTTCTTCATCGAATGTTTTAACATCATTTGCAACATACAAATTGTTGGAATTAATTGTTTCAATAAAGATATAAGGTTCATTTGGATTTATTGATAATTCACTAGCAATTCTAGTAGTAATTACCGAATTATAAAAGATAGGTAAAACTGTTTTGTTTTTAACAACGGTTATTAATGATTTTCCATTTATAATATTTGTTATTCTAACTGGTGTCCCATTAGGCAAGTTAGGACTTAATATATCAATTGATTTATTGTCTAATTTATTTTTTAATGAAATATCTAAATCTTCATCATATATCAAAGTAAAACCTTTGTTAGAATATACAATGTTAATTAACTTTTCTTTTTCTTTTTTTTTTGGCGTTTCTTTAATTTCTTTTTTTTGTACTAAAGGTTTAACCTCCTCAGGCTTATTCTTAATATTTATGTTCGATGAGTGATGTTCGCAAGCAAATAGAGTTAAAAATATAAAATATAAAATATATTTAAATTGCATTTTTAATCTTATTTTTCAATGTACACACAGCTAATGCAAATCTTAAAGATCTGTTCCATTTTAAAATTAATTCATAATTATCAAAAACTACATAAGCTGGAGTTAGTTTTTTTGCATCTGGAATAATATCATAATCAGGGGTTACAAATGCAGCTTTTAAATTATCAAGATCTTTTAAAATTTCACTATTTATAATATACTTTTTTAAATATGATATTTTATTTTTGTGTCTAATTTTTTTTGCAGATGTATTTAGATATTTTTGTGGCGTTTCATTAATAAGTTCAACTTTGTAAAAACAAGGAGCATTATTATCCCACCCTATTTTATTTAAGTAATTAGCTGCAGATGCAAATGAGTCTTCGATACTTTTTAAATTTATAGATTCGTCATTATTATAATCAATTGCATAATTTTTAATAGTAGAAGGCATGAATTGAAAATTACCATAAGCTCCTGCCCATGATCCTAAATAATTATTTGGATTTATAATTCCATTATCAAAAAGGATTAGAAGAGTTATTAGTTCCGAGGTAAAAAATTCACTTCTCCTTTTATCATAACTTAATGTTGCTAAGGATGAAATTATATCCATTTTTCCTAAATAATTGCCAAAATTTGTTTCAATTCCCATTAGGGACAAAAGCAAGTCTCTATCTACAGAAAATTCATTAGTAATTTTATCTATTACTTTTTTATTTAAGTTATAGATTTTTATTCCAGATTTAACTTTTTTTATATTAGCTCTTTTAGAAACATAAGTTTTAGTGTCTTCATAAAATTCTGGTTGGTATCTATCATATTTAATAACATTCTTTAAAAAAGAGGATTTACCTATAGTATTTTCAATTGTATACAAGCTCACACCTCTTTCTAGAGCAATCAATTTAAATTTATCTTTCCACTTCTCAAATTCAGAGTCATTAGCGTAAGCATTGAAATTTATGAGAACAAAAAGAAAAAAAATATAAATTTTAATTTTTTTCATAAATATCTTTCAAGTATATAAATACAGCAATCCATATTAAAATAAAACTAACTAACTGGTTTATATTAAATTGTTCATTATAAATGAAAAAACCAAGTATAAATTGCAAAGTAGGAGTAATATAAAAAATCATTCCAGCTGGTCCTAGTCCTGCTAATTCTACTCCTCTAACATACAAAAAAAGTGGAATCACTGTCATTGGTCCTGCTAGTATTAATAATGGTATCAATGAGGGATTAGATAAACTGAAATCATTAAAATTATTTATACTTATAAAATAAAATGCCACTAATGCAAAAGGAAGTATATACAAACTTTCTATAAAAAGACCAATATCAGTTTCAACATTAATTTTTTTTCTAAATAAATTATAAAAACTCCAGCTCAAGGCGACCACTAAACCTACCCATGGAATTGAACTAAAATCTAATAATAGCAAATAAATAACTGAAATAATTACTAAAAAAATTGAAATTTTAGCTTTTTTTGTAATTGGTTCTTTAAAGAAAAAATTTCCAAGAAAAACACTTATTATTGGCATTATAAAATACCCAAAACTAGCATCTATTATTTTATCTACACTAATTGCATAAATCCAAACACCCCAATTAATAAATATTAAGAATCCAGAAATAAAAAGTATAAATAATTTTTTTTTATTGTTAAGAATTTTTTTAAAAATACTCCATTTAGAAAATAAAATAGTAGTTATTAATAAAACAAAAGCTGTCCAAACACTTCTATGAATTAATACTTCTATATGACCAGCAAAAGAAATATATTTAAAGTAGATAACTCCAAAAAAACCCCACCAAAATGAACCAAAGGATGTTAGTAAAACTCCTTTATTAAAATTTTTTTTGTTCATTTTTAATTATTTGAATATTTTAAATAACTACTTAAGTCATTTTATTCTTGAAATATATATTAATAATAATAAAACCTTGCTCACGGAGAGATGGCTGAGCGGTTGAAAGCATCGGTCTTGAAAACCGACAAAGGGGCAACTCTTTCCTGGGTTCGAATCCCAGTCTCTCCGCCATTCACTTAAAATCAATTAAAAGTTTAGATAATTTTTTATTTTCAAAGCTCATTTCATTATTTGATATTTTGGAAATATCTTCGTCATTCATATTCACTAATTTATCTAAATCTTGTAAATCATTTATTGATAAACAATCAATAATGGATTTGACAAAACCACTGACAAATATGTCCATTTCTTTCGTGCCACGATACTGAGATCTGTAAATAATTTTATTAATTAAATTTTGTTTATTTGAATTCATTACTTATAACCATATATATATATTTAATGACTAATTTTGAATATTTATTGTCACCCATAGATAAAATTGAAGGTGTGGGCAAAAAAACACTAAGTTCATTTAACAAGAAAAAAATATTTACAATTTTCGATCTTCTTTGGCATTTACCTATATCGAAAATTGAAACTGCTGAAGACACAGAGATAAATGATTTACAAGTTGGGAAAAATTATAATATTAAAGTAAAACCAATTAAATATAATTTTCCAAGAGTTAGAAATTTACCCAATAAAGTAATATGTGAAAAAAATGGAGTAAAACTAGATTGTATTTTTTTTAATAGTTATGAGGGTTATATTAAAAAATTATTACCCTTAAATGAAGACGTTATAATCCATGGTAAAGCAAATTATTTTAGAAATAAATTTCAGTTTGTAAATCCAACAACAAAAAATACAAATAATTTGAATATTATAAATGATAAAAGTAAATATAGTCTTTCTGATGGGTTAACATTGAATAAGTATAATCGAATAATTAATAGTGTTTTTCAAAATTTGCCCGAACTGGAAGAATGGTTGCCAAAAGAAGTATCGAGTTTATTTGATAATGTTCCTTGGAAGGAATGTGTTATTAAAATCCATAAAGAGGAAATTACTAAAATTCGAAATACAAAGTATTTTAGAAGACTAGTTTTTGACGAGATTTTTGCGAACTTTTTACTTTCTTCAAATATAAGAAGTAAAATTAAAAAAATAAAAAAAAAAAATAAAATACTTAATTATAAACATCAAACTAAAATAATTAGTAACTTAGAATTCAAATTAACAACTGATCAAATATCTTCATTAAAAAAAATAAATAAAGATATGGAGTCAAAACAAAAAATGTTTAGATTATTACAGGGAGATGTGGGGTCTGGAAAAACAATAGTCTCGATAATAGCTGCATTAAATACCATAAAAGCAGGTTACCAAGTTGCAATAATGGCTCCGACCGAAATATTAGCTATTCAACATTATAAATTTATATTAGAAAATTTTAATAACTATTGTAACCCCGAAATATTGACTGGGAAGACGGAATATAAAAAAAGGAAAAAAATTTTAAACAATCTATTAAATAATAATATTGATATTTTGATAGGAACTCATTCTCTTTTTCAAGAAAAAATTACTTACTTTAATTTAGGTCTAATAATTATTGATGAGCAACATAAGTTTGGCGTAAATCAGAGGAAAAAACTATCAGATAAAGGAGGCAAAAATTGTGATGTGCTTGTGATGTCAGCGACCCCTATTCCAAGAACAATGATGATGACAATTTATGGAGATATGGACGTTTCTCTAATTAAATCAAAACCAAAAAATAGACAACCAATTCAAACATATAGTAAAAATGAGACAAAAATTGATGAAGTTATTAATTTTATTAAAAGTGAAATTAAAAAAAATAATCAAGTATTTTGGGTTTGCCCTCTTATAAAAGAGTCAAAAAAAATGGACCATCAATCTGCAACAGAAAAATATAAATATTTAAGTAAAATTTTTAATGATAAAGTTGATGTTGTTCATGGAGGTATGGACAAGGGAGAAAAAGATAAAGTTTTAAATAAGTTTAATGACAGAAAGATAGATATATTGGTTTCAACTACTGTAATAGAAGTTGGAATTAATTTTCCAAATGCTAATGTAATCGTGATTGAAAATTCAAATAAATACGGATTATCACAGCTTCATCAACTGAGAGGACGAGTTGGCAGAGGCAACAAAAAGGCATCATGCATACTTATGTTTAAAGCTGGACTAAGTGAGAACGCTCGGAAGAGAATAACAATTCTTAAAAATACTAATGATGGCTTTAAAATTGCTGAGGAAGATTTAAAAATAAGAGGATACGGTGACATATTAGGATTTAAGCAGAGCGGTTTAAAAAAATACAACCTTGCAGATCCTGTTCAACATGAAGATCTATTTAACATTGCAGAAAAAGAAATTAAAAAGATTGAAAAAAATAACATTGAAATAAATAATTTTAACAAACTTTTAAAGCTTTATGACAAAGTTGCTATTATTAATGAGACTATTTAGATTTAGTGTCAGATGTACCAGCTGAAACTATAAACTTGGAAGCTTCCTCAAATGTCATATCAAGATATACAACCTCGCTTTTAGGAAACATTAATAAAAAACCACTAGTTGGATTTGGTGTTGTAGGAACAAAAACATTAACTAATTCTGTATTAGTCTTTTTTGAAATTTCACCTTTATTCTCTTTAGTGGCAAAACCAACAGCCCATGTACCTTTTCTTGGGTACTGAATTAAAACTACACTTTTTTTCGATCCCTTTTTAGGAGCAAATGTTTCTGTCATTTGTCCAATAGCAGAATAAATAGTTCTTAATATTGGTATTTTTTTTAATAAATCATTAAATAACTGTAAAAATTTTTTACCAATAAAAGAAAGTGACAGTCCACCTACAAGAGTAATAAAGATTACCGAAAGTAAGATCTCTAAACCTGGTATAGCAAAAGGTAAATAACTATTTGGGTTTATTCCTTGTGGAATTAATTTTGATGAAATTGATATAAAAAATGTTGTGAGATATAATGTAATTCCAATAGGGACTAAAACAACAATTCCTGTTATAAAATAGTTTCTTAGTCTTGCAATAAATGAAATTCTTTTTCTTCTTAATTTCGACATATCTTTAATTGATTATAAATTACATGTAATATAAATATTAAGAAAAGTGAATAGAAGAAATTTTTTATATTTAATGGGATGTGGCTGCATTTCTGCAGGTATGCATGCTTGTACTACTGCTCCAATTACCGAAAGAAGGCAATTAAAACTGATTCCAGAATCAAGGCTTAATGCACAAGCAGCGCAGTTGTACGAACAAGTAAAAAAAAAAGCTAAATTAAGTGATGATAAATATAGTTTAAATAAAATAATCCAAATTGGAAATAAAATTGAAAATTCAATATCAGAATATTTTTATAAAAATGATATGAGTGATCCCACAGTAAACTTTGCTTGGGAATATATATTAATTGATAACAAAAAAATTAAGAATGCATGGTGTATGCCAGGTGGAAAAATTGCTGTTTATACAGGAATGTTAGATATTACAAAAAATGATGATGGTCTTGCTGCTGTAATGGGCCATGAAATAGCCCATGCTGTTGCAAAACATTCTGTTGAAAGACAAAGTAGAGCTGTGCTGCTAAATACAACAACTGGTATAATTGATATAGCGTCTGGTGGCGCTATATCAAAAGTTAATAAAACCACAGGAATGAATACTGTTGGTATGTTATCACAAATTGGATTAATGAACCCATTTTCAAGGAAACAAGAAAGTGAAGCTGATTATCTCGGACTAATTTTTTCTTCATTATCAGGATATGATATTAGAGAAACTATCAAAATATGGGAAAGAATGAAGGATGCAAACAAAGGTAAAGAACCGCCAGAATTTATGAGCACACATCCCTCAAATGACAGAAGAATTGAACAAATAAATAGTTGGACTAATGAAATTATATTAAAATATCCACCAATAGTATAGCGTATTGGTGAGCCCTGATGGACTCGAACCATCGACCCATTCCTTAAAAGGGAATTGCTCTACCAACTGAGCTAAGGGCCCAACACGAAAATTCTTATATTGATTTTTTTATATTTGGCAATGGTAAAAATTTACAAAATATTAATATACTTGTCATGAAATTGATCAAAAGTTCCCATTTTGATATTTTTTCGAATTTCATACATAAGTTCTTGATAAAAATTTATATTATTTAATGTTAAAATCATTGATGATAAAATCTCATTAGTGTTGTGAAGGTGGTTTAAATAATTTTTAGAGTATTTATTTAAATCAAACTTTGTCACACTTCTATCTAGAGGTGTATTATCAAATTTATTTTCAGAATTTCTTATTTGAATTCTACCATTCCAAGTGAAAGCTAATCCTGTTCTGCCTGACCTTGTAGGAAGGACACAATCAAACATATCTACACCTCTCTTGACAGCTCCTAGTATATCTGATGGAGTTCCTACACCCATTAAATATCTTGGTTTATCAATTGGCAAACAATTTTTTATACAATCTAATACATCAAACATTTCTTTTTGGCTCTCTCCAACTGCCAGTCCACCAATAGCATAACCATCGAACTCTATTTCAATTAATTTATTTAAAGACTTAATTCTCAAATCTTTGAACAAACCACCCTGTACTATGCCAAATAATGCTTTATGAGGATTTTTACCAAATTCTTCTTTAGATCTTTTTGCCCAATCTGTAGATAGGTACATAGATTTTTTAATTTTTTTATAATCTTTTGTATTTTTTGGACACTCATCCATTACCATAACAATGTCTGAATTAAGTTTTTTTTGAATTCTTATACTTTCCTCAGGACTTAAAATAAAAGTTTTTCCATCTATATGAGATTGAAAAATTGCACCTTTCTCTTTATCAATTTTATTGAATTTAGATAAAGACATCACCTGGTAACCCCCTGAGTCTGTTAAAATAGGAAGTTTACAATTCATAAATTTATGCAAACCACCAACAGATTCAATTCTATCAGTGCCAGGTCTAATCATTAAGTGATATGTATTTGAAAGAATTATTTCACTCCCAGTCTTAATAATATCATCAATAAAAACTCCTTTTACAGTAGCCTGTGTTCCCACAGGCATAAACGCAGGTGTATTAATTTCTCCACGATGTGTTTGAATTAAACCAACACGATAATTTTTATTTTGATGTTTTACGCTAAAAGAAAAATTCTTTTTTATGTCTTCCATCCATCAAATTTTACTCAGATTTAAAACTAATTATTTTATCTGGGTTGGAAACAGAACCATTGGGTCCGTCCCCTTTTGTAATCATATCAACAAACTCCATACCCTCAATAACTTTTCCAAATACTGTATATTGTCTATCTAAATGTGGTGTTGGTCCAAAACATATAAAGAACTGACTATTTGCACTATTTGGATCTGAAGATCTTGCCATTGATAACGTTCCTCTTTCATGAGGTAAATCATTAAACTCTTCTTTAAGATCAGGCATATTGGAACCACCCATGCCAGCTCTACTTAAGTTAAAACTCTCAGAAGATGAATTTCCAAACTGAACATCTCCTGTTTGGGCCATAAAACCATCAATTACTCTGTGAAAAACAACACCGTCATATTTTCCACTATTAGCAAGTTCAGTTATTCTTTTAACATGGTTTGGTGCCACGTCTGGAAATAATTCAATTTTTAAATCTCCGTCTTTTAATTTTAGTATCATCGTGTTCTCCTTTGCATTTAAAGATGTTGTTAATAAAAATATTGATAAAAATAAAATATTAATTTTTTTAAGCATAAATCTCTTTTAATGACTTTATGGTACTTTTGGTTGTAAATTTCCTTAAATCACCCTTATGTAAAGCTATTTCTTTGACGAATCTTGATGAAATTATTTGATTTTCAACGTCTGACATGAGAAAAATTGTTTCTACTTTATTATTTAATTTTCTATTCATACCAGCTAGTTGAAACTCATATTCAAAATCTGAAACAGCCCTTAAACCTCTAAGGATTAGGTTTGACTTATATTTTTTACATAATTCTGTCGTTAAAGAATTAAATTTAATCACCTGAATTTTGTTTTTTGAAAGTTTCAAGTCTGCATATAAAGCTCTGGAAACAATTTTTAATCTCTCATCTATTGGAAATAAAAAATTCTTTTCACTACCATCAGATATACCAACAATGATTTTATCTGCCAATTTTAGAGCTTTTTTAATAACATCAATATGGCCATTTGTTATAGGATCAAATGTTCCAGGATATATAGCTATATTTTTCATTAAACTAAATTATCGTCTAATTTAATTGAGGAAACAACCTTTTCATCGCCAGTTAATTTAATAATTCTTACACCTTGGGTATTTCTTCCAGCAATTCTGATTTCCTTCACAGCAGTTCTTATAACTCGTCCTTTGTTAGTAGAAATTAATATTTGATCACCTTCAAATACTGGGAATGATGATGAGACATTACCATTTCTTGGGGAATTAATAATACCAATTATTCCCTTACCTCCTCTATTTGTGACTCTAAAATCATAGTGAGATGTTCTTTTGCCATAACCATTTTCTGTAATTGATAAGATAAATTTTTCTTTAGCTTTAAATTCTGATTTTTCATCTTTAGTTTTACTTTTATTTTTTTTAATATCATCTTTATTAATTATAGATAATGACACAATTGTATCCTTTTCTGAAAGATTAATACCTCTTATGCCTTTAGATGATCTTCCCTTAAAAACTCTAAGTTTTTTAGATTCAAACCTAATACATTTGCCAAATTTTGTATTTAACATTATATCTTGATCGTCTGTGCATATTTTTACACCAATAATTTTATCATCAGAGTCTAATTTCATTGCAATTTTACCAGATGCATTAATAGACAAAAAATCCTCTAAATTATTCTTTCTTATTTTTCCTTTGCTTGTAGCAAAAATGATGTGCATATTTTTTTTATCAACATCTTCGTCTGGAAAAGGCATAATTGAACTAATAGACTGATGATTTTTTAGAGGTAAAATATTAAAGAGAGATTTACCTTTAGATGAGGCTGAACCCTCTGGTATTTTCCAAGCTTTAACTTTATAGGCTAAACCTTCTGTGGAAAAAAATAACAAAGATGTGTGTGTATCCACGGACAATGTTTGAACAACTGAGTCCTCTTCTCGTGTTTTAATTCCTGTTTTTCCTTTTCCACCTCTTTTTTGCTGTTTAACACCACTTAAAGCTCCTCTTTTTATATATCCCTGAAGTGTAATTGTTATTATTACTGACTCTTTTTGTATTGTTTCTTCTATATCATAATTTAACACAGCATCTATTATTTTTGTTCTTCTAGGAACTGAAAATTTATCTTTGATTGTCTGAAGATCATTACTTATTACTTTTAACAACTCATATTTGGAATTTATAATCTTTTTATATTTTAAAATTTCTTCAGCTAATTTTTTGATTTCTATTTCTATTTCATTAATTCCTATAGCAGTTAATTTTTGGAGTCTTAATTCTAATATTGATATAACTTGATCAATAGATAGGAGATATTTTCCTTTGTAATTTTTACTATCAACTAATTTAATTAGTTTTGATGCTTTATTTATTTTCCAAGTTGTTTTTAAAAGGGAATTTTTTGCTTCCTCAGGATTTTTTGATGATCTTATAATTTTTATAACTTTATCAATGTTTTCAACACTCACAGATAAACCTAATAAAATGTGGACTCTCTCCTCTGCTTTTTTAAGATCAAATTTTGTTCTTTTTATAACTACGTCTTCTCTAAATTTTAAAAAATTTTCTAAAAAATCTTTAAGATTACAAGTTTTAGGTTTTTGCTCAACAATTGCCAATGAGTTAAAACCAAAAGATGACTCTATGGCGGTATATTTGTATAATTGTCTCTTAACTGTCTCTGGCTCAACATTTCTTCTTAGATCAATTGATACTCTTATACCTTCACTATTTGACTCGTCTCTAATATCACTTATACCTTCGATTTTTTTTTCTCTTACTAATTCTGCAATTCTCTCATTTAAGTTGGATTTGTTAATTTGGTAAGGTATAGATGAAACTACAAGTCTATCCTTTCCATTTTTTAAATTTTCGACTGATATCTCTCCACGTATTTTAAAAGATCCTCTTCCAGTTTTATAACCCTGCTTTATTATATCTTTTCCAATTATTAATCCACCAGTTGGAAAATCTGGCCCAGGAATATGTTTCATTAATTCATTTATTTTAATATCTTTGTTTTTAATTAAAGCTAAAGTTCCATCAACAACCTCACCTAAATTATGAGGCGGTATACTTGTTGCCATTCCAACAGCTATTCCACCTGCACCGTTTACTAGAAGATTTGGATATTGGGCAGGTAATACAATTGGTTCTTGCTCTGTTTCATCGTAATTACTTTTAAAGGATACAGTATTTTTTTCTATATCATCAATTAAAAATTGTGAAACTTTTGCAAGTTTAGTTTCGGTGTATCTCATTGCTGCGGGAGGATCTCCATCTATAGAACCAAAATTACCCTGACCATCTACTAATGGTAAGCTCATTGAAAATTCTTGAACCATTCTAACAAGGGCGTCATAAACTGCTTGATCACCATGAGGGTGATATTTACCAATTACATCTCCAACAATTCTTGCAGATTTTCTAAATTGTTTTGACCAATCAAAACCACCTTTATGCATTGCATAAATAATTCTTCTATGAACAGGTTTTAATCCATCTCTGATATCAGGTAATGCCCTGCTTACTATTACACTCATAGCATAAGACAAGTATGATGAACTCATCTCATCATACATAGAGATTGGTTTAATATTATTATTTATCTTTGGAATTTCGTTTTTTTCCATATTAATTAAAATGGAATATCGTCGTCTAAGCCACTTTGATCTGGTGCGGGGCTATCATCAAAATTTTGTTTATTTTCTTGTGAAGCTATATTGTTTTGGTTACCGCCTCCAAGCATAGTTAAGGAAGAGTTATATCCTTGTATTAAAATTTCAGTTGAGTATTTATCTTGGCCACTTTGCTCATCTTTCCATTTTCTTGTTGAAAGCTGTCCTTCAACGTACACTTGTGCACCTTTTTTTAAATATTGCTGGACGACATTTACCAAACCTTCATTAAAAACCACTACTCTATGCCATTCAGTTTTTTCTTTTTTTTCTCCAGTATTTTTATCTTTCCAGGATTGGCTGGTAGCAAGACTAAGTCTTGCAACGCTTTTACCATTCACCATTTGCTTGACTTCTGGGTCTGCGCCCAAACGACCAATTAATAATACTTTATTTAAACTTCCAGCCATAATATTTTAATATTTAAGAATGTTTATTATATCACTTATTAACTTGAATATTAATTTTATTAATCTAAAGCAACAAAAATTATGCTTAAAAAGATAGTTATTAAGGGTGCAAAAGAGCACAATTTAAAGAATATAACGCTAGAGATTCCAAAAGAAAAATTTGTTGTAATCACTGGCCTATCAGGATCCGGAAAATCATCTTTAGCTTTTGATACTGTATATGCTGAAGGACAGAGACGTTATGTTGAAAGTTTGTCTGCTTATGCAAGACAATTTTTAGATAAAATGAAAAAGCCTAATGTAGATTTAATCGAAGGATTAAGTCCAGCAATCTCAATTGAACAAAAAAATACATCCAAAAATCCAAGATCTACAGTTGCAACTGTTACAGAAATTTATGATTACATGAGAGTGCTTTATGCGAGAGCCGGTATTCCATACTCTCCATTTACTGGACTGCCAATAACTTCACAAACTATAAGTCAAATTGTAGATAAAATTAAAACACTTCCAAAAAAATCAACAATTTTTTTATATGCACCAGTAGTTAGGGGAAGAAAAGGAGAATATAGAAAAGATATTCTTGGCTATAAAAAAAGAGGATTTAGAAAAATTAAAGTTGATAATAAACTTTATGATATTGATGATGTTCCAGAATTAAATAAAAAATTAAAACATGATATAGCAGTTTTAGTTGATAGAATTGTTTTAAATTCATCGTTAGGTAATAGATTAGCTGAAAGTGTAGAAACAGCCGTTAATTTAGCAAATGGATTAATGTTTGTGGAATATGAAGATGAAACACTTCCAAAAAAGTTTAGAAAAACTGAAAATTTAATCTTTTCAACTAAGTTTGCTTGTCCCGAAAGTGGTTTTACAATTGAAGAAATAGAACCAAGACTTTTTTCTTTTAATAGCCCTTATGGTGCATGCGAAGAATGTGAAGGTATTGGTGTTAAATTAAATGTTGATCCAAAATTAGTTGTGCCTGATGAAAAGAAAACAATAGCAGACGGCGCTATTGAGCCATGGTCTAAATCATCATCATTATATTATGCACAAACTTTAGCTTCTATAGCAAAACATTATGGTTTTTCATTGAATGATAGATGGTCAAGGCTTTCAAAAAAAATTAAAGATGTAATTTTATTTGGGTCTGATGATGAAGAAATCAAATTTTCTTATGATGATGGATACGAAAAATATTCGCATAAAAAAACATTCGAAGGAGTGGTAAATAATTTAGAAAGAAGATTTTTAGAAACAGACAGTGACTGGAAAAGAGAAGAAATATCTCAGTACCAATCTGATACAAAATGTGAGAGATGTAACGGACACAGATTAAAAGATGAAGCTCTTTGTGTTAAAATTAATGAACTTAATATAAGTGAAGTAACAGAAAAATCTATATTTGATGCAAAAGAATGGTTTAAATCACTCGAGACAAAATTAGATAAACGTCAACTTAAAATTGCCCAACACATTTTAAAAGAAATTAACGAAAGATTAAATTTTCTACTTAATGTTGGTCTTGACTATTTAACTTTATCAAGGGAGTCTGGAACTTTGTCAGGAGGTGAAGCACAAAGAATAAGACTTGCTTCGCAGATAGGTTCAGGATTGACAGGAGTTTTATATGTACTTGATGAACCATCTATTGGTTTACATCAAAAAGATAATGTTAAATTAATAAATGCATTAAAAAGACTTAGAGACTTAGGAAATACAGTTATAGTTGTTGAACATGATACTGAAACCATGGAAAATGCAGATCATATTATCGATCTTGGTCCAGAAGCTGGAAACAAAGGCGGCGAAGTAATCGCTCAAGGGTCGTATAATGATATATTAAATAATAACGATAGTATTACAGGAAGATACTTGTCAAACAAAAGCTTCATACCAATTCCAAGATCTAGAAGATTAGCTAAAAATGGAAGATTTTTAGAAATTAATGGAGCAAGTGGAAATAATTTAAACAACGTTAATCTTAAAATTCCACTTGGAAGTTTTACATGTGTTACAGGTGTTTCTGGAAGTGGAAAATCAACACTAATACTTCAAACACTTTACAATGCTTTAAATCTAACTTTAAATAATAATAAATCGAGAAAAATTCCAAAACCATTTAGAGGATTTAAGGGTATTGAATTAGTTGATAAAATAATAGATATAGATCAATCCCCTATTGGCAGAACTCCTAGATCTAATCCAGCGACTTATACTGGTGCTTTTGGTCCGATAAGAGACTGGTTTACAAATTTACCTGAGTCAAAAAGTAGAGGTTATAAACCTGGACGATTTTCATTCAACGTCAAAGGTGGAAGATGCGAAGCTTGTGAAGGTGATGGAGTAATAACATATGAAATGCATTTTTTACCTGATGTTTATATAACTTGCGATGAATGCAAAGGAACTAGATATAATAGGGAAACATTAGAAATTAAATTTAAAGACAAAAGTATTGCAGATGTTTTGGATATGACTGTTGACGAGGGATGCGAATATTTTGAAAATATTTCTAATATAAAAACGAAATTGCTTACCCTTAAGAAAGTTGGTTTAGGGTATATAAAAATTGGTCAACAAGCCACTACACTGTCTGGTGGTGAAGCCCAAAGAATTAAACTAGCAAAAGAATTATCCAAAAGATCAACTGGAAGAACAATATATATATTGGACGAACCCACAACAGGACTGCATCAACACGATATTAAAAAATTATTAGAAATTTTACATACTTTTGTTGCAACTGGAAATACTGTCGTTGTTATTGAGCATAATTTAGATGTTATAAAAACTGCTGATTATATAGTTGATATGGGTCCAGATGGTGGTGTAAAGGGAGGAAATATCATAGCTGAAGGTAAACCTGAAGAAATTATTAATGTAAAAGATAGTTATACAGGAAAATTTTTGAAACCAATGTTGGACAATAAGTTCAAAAAAACTGCTTAAATTTTTATTAAAAATGTTATAAATTACAAATATTATGACTTCGATTCTTCAATCATTATCTAAAACAGTTCATATCTCTTTAGCATTATCAATTTTACTATTTTTAGGTTTATACTTTGGAAATGGTGGTTTTGATATTGACGTAGTTTTTTGGAGTTGGTTATTTAGATATATACATGTCATTGTTGCAATTATGTGGATAGGTTTACTTTGGTATTTTAATTTTGTTCAGATACCAAACATGGCTAAAATACCTGACGAACAAAAACCAGCGATTGGAAAAGTTATAGCTCCTGCAGCTCTATTTTGGTTTAGATGGGCAGCTTTAGTTACAGTCATATCAGGACTTATATTAGCTTATCTAAATGGTTATGTTCATCAAGCGATGACATTAGGAATTGGATCAGGCGGTGGTAAAGCAACTGCCATAGGAATTGGTATGTGGTTAGGCATAATCATGGCTTTTAATGTTTGGTTTGTAATTTGGCCTAACCAAAAGAAAGCTTTGGGTATTGTAACAGTAGAACCTGATGTGAAGGCTAAATCTGCAAAAACTGCGATGCTATTTTCTAGAACAAATACACTTCTATCTTTGCCAATGCTTCTGACGATGGTAATAGCTCAAAACCTATATTAATCTTTTTCTTCTTTAACTATAGTTCTCTGACTAACATTCAATGCTACTAGGATTGGATTTGCAATGTATATTGAGGAGTAGGTTCCAAAAATAACTCCTAATATCATCGCTAAAGAAAACCCTTTTAGTATTTCACCACCAAATAGGTAAATTGATGAAAGAGCTAATAGCGTAGTTACAGATGTAATTATCGTTCTAGATAAAGTTTCATTAATTGAAATATTAGTTAATTCAAAAATTTTGATATCAGAAAACTTTCTTAAATTTTCTCTTACTCTATCGAATATAACAACAGTGTCATTCATAGAGTAACCAACAATAGTTAAAACAGCTGCAACGATAGAAAGGTTTATTTCAAGTGAGAAAATAGAAAATATACCTAATGTAATTATAACATCATGAAAAATAGCTAAAATAGCTCCCAAGCTAAACTGCCATTCAAATCTTATCCAAATATATAATAACATTGCTGCAAGAGACAAACTTATAGCTATAATTCCAGATTTTAAGAGTTCTGAGCTAACTTTAGGACCAACATTTTCTACTCTTCTAAAGTCGACACCGCCAATAGAGCTAGATAATTTATTTTGAATATTTTTTATAAATTCAGGATCATTTGAATTTTGTTTTTCAAACTTAACAATAAAATCTGTTTCATTGCCAAATTTTTTGACAGATACATCACCTAAATTCATTTGACTAAAGCTATCTCTAATAAGACTAATATTATTAGTTTTATCTGTAGTTCTTAATTCAATTAAAGTACCACCTTTGAAATCAACACCATAATTTAAACCTTTGAATATTAAAAATACTAATGAAATCAATATTAGTACAAGTGATAAAATATTAAATTTTCTATAAAACTTATTAAAAGAAATGTCTCTCATTTTAAAGTAGCTGCTCCTTATCCTTATTTTTGACTACATACAAAGAAGTTAACAATCTTGCTATAAAATAAACTGAAAACAAAGTGGTCAAAATTCCAACACCTAAAGTTACTGAAAAACCTTTTACAGGTCCTGATCCCATAAAAAACAAAATGAATGCTGCAATTAGAGTTGTAATGTTTGCATCTAAAATAGTTGTTCTTGATTTTGTATATCCAGCATCAAAAGCTATTATTGGATTTTTTTCATTTTTAGTCTCTTCTTTTATACGTTCAAAAATCAAAACATTTGCATCAACAGCCATACCAACTGTTAAAATAATGCCTGCAATTCCAGGCAAGGTTAATGTTGCTTCAAACAAAGTTAGAATACCAATTAGCAAAAAGAGATTTGAAACAAGAGCTAAATTAGCAATTAATCCAAATGCTCTGTATTTATAAATCATAAATAAAATAACTAACAAGAAACCAATAAATAAAGATAAAATACCAGCATCTATTGAGTCTTGACCTAAATCTGGTCCAACCGTTCTTTCTTCAATTATATTTAAAGGTGCAGGCAAAGCTCCAGATCTAAGTAGCAATGCGAGATCTGTTGCAGATTGAAAGGTAAAGTCACCTGAAATTTGTCCAGAACCACCAATTATAGGTTCTCTAACTGAAGGAGCACTAATTATTTTACCATCTAAAACTATTGCCAATTGTTTGCCAACACCAGTGCTCGTTGCTTTACCAAATTTTTTGGCACCTACTCTATCTAAACTAAACGAAACTACTGTTTCATTTGTTTGAGAATTCATAGTTGGCTTTGCATCAACTAGATTATCACCACTTAAAATTATTCTTTTACTTACAATTGCGTCTCTGGAACCATCTTCAAAAGATAGTTTTTCTGTTCCAAACGACTCTTCATTATTTTGTGAAATAAATTGGAATGTGAGGTTTGCAGTTTTTCCAAGTAAAGATTTAATTCTATTTGGATCATCTAAACCAGGTAATTCAACTAAAATTCTATCATTTCCTCTTTTTAGAATATTAGGTTCATTTGTTCCAATTTCATCAACTCTTCTTCTTACAATTTCAATTGCCTGATCTAATGAAGAATTTTTTAATAAGACTAAACCATATCTTGAATAATTTAATGTGAAAAGATTTCCATCTTCTAAAACATCGAATTCATGAGATTTGTATGTTGGATAATAAGTATTAACATCACTTTCTTTATCATTTAAAATATTTTTGACATTTTCAATTTCATTATCTGTTGTTTCAAATAAAATTGTATCACCTTTGAGTGAAAAATTTTTAAGAGTTATTTGCTTTTCCTTAAAATATCTCTTTAATTCAATTATTTTTGCCTGTAGTTTTTGAGTAATTACTGGTCGATTATCTATCTCAAGAAGTAAGTAAGATCCACCTTGTAAGTCTAAACCTAAATTTATATTTTTTGAAAAAAATTTGTCATCAAATTTAACAAAATTTGAAAAAGCAAAATAAGAAAAAATAACTGTAAAAACAATTACTGAAATTATTCGTAATTTTGAAAAGTATAACACTTTTTTGTTATGTTATTTTTTTGGTTCTGTAGAGCTTACTAAACCTTGGATTCCTGTTGCTCTGACAACTTCAACATTTACATTATCAGAAATTTGAACCTCAACTTTTTCGTTATCAATTATTCTTTCAACAGTACCAACTATACCACCAGAAGTAATTACTTTGTCCCCTCTTTTAAGTGCTTCAACCATAGCTTTATGATCTTTTACTTTTTTCTGTTGAGGTCTAATAAGAAAAAAATAGAAAATAACAAAAATTAAAATTAAAGGTATAAATTGTCCGATTCCAGCATCCATAACGTATCCTATTAAGTTAAAGCTATTTATCCTATCTATTATTCAAACTCAACTCTTAATTGATAGAAATTTTATCTATATTTGGCATATATGGCTTAAGAACATCAGGTATCAAAATAGATCCATCTTCAGTTTGATAATTTTCCATAATAGCAATCATAGTTCTACCAACCGCTAATCCACTACCATTAAGTGTGCCAACAAATTCTTTTGAATTGTTTTGTCCTTTATATCTAGCTTTCATTCTCCTTGCTTGGAATGAACCACAAGATGAACAGCTTGAAATCTCTCTATACTTATTTTCAGATGGAAGCCAAACTTCAATGTCATAGGTTTTTTCTGCACTAAAACCCATATCACCAGTACATAAAACAATTTTTCTATAAGGAAGTTTTAACGCATCCAGTATCATTGTGGCAGAGTTAGACATCCTCTCTAACTCCTCTGAACATTTATCGTTTTCTACAATACTTACTAGTTCCACTTTATAAAATTGGTGCTGTCTTATCATACCTTTAGTATCTTTACCGTAACTACCTGCCTCTTTTCTAAAACATGGTGTTGATGCAACTACTCTAATTGGTAAATCATTTTTTTCTAAAATTCGATTTTTTACAATATTTGTCAAAATTACTTCAGCGGTTGGTATTAAAAACTTTCTTTCATCACCTTCGTCTAATTTAATTTCAAATTGATCATTTTCAAATTTTGGTAATTGTCCTGTACCAAACATTGTTTCAGCAGTTGCAATTAATGGAGGTGATATTTCCGTATAGCCATTTTTTTGCGTATGTGTATCAATCATAAAATTTGATATTGCCCTTTCTAATTGAGCTAATTCTTTTTTAACAAATACAAATCTAGATCCAGTTGTTTTTGTTGCTAAGTCAAAATCAAGCATATTTAATTTATCTCCTAATTCATAATGAGATTTGGGCTTAAAATTAAATTCTTTTATTTCACCCTTTTTTTCAATTTCTTTGTTAGAATTTTCATCTTGTCCTATTGGAACATCGCTTAATGGTATATTCGGTATAGAAGATAAAATATCAGTAATCTGGTTCTGTAATTTTATTTGATTTTTGTTAATTTCTTCAATTTTTAAAGAGAGCTCTTTTGATTTTTCAAATAAACTTTGGTCTTTGGATTTTGAAATAGTCTTTTTTTCCATTTCAAATTTTTCTTTTTCTTGAATAAGCTTTCTATTTTCTTCATCTAAACTTATTATGTTATCAAGGCTTATATCAATGTTTCGATTTTTAAGTTTTTCCTTAAAGTTTTCGAAGTCATTTCTGATATCTTTAATATTGTGCATTTTTTTCTGCTGCTTTCTTTTCAATTATTCCTACTGATATTATTGATAATTCATATAAGATTAATAAGGGTATACCTAATCCAATTTGTGTGATTGGATCTGGTGGCGTTAATATAGCTGCTGCTGCGAATATAATTACAACAACATATTTTCTTCTCTCTTTTAAAAATGTTGAATTCACAACTCCAATTCTAGCTAATAAGCTTAATACTACTGGTAATTGAAAACTTAATCCAAATGCAAAAATAAGCTTCATTACTAATGATAAATATTCGTTTACTTTAGCTTCTAATTGAATTGGTAAATTGGTGGCTGCCCCTAAACTCTCGAAGGATAAAAAAAACTTTATAGCTAAAGGCATTATTAGATAATAAACCAACATTCCTCCAAGCAAGAAAAGAATTGGAGTTACTACTAAATAAGGCATTATCGCTTTCTTTTCATGATTATAAAGTCCGGGTGCTATAAATTTCCATATTTGGATTAGTATAAATGGACTTGTGATAAAAAAAGCAGCAAAAAAAGAAACCTTTAAGTATGTTAGAAATGTTTCTTGAAGAGCAGTAAATATTAATCTTCTATTTGTGTCGTCATCCTTTACTGCATTTGCATACGGTTCTACTAAAAATCCATAAATGTACTCAGAAAAATAATAACAAATTACAAATAGAATAGCTAAAAATATAAATGAGTTTATTAATCTTTTTCTTAATTCGGTTAAATGACTTATGAAACTTCCCTCTTTATCTTTACTCATCTTTTTTTTTCTCTTGATTTTCTGATTTAGGTTTATCGTCTATATCAGTATTTAAAGTTTCATTTGTTAAATCACTGACTTGTCCTTGAACATCACGAACATATCTTTTTGCTGAACCAATCCATGAACCAATTTTTTTCAACATATAAGGAAAATCTTTAGGACCTACGACAATAATTGCTATTGCGACTATGATTAATATTTCTAGCCAGCCAATTGACGGCATTTGTTATTCTTTTTTATTAGAGTCTTGATTTTCTGAAATATTTTTAGTTTGGTCTTCATCAGTAACATCTGTAGCCATGCCCTTTTTAAAACTTTTAATTCCTTTAGCTACATCACCCATCAGGCTAGAGATTTTTCCTCTACCAAAAAGTAATACTACTAAAATTACTACAATTGCTATTTGCCAAAATCCTATACTCATAAATTATTTATAACCTTATTATTGATTTATTAAAAGTGATTTTTTAAGTTTCGTCAGATTTAAGGGTACTGCTTAACATTTCATCAATATCGGAATAAATATTTTCCTTTTTATCGACTTGTTTTTCTTTAAAAAATTTGCCTGTTCCAAATATTGATGCGTCTACACTTGATGTATCAATTAATCCTGCTGAACCTAATTCATTAACAGTTGGCAAATCTGACAATTTTTGCAGATTAAAATGACTTAAAAATTCATCTGTGGTTCCATATTGTATTGGTTTACCAGGAACATTTTTTCTACCTTCATGTTTAACCCAATTTAACTCCATTAGAATTTCTAAAGTATTAGTTCCAAAAGCTACACCTCTTATCTCTTCGATTTCAGACCTTGTAACCGGTTGATGATAGACAATAATAGCAAGAGTTTCGATTGCAGCTCTAGATAATTTTTTTTCAACAGTTTTTTGTTCTGACATTAAAGAAGATAAATTAACTGCAGTTCTAAATGACCATTTATTAGATATGCAAATCAAATTAATACCTCTATTAGAGTAGAAATCTCTTAGTTTTTCCAGTGATTGTTGAATATCTGTTGGTTTAGATAATTTTGACTCTATTGTTTCAACTGAAAGAGGTTCAGCAGCAGCGAATACAATAGCCTCAATCTCTCTTTCTACATCGGTGAGTTTAGTTGGAAAACTTACAATATTATTTTTTTTAATTTTGTTCATTAATTTTCCTTAATATAGATATCATCAAATAATTCTTTTTGTTTTAAAGATATATTTCCTTCTTTTACCAATTCTAAAGAGCCAGCAAAAATTCCTGCTCTACCTGTTCTTTTTAAATTAGGAGACTTGTTAAATCCAGAAGGAACCAACTCAGATAAATTTTTCCAATCATTGAGCGTGCCAAAGAACTCTTTTATTCTTTTAATAGCATCTTCAGTTGTAAAAACAGGAAGTTTAGGTATGTTCATAGTATGAAAATCTTTAGTCATGACTATCCCTGAGTATGCCTTTAATAATTCAAATAATGTTAAAGAAACTTTTTTGTCGTATATCGACTTTACACCACTTTTAGAGCCACGCATAAAAACATCTCTACCTAATCTTTTTCTATCTAACATTTGAGACGATAATAATCTAATTAATTCTAATTTTTTTAATTGTAATTTAAGTTTCTCAGCAACTTCAAAAGCTTTGAACTCCTCCTCATCGGTTTCAGGAAGTAATAATTTTGATTTCAAATAAGTAAGCCAAGTTGCCATTAACAAATATTCAGAAGCTATTTCTAAATTTATATTTTCTTTTTCTGTTAAATATTGATGAAATTGATCAGCAAGTTTTGTAATAGAAATTTCTTCTAAATCAACTTTTTGCGATTTAGCAAGATCAAGCAATATTTCAAGGGAACCACTGAAATTATTTAAATTTACATTAAAGTCTAAAGAATCATCGGACATTTAAATTACTCTAACCTATAATTTTTATTAATTGTGATGTTTTTTTTGTTACGAATTTGTCTAATTTTGGTGAATTTTGTGCAACTGTAACCATTTCTCTTAAATTTCCATTGCAATGTAAGGCTAAATTGCATCCAGCTAAAAAAGATTTTTTTACTCTAACTTCAAGTTTATCTTTTAAAGCTTTCATTGAAAGATCGTCTGTTAAAATTATATTTTTAAATTTTATTTTATTTCTTATTAAATTAATAATTTTTTTTGAATGGGTAACATTATTTTGTGGATCAATTTTATGAAATAGTAAATGGCCTGTCATTGCGATCAATGCTTTCTTATTTTTAAAAGTATAAAAATCATTTTTTACTAAATAATCCTCATTTTTGGTTATTTTGGGAAGATTTTTATGACTGTCGACTTTAGCTAAACCATGCCCTGGTATGTGTTTCATCACTGTTGCAACACCATTTTTATGAAAATGATGGATACAAATATCTCCCATTGTTGATACTATTTTTTTGTTACTTGAAAATGATCTGTCATCAATAATCTTATGAAAATTTTTTCTTTTAAGGTCCAGAACAGGAACTGTATTAATATTTATACCTAATATTTTTAATAGGTATGAAATTTGTTTAACATAGACATTATAATATATATCAAATTTTTTTTTATCTTTATTAAATAGTTTGCCAAAATATTCTGCTGAAAAAATTGAATTATCAATAAATTTCCTTAATCTACTAACTCTACCACCCTCCTCATCTATCAAAATAGGATAATTTTTATTTTTAAAAATTTTTTTAATGGAATTTGTTAATTCTTGAGTTTGATTTATAGAATTTATATTTCTAGAAAATAAAATAATTCCCCATGGTTTATATTTTTTTAAAAAACTTATTTCCTTTCGGGTAAGATATTTACCTTTTATTCCACATATAAAAGATCTATGGGATTTATTTGTCATTATAAAGAAGTTCCCAAAAAGAATATTTATTTTTTTTCTTATTATTTTTAAATTCTACATATTCAATAATATTTTCTGTATCATTTTCTAATAACATAAGATCTTTTTCTATATTATTAATTTTTTCATCAATTGAAGAAAGTGATCTGTAAGATTTCTTAATATTTTCATCAGAAAAATAATATCTGGCAGTAAAAAAAATAAAGAAGAAAATTATAATAAGAAAAAAAAGATACTTTAGTTCTTTAATCATTACATTTTTTCAGGGGTGTCTACTCCCAAAATATTCATACCTGTTTTCAAAGTATTGGCTATAGATTTTAGGAAAACTAATTTTTCTATTTGAATTGTATTATCTTGATCGATAAATCTTTTAGAAACATCTTCCTTGCCCATATTCCAATAAGAATGGAACTCAGAAGCTAATTCATAAAGATAAACTGAAATTCTATGTGGTTCTAATTTTTCTGAAGAAACTTCAACACATTTAGGCCATTCACTAATTTTTTTGAATAACTTTATTTCTTCATTCGCAAAATTAAAATCTGAATTCTTTATCTCAAGATTGCTGTTTATATCATTTTGGGTATTTCTAAACACAGATGAGATTCGAGCATATGCATACTGAACATAATAAATTGGGTTTTCTTTCGATTTTTCTTTTACTTTGTCAAAATCAAAATCAATTTCAGCATCACTACTTCTGCTTAACATAATAAACCTTGTTGCATCCTTACCAACCTCATTAATAAGGTCCTCTATAGTGATATAATCACCTTTTCTTTTAGACATTTTAAAAGGTTTTTTATCCTTAATGAGTTTTACTAACTGACTTACTTTGCAAATTAATTTATTTTTTTCACCCGATAATGCCTCAACCACTGAAGTAATTCTTTTAATATAACCAGCGTGATCAGCGCCAAGAATATTTATAAGAATATTAAAATTCCTTTTTAATTTTGTATTATGATAAGCAACATCACTTGCAAAGTATGTCCATGATTTGTCTTCTTTTTGCAGCGCTCTATCTTTATCATCACCAAAGTCTGTAGATTTAAACAATAATTGCTCTCTTTCCACCCAGTTATCATTGTTTTCTCCCTCGGGAGCTTTAATTTTTCCCTCATAAATATATTTTTTATCTTTTAAATTTTTAATTACCTCGTCAACTTCATTATTATTTATAACTTCGGTTTCACTGGCAAAATTATCATGTTTTATACCAAGATTTTCTAAATTAATTTTTATTAACTTTAAAGATTCTTGTATTGAAAGTTTTTTTAGTTTTTCTGAAACTGATTCAAAATTTTTGAAATCTAAATCTTTATTTTTAGAAATTATATTTTTTGCTATATCTATAAGATAGTCTCCAGGATATAATTCGTTGTCGTTTATCGGAAAAGTTTCATCGTAAAGAATTTCTTTTATTCTTAAATAAACGGATTTTGTAAAATGAGAGATTTGATTTCCATAATCATTTACATAATATTCTTTGGTAACTTTATGACCATTAAAGGATAAAAGATTAGATATTACATCTCCAAGTATGGCGCCTCTTGAATGGCCTACGTGCAAAGGTCCAGTTGGGTTGGCAGAAACAAATTCTACTAAAAAACTATTTTTTTTTCCACTCGAGCTACTTCCATATGATGAATTATTCAAGACATCTAGTATAAAGTCATTCCAAAATTCATTTTTAAATTTTAGATTAATAAAACCTGGTTTTTCAATGATAATTTCATCAATATTGTTATCACTATCTTTTATTAAGTCAGCTATCTGTTTAGCAAGTTCTAGTGGAGATTTTTTATTAATTTTGGATAAAACCATTGCAACATTTGTGGAAATATCTCCAGTAAATTTTGCAGGTGGAATATCTACATTGATACCTGATAAATTATCTGGCAACTCTAACAAATTATCTTTATGGGCAGACCAAATAATTTTTTCTATCTTTAATAAATAATTTTCAAATATATTCATTTGTATGACTTGTATAATTGTATTGCGTATCTATCAGTCATTCCCGATATATAATCAGAAATTGCTCTATATTTATTATTGTCTATAAATTTATTGACAATAAACTTTTTTGGTTTCTTTTCTATTATTTTAAATAAATTTTCTACTATTTTCTTTCCATGATTATTTTTCAATTGCACAGTCTTATTTTTATACATATTTAATTTTAAAAAATTTTTTACTTCTTTTTCTATAGATAAAAATTTATTAGAAAAATTGATTATTTTATCTTTATACATTTGAACATCTTTTTTAGTATTAATCTTATTTTTCTTTAAATTTTTAATACTATTTTTAATTACATCTTGCACCATTAAATTTATCGAGTCTCTTATAATTTGATAAACTATTATATCTTTATTTGAGCGATTAATTTTTGTTTTATAAGATTTATAGATTTCTTTAAAAAAATTAATTTCACATAATTGATTTAGAGAAAACAATTTAGCCTTAATTCCATCTTGTATATCATGATTATTATAGGCTATATCATCAGATATGGATGCAATCTGTGCCTCAAGAGAAGAATTTTTTTTAAAATTAATTTTTTGTTTAAATTTTTTAGCTCCAATTATTCTATTTATTTTATCAATATTATGTATTGGTCCGTTATGTTTTAAAAGGCCATCCAGTGTTTCAATTGTTAAATTTAAACCTTTAAATTTTAAATATTTATTTTCTATGAACATGACTATTCTTAATGTTTGAAGATTATGATCAAAACCTCCATACTTGGTCATTGATTCATTCAAAGCTTCTTCACCAGCATGCCCAAATGGTGTATGCCCCATATCATGGGCTAGACTTAGTGTTTCAACTAAATCATCATTTAAATTCAAATACCTAGATATTGATCTTGCAATTTGAGCAACCTCTAATGAATGAGTTATTCTTGTTCTATAATGGTCACCTTCTGTATTAACAAAAACTTGGGTTTTGTGCTTTAATCTTCTAAACGACGCAGAATGGATTATTCTATCCCTATCTCTCTGAAAAGGCGTTCTAAAGGAGCTATTTGGCTCTAAAGTTAAGCGACCTTTTGATGTAAAAAAACCTAATTTTGAGTAATTATTCATTCTTTAAAAATGGTAATTATTAATTATATTAGTAATAACAGCGATAAATAATGATTAAAGAAATTAAATTTACAGATAATGCGTTAAAACAAATCAATAACCTTCTATCATCTAAAGAAGAAGGTTCTTTTTTTAGAATCGCTATTAAAGGTGGTGGATGCTCAGGGTTTCAGTATGATTTCTCATTTGATAAGACACCTCAAGATGACGATTTAAGACAAGATAATATTTTAATAGATAAAACTTCAGCTGATCTTTTGAAAGGATCAGAGGTTGATTTTGTAAAAGAATTAATCGGAGACCAATTTAAAATTAGTAACCCACAAAGCAAATCATCTTGCGGTTGTGGTGTTTCGTTTTCTCTTTAATGATCATTAGCTCATGGAATGTAAATTCTATTAGGGCAAGAATATTAAACGTTCAAGAATACTTAAAAAAGTTTAATCCTGATATCGTGTTAACCCAAGAAATAAAAACTCAAGAGGAAACTTATCCGTTTGATGATATTAAAAAATTAAAATATGAAAGTTATGTATTTGGACAAAAAAGTTACAACGGCGTTGCAATACTTTCCAAAAAAAAATTAGACAAAATCGAAAAAGATATTTTTAAAGATAAAAACAAACAATCGAGAATAATTACAGCAGATGCAAAGTATAAATCTAAAACTATTAAAATTATAAATATCTATACACCAAATGGTAACCCAGTAGATACTGAAAAATATGATTATAAATTATATTGGCTAAATAGTTTAATTAAAAAACTTAAAACAGTTTTAAAAAGTTATGATAATATGATTATCGCAGGTGACTTTAATATAATACCTTCTGCTGAAGATGTTCACGACCCTAAAGGATATGAAAATGATGCTCTTTTTAGAATTGAGATTAGAAAAAAATTAAGAGAAATGTTTAATTTAGGATTTCACGATGCGTTTAGATATATTTATCCAGATAAAGAGGAATATACTTTTTGGGATTACACAAGTGGTGCTTGGCAAAAAAATAATGGGATGCGGATTGATCACTTTTTAGTGACTAACAGTTTACTGAATAGTATTAAGGATGTTAAAGTTAACAAATATCCAAGAGGTAGAGAAAAACCATCTGACCATACACCAATTGAATTAGAATTAGCTTAAAGATTTAATTTTATTAACTAGATCCTCATTAATATGTCTAGGTCCTTTATCTAATCTATTCTTATGTCTTCTCTCACCAGGAAGTCTGACATCACCCATTGCTTTCATTTTTTCAAAAAATTTTGATGAATGTTCGTCCCAATTATTTTGTGATAATTTATCTGGAGATATGGCTAAAATGAACTCTCCACCACTTGGAGGACCTCCATCATTATTATCCTTCTCAGCTGTCTCATAACTGAAATTATCTCCCACTAAGGCACCTGCAAGCAATTCGACCATCATCGCAATCCCTGAGCCTTTATAGCCGCCGAAAGGCAATAAAACACCCCCATCTGCAATCTCAGCAGGATCAGTTGTATCTTTTCCCTCTTTTGTTAGACCTGTTCCTGATGGAACTTTATGACCTTCTCTTTTAGCAACTTGAACTTCACCCATAGCCATTGATGCTGTTGCCATATCGTAAACAACTGGAGGTTTGTTTTTTCTTGGCCAAGCAAATGAAATTGGATTTGTTCCAAAAAGAGGTTTAATTGATCCGGCAGGCGCAACAGCTGGTTTGTAAGATGTGCATGCAAAAGCAACCAAACCTTGCTCTGCAATTGCCTCTGTCTCAGGCCACATTGCAGCCATGTGATGAGAATTTGTTATTGCTAAAACCGCTATACCATTTTCTTTTGCCGCTTTAATTAATTCAGGAATTCCTTTTTCTAACACCATTGGTGCTAAACAATTTTTTCCATCTACTTTAATGACGCTTGAGGTTATCTTTGAAACTACTGGTCTACTTTTGCCATTTATTTTTCCACTTTTTAAGCCTGAAATATATGCTGGTAATCTAAATAATCCGTGAGATAGCGAACCATCTCTTTCAGCATTCATTATTAAATCAGATAAAATGTTTGATGTTTCTTCGTCACATCCATTAGCTAGTAAAGTTTTATTAGCTAGATTATAAATCTCTTCCAAAGTTAAAGGAATTGTTGTCATTAATTTTATTAGATCCTATTTAATTGAAAAGTTCAATTATTTTTAATGATTATGATTGTGTTCTTCGTTTAAATTATCAATATCAATTTCTTGAATTTCATTAATGGGCTTAGCTATACGCCAATTCCTTACTTCCCCATCTTCTGCTCTTTCAGTTATTATTGTCTCTATAGGAGGGCAATTAGGTTCATGACAACTTAACTCAGCCATGCTTAAAATAGATTTTTCTGGAATTTGATGTTTTTTTGAAAATACAAGTTTTAAATTTCTAATAGTTTCAGCGTTAGGTTTCTTTTTATTAAACATAAATTATTTTTTTTCCTCATCCCAAATCGATGTCCATAAAATATTTCCTCCCATGTCACCAATTAATAGATGTGAGCAATCTTTGGTTACTGCAATTGCAGATACTTCGAATTCTGTAAAGCTTCGAATAATAATTGTATTGCTTGCTTTTTCGATTTCTGACAAAAAAACTGACCCGTCACTTAGCCCAGTTAAAATTGCATTTTCATTTGGGAATGGTTCAACAAATGTAACTAATTTATTTCCTACATAAGGAAGACAAATGGGTTCTCGACCTACTGGTCCATCTCCATCGAATGGCCAACATACTGCTTCTTTAGCTCCTGATGTAGCTAAATATTTTGAGTCATCTACGAAGGCAAAACTTTTAATTTTTGCACCATATCCAGACATTGCTGAGTCAATTTTGTCTTTTAATCGCCAAAAATGTAGTTGGTTTTCCTGCATTGATGTAACCAGGTATTTACCATCAGGACTAAAAATTACTTTGTTATGAGAACCCTTCCAGTTTAATTCTGATGAATTCCATTTGTTGCTATAATCTTTTTTCCAAAGAGTTACTCCTCCGTAACGAGAAACTGCCAACCTTCTGCCTTTGGTGTCAAATGCTATACCTCCAATAGTGCTATTATGCTCAAATAATTTTGGCTCTTTATGATTTGGCGACCAAAGATAAACAATATTTCTAGATGAACAAACTAGACTTCCATTATTTGCTGTAACATGATCTACCCAACGCGTACCAAAGTTACCAATCTCACTAATCTTTCCATCAAGGGAGATGTTTAAAAATCGACCATCATCTCCACCAGTTAAAATATTATCACCATCTTTAGACATGCAGAGTACAACGCCTTTGTGAGCTTTTATTGGTTCAGAACTTTTGCCAGATGTAAAAATTCTTACTGTGCCATCACCAAATCCAACTGCTATTGAGTTACCAACTGTAACCGCATTAGTTACAGGAATTCCAAGTTTAAACTCTGTTCCTCTTTGTTCAAATTTAGTCTTATCTAATTCTGCGAATTGACTTGTATCAGCCTTCATGCCGATTTACAGTTTTCAAATCCTTCTTTTAAATTCATACTTTCTAGGTTTCGACCAATGAAGACTAGTCGAGAACTTCGTTCTTTACCCTCAGGCCATTTACCCATTGGTGAGGCATCCATAAGCATATGTACACCTTGAAATACATATCGATCACTTTCTCCTGTAAAGTCAAGTATACCTTTGGTTCTTAAAATATCCTGACCTTTGGTTTGTAATAGTTTACTAAACCAATCTTGAAACTTTTCCATGTCTAAAGGGGTATCAGAGACAAATGATAAGCTAGTTACATCATCATCATGCTCATGGTCATGATCTGATGTTAGAAAATCAGGCTCAACATCTAAAACACGTTTTAAACTAAATGCATCAAGATTTAAAATCTCATTTAAAGATACTCCACATTTGGTTGTATTTATAATTTTTGCGAAAGGATTAATTTTTTTAATTCTTTCTTTAACAACTTCTAATCCACTTTCATCAACAAGATCTATTTTGTTTAATAATACAACGTCTGCAAAGGCAATTTGCTCCTCTGCTTCGTGATGATCTGTTAATTGTGTACTTAAATGAACAGCATCAGCAACTGTAACAATTGCATCTAACTTTGTACGATCAGCAACATCTTGATCGACAAAAAAAGTTTGTGCAACAGGAGCTGGATCAGCTAATCCTGTTGTTTCTACTATGATTGCATCAAGCTTATCCGCTCGTTTCATAAGACCACTTAAAATCCTGATTAGGTCTCCTCTTACAGTACAACAAATGCAACCGTTGTTCATTTCAAACACCTCCTCATCAGCATCAACAACTAAATCGTTATCAATGCCCTGCTCACCAAATTCATTAACTATCACAGCATATTTTTTGCCATGCTGCTCAGTTAATATTCTATTTAAAAGAGTAGTTTTTCCAGCACCTAAAAAGCCTGTTAAAACAGTAACAGGAACTTGTTTGTTAGTTTCTTCCATTAATTAAATTAACATCCTTTAAAGGATTTTGACATATTTTTTATTAAATCAAAATATAAACCTTTTCCAGGAGTTAAAGTTGCACCCAACGGATCAACAATACCGGTTTTAATATTCATATCTTTTGCAACAGCTTTAATGATATCTGGATTAAATTGAGGCTCAGAAAATACACAAGCCACTTTATCGTGCTCAATTACTTCTCTTATCTCTGAAAGCTGCTCCGCACCAGGTAATACATCTGTGTTAACTGTGAAAGCCCCTAATATATTTACATTAAATCTTTTTTCAAAGTATTGGTAAGCATCATGAAAAACAATTGATGCAGTACTTTCATTAAGTTCTGCAGTTACATCATTTGTAAGTTTATCAATTTCTTTATAAGCCTTACTTAAATTTGCTCTATAAGCAGCTTCATTTGTTGGGTCATTTTCAATTAAGTGCTTAGACATTTCAAATAATATAACTTTTGCATTAATTGGGTCTAACCAAATATGTGGATCAAATTCACCGTGGTGGTGTCCTTCGTGTCCATCATGATCATCATGGTCATCATGCCCATCTTCTTTTTTTGCATGGTCGTGATCATCGTGGTCATCCTTTTTCTTATGTCCATGATCGTCATGATCGTCCTCTTTATGCCCATCTTCTTTTTTTGCATGGTCGTGATCATCGTGATCATCTTTTTTCTTGTGTCCGTGATCATCATGATCGTCGTGATCGTCATGGTCATCAAAAATATTTCTCTCTCTAAATTTTAATTTAACTAAACCTTTAATCTCTAATAACTCAATTTTTTCTGCCTCATTAGCAATTGAGTCTAACGGTTTTTCTAAAAAATTTTCTAAATCTTCACCTACCCAAAAAACAATGTCAGCATCTTGTAACATTTTTGCATGCGAGGGTTTCATAGCAAATCCATGTGGTGAAGCGTATCCTTCAACTATTAAATCTGGTTTAGCTACACCATCCATTAAATAGCTAGCTAAAGAGTGTATTGGCTTAATTGATGCAACGACTTTGATGTCGGCATTTGCTGATGTAAATAAAGTTAAAAATGATAGTATTGTTAAGATTATTGAAGATTTTTTTAGATTTTTCATAATATTTGGTTATTGTTAATTGTTATAATATAACGCTGTGTAATAATATAACATATTTAAGTCAAGTGAATAAATGAGCATGGGAAATAATATTTTAGTAAAATTAAACAATGTTGGTTTTCAACAAAATCAAAAGTGGCTTGTTCAAGGTGTTTCTTTGCAAGTCGAAAAAGGTAAAATTGTTACCTTAATTGGTCCTAATGGTTCTGGTAAAAGCACAACTGCTAAAATTGCTCTAGGTTTATTTAAAAATATTGAGGGTCAAGTTGAAAAATTCACAAATAATATTGGTTATGTTCCACAAAAAATATCAATAGATTGGACACTTCCTCTAAGAGTTAGAGATTTTATGCTTTTAACAGATAATCTTACAGAAGACGTAATTGATGAAGCACTTTCATTAACTGGAGTAATTAATTTAAAAGATAAAAGTTTGGGAAATTTATCAGGTGGAGAATTTCAAAGAGTGTTACTTGCCAGAGCTATTTCAAAAAAACCTGAATTGTTAGTGCTTGATGAGCCAGTTCAAGGTGTAGATTTTACAGGAGAAATTGCCTTGTATGAATTAATTAAAGAAATTTCAGAAAAATTAAATTGCGGTATTTTATTAATATCCCATGACTTACATACAGTAATGAGCGCTACCGATCATGTTGTTTGTTTAAATGGTCATGTCTGTTGTTCGGGTTCACCTAAAGAAGTTGCAAAAAATAGTGAATACAAAGCATTGTTTGGCGAACAAGCCTCTCAAACTCTTTCAATTTATGAACACAAGCACGATCATGTTCATGCTAATGATGGGGATATAAAAAAAAATTGATATGTTTGACGATTTTTTTATAAGAGCGTTGGTTGCAGGTATTGGTATTGCTTTTGTTGCGGGACCACTTGGTTGTTTTGTTGTGTGGAGGAGATTGTCTTATTTTGGAGATACACTCGCCCACTCCGCATTACTAGGTGTAACAATTGCATATTCATTAGAATTTAATATTGCTGTTTCAATATTTTTAATTTCATCAGCAATTGCATTAATTTTAATACAACTACAAAAAAAAACTAATCTTCCAAGTGATGCATTGTTAGGGCTTTTGGCCCACTCGTCATTAGCAGTTGGATTAGTGGTGATTGGATTTTTAACCTTTATTAGATTTGATATTATGGGATTGTTGTTTGGGGATATATTAGCAGTTAATAAAAAAGATTTGATAACAATATGGGTTGGTGGAGCCTTAATTTTATTGGTTTTAAGATTAATATGGAAACCTTTGTTCGCCTCAACTGTAAATTATGAATTAGCACAGGCAGAAGGTCTAAACCCTGATAGAGCAAAAGCAGTCTTTACAGTCTTATTGGCCGCAATAATTGCCATATCTATCAAATTAGTTGGAGTGCTATTAATTACAGGAATGTTAATTATACCAACTGCTATGGCTAGAAATCTTTCAGATAACCCGAAAAAGATGGTGATTTTTGCAATAATAGGAGGATTGTTATCAGTGTTTATAGGATTATTCTCATCTTTAGAATTTAACACTCCATCAGGTCCATCTATAATTGCTGCAGCTCTAGTGTTGTTTATTTTTTCATTACTTAAAGTTAAGCAAACGATACAATTGAAAAATTAATGGAATATTATAAAAAAATAATTAAATGCAAAAACAAGAAACATTAACTAAAAACCAAAAAATAATTTTAGATTTAATTGAAAAATCTGATCAACCATTAAAAGCATACTCAATTTTATTTGATGTTAAAAAAAAAGGTATTAATGCTCCTTTGCAAGTTTATAGAGCCTTAAACAAACTAGTCAAAATCGGAAAAATTCATAAAATAGAAAGTAGAAACGCTTTCATAGCTTGTAAAAATTCAAAATGTCAAATTGCTAATGCTACTATTTTTTCAATTTGTGAAAGTTGTGAAGATGTAACTGAAATTCATGATCATAAATTATCAGAACATCTAAGAGATTTTAAAGATAATAAAGGAATGAAATATAATAAATACAATTTAGAATTTTTTGGTCTGTGCAAGAAATGCGTTTAAAAAATGAAAATTGAATATTATTTTAGTGTCCTATCTCCGTTTAGTTATTTAGGAGCTGATAGATTTACAAAAATAGTAAGCAAATATAATTTAGAGGTTATAGAAAAACCACTTGATTTAGTTGGTGAAATTTTTCCAAATACTGGTGGGTTGCCAGTTCCTAAAAGACATCCTGCAAGACAAAAATATAGACTTGTAGAACTGGAGAGAATTTCAAATAAACTGGGTTTGCCGATTATTAAAAAGCCAAAATTATTTCCACCTAAAGACCCACACTTACCAGCAAAATTTGTAATAGCTTCAAATAAATTGGGTAATAAACTTCATTTTGGAAATGAATGTTTAAAATATTTATGGTCTATGGATAAAGATCTTTCTGATCACAATACACTTCAGGAAATTTGTGAAAAATTAAATTTAAACTTTGAAGAAATGAAGAAATTAGCTTTATCTGAAGATGTAAACTTGGAATATCAAAAAAATTCAAAAGATGCGGTTGATAATGATGTATTTGGCGCTCCTTCGTATGTCTTAAATAATGAGATTTTTTGGGGTCAAGATAGATTAGATTATCTTGAAGATGCATTAAATAAATAATTTAAAATTAATAAATTTTATTAATAATTTAATTAAGCATTAATAGAAACTAATTTTAACAAATCTTTAAAATAATATTATCATAATTTAAAATGGTAATAAATTTAAAAAAAAAGGAGAGAAAATGACTGCAAATATCAGAATATTAAAATGGACAAGCACAGTTTTGACGCTTTTAGGAATATTAACTTTTTATTTAGATTACTATCCTTATAGCATGATACCTCACAGTTTAGGTATAATCGGTTGGACTATTGTTGGTACCATTACAAAGGATAAACCTTTATTAACAAATTTTTCACTACAAATCCCGATAATGATTGCAGGTATAATTAAGTATTCTTATACAACTGGGTTATTTTAACTTACTTGGATTCCGTTTGACCAAACATTTTTTACAACTGGTAAATTTTGATAAATTTTAAACCTTATTAAATCTGCTCTCTTATTATTGTCAATGGAACCCCTGTCATTTAAATTTGTAGCTATAGACGGAGCGTGACTAGCTGCTGCAAATGCTTTTGGAAGATTATCAATTTCTAAACCCCATTTGACAACAGATATAATTAATGATGATGGAATATAATCTGAGCTTAAGATATCTAAACAATCATTTTCTAAGAGTTCTTTTGCAGATATATTGCCAGAGTGTGAACCTCCTCTAAGTAAATTAGGAGATCCCATCATAACTTTAATATTGTAATCTTTAGAAGTTTTGGCTGCTTCTAATGTTGTTGGAAATTCAGCCAATTTTACTCCATATTTATTTGAATTATGAACATCATTTTCTGTGGTATCGTCGTGACTAGCCAAAATACAATCATATGATGATTTAAATTCTAAAATTTTATCTATGTGTTTCTTGCTATTTTTTTTTTGAAGATTTTTTAAGTGATCAAAATGAATTTCCATTTCATTTTCTGTCATACCGTGTTTAATTGAAAGATATTCTTTGTACTTATCTATAACTCTAAATTGCCTCTGACCTGGTGTATGATCCATTATACTAATCAGTTTTACATCGTGAGTTTCATTGTATTCGTCTAATTCATCAATCAAATTCTCCGAACAAGTTTCAGCTCTTAAATGTATTTTGTGATCAATCTTGAGAATATTATCTTTTTTAAAACTTGAAATTATATCCGAACAGTTTTTTGCATATTTTTTATATTTTCCTGTTTTTTCAATAGAACCAACTCTTAATGCATCAAAAACTGTAGTTATTCCAACAGATGCTAATTCTCTATCATGAGATAAAATTGCATTTTCTACTGGAAATGAAACTTTAGGTCTTGGTGTCATGTGTCTTTCAAGATTGTCAGTATGTAATTCAACCAATCCTGGCGAAATATAATCTTTTTCGCAGTCTATAGAACTTTTGTTATTACTTAATCCACTACTTATATCGACAATCTTGTTATCTTTAATCCTGATATGACCATGAACGATTTCATCTTTTTTAATTATCATGGCATTGTTTAAAATATATTCATGCATCACTTTTTAATACACATGAATTGTTACAAATATTTTAAATTAGAGAAAATTTATATAAGTATTATAAGTTGAATTATGAAAAAATATTCTAGATACGCTATTTATTATGCACCTCCAAAAGAGAGTAGTCTAGAAGAATTTGGCAGATATTGGTTCGGTTGGGATCCACTTAATGCAAAGTTAATAAATAACAAACATAGAATTAATTATCTAAACAGATTTGGAATTAAAAACTTAATAAACATAGATAAAAATGTTTTAATTGCAAAGAAATATGGGTTTCACGGCACACTTATTCCTCCTTTTAAACTAAACAAAAATTATAGTGCCAATACAATATTTAAAAAAACTGAGGAAATAGCAAAAAAATTCAAAAAATTTAAATTTTATAAATTTAAATTAAAAAAAATGAATAATTTTTATGCTTTTGTTCAAAATAAAAAAAATAATAACATTAATAAGTTATCAAATAGACTAGTTAGAGAATTATTTAAATTTAGGTCACCTCTTACAAAAAAAGAGATTGATAGAAGAAATCCCTCTAAACTAAGTAAATTACAATTAAATATTTTATATAAATGGGGATACCCCTATTTAATGTCAGAATTTAATTTCCATATGACCCTTGCATCAGAGGTCACAGGAAACAAATTGTACCTTGAGTTAAAAAAAATTGAAAGAAACAAAGAAATCATTTTAAATGAAATAAATAATTTTGATAAAATATATATATTTGGTGAAAACCAAAAAGGAATGTTTGAGAATTTAGAAAATTTTTCACTTAGCTAAAATTATTTTTTTCAATTTATTTGCACCTATAGCTATTGATTTATTATTATTTATAGTAATTATATTTTTCGGTAGTAAATTAATTTTTCTTTTTATCCTTTTATTAATTGATTTTTTGTCTTCTCTAGCTCGATTTACAAGTCTCTTTTTAATAATTGTTGATGGGGCAATAATATTAATTATTTTAACGTTATTAACTTTTTTTTTTACTTTAAAAAGTACTTTTCTTGATCCATTAAAAATTACTGTTTTACCTTCCTCTATTTTTTTTATTTCCTTAAATGGAATACCGTATGAAAAACCATGAGCTTTCCAGTAAACAAAGAAATGTTTTTTTAAAATCTTATCTTCAAAATTTTTAATTGATATGCTGTAATGATCTTCATTTTTAATATCTTTTTTCCTAGTAATGTACCTTTTTACCAAAATGGAATTAGGAATTTTTTTAATTACTTTTTTTAATAAAGTATCTTTTCCTGATCCTGATGGTCCAACGACTACGATAAGCTGACCGTTATTTTGCATCTGATATTTTTGTAATATCTATTTCCCTAGCATTTAAATATTTACGTGAATATTCATCATGAAAAATACCAATTATTGAAGATCCACTATCCTTTTTTTCATTAATCAAATTCAAAACAATATCTTTGTTAACACTATCTAAACTAGCAGTTGGTTCATCTAGTAATAAACATGGATAATTTCTAATCAGTCCCCTAGCAACATTAACTCTTTGTTGTTCTCCACCTGAAAAAGTTAGTGGCGATAAATTCCATAAGTTTTTATCTATATTAAGTTTTAGTAAAATTTTTTCAGCTTTTTCACGAACTTCATCTTGATCTGAATTTATTTCTAATAAGGGCTCCATAACAATTTCAATTGTAGGAACACGAGGTATCACTCTTAGAAATTGACTAACATATCCTATTATATTTTTTCTAAGTTCAATAATATTTCTCGGATATGTATGATCTATGTTGTGATTATTAATTTTAATTTGTCCTGATTGAAAAACATAGTTTCCATAAATCATTTTTAAAATACTAGACTTTCCAACACCTGATGGTCCTGTTAACGCTACAATTTCTCCAGGATTAATTTTCAAATTCAAATTATTAAAAACTAATATGTTTGTTTTGCCCTGATTATGAAGTGTAAATTTTTTTGTAATTTTATTTAGTTCAATCATTTTTAAACCTGTAATACTGAACTAACTAATAACTGAGTATAAGAATGTTGCGGATCATCTAATACCTGATCACAAAGTCCAGACTCAACAGCCTCCCCATTTTTCATAACAATAATTTTATCAGCTAACAATCTAATCACTGCTAAATCGTGAGAAACGATTACAACTGATAAATTTAATTCTCTAACTAATTTTCTTAACAAATCTAAAATTTTTGCTTGAACAGAAACATCAAGACCTCCTGTTGGTTCGTCCATGAAAATTATTTTAGGACTCGTAACCAAATTTTTTGCTATTTGTAATCTTTGCAACATTCCACCAGAAAATGTTCTTGGAAAATCATCTACTCTACTTTTATCGATTTCTACTTTATCTAACCATTTAAAAATAGTTTGCCTAATATTTCCATAATTTCTTTGTCCAATCGACATTAATCTTTCACTAATATTTCCACCAGCACTTATATCTAATCTTAAACCGTCTCTAGGATTTTGGTGAACAAAAGCTAATTCAGTTCTTATCAATAACCTTTTCAATGACTCAGATATTTCTAGAAAATCAATCGTTTCATTACCTGTTTCAATTAAGATTTTTCCACTATCAGGAATAAGATTGCCTGATATGGAATTTATAAAAGTTGTTTTTCCTGAGCCAGATTCTCCTACTACACCAACGACTTCCCCAGGATATAATGTCAAATTCATATTTTTGCATCCCACTTGATTACCGTAATATTTGTTTAAATTATGAACTGACAAAATTGGTTGCATTTAATTATTTTCCATTCTTTGATTACAATAATTTGTATCTGAACATATAAATGATCTATTACCGTCATCATCAGTAATTATTTCATCTAAAAAACTCTCATTTGATCCACAAATAGAACATTTATGAGGTGCCTTTGAGGGATCAAATGGATAATCCTCAAAATCAAGACTCGTTACTTCAGTATATGGTGGTATTGCATAAATTCTTTGCTCTCTTCCTGCTCCAAATAATTGAATAGCAGGGTTATTGTTCATTTTTGGGTTATCAAATTTTGGAATAGGTGATGGGTCCATTATATATCTTTCATTTGTCTTTACTGGATAAGCATATGCTGTTTCTATATGACCATTTTTGGTAATATCTTCATATAACTTTACATGCATAATTCCATATTCTGATAGTGCATGCATTTTTTTAGTTTCTTGATATCTTGGTTCTAAAAACGCAAGAGGTTCTGGTATTGGAACTTGATAAACAAGTATTTGTTTTTCTTTTAACTTTTCTTCTGGAATTCTGTGTCTTGTCTGAATTATCGATGCTTGGCTTGTTTTTTCTGTGGTCTCAATATTAGCAGTTTTTTTAAAGAAATTTCTAATTGAAACTGCGTTTGTAGTATCATCTGCTCCTTGATCAATAACTTTTATCACATCGTCAGTTGTTAAACATGACGATGTTACTTGAACCCCTCCTGTTCCCCATCCATATGGCATAGGCATTTCTCTAGATGAAAATGGAACTTGATAACCTGGTATGCAAAGAGCTTTAATCAAAGCTCTTCTTATCATTCTTTTTGTATTTTCGTCTAAATAAGCAAAATTATATATTTCATCTTGAGCTGCAACATCAGTTTTTTTATTTTTAAATTTAAGTATGTTGTTCATTTTTTTTATACTCTTCTCTAATTTTTCTTACTAAATCCAATTCCGCTTGAAAATCTACATAATGAGGTAATTTGATATGTTCTAAAAAACCTGTGGCTTGAATATTATCGCAATGAGATATAACAAATTCTTCATCTTGAGCAGCAACACCTAAGTACTCCTCACCAAATTCTTTCCATCTCATTGATCTATCAACTAAAGCCATAGAAATAGCTTTTCTCTCTAATTGACCAAAAACTAAACCATATCCACGGGTAAATTGAGCAGGTATTTTTTTACTACCTTTAAATTGGTTTACTGACTCACACTCAGTAAACATGACATCAGCAATATTTATTTCTATACCTAATTCTGGAATTTCAAATTGAACCTCAACGTAACCAGTTCTTAATTCACCAACAAATGCATGGTTTCTAGCATAACCTCTCTGTGTTGAGTAAGCTAAACCAAGAAGAAAACCCTCATCTCCTCTTGAAAGAGATTGCAATCGTTCAGATCTTGTTAAAGGAAAATTAATTGGGTTTCTTGTAATATCTTTAGATGTTTTGCCACTAGGTATTTCTTTCTGAATTAATCCTTCTTTATTTAAAAAGCTTAAAACATGCGGGATTTCTTTATCATCATATTTTTCAATCTTAGCTTTTTCATACTCACCATCAGCAAGAAGTTTGAAGTCAAGTAAACGGTGTGTGTAGTCAAATGTTGGGCCTAACTTTTGTTTACCTGGGATATCTTTAAATGTTGCAGATATTCTTCTCAGGCATAACATTTTGCTAGTTTCGATAGGTTTGCTTGAACCAATTCTAGGTAAAGTAGTTCTATAGGCTCTCATTAGAAAAATTGCTTCAATCAAGTCACCTCTAGACTGTTTGATTGCAAGAGCAGACAAATCTTTGTCATATAAAGATCCTTCTGACATAACTCTATCAACACTTAAAGTTAGTTGTTCACTAATTTGTTTAATATTTAGTTCTGCTATATTTACATCACCTCTTCTTATTTCAGATAACCAAGAATGTGCATTATTGATTGCCTTTTCTCCACCTTTTACAGATACATACATTTTATAGTTCTCCTATTTTTAGTGATCTTGGTATTGAATAAAATTTATCATTATCAACAAAATAAAAATCAAGTCCTAATGGAAATTGCTGGTTATTTTTTTTTATAATCTCTCTATCAGGTAAAAATATACTTTTAGAACTTTTAATACCAGGACCAGTAATTATGGCATTTGGTTTTTCAAATTTAGACTGGCAAATAATAGTGCACGATTGATCAGGATTTTGGTCGTCCCCTTTTTTAAATTCATCTAATGGTAAAAGATCATCCCAAATACCAATTGCAAAATTTGCATTTTTTTTATCTGTAATATTTGCACCTGTATTAAATTTAATCCAATCAATAGTTTCTGGATTGTTAATATCACGACCTAAAAAAATATTCGAATAACTGTCACAAAAAGTTTTTATAATTGAACAACTGGCTGAAAACATTTTCGAAGGCGAATTTATACTGTCTAATATTTCGATCGAACCAGGATATGAAGTTGCAAACAAAATACTTCTAAAATAATCAGCACTTGTTTGAGAATTATTTTTTTTAGAAACAACTTCCATAAATTATTTATCCTCACCTCTTACCAAGGTAAAAAAATCAACCTTAGTAGCTTCTGTTTTAGATAATATTTCATTTCTTTTGTTATTTTTATATTTAATTAATTTATCTATTATATTTCTTTTAATTATTTCTTTTTTTTCAGTTTGCATCAATGCATCACACAAAGCTGCAATTTTGGATTTATATTTATTTCTACCTTGAACATAACCATGGCCTTGGATTTTTTTATCTAAATTTAATGAACATCTCGTTATAGTTACTTCTCCAACATTAAAATTATCACCTGTGGCGCCTACTTTTCCCTGAACCATAACACTGCCAATCTCAGGTTCTCTTAACCAATTATATTCTATTTTCATATTTAAATTGTCCCAAAGCGAAATGAGATAATTTTCATCTGCTGTTGCTAAAGAACTTAACCATTGTTTTCTTGATTCATTTTGCATAATACTATACAACTAGACAAGTAACAAAATTAAAAAAAATTTCAATATATTATTTATTAAAATTTTATGACAACAAAAGATTTGCTTTGGAAGGAAATATACAATTCAATCAAAAGAGAAATTGTTTTAAATAAGTACAAAATTAATAAAAAGTTAGATTCTGAGAATGACTATGCAAAACAATTCAATGTCAATAGACACACTATAAGAAGAGCTTTTAAAGAACTTAAAGATGATAATTTAATATATTCAAAAAGAGGTCTTGGAGTATTTGTTAAATCATCAAAAATTAATTACTCAATTAGTAAAAACGTACGATTTACTGAGAATATACTTGAAGAAAACCAATCAGTAAGAATTGAAATAAAAAGTTTTGATATTGCTGAATGCAATCCTTTTGAAAAAAAAGAACTCAACTTAAAAAAAAATGACAAAGTTACACGCATAAATAGCATAGGTTTTGTCAACAATTCACCTTCTGTAATAACTTTCAGATCGATTCCTTATAAAAAATTTCCAAAATTTATTAATTATTTTGTTAAAAAACAATCAGTAACCAAAGCTTTTAATTTATTGAATATCAAACTAATTAAAAGATCAAAAACTCTAATCAATGCTGAAATTGCAGACAAAATAAAATCAAATTTATTAAATATAAATGAGGGGGAAGCACTATTAAAAACTACATCTGTTAATGTCGATTTTAAAAACAATCCTATAGAGTTAAGTGAAAGTCATTTTATTGGATCTAAAATTCAATTTTTAATAAAAAATTAGATTTTCTACCTTAGGTTTAAATTTCATATAACTTAAACAAAATTTAAAAGATTCATTAATAATATTTTAACATTTATTAAAGATTAGAGGGTTAAAGAATTCCTCAAATGATTATTAAAAAAGTTAACAAATTTTTCGGTGATAATCATGCCGTTAAAAACGTTTCTTTTGAGGTTAACAAACCTCAAATGATAGGAATCATAGGTAGATCTGGGGCTGGTAAATCAACATTACTAAGAATTATAAATCGACTTACCGACGCAACAGATGGGTCGATTGAAATTGAAGGTCAAAATATTCTAGATTTAAAAAGTAAGGAAAAGAGATCATGGCAAAGAAACTGTGCAATGATTTTTCAACAATTTAATTTAGTCCCACGATTAGATGTTCTAACAAATGTAATATTAGGCAGATTAAATTATCAGGGCTCATTTAGAGCATCCTTAAAAATGTTTTCTCGAGATGAAAGAGCTGATGCTCTGATTTTACTCAATAACTTAGGTATGGCTAACACTGCCCTTCAAAGAGCTGAAACGTTATCTGGAGGTCAACAGCAACGTGTAGCTATATGCAGAGCTTTGATGCAAAATCCTAAAATGATTTTAGCAGACGAACCTATAGCATCTTTAGATCCAATGAATGCAAGAATGGTAATGGAATCATTAAGAAAAATTCATGACGAAAAAAATTTAACAGTTATTTCAAATCTTCATACACTTGATACAGCAAAAACTTATTGTGATCGAATTATTGGAATGAAAGATGGTGAAATAGTCTTTGATGATTTGCCTGAAAAATTATCAGATAAACTTGCAAGAGAAATTTATGGTGCAGAGGCTGATGAAGCTTTTGAGCCACAAGTAACATCTACAGAGCTTAAAACAAAAAAAAAGATAAATGGAGATGTTGAGAAAGAATTTGCAACTGCATGAGATCAATAACTCATCGTTACAAATATAAATAAGTCGAGAGACTAAAATTATAAAAAGGAGACAATTATGTTTAATAAACTAACAAGAGTTATTGCACTTTTAGCTATGGTGTTTTTTTCAACCCAAGCTAATGCGGTAACTTACACGGGTCCAAAAATGGACTTAAGTAAATACCAACCAGAATTTAGAGTTGGTTTTTTAGGTGACGAAGCAGCTCAAGATATTATAGCTAGAAATGAATGTTTCATGCCGTATATCGAAGCCGCTTATGGTGTACCTGCTAAATTCTTTACATTTAAAGATTACGCAGGAACAATGGAGTCGATGCTAGGTGGTAATCTAGATTACACATGGTTTGGTTCATCCGGATATGCGGGTATGTATCTTAAAGATCCAACTGCAGTAGTACCAGTACTAACAAGAATGCAGCCAACAGGTGATATGGGTTACTACTCTGTTGCAGTAGCAACTAAAGCATCTGGAATTAAATCAATGGCAGATCTTAAAGGTAAATCTTTTGGTTGGGCTGACCCTAACTCTACATCAGGTTTTTTAATTCCTTCAATTGAATTAAAGGCTATGGGTATGGACCCAGATACATATTTTTCAAAAACACAATTTTCTGGTGGGCATGAAAACAATGTATTAGCGGTAATGAATGGTGATGTTGATGCTGGTGTAACATGGGTATCTGGTGTTGGTAGCTGGGAAGAAGGATATTCGTCAGGGAATTTAAGAAAAATGGTTGATAAAGGGATTTTAAATATGGACGACATTGTTCAAATTTGGTCTTCAAAATTAATTCCTAATGGTCCAATTGTGATGCCTACTTTTTTACCTGTTAGAGCACACCAAGTAATGATTGGTTTAAAGCAATGGATACACGAGAACGATCCAAAATGTAGCGAAAACGTTGCAAACGGGATTGTAAAAAAATGGGTTCCGGTGGATCATTCTTTTTACGAGTCAGTTGTAGCTGCAAGAAAAGCTAAAATTGAAGCGCAAAAAAATAATTAATTAAACCTCCTATAATCAGAGGCAAAGACTGTAAATCTTTGCCTCTGATTTATTTTTTAAAAATTATGACAAAAGCCTTACCTGCCAACCTAGAACAAATTGAAGTTAATTTAAAAAAATTAACAAACCAGAGAACTAGGTCCTCGCTACTTGGAATTGCAATTCTAATATTAATTTTTTTTGGTGGTACCTTGGTATCGTTAGAAGCAAATGCAGGGTCTTTTGGAAGAGGTATAGCTAATTTTTTTAACTACCCTAGAGATTTATTTGTAGACACTTTTGAGATGGGATGGAAATATTGGCCAAGAGTTATTAAGTATATTCCTGAATTAATTATTACTTTAAATATTGCTTTATTTTCAACTTCGATCGGATTTGTTTTGGCAGTTATTTTTGCAATCTTCTCTAGTAGAAATTTAATAAGAAATAAAAGAGTTATTCAATTTACAAAATTTTTTATGGATGTGACAAGATCATTTCCAACATTAATAATAGCAATGGTGTTTTTATATTTGATGGGTAAATCATCTTTACCAGCAGTGATTGCTATTACGATACACACTGCTGGAGCACTTGGTAAATTATTTACTGAGGCTATAGAAAATTGTGATGGAAAACCTATTGAAGGTTTAAGTTCTGTTGGTGCAACTTGGACACAGAAGATAAGATTTTCAGTTCTTCCCCAGGTACTACCTTTGTTTTTAAGTTATGGAATATTGAGGTTAGAAATTAATGTTAGAGAATCTACAATATTAGGTTTTGTTGGTGCAGGTGGAATTGGAGAAATGTTAGCAGCTTTAATACAATGGAATTATGGAGCTGATGTTTTAGCGTGTATGTTCTTACTGGTTGGTACGATAATTGCATTAGATTATTTGTCTGCATATTGGAGACATAAATTAATTGGAGCAAATCAATGAGTTCTAGTTTAGCTATTCAAAGAGAAAATATTCGTAAATTATTTCCTGACACATTTAAACAAGCCAGAAAGAGTAGATTAAGAGGCCAAATAATTTTTTTTCTCGTCTTAGTATATTTAATAGTAGGTTTTTTTACTTTAGATGTTGTTGATATCCCAAAAAAATGGAAACCACAAAATGCTGCTATGTTTGTCTTAGACACATATGCACACAAAGATCATGTAACAATGAAATGGGAAAATCATGAGGATATTAAAATAGCTTTTGAAGGAAATTATAGAAGTGTTTATGGAAGAGATAATCTTGATAAATCAATTCCAGATTGGTTTTACAAAAATTCTGATAATGTTGGCAATGTAGTTGAGTTTAATAATAAAGGTAAGGCAATATTATACAAAGATAAAGTCGAGATTGTAAATTTTCCAAAATATGAGAGAGGTTTTACCATAAAATTAAATTCTAATGGTAAACCTTACCTTGTAGGTTCAGAGGATTTGGTCATAGAAGATTTAAAAGGTTTTAGAATCACAGAAAATAGAGTTGAATTTAGACCAACTTTGTATGAGAGAATTCAAGTATATCCAAAAAAAGTTGAAATTCATCGTTACAGTATCGGATGGAAATATTTTTGGTTTGATTTCTCAAGTCCGTTAGAACCATATACCTTTTTCGAAGCACTAGGTTTGACTTTTTCTAAAGAAAGAGTTGTTCCTGAAATGTCTAATTTAAAACTTTTCTTAACAGAGATTAAGGATAATGAAGCATTTATGCACGGTAGAGTTTGGTGGGCAATGCTCGAAACAATTGTTATGGCTGTATTAGGGACAATGTTTGCTACGGTAATGGCTCTGCCCTTGTCATTCCTTGCTGCATACAACGTTACACCTATTAAAGCTCTAAGATTTACGTTAAGAAGATTATTTGATACTTTAAGAGGAATAGACTTTTTAATTTGGAGTTTAATATTTTTAAGAGCTTTTGGTCCAGGACCCTTCACTGGTATTTTTGCGATTGGTTTTACTGATACAGGTACTTTAGGTAAATTATATTCTGAAGCAATTGAAAATACTGAGAAGAAACAACAAGAAGGAGTTCAATCTACAGGGGCTAGCAAATTTCTACAACATAGATTTGGTATAATTCCTCAAATACTTCCAATTTTTGTATCTCAATCCTTATACTATTTAGAGTCAAATACTAGAGGAGCCGTAATAATAGGTGCAATGGGCGCAGGAGGAATTGGTTTACAATTTTTAGGTGCACTAGGTACTGGAAATGATTTTGAAAATGTCGCCTACATGGCAATATTAGTTTTGGCTGTAGTAATATTTATGGATAGATTATCTGCTTGGCTTAGAAGAATATTAATTGGATCAGATCAATTAATTGTAAGGTAAATAGAAAAAATACCTTTATCAAAAATTTTTCTAGAAATTTTAATTTAGGAATTTAAAAAGATAAAAATCAATCTTTCCAGAATTTCCACCAAGGTTTTTCTTCCTTTGTTATCTCATTATTGTCAACAACAACTTTAGTTATAGATGGATCCTCTCCATCTACTAATCCTGCTCTAGCAGTTGTTTTAGCGTCTTCTAATTTTAGTTTTGCCTCAAAAACTCTATTTTCATTACACAATTTCATGCCCTCTTTCATTAATGCTTCTGCCTCAGATGCTTTTTCGGGACTAGATCTTGAAATATCATTTTTAACAGTGGCTCTTAACATAAGTACGCCAGGGTCTTCACAATTCCCTATTTCATTTTTAAATGTATCCTCAGTATTTTGTGAATAACTACTGCCGGCTTGTTGCTCTGTTATTTTAGCATGATTGTCAGCTTGAGTAATAGAAATTGTGGATAAAGTTAATATAAATGAGATTAAGATTTTATTCATAATAATCTATTAACTTACTTTTGTTAAAAAAATGTTAAAGAAATAAAAAAATTTGTGAAATATTTGTCTGCATTTTTAATAGGTATATCAGTTACCTTTTGTTACAGCAGTTGTATGTATCTGTTCTCAGCGTTGTTGCTAACTTGGGAAAATGAACTTAGTATCTCAAGGAATAATTTAACCTTTATTTATTCTCTAGGCTTAGTTGTGCATAGTTTACTTTTACCTTTTCTAGGTAAGATTGTAGATAGAAATCTAAGTTTTCCAATGATGTGGACCAGTCCTATACTGTTAGGACTAAGTGTAATTTATCTTTCATCAGTAGATACATATGGTGGATTTTTACTTGCTTGGATACTTGTCAGTGCAACCTCGGGTGGCTGTCTTTATACGATGCTTTTTAGTGTCATTACTATTAATTTAAAATCAAAGGCCAAAACATCTATTGCAATAATTACTTTATTTGCTGGATTTGCAAGCACATACACATTTCCTACTGCTACTTATTTAACAGAACAATATGACTGGAGGTTTACTGTATTTATTTTTGGAATATTAAATATATTGATTAGTTCACCAGCTAATTATTTTGGTTTCAAAAATATAATTATAAAAGAATTTAAAAAAATTGAAAAGAAAACAGATCAAAATTCAAAGCTTAAAATAATACTTAAAGATTATAGATTTTGGTTATTTAGTTTTTCATTGTTTGTTATTGGATTTAATATTGGTGCTATTACAACTCATGTAATTCCAATGTTGCAGGAAAAAGGGATGAGTCTATCCCAAGCTGTATTGACAGCATCTCTGTTTGGACCAGGACAAGTAATAGGTAGAATTTTAGTTATGATATATGGAGGTGATAAGTCAAATTTAAAATTATTTGTAATTTGTTTTTACTCGATGGTAGTTGGAATGATATTTTTATACTTTATAAATATTAATCATTACTTAGCATTTTTATTTGTTTTATTTAATAGTTCAGCATATGGCAGTATGGCTATTTTAAAACCTTTGGTTCAAAATGATACTTTTGGCCAAAAAAACTTTGGCAATATTCATGGTATTTTAGCTTTGCAATATATGATTGGTAGTATTGCTGGTCCATGGATTGGTTCGTTGGTATGGAATGTAGGAGGATATGATTTGTTAATATTAGTATTTTTTGTTTTAGCAATATTTGGTAACTCGACAGCAATTTTTTTAAACAAAAAAAAGTTTATTTAAAGCTTCTCTCTACGTGTTTGTAAAAATAATTTATATTTGGAATTTCTAAATTTTCAATTTTAGCAAGATCATCATATTTTCTTAATCTAACTGCATCTTGCATAAAAGGTTGTTTAATAAATTCGTTTGCTTCCTCTTTGGAAAAACTTCCTCCTTGGACATCTAAACTTCGTTTTGAAGCAATAGATAAAGACTCATAATAACCTTTTTCACAATAAACCAAATATCTTTTAGCCGGAACATGTCCTTTAATTAATATTGTAACATCTTCTGGAAAAAATCTAGAAAGAAAAAGAGATCCTGAATTTTCATGCTTTTTATCTATTCCTTTTTTTATGGCTTCTTTGTCATTATTAATTAAGTGACCAATATCATGGAATAGGGCTGCAGTAATAAAAAAATGGTTTTCATTATTTTTTTTTGCCAATAATGCGCATTGAATTGCATGTTCTAGTTGTGAAACTTTTTCATTTCCATATTGTTTGTCTGATCCAATTTCTTCTATAATTTTAAATAAATTAGTAATATTTGACATATTATCCATCATATTCTTTTAAATTAAAAATGTTTCAGTTTTATTACAATTTAGATTTAGTACTCATTAAGTATAGAAAAAATATTTTATAGTAATAAAAGTTAAAAATGAAAAAACTTTTATTTGTTTGTACTGGCAATTCTCACAGAAGCATATTGGCCGAAAGTGTAGTTAATAAATTTCATAAAAATAAATTTATTGGTTACAGTGCGGGTAGCAAACCATCTGGAATAATTAATAAATATGTCATTAAGTATCTAAATGAAAATAATTTTGATACAAAAAATCTGTCATCAAAAAACTTCAACAAATTCTTGAATGAGAAAACAACCTTTGATCAGGTATTTACTGTATGTAACAATGCTAGTAATGAAGTTTGTCCAGTCTGGCCATCCCCTGAAAAAATAGTTCATTGGGATATTGAAGATCCTGTTTATATCATTAATGAGTTAGAGAAGAGTGATAAACCAAATAAAGAAGAGCTGATTTCAACAGAAATACATAAAACTTATTCCAATTTAGAAACAAGAATTAATGATTGGATAAAAAATTATGAAATATAGTAAGTTTTTTCTTGGAGAGTTTATTGGTAGTTGTTTCCTTGTAATGATTATTGTTGGCTCAGGAATAATGGCTGAAAATCTTACAAATGACACAGGTATTATGCTTTTAGCCAATACTATAGCAACTGGCGCAGGACTTTTTGTGCTAGTAACTGTTTTTAGTGATGTTTCAGGAGCACATTTTAATCCATTTGTAAGTCTAGCAATGTTTCTTACAAAAAAATTAAAAGGAAATTTATTACCCACATATATATCTGCGCAAATTTTAGGTTGTTTGTTAGGTGTAGCACTTGCCAATTTCTTTTTCGAACATCAAATTTTTGAATTATCAACAAAATCAAGGGACGGAATAAATATATTTACATCTGAAATTGTAGCAACATTTGGATTGATACTGATAATTTTTGGATCATTAAAGAAAGGAAGTGTGGTAGTGGCCTCATGTGTTGCTTTTTATATCACTGCTGGTTATTGGTTTACATCATCTACATCATTTGCAAATCCTGCTGTAGCAATAGCGAGAACATTTACAGAAAGTTTTACTGGAATTAATTATATGTATACTCCAGTTTATATATTAGCAGAAATTATCGGTGCACTTTTTGCTGTATTTGTGGCTAAAAAAATGCTTTTCAATAACAGGACAAGAGATAAAACTATCTCGTAGAAAAATTGAACCTATAAGATTTAAGGTCAATTTTCTAAATCAGTTTTTAAAAATATATTGAAAATCAAAGATTAAAATAATAATGAAGAATATCTATAAGTAAAAACTATTACAGGCTAGAAGGATTAATACTTTCAAACTCCAGCATGTTTTTAAAGGTGCACATTTCAGGTTTTGTGAAAGTAATTTTTGGAAATTTTTTATTAAAATCAGAGGATAATTGTTTATTAAATTTAGTTAAATTTTTTATTTCAGTTTCATTAAGTTGTCTCAAAATATAAGCTAATGTAACATGGAAAGTATATCTTTGATGATTTTCAAATTTAATTTTCAATAAATTACTTAGTTCATCTCTACAATTTCTTAAAATTTTTTCGTCCTCCTCAGAAAAGGGTTCTAAAACAATGCTGTAACCTCCAAAAAATGTTTTTAGTTTTAAATTGATTTCTTTTGGAAAATTATAGTTTTCAATTCTTTTATTTAATTGAATAGCTATATCTTTGTAATCCATATCAAGATCTATATCTGTTGGCCAATAATAAGTATTTTTTGTATTTAAATTACAACAGTCAAATAATGTCATATGAAAACTTGATGGTGGTAAATAGGAATAAGTTTTTTCAGGATTAAAATTTTCTAATTTTTTTTGAAAACCAATAATTTGATCGGATAAATATGTATTAAGAGGAATATTACAAATTATTGTGCACCCTGGAAATGGTAAAGGTTTTCCTTTATCGTCAAATTTATTTTCTGCACCTTTTAAAGTATACCCTCTAAGTTTACCTGCTAAAAATTGTTCTTGGTTATTAACTATATTTAAATCCATTAAAATAAACTAAAACCAGTTTATATTTTCTTTGTCACAAAGTTCTTTCAGCCTTAATGGATAGTCTGTCATGATACCATCTACACCATACTCAATCATTTTTAACATATCGTTCTCTTCATTAACTGTCCAAACGTTCACTGGCAAATCTTCCTGATGAGAAATTTCTACTAGTTTTTTTGTAATATCTTTATGGTATGGATGCAAAGCTTTTCCACCTTGTGATTTTATAATTTTTGGTAATTCATATTTTTCAAAAAAAGGTAAGTAACTCATCCATGGAGATCTATTGTAAATTGTATTTTTAATTTTAATTCCTGCCTGTTGTAGAAAACTTAAATAAGCTCTTGAAATTTCAGGGTAAAGATTTTTGATTTCTGTCAGTGTTCTCCAATCAAATGAAGAAATGATTATTTTATTTTGTAAATTTGATTTATTTACTTCTTTCATAACAAGTTTTACCATTTCCTCTGGGGTTGGAGTTAAATTTTCCTCGTCAGGTGTAGATTTAATTTCTAAATTTATTAATAAATTTTCAGATTTGTTTTTTGAAGATAATTCTAATAACTCAGAAAGTTTTGGTATCTTTTGATTTTCTAAAGTTTTTTGATTAACAAATCTTCTTCCATATCTAGATAATTTATTTAAAGACCCAACATCAAATTTTAAAAGCTCATCGTAACTTAAGTCAAATATTATTATATTTTCATCCGTTATCCAATTTCCCTCATTATCTTTTGTAAAACTTGGATCTAATCTAAAGTCATGTGTAATCAAAGGAATAAGATCTTTGGAAATCAAAATATCTGTTTCGTATGCATTAATATTGTTTTTAAATAAATATTTAAAACTTTCTAGAGTATTTTCAGGAAGATCTCCTCTAGCGCCTCTATGGCCGTAAATTTTAATATAATTTGGCTTTGATAAAATCAAAATTAATTTACTCGATTACCATTAGATTTATCAAAAACATAATAATTGTTATCATTTATGTTCAAAGATAATTTACTTCCTTTTTTAATAATTTGACTTCCAGGACATCTAAAACAAAAATCTTTTTTATTTTTTATTTCTCCATAAATCAAATTATCTGAACCTAATTGTTCTACCAGATCTACAGATAAATTTATTAAACCTTTATCAGTTTGCGACATATGCTCTGGTCTAATTCCTAATATAACTGGTCCATTAAAATCACTTGTAACATTATTAATTTCAAAACCTTCTGAAGTAAGAGTTTTATTTTTTAATTCTCCTTCAAGAAAATTCATCTGTGGCGAACCTATAAATCCTGCGACAAACATAGATTTAGGATTATTATAAATTTCTATCGGTGTTCCAAGCTGCTCAATAAGGCCATTATTTATTACTGCCAGTCTATCAGCTAAGGTCATAGCTTCTACTTGGTCATGAGTTACAAATATACTTGTCACTCCAACTTTTTGCTGAAGTTTTTTTATTTCAAGCCTCATTTGTATTCTTAGTTTTGCATCTAAATTAGATAATGGCTCATCAAATAAAAATATTTTAGGACTTCTTACAATAGCTCTTCCCATAGCAACTCTCTGCCTTTGACCTCCTGACAACATGGATGGTTTTCTTTGCAAGTATTCAGAAATTTGTAATAGCTTTGCTGCCTCATTAACTTTTTTTTCAATATCTTCTTTTGAAATACCTCTATTTTTTAATCCGTAAGCCAAATTGTTGTAAACATTCATATGAGGATAGAGTGCATAATTCTGAAAAACCATAGCAACATCTCTATCTGAGGGGTCAACTTTATTAATTAATATTCCATCAAGATTTATATAACCTTCAGTTATGTCTTCTAACCCAGCAATCATTCTTAAAAGAGTAGATTTTCCACATCCGCTTGGTCCAACAAAAACCATGAATTCACCATTTTCTACATTCATACTTGTCTCATGAACAGCTTTAGTTCCGTTTGGATAGATTTTAGTAACTTTATTTAATTCTAAAAAACTCATTTATTTCTCTGTTTGAATTAATCCTTTTATGAACCATTTTTGCAAAAATACTACCACTAAAACTGGGGGGATCATTGATAAAATAATATAAGCAAATCTCTCTGCTGTTCTTGGTAAAGCAACTCCCTCATAACTTTCAGTAAATATAATTTTCATTCCCATAACTACAGTCCAATATTCCTCACTCGTAGTCATTATTAACGGCCATAAATATTGACTATATCCGTATACAAACATGAATATAAACATCGCTGCAATCATTGTTTTAGATAATGGAACTAAAAAATCTATAAAAAATCTCCAACTATTTGCACCATCTAATTTTGCTGATTCAAGTAATTCATCAGGTATAGTTTTATAAAACTGTCTAAAAAAAAAGGTAGCGGTGGCTGATGCAACCAATGGAAGAACAAGACCTGTGTAAGAATTAGTTAAACCTAAATCTGATACAATCTTATAACTTGGAAAAATCCTAACCTCCAGAGGCACAAGTAAAGTAATAAAGATTAACCAAAAAATCGGTACAGCAAATTTGAATCTAAAATAAACTAAAGCATAAGCTGACATTGCTGAGATAATTACTTTAAGGGTTGCAATTCCCAAAGCCATTATAAAGCTATTTATAAACATTTTTGCAGCAGTCACTTCCTCTGACCAACCACCCTTCTCATTTAAAACTTCGTTATAATTTCTTGTTAATTGATCGCCAAGACCAAATTGCATTCCCTCTTTTAAAATAGTTACAGTATCGTGGGTAGAGCTAGCAAATGATAACCAAATCGGAATTACCATCAATAAAACACCTAGTATAAGTACAATGTGTGCTAAAATTTGTGAAAATTTAATTTTCATTTGTCTTGAAAAATCCCTTTAATAAAATATTTTTGTAATACAATTATGATTAATACTGGTGGTATCATTGACATGATGACAAATGCAAATTTGTTAACAATTGATCCAGACATCATCTTTAATCCCATGACAACAGTCCAATATTGTTCAGAAGAAGTTACTAATATCGGCCATAAATATTGATTATAACCGAATACAAACATAAATATGAACATTGCAACAATCATTGTTTTTGACAATGGCACTAAAAAGTCAATAAAAAATCTCCAAGTATTTGCACCATCCAATTTTGCTGATTCAAGTAATTCATCAGGTATAGTTTTATAAAACTGTCTAAAAAATAAAGTAGCTATAGCAGAAGCTGAAATTGGAATAATTAGTCCCCAATATGAGTTTACTAAGTTAAGTGTAGACATAACAGAATAGGTAGGAAAAATTCTTAACTCCAGAGGGACTAGTATAGTAATAAAAATTATCCAAAATAATAATGTTGCATATTTCACTCTAAAATAAACTAAGACATATGCAGTCATAAGAGATGAAATAACTGATAAAAAAGCAACTCCAGTTGCCATTAAAAAACTATTTAAAAACATCTTTAATGCAGTAATTTCTTTAAAAAAACCACCTTCATATAATAAAACTTTTGTATAATTCTCTAAAAACTTATCTCCTAAAAAAAATTGAAGACCTTGGGTATTAATTATCGAAGCTGTATGAGTTGAGCTTGCAAAAATTAACCAAACAGGAATTATCATAATAAAAATGCCTATCAAAAGAATTAAATGAGAAAAGTTTGATGAAAAATATCTAATCATTTTAATTGTAATGTATTTTCCCTTCTATGTATCTAAATTGAAAAATTGTAATAACTAAAACAATCAACATCATCATAATTGATTGAGCACCAGCACTTCCTAAGTCTAACCCCCTAAATCCGTCCATGTAGGCTTTATAAACAAGAGTTCTTGTTTCACCTGAGGGTGCACCAATTGTTGTAGTGTCAATTATTCCAAAAGTATCAAAAAAAGCATAAGTTATATTGATAATGATTAAAAAGAAAGTTGTGGGCATCAATAGAGGGAAAGTGATTGTCCAAAATCTTCTGAAACTACTTTTACAATCAATTATCGATGCTTCAATGACAGATTTTTGTATTGCTTGAAGACCGGCTAAGAAGAAAATAAAATTAGCACTTATTTGTTTCCATGATCCTGCTATTATTAAGTAGATATAAGAATCAAAAACACTTTCATACCAATTAAAACCCCATAAATCGTTAAATAGATGATACAATAATCCAAATCTTTCACTAAAAAAATAATTTGCCATAACACCCACCACAGCTGGCGCAATAGCATAAGGCCAAATCAAAAGAGTTTTGTAGGCACTTTTTCCATGCATTACATTATTGGCATTTACAGCAAGTAACAATCCAATGGCTCCTGTGACAAGTGTTATCACAAAGCTATAAATAATAGTAAACTTAAAAGCTATAAAATAAGCCGGGTCATCAAAGATAAATAAAAAATTATCAAACCATACAAATTGTCTTCCAAATCCAAATGCATCTTGCATGGTAAATGCATCTCTAAAAGTTTGTATTATTGGCCAATATAAAAATATTAATAAAATACCTAGCTGTGGTGCTAAAAAAAAATACTGTGAATAGTTTGATTTAAACTGAACTTTTTTCATATAATAAATAAGGAGGTTATATTAATACCCTCCTTATTTATATTATTTTTTAAAGAGTCTTAGCAAATTGTTTTAACAATTTAGCTGCACCCTTATCCATGTTCTTTAATCCTTTTTCGATTGATATTTTGCCATTTAACATTGGCTCAACATTTTCGTAAATTACTTCACGAATTTGAGGCCAGTTACCAGCTCTATATCCACCAGGAATAGTTGAACCTTCTAAGCTTAATTGTTCACCAACAGCTTTGTGATATGGAGAAGCTCTATAAAAGTTTATAGTTTCAGCTAATTCTATACCACCTTTAGTTACAGCAGAATAACCTGTCATGTTGTGATAGTATAAATCCATTTCAGGAGAACCCATAAATTCGATGAATTTAGCAAGTCCTTTATACTCTTCTTCTGTATGACCATTTAAGATCCAGTTTGCTGCGCCACCAATAAATGTTGGATACTCTTTGCCACCAGTTACTGAATCCCAATAAGGAATATGATTAACTGTAAAATTTGGAACAACACCTTTCATTCCACCAAATGATGCAGCAGATCCAAACCAAAAAGCAGCCTCACCTGCTATAAATGGTGCTTGATTATCTCCCCAAGCTCTTCCTTTATAGCCGTAGAGACCTTTTTCGTACCATTCTTTTACTTTTTTCCAATGATAAACAAATGCATCTGTTTCAGCAAATAAAGTTTTTGTCGGAACAGCATCGTAACCATTGTTTCCATCTGTCATAAGTAGATTATGTCTTGAAAAGAAATTTTCTGTCCAGATCCAAGGAGAGTGACTTTGAAGTAAAGGAATATATCCAGCAGCTTTAATTTTTGGAGCCATAGCCTCAAATTCTTCATAAGTTTTTGGAACTGATTCTATTCCTACTTCTTTCAATATGTCCATATTTGCATACATTAAGCAAGTTGAACTATTAAAAGGAACACCTATCATTTTTCCATCAGAGTCAGCATAGAAGTTTTTAATTCCAGGAATATAATTATCTGCATCTACTTTAATTCCATATTTCTCAGCCATATCTTCAAAACCAATAACAACGCCATTTTTAACTTGGGCTACCATAATTGCAGCACCAGCATCGTAAACCTGTGAATAATGTGGTTGGTCTCCTGCTCTAAATGCAGCTATAGTTGCCGCCATGTTATCTTCATAACTTCCTTTACCTGTAGGAACGACGGTGTATTCATCTTGTGAAGCATTAAATCTATTTGCAATTTCAATAATTACATCACCAAGAAATCCACTATTTCCATACCACCAATGAATTTCTGTCTTTGAATAACTGTGTGATGTAAATGAGAAAGTAAATAGAATTGTTAAAACACTCAATATTTTTTTCATTGTACCCCTTTTATTAATTTATAATTTTAATTAGATAAATTATTTATGTTAAAGTATCGTTAAATTTTGATTACTTAAATGTAAAAATATATAATGTTTCTAAAAGAGGTTGTATATTTTAAAACAAATCATAATTTAAATGTCTAAAATATTCGATTTATTCATAATAGGTGGCGGTATAAACGGTGCAGGTATTGCAAGGGATGCTGCAGGTAGAGGTTTATCAGTTTGTTTAGCTGACAAAGGTGAGATTGGTGGAGCAACTTCATCCTGGTCAACGAAATTAATACATGGTGGTCTTCGTTATTTAGAAAATTATGAATTCAAATTAGTTAGAGAATCTTTAAAAGAAAGAGAAATTGTTTATAAAATTGCTAAACATATTTCAAAACCCATTCCTTTTATAATTCCTTATGCAGATAAAATTCGACCAGCCTGGTTAATTAAAATTGGTTTATTTTTGTACGATAATTTAGGTGGCAAAAGTAATATACCAAAATCAAAAACATTTGATCTTAGAAAAAAATTTTCAAATATTCTTAAAGAAAAATACAAAACCGGTTTTCAATATTTTGATATACAAATTGACGATAAAAAATTAACGAAATTAAATACCAAAGATGCAAAAAGAAATAACGCTAAAATACTAGAATACAACAAAGTTAAAAAAGCTGAAATTATTGGCAATGAATGGATTATTAGTCTTGAAAATGGTGAAAAAGTAAAGTCAAAAATTTTGATTAATGCATCTGGACCGTGGATAAATGAAACCTTAAATAAAAATATAAAAATTAAATCTAAGAAAAAAATTAGATTGGTTAAAGGAAGTCATATTATTACAAAAAAATTGTACAAAGAAAATGTTGCGTTCACATTTCAAAATACTGATAAAAGAATAATATTTGTAATACCTTATAAAGGGAAGTTTTCTTTAATTGGAACAACTGAAGAAGAGGTGAAATCACCTGAAAATAAAGGAATATCAAAAAAAGAAATTAGATATTTAATTAGTTCAGTAAATAATTACTTAAAAAAACAAATAACATCAAAGGACATCGTAGATACATATTCTGGGATAAGACCTCTAATTGAAGATTTTAAAACAGCCTCAAAAGTCACAAGAGATTATGTTTTTGATTTAAAAATTATAAAAAAATTACCTTTATTGAATATTTATGGAGGAAAACTTACCACCTACAGAAAATTGTCTGAAAAAGTCCTTATTGATCTTGAAAAATTTTTACCTAAAACAAAAAAAGGTCCATGGACACACAAAAAGAAGCTTTTTTAATTTCCACGGTCTTAAAAAATGCTTTTCATTAAGTAATTTTATTTAATTCTAGTTTGAATTATTTTGATAATTTTAGGTAAATCTTTAATTGTATCTATTACATAGTGAGCGCCTACTTTCTTAAATTTATTCTTGATCTTTTTTCTAAATTTAGTTTTATCTTTAAAAGAAAGTCTATTAAATTCGACTTCTGTTTTACCAAATTCATTACCTGAAAATATAACACCCACTACCCACATCCCAGCATTTACTCCCTCTAACAATCCAGGAATAGTGTCATCAACTTTTATACAATTTGATCCCTTGGTAATATTTAATTCAGAAAAAATTTTATATATTATTTCAGCTGAGGGTCTTCCAATTTTTGTGTATGAAGAACTATATGACACATCAGGTATAAATCTTTGTTTTTTTAGTTCTGGCAATATAACATTTAGAATTTCTTCTGAATATCCGGTATTGATTCCTATTTTTATTTTTTTGTTTTTTATAAAATCTAAAGTTTTTTTACTTCCTGATATAAATTTTGAATGTTTCTTAATTATTTTTTTTAATTCTGGATTAAAAAGTTTAAACAATTTATCAATATCTTTATCTGTTGGTTTTGATTTAAATTTTTTTTTCCACTGCGAATTAATTTTTCTTGTTGTTAGCAATGCTTTTATATGGGCTCGTTTTTCAATACCCATTGGTCCTATGGCTTGTTTTCGTGTAATTTTAATTCCAAACCTATCAAATAATTCTATAAGAACTTGAGATGGCGCAAGGCTTCCAAAATCTATTAATGTACCAGCTAAATCAAATACAATTCCTTCTATATTGGAATTTTTCATATGTTTTTTTTCGAATCTTTTAATTAAAATTTAATATTTGAAATTAATCATATCTTTAATTGAATAATAATACTGATTTTATTGCTGTTTATTTTGATTTTAACTTGTTTTATTAATGTTACAAAAATATTACAGATTTATTACATATGCTGAAAATACTAAATTTCTTATTGATAATTTCAACAGTATGTTTGACTTCAGCAGCAAAAACAGATGAGTTAGATTTAAACAAACTTTTGAGTAAGTTAAAAGATTGTAATACACAAAGTGAAGCAAAAATTTTAGAAAAAAGCATATGGAATTTGTGGGAAACACATCCATCTAATTTTCAATTAACTATTGATTTAAAAGAAGGTTCAAGACTAGTTCAAAATGGAAATTATATAAGGGCATATAGGATTTTTAGTAAAATTATAGAAAAAGATCCTAATTGGGCTGAAGCTTGGAATAGACGTGCAACATCTTTATATTTTATGGGTAAGTATAAAAAATCACTTAGAGATATTGATATGGTCTTAAAACTTGAAAGCAGGCATTTCGGTGCTCTAATTGGAAAAGGACAAGTATACATGGAAATGAAAGATTACGAAAAAGCCTACACTAGTTATTTAGAAGCTTCATATATAAACCCAATGAATACTGATACAATAAATCAAATAAACAAAGTCTCTAAATTAATTAAAGAAAAAACAATATAATTACTTTATCTGTAAAATATCTTTAATATTATTAAAATATAATAACTTATGAATTATTTGAAAAATATTAAGCTTACAAATAATATTACTTTAATTAATAAGCCATTCAAAAAAAAAGAATATTATCATTTCTTAAAAACCTCTGATTTATCTTTGGTAGTTGCGGAAATTAAGAAAAACGTTTTTGTTCTAGTTAGTCAAAAAAGAATTCCAGTTAATAAAATCAACTATGAATTTCCATCTGGTATGATTGATAAAGGAGAAAATTCTATAAGTGCTGCTTGTAGAGAATTTTATGAGGAAACAGGATATAAAATATTAGGAAGACCAAAAAAATTATTTACAATTAATTGTGAGCCAGGAAGGTTAACAACTAAAATATACTGCTATTATTCAAATAGAATAATTAAAAAAAAAAGGACCTGAGAAAGCTATTAAAATTCATTTTCTGTCTAAAGAAGAAATAAACAAATTAATTTTAAATGAAAAATTTTGTAATGTATCTCATGTGGCTTCATTTTTTAAAGTTATAAAGGTGCCTACAAAGTAAGCAACTTTTATAAGAGAAAATAATGATTTAGTTAATGTAATTAATGATGAAATATTACTGATAAATTAATAAAATATTAAATCTAATTTAAATTAATATTAAATTAATTTGAATAAATTACTCTAGGATCTAAAAATAATTCTCTTGCTAAAGCTTTGAATTTTTTCGTAACTTGTTTTGAGATTATCTCTTGATGCTGCGAAGGTATTTTTAAAAATACTGAATTACCTCTTTTATAAAGTTTAAATTCTTCTAAAAAAATTGTAGATATTGATGTAAGAGAATTAGCAAATCTTAAGGCTGCACCAACTTGTTTGCAAGAATATATCTCGTTGTTATTTAAAAACGTTAAGTATTCTATCTTTGGGTTGTATTTTATACTGCAATATCTCCAGTAACAAGAAAGTGCCAATTGTATTCTTTCTTTATGTGAAAGTTTTAATAAAGGCGTATTTAATGTTTCTTGAAAAACCAACTCTGCTTTTTGGAATGCTCCCAAACCCCAATCCATATGACTTAGTACGCAAGATAGATGAAGCAATTTTTGATTAAAATGCTCATTTCCCTCAAATATAGGTTTTATAAAATCAAAATATTTCTTATATGTAGATCCTAAATCGCCTCTTTTTTTTGAAATATGCTCTAATGATTTATTAAAAACAAAATTACTATCTGAGTTTTTAAATAAATCTTTGGCAAGAGATCCTTCTCTAATACCGCTAATTGAGCAAATAACATTTTTTGGATTTGCTATGTTCATAATTTCTTCTAGAATTATTGAGCTATAAGGAAGATAAGGCGTTCTAGACTTTGATATGTATTCAACTGATTTCAATTTAGATTTATTAAATAAAGAAATTTTTTCTAAAAATTTTGTAAGTTTTTCATTTTCTATTGAGTATTGATGAATAATATGGACTGGATATTCATTTTGAAATAAGTGTAATTTAAACAGAGCTCTCCACGTACCTCCCACCAAATATAAATTATTAAATTTTTTTTTAGATAACCATTTTTCATCTCTTAAAAGATTTTTGAGATATTTAGGTAAATTTCTTTTTTTAACAATAGGATTGTTAATTAACCTTAAAACACCAACTGGAAGTGATGTTTTATTTGTTACAACATTGTTTTCAACTCTAGCAAGCTCTAAACTTCCACCACCTAAATCAGCAACAAGTCCATCCACATTCTCAAATCCAATTTTAACGCCTTCAGCTGATGATTCAGCTTCTTCTTCACCAGTTAAAATATTTATATTTTTTTTAAATAAGTATTCTACTTCTTCAATAAAGGGCTTTGCGTCTGTAGCTTCTCTTAATACAGCTGTTGCAATAATTTTAAGGTTATTAATTTTTGAAACATTAAGAATTTCTGAAAATCTTTTTAAAACTTTTAAAGCATATATCTTGCCTGATTTATGAAGTTTTTTTGATTTATCTAAGTTTTTACCAAGTTCACAAACTGCTTTTTCATTAAAAAAAGGTACTCTAGATGATGTAAAATCATCGTAAATTAACATTCTTATAGAATTTGAACCTATATCAATAATAGCTAATTTTGATTGTCTTAATTTTAAATTTTGCTTATTTTTAATTACTTTAAGTTCCATCTTTAACCAACCTTAAGTTTAATTTTTTAGGTTTAATTTTTAGTTTTGCCTTTCCTCTTCCTGATAAACTTGGATTATTCATGAAATAATCATGTGCAGAAAAAGAATCTTTTCGACTATATTTAATTTTTTGATAATTTCCATTAGGATAAAGTTCCCAGCTCTGATTCGTGTCTAGATAATTGGCCATCATTATTTGGTCTAAAACCTGTTCATGAACAGTTTGATTTTCAATTGGCACGAGAAGTTCGACTCTTCTATCTAGATTTCTTGGCATCAAATCTGCAGATGAAATATAAACTTTTGCATTTCTGTTAGGCATTAATTTTCCATTTGCAAAACAATATATTCTTGAGTGTTCAAGAAATCTTCCAATGATACTTTTTACAATAATATTTTCCGATTTATTTTTAATACCAGGTCTTAAACAACATACACCTCTTACAAATAAAGAGACTTTTACACCGACACTAGAAGCCTCATAAAATTTATCAATTATTTGTGAATCAACTAATGAATTCATTTTAGCCCAAATCTCAGCGTGTTTCCCTTTTTTTGCATTACTTATTTCCTTATCTATATTCTGATTTAAAGTTTTTCTTAAATTTACAGGTGAAATGGAAATTTTATTTAAATTTCTTGGTTTAGAATATCCAGTCACGTAATTGTAGAATTTTTCTACATCTGCAGCCATTTTTTTATCAGAGCTAAATAGAGATAAGTCTGTGTATATTTTTGCATTTACAGGATGATAATTGCCAGTACCTAAATGGAAATATGTTTGAATTTTACCACCCTCACGTCGATGTATTAGTGATGATTTAGCATGTGTTTTGTATTTTGCAAAACCATAAACAATTTGAACTCCAGCTTTTTCAAGACTTCTTGCCAGCTGTATATTTGCTTCTTCATCAAATCTAGCTTTGATTTCAATTAAAGCAGTAACTGTTTTGCCATTTTCGGAAGCGCTAATTAATGCTTTAACAATAGGTGAATCTAAAGTAGTTCTGTACAATGTTTGTTTAATAGCAATTACTTTTTTATCCATAGCAGCTTGATTTAAAAATTCAATTACAGCATCAAAAGTCTCAAATGGATGATGAACTATTAGGTCTTTTTTCTTAATTGTCTCAAAAAAATTATTATTGTATTCTTTTAATCTTTCTACTTCTCTTGGTGTAAAGTTTTTAAATTTTAATTTAGAATTTTTAATTTTACAAATTTGGTCTATATCCTGGATTCCAACTAAACCTGCTACTTCATAAATATAATTTGGATTAATTTCTAATTTATTTGTTATAAATTTTACAAGTTCTTTGTCGCTTTTTTCTAAAATTTCTAATCTAACAATATCACCAGTTCTTCTTCGCTTTAATGCTAGTTCAAATGATCTGACTAAATCCTCAGCCTCTTCTTGAATTTCTACATCACTATCTCTTATTACTCTAAATATCATTTTCTTTTCTAATAAATGATCTGGAAAAATTTCAGAGGCAAAGTAACCAATAACATCGTCTAGAACCAAAAATTTCTTAAATGATTTTCCTCCATCTATTTCAATAAATCTTGATAAAGCTTTAGGAATTACGATAATTGAATTAAGAATTCTCTTTTTTTTCTTTTTCTTCAGCTTCATAACTAAAGCTCTACCTTGATTAATAATAAATGGAAAAGGATGAGAAGGATCAATCGCTGATGGTGTAAGTAGAGGATAAATTTCTTCGTTAAATATTTCTAATAATTTCTTTTTTTCTTTTGTGTTAAGGTTTTCTGGCTTAGTCAATAAAATATTATTTCTCTTCAGCTGATTTGATAGATTATTAAATATGGTATTTTGTTTATTTAATAGATTTTTTGTATCATTAATAACCATCTCCATCTGTTCTTCAGGCGTTAGTCCATCTGAACTTAGTGAGTCGACTTCTTGTTTAATTTGACTGTATAGTCCAGCAACTCGAACCATAAAAAATTCATCTAAATTAGAGCCTGCAATAGATAAAAATTTTACTCTCTCATAAAGAGGATTTTCAATATTTTGCGCCTCTAACAGAACTCTATCGTTAAATTTTAACCATGATAATTCTCTATTTATATAATTGGATTTAAGCTCTTCTTTGTCTTGTTTTTTTAATGCAGTCATATATTTAGATTTAATGCGCGAATTATATGTCATGAGACATGCAAAATCTAGTTGGGAAGACCCAAATTTAAGTGATTTTGAAAGACCACTAAATAAAAGAGGCATCAAAAGTGCAAAAATTATAAGTGAATTTTTTGTTAAAAAAAAATACTCCTTTGACTACGTGCTTTTATCTTCATCAAAAAGAACAAAAAAAACTCTAAATTTAATACTGAATAAAATAAATAAACCAAAAAAAATTAAAAGTTCCTCAAAACTCTATTTGGTTAATGAAAATGAAATAATAGCTAATATAAAAAATATCCATAAAAAGTTTAAGAAAGTATTGATAATAAATCATGAACCTGCTCTTAAAAATTTAGTTATAAAATTAACTAAAAATAAAGATAATAGTAATTTTAAACTATTAAATTATAAATTCCCAACTTGTGCATTTGCTAAAATAGTTTTCGATACGAATGATTGGATAAATATTGAAGAGAAAGGAATTATTTCTGAATTTGTAAGGCCTAAAGATTTAGTTATCTAACGAATAGCCTGCAGATCTCACTGTGCGAATTAAATTTTCTAATCCACTTACATTTAAAACTTTTCTCAATCTTCTTATGTGAACATCAACCGTTCTACTTTCTACATAAATATTTTCACCCCAAACATTATTTAGTAATTGTTCTCTTGAATAAACTCTTTTTGGATTTTTAATAAAAAAATCTAATAATTTAAATTCTGTGGGTCCCAAAATTATTTCCTTATCATTTCTATAAACTCTTTTTGCTAATCTATCAATTTTAAGGTCTTTAAATTCCACAACATCAGTTGATGACAAAGGTTTAGCCCTTCTTAACAAAGATTTAATTCTTGCATTTAATTCTTTTTGGCTAAATGGTTTAGTGACGTAATCATCGGCTCCAGTTTCAAATGCTTTTAATTTATCTTCCTCCTCTCCTTTTGCAGTAAGCATAATAATTGGAATGTCATTATATTTTTTATCCCTTTTTAACTGTTTACATATTTCAACACCTGATAAATCTGGCAACATCCAATCTAATAAGATTAAGTCTGGCATTTTTTGTTTTATTGATTTTAAAGAGTCCTCTCCATTTTCACTTGAAGAAACCTTATGACCTTCTTTTTCTAAATTATATTTTAATAAGGTTGAAATTGGCGCCTCATCTTCTGCAATAAATATGTGTGCACTCATTACTTTGTTAATTCTGAATCGCTACCCTTGGGTCTTTCACCCTCTAAATAATCACCTGTAACTAAATAAAATACTTGCTCAGCAATGTTTGTTGTATGATCTCCTATCCTTTCAAGGTTTTTAGTAACAAATAAAAGATGTGAGCCATATTCAATATTTTCCATATTTGATTT
>CACFXK010000007.1 GCA_902570125.1 uncultured Pelagibacteraceae bacterium
GTTATTATCCTGTAAATAGTGAAATTAGTTGTTTAGATATTTTAGAAATTTTAGAAAAGAAAAATTTTAAAATATCTTTGCCTATTACTAAGAAAAATAATAATATGGATTTTTACGAATGGTCTTTTCAAGACTCTCTTAGAGTAAGTCAGCAGGGTATTCCTGAGCCAAATACTAAAAAAAAAGTTATTCCAGATGTTTTGATTGTCCCTCTCGTTGGATTTGATAGATATAAATTTAGATTAGGATACGGTGGTGGATTTTATGATAGATATATTAGTAAAATTCTCAAGTTTAAAAAAATTTTAACAGTTGGTTTTGCTTTTTCATTTCAAGAAATTTCAAAAATCCCTATAAGTAAATTTGATCAAAAGTTAAATTTTATTTTAACAGATAAAGAAATTATTAAATGAATATTTTATTTTTAGGAGATATAGTTGGAAACAGTGGCTGTAGTGCAGTAAAAAAATTTTTACCTAATATTATTAAATCAAAAAAAATAAACTTTGTTATTGTAAATGGTGAGAATGCCGCAAAAGAGGGTGTTGGTATAACAGAGAATATTGTTAATGAATTATTAAGGTGTGGAGTTGATGTTATTACTACTGGTAATCATGTCTGGGATCAAAAAGAAACATTCGAATTTATTAAAAAACAAAAAAGGTTGCTTCGACCATTAAACTTATCAAAAGATGCTCCAGGAAATGGATTTGGTATTTACGATTCTATTGGTGGCCATAAAGTTGGTGTATTAAATTTAATGGGAAATGTTTTTATGAAAAAATGTGACGATGTCTTTATAAAAAGCAAAGAATTTTTAGATCAAAATACAAAAAAAAATAAATATGATTTCCTTATAGTTGATTTCCATGGTGAAATTACTAGCGAAAAAATGGCTATTGGCCGTGTATTTGATGGTCATGCAACTTTTGTTGTAGGTACGCATACTCACGTACCTACTAACGATGGAAGAATTCTTAATAAAGGAACTGCATATCTAACAGATGCAGGAATGTGTGGTGATTATAATTCTGTAATTGGCATGAATGCTGAAAATTCAATTAATAGGTTTTACAAAAGAGATTCTATAAAACATTTTCCTGCAGAAGGTGAAGCTTCACTTTGTGGGGCAATTATTGAAGCTAATCCGAAAAATGGTTTGGCATTAAATATTAGTCAGTTTATATTTGGCGGTCAACTCCAGAAAGACAATTAAATTATGGCGGGTCATTCTCATTGGGCAGGGATAAAACATAAAAAAGGAAAGGCAGATAAACAGAGATCTGCTGTATTTTCAAAACTATCTAGAGAAATTACAGTAGCCGCAAAACTTGGTGATAAAAATCCAGATATGAATTCAAGGTTAAGATCTGCAATCCAAGCTGCAAGATCAGCAAACATGCCCAAAGATAACATTGAGAGAGCTATTGATAAATCATCAATAGCGGCTGATTCTAATTTTGAAAACATCAGATATGAAGGATTTGGACCAGCAAAAACTGCAATAGTCGTTATCACTTTAACAGATAATAAAAACAGAAGTGCATCAAATATTAGAACAATTTTTCAAAAATATGGTGGAGGGCTTGGTACCCAAGGTTCTGCATCACACAATTTTCTCCAACTAGGTGTTATAAAAATTAATAAAGAAGAAATTGAAGAAGAAAAGATTTTTAATCTTGTAACTGATGCTGGAGCTAATGATTGTATATTTCATGATGATTACTATGAAATTCACACCAATAAAGATGATATATACAATGTAAAAAATATATTAGAAAAAGAAATTTCTAATTTTATATCTACAGAAATAGAGTGGGTTCCTATAAATAAAATTAAACTAAATGATGAAGACAAAGAAAAAATGATTAAGTTTTTGGAAATTTTAGATGAAGATGATGATGTTCAAAATGTTTTTACAAATGCAATTTAACTCAATTTTATGTTAATAATTGGAATAGATCCTGGGATAACTGGTGCAATTTGTTTTTTTGAAGATGGAGAATTAAAGGATGTAATTGATATGCCTACTATGGCATCAGGCAATAAAAATAAAAAGCAAATTAATGGTAGCCAAATATTCAACGAAATATCTTTAAGGACTCAAAACCACAAATCTGAGAATATAAATGTAGTGGTAGAACAAGTTTCAGCAATGCCTGGACAAGGTGTTACCAGTATGTTTAATTTTGGACAATCATTTGGAGTTTTGAAAGGTGTTTGTGCTGCAATGCAACTACCAATTTTTTTTGTGAGACCGGCCAAATGGAAAAAGTATTATGATTTAATAAATTCTCAAAAAGATTCGAGCAGAGTTAAAGCAATTGAAATGTTTCCTAAGTTTTCATCAATCTTATCTCGAAAAAAAGATACTAACAAAGCAGATGCAATATTAATTGCTAATTATCATCTAAATTCAAAAGAAAAATAAAATAAAGCTTACTTTTATAGACAAATTCATGACACATTTTAGTGTGAAATCAATTAAATGGACGCAGATATAACTTCTCAAGCAGTGGGATTAGCAAGCAATACAGATTTTTCAATTCTAAGTTTATTTTTGAGAGCTGACTTCATCGTTAAATCTGTGATTATCATTTTAATTGCTAGCTCAGTTTACTCTTGGGCGATAATTTTCGATAAAATTGTAATGTTTAGAAGAATAAATAAAGACTCTGAAGATTTTGAAGAAAGATTTTGGAAGTCTAAGTCTGCAGAAACATTTTATAATAGTTTGCCCGCGACATTAGATAATCCAATGGCCCAATTATTCAAGGACTCAATGCAAGCTGTTATGAAATCAAGATCAAAAACAAATATAAGCCAAAGACTTGAAAATATATTAGAAGTAAATATTGAAAAGCAAATGAATGTTGTTAATAACAAATTTACTTTTCTTGCAACAGTTGGATCTACAGCACCATTTATTGGATTATTTGGAACGGTTTGGGGTATAATGAATTCTTTTCAATCAATTGCTATATCAAGAAATACTAGTCTAGCTATTGTAGCTCCTGGTATCGCTGAAGCATTATTTGCAACTGCTCTAGGTTTGTTAGCAGCAATACCAGCGGTAATCGCTTATAACAAATTTGGTAATGACTCCAAAAAATATTCACAAAAATTAGAGAATTTTTCAAAAAGATTTATTTCAATAATATAACATGGCATTTAATTTAAAGCGTTCAGAAAGAGAACCAATAAGTGAAATAAATGTAACCCCTTTCGTTGATGTAATGCTTGTTCTTTTAATTATTTTTATGGTAACTGCTCCTTTGCTTACAGTCGGTGTTCAAGTTGATCTACCAGAGACATCTGCTGATACTTTACCAGAGGAAAGTGAGCCACTCACATTAACTATAAACTCAAAAGGTGAGGTTTTTATACAAGAGACAAAAATTGAATTTAATAATTTAATTAAAAAAATTTTAGCTGTGTCTAACAATAGAACTGACACAAGAATTTATGTTAGAGGTGACAAGACAATTAATTACGGGAGAGTATTAGAAGTAATGGGTATACTCTCAGGTTCAGGTTTTACTAAAGTTGCCTTAATATCTGAACCGTATAAAGAGAGATAAACTTGTTTAACAAAATTGCATTAAGTGGTGTTCCAAACGGATTTAATAATTTTTCTTTTGGTATGTTATTTTCAGTCATTTTTCATGGGTCGATATTTTTCGCAACAATTTTTGCCCTTCCTTTCGTTGTAAAAAAACCAATTGAGTTACTCCCAAGTATATCAGTTGAATTAATTCAAATTTCTGAGCAGATGAATATTCCGTATGCCCCAAAAGCAGCTAAAATTATCGAAAAAGCAAAAACTGAAAATAAAAAGTTACTCTCCGAGCAAGCCCCACCAAAAGAGATAAAAACAGAGATAAATAAGCAAGTAAAATTTGATAATCAAAAAGATGAGATAGACTTATCAAAATCAAAAAAAATACCAGTTCCTGACAGAAAACAGGAAAAAATTAAATTAGAAAAGTCTGAAGCTATCCCATTACCTGATAAAAAGTTAGAAAAAATAGAAACTAAACAAGAAACTGAGCAACAACCATCTAAAGAAAAAAAAAAAACATTAGTCGAAAAAGAAAAAAGAAAAAAAATTGAAAAACCGTTAGAAAAAGACTTAGTTATTAAAGAATTTGTTAAAAAAACAAAACCAATTAAAGATGATAAAGCAATCCAAGCTTCTGAATATGAAAAAAAAGAATTAGATGTAGATTTAATTAAAGGCTTAATTGCAAAGCAATATGAAAATGTTGGAGAAGTAAAAAAAAAATCTGATGGAACCACACAATCTGAAGATAAATCAATGAGATTAACAAAATTATCTGTTACAACAGAATATTCTATTCAGATGCAGTATAAAGATTGTTGGTCACCCCCTATTGGTGGCGAATATAAAAAAAATGATTATTTAGTTACAGTCAAACTTGATTTAGAAAAAAATGGAAGAGTTAAAAGCAGAGAGATTTTGGAGAGAAATAGAATGGGTATAGACAGTAAATATAGAATTTTTGCTGAGTCTGTTGATCGTGCAGTATTAAAGTGTAATCCTCTTAGAAATCTACCACTTAAAACCTATGAAGATTGGAGTACTATGATATTAAGGTTTAATCCAGAAGGTATGATGGTGGGACAATGAAAAAAAATTTATTTTTGATATTTCTTTTTTACGTTATTTTAAAACCAAGTATTAGTTTTTCACTTGTAGAAATTGATATTACTAGAGGTAATCTTGATCCAATGCCTATTTCAGTGTCACCTTTTTTTTCTGATAAAATTACTGACGAAAATATTAAAAAAGATTTAAATATTGAAAACCTAGGGCTAGAAATATCAAGAGTAATTGAGAACAATCTGGAAAAAACTGGTTTATTTGATGCAATTGAAAAAGAGGCATTTTTGCAAAAACCAGATATTGCACATTTAAAACCACGGTTCGAAGATTGGGCTTTGATTAAATCACAAGTTTTGATCACTGGCAAAGTAACATCCAAAATAATAAATGATAAAGATTATATAAATATAGAATTCAAACTTTGGGATGTTTTAGGTGCAAAAATGGTTGATGGTTTTTCTTTAACAACGACGCCACGTTCTTGGAGAAGAGTTGGTCATAAAATTTCTGACAAGGTTTATGAACGCTTAACAGGAGAAAGTGGTTATTTTGATACTAGAATAATATATGTAGCGGAGGAAGGACCTAAAACTCAAAGAATAAAAAAATTAGCTTTAATGGACCAAGATGGTTTTAATACGAAGTATATAACATTAGGAAGTGAATTAGTGTTAACTCCAAGATTTAATCCAGCTAACGACAAAGAAATAACTTATATGTCTTACTTTAGAAATATGCCCAGGGTTTATATTGTAAATCTTCAAACTGGTGAGCAGAAAGTAGTAGGTGATTTTAGAGGCATGACATTTGCCCCGAGATTTTCACCTGATGGAAAAAAACTTATAATGAGTTTGGCAAAAGATGGTAATTCTGAGATTTGGGTCAGAAATTTAGAGACAAACATCCAAGAAAAATTAACCGATCATCCCTCTATTGATACCTCTCCATCATACTCACCTGACGGCAAATTTATTACATTTAATTCTGATAGAAGTGGTTATCAGCAAATTTATGTAATGAGAAGTGATGGATCAAAAGTTAAAAGAATATCATTTGGAAAAGGTATTTATGGTACGCCAGTTTGGTCACCAAGAGGAGATTTAATAGCCTTTACAAAACTACATAAAGGTAAATTTTTTATTGGAGTTATGAGAACTGATGGAACAGGGGAGAGATTGCTTACAGAAAATTTTTATCAAGAGGCACCTTCATGGTCTCCAAATGGAAGAATAATCATATTTTACAGAGAAACAAAAACCGACGACAAAGGTAAGGGTTTCTCAGCAAAATTATGGTCAATTGATTTAACAGGATACAACGAGAGGTTGGTATCAACTGAGACTGATGCTTCAGACCCATCATGGTCTTCTTTGTTAGGAAATTAGAGAAAATTTACAATTTTGTTAAAATAGGTTGATTTTTCTGGACAAAACATCTAATTACATGGTTAAGTTCATAATATTCTATTTAAGGAGCAAAAATGAATCTAAGCAAAATTTCAAAAAACGTATTTCTAGTTATAATATTTGGTCTAATCGTTACTGCATGTGCAACTAAGAAATCTGTGAAAACAACAACAGAGTCTGCCACTACAACTAAAGCAGCTGAGACACAAAAAGCAGATCCAATTGAAAAATTAGATGCGTTAATGCAGGGCGATGTTTACATTGGCTCTGATACTGTAGGAGAGCTAGCTAGTGGAGTTCCTGACAGAGTGTTCTTTGCTACAAATGAGACAATATTAACAACAGCTTCGAGAGAAACTTTGAGAAAACAAGCTGCTTGGTTAAGACAGAACTCTGATGTGACTGTTGTTGTTGAAGGTCACGCTGATGAGAGAGGTACAAGAGAATATAACTTAGCTTTAGGTGAGAGAAGAGCTAATGCTGCAAAAGACTATTTGATGACATATGGTGTTTCGTCTGATCGAATAAAAGTTTTAAGTTATGGAAAAGAAAGACCAGTTGACTCAGGTTCTAATCCACTTTCATGGTCAAAAAATAGAAGATCTGTAACAGTCAAAGCAAATTAAATATAAATTAAATAAGACCCTTACATTTAAGAAGTAGGGGTCTTCTTTTTGCCATTATTATAACTACAAATGTTTTTATGAAATCATTAATTAAGATAATTTTAATTAACTTTGTTTCATTTTTGCTATTTTCAACAAACATTTCATTTTCTCAAGATCAAGAGGTAGGAGAAATTTTAGAAAATATTCAAAAAGATCTTAGAACTTTAGAAAGAGCAGTTTACTCACAGTCGTTTTCTGAAAATTCAGACACAAAAACAACTCAAAAAGCATCAACAAAGGAGTCTGAGCAGGCGTTAACAAAACATTTATTGAAATTAAGCGAAATAGAGACTCAGTTTCAGGAATTAACAAATAAATTTGAAGAAATAAATTTTAAATTAGACAAGCTTTCTAATAAACTTTCTAAAGTTCAGCAAGATAATCAATTAAGATTTGAGCAAATTGAGCAAGCTTCTATTGTGAATACAAATAATAAGTCACTCACTTCTTTGCCCAAAACTGAACAAAAACTTGTAAATGAGGAGATGGCTCAAAAAAAAATACTTCCTGGATCCTCTGAACCACAATCATTAGGACAAATATCTTATAAAGATATGACTAATAGTGATGATACTCAATTGATAGAGACAGTTGAACAAACAGAAGCAATAATTTCAGAAGTTTTTAATGCAGAAGAAAAATTATTGCCTGATGCTAGTCCAAAAGAACAATATCAATTTGCTAGAAATTTTTTAAAAGTTGGAGATTATGCTAATGCTGAGAGGGCATTTAGAGAATTTGTACTGATTAATCCTGATAATGAATTGTCAGGCAACGCACAATACTGGTATGCAGAAACCTATAGAATAAGACAAATGTACACTGATGCTGCTACTGCATATTTGGAAGGTTATCAAAAGTATCCAAAAAGTAAGATTGCTCCTGAAAATTTATTGAAACTAGGGGTATCGTTGGTTCAGATGGGTGAAAAAGATCAAGGATGCTTGATGATTGCTGGAGTTAAAAAACAATATCCTGACGCAACTCAATCTGTACTTCAAAAAGCAAAGTATTATGAAGAAAAAGAATTTGAGTGTAAAAAAGAAAATTCATAATTTTTATTCCAAAAAATTAAAAGATCCAAGAATAAAAAGAATTTACATAAATTTTAAAAAAAAAATATCTAGCCATATTTCAAGTAGTTTTTGTGTAGCTGTTTCAGGGGGTGTAGATAGTATGGCATTATCATTCTTAGCTAAATGTTATTCTTTAGAAAATAATGCAAAAGTTTTTTTTTTTATAGTCGATCATAAAATAAGAAAAAATTCTACTTCTGAAGCCAACTTAGTCAAAAAAAAATTAAAATTGTTCCAAATTGATAGCAATATACTTAGTATTAAAAAAGTCAAAAGATCAAAAAACCTTCTATCATTTGCAAGAGATAATAGGTACAAGTTAATCATTAAACAAAGTCTAATTAAAAAGATAGATTTGATTTTAACTGCACATCACAATGATGATTTAATTGAAAATTTTTTTATAAGATTATTAAGAGGCTCAGGTTTAAAAGGTTTAATTTCATTTGGTAAAATTAAATCAAAAGCAAAATTTAATGATAAAATTTATATTTTTAGGCCACTAATTGATATACCTAAAAAGGATCTTGTATATATTTCAAACAATACTTTTAATTTTAATGTTGAAGATCCCTCAAACTTAAATGATAAATTTTTAAGAGCAAAAGTGAGAAAATTAATTTCGAATTTAGAAGAATATGGTTTAACGTTTGAAAAATTTAAATTAACTCTCAACAATTTAAGTAAAAGTAATTATACAATAGATTATTATGTTCAAAAGAATATTAACGATAATTCAAATTACCTAAAATTAACTAAAACAGTTATTTTAAAAGAAAATTTTTTGACACAACCAGATGAAATAGTCTTTAGATCATTTTCAGAAATTATCCAAAAAGTTGGAAAAAAAAATACTTTTGCTAGAGGTTCAAAAGTTGAGAACATGCTTAAATATTTAAGATCCAACAATAATTATTCAAAAAAAACACTTTCAGGATGTATAATTCAAAAAATTTCGAATTCAGTCATTATTTCTCCAGAAAAAAGGGAGAATACTTAAAAATTGGCACAAATTGACACTTGTTAAATTGATAATAATTCTTAATTTATAGTTATGAATTTTAGAAATTTAGCTATGTGGGCGGTAATAGTAATATTGACTATTGGTCTTTACAATATGTTTAAGAACCCACAAGGCTCAATAAGTCAAAAAAATAATATAATATTTTCGGAGTTTTTAACACAAGTAGATAATGGAAGAGTTGTTCAAGTAGAGATTCAAGGTAAAAATATTAAGGGAGTAATGTCTAATGGAGAAATGTTTAATACTTATGCTCCTGATGATCCAAATTTAATTCAAAAATTAAGTGATAAAGGAGTTAGTATCTCAGCAAGCCCGTTAGAAGAGAAAATGCCATCATTATTCGGGATACTTTTATCATGGTTTCCAATGCTGCTTTTAATTGCTGTTTGGATATTCTTTATGAGACAGATGCAAGGCGGCAAAGGTGGAGCGATGGGTTTTGGAAAATCTAAAGCAAAAATGATGAATGAAGTAAAAGGTAAAGTTACATTCAATGATGTTGCTGGAGTGGAAGAGGCTAAAGAGGAAGTTGAAGAGGTTGTAGAATTTTTAAAAGATCCCAAGAAATTTAGCAGACTTGGAGGCAAGATACCTCGTGGATGTCTTCTTGTTGGACCTCCTGGAACCGGTAAAACTTTATTGGCAAGGGCAATAGCAGGCGAAGCTGGTGTTCCTTTCTTCACTATATCTGGTTCTGACTTTGTTGAAATGTTTGTTGGTGTTGGAGCTTCAAGAGTTAGAGATATGTTTGAACAAGGTAAAAAGCATTCCCCATGTATAATTTTTATTGATGAGATCGATGCGGTAGGTAGAAGTAGAGGTGCAGGCTTGGGAGGTGGTAACGACGAAAGAGAACAAACTCTTAATCAATTACTTGTTGAGATGGATGGTTTCGATACTAATGAAGGCGTAATAATAATAGCGGCTACTAATAGACCAGATGTTCTTGATCCAGCTTTATTAAGACCTGGAAGATTTGACAGACAAGTAGTGGTCTCTAACCCTGACTTACTTGGAAGAGAAAAAATATTAAAGGTGCATGCTAAAAAAATATCAATGGCTCCAGATGTAAACTTAAGAACTGTAGCAAGAGGAACTCCTGGATTTTCTGGTGCTGATCTCGCAAACCTTGTGAATGAGGCAGCATTATTAGCTGCAAGAAAGAATAAAAGAATAGTTACTTATATGGAGTTTGAGGAAGCAAAAGACAAAGTAATGATGGGTTCTGAAAGAAGATCAATGGTAATGAGCGAGGAAGAAAAAAAACTCACTGCTTATCACGAAGCTGGTCATGCTATTGTAACTATTAATGAGAAAGCAGCATACCCTATTCACAAAGCAACAATTATACCTAGAGGAAGAGCATTGGGAATGGTAATGCAACTTCCAGAAAGAGACGAAGTATCACAAACAAGAGAGCAATTACACGCCCAAATGGCTATTGCAATGGGAGGAAGAGTTGCAGAGGAAATTATTTTTGGAGATGATAAAGTAACCACAGGTGCTGCGAGTGACATAGAACAAGCAACAAAAAGAGCAAGAGCTATGGTGATGAGAGCAGGATTAAGCAAGGAGCTTGGTCCAGTTGCATATGGTGAAAATGAGGAAGAAGTTTTCCTAGGAAGGTCAGTTGCAAGACAACAAAATATGTCAGAAGAAACTGCAAGAAAAGTAGATGCTGAGATTAGAAAATTTGTTGATAAAGGTTATGATAGAGCAAAAAAAGTATTAACTGAAAAAATTGATGATTTACACAAATTAGCCAAAGCTTTACTCACATATGAAACATTGTCAGGTGAAGAAATTGAGGACATAGTGAATAAAAATGTATATCCAAAAAATAAAGAGGATTTAAAAGTAGAAGAAGATGATGAAAGTTCCGCTTTAGGCTCAATGGGTTTGAAACCAAAGATTGTTCATTAATATTTAATGCAAAAATATTACACAAGAGCGTGTAATTTTTATTATAACAAAACATCTAAAGATAAAGTAAAAAAAAAACTTTCTCTACCAATCGGCGGTAATAAATCGCACTCATTTGATTCTATTGAGATTTTTACAAGGTCTAATAAAAAAAAAATAAATATAAAAAATATAAATAAACTTCCATCAAAAATTAAAGAAAAAGTTTTAATAGATATAAATAATATAACCAAGTCGAAAAAAATCCCCAAATTAAAATTTAATAATTTACCAATAATTATGGGTGTTTTAAATATTACACCAGATAGTTTTTCTGATGGTGGAAAATTTAATAAAAAAGTTTCTGCTAAAAAACATATAGAAAAATTAATATTTGATGGAGCAAAGATAATTGATGTAGGAGGTGAATCTACAAGACCAGGATCTACAGATATTCTTGAAAGAGAAGAGTGGGTGAGAGTAAATAAAGTTATGAGTTATTTAAAATATAAAAATTTTTTTGTTTCATTGGACACTAGAAAAAGTTTTATAATGAAAAAAGCTTCTAAATATAAACTAGACCTAATTAATGATGTATCTGGCTTAAGTTATGACAAGGAGACAATTAATTTTTTAAAAAAAAGTAAATTACCTTTCGTTTTACATCACATGAAAGGTAACACTCAAACTATGCAAAAAAATCCAAGTTATAATAATGTTTTACTGGATATTTATGATTATTTTGAAAATAAGTTGAAGTTTATTAGAAAAAAAGGAATTAAACATAATCACATTATTTTAGATCCTGGGATAGGATTTGGTAAAAATATGAAACATAATATTACCCTAATCAATCACGTTTCTATTTTTCATTCTTTAGGATTGCCAGTAATGTTGGGAATTTCTAGAAAGAAATTTATAAAAGATATATCTGGTGAAAATGATAGTAAACAAAGAATAGGTGGGACAGTGTCTTCAAGTATTTTTAGTATGTTGCAGGGAGTGCAAATACTTAGGATCCATGATGTTAATGAAGTTAATCAAGGAATAAAAGTTTTTAGAAAATTAAATTTCAACTAATGATAAAAAAATATTTTGGAACAGATGGCATAAGAGGAAAAGTAAATGGAAATAAAATAAATGGTGATATGTTTTTTAAGTTTGGATTAGCTGCTGGTACATATTTTAATAATCAAAAAAAAACTAAACAGATTGCAATAATTGCAAAAGACACAAGATTGTCTGGATATATGCTTGAGCCTGCTTTAGTATCTGGATTAACATCAGCTGGAATGCACGTGTACACTTTTGGTCCATTGCCAACAAATGGGCTGGCAATGCTAACCAAAAAAATGAAATCTAACATGGGAATAATGATTACTGCATCTCACAATCCACATGACGATAATGGTTTAAAATTGTTTGGACCAGATGGATTAAAATTATCTGATAAAATAGAAAAAAAAATAGAAAAACTAATAGATTCTAAGATATCAAAACAATTATCTAATCCAAAGATATTAGGGAGAGTTAAAAGATTAGAAAGTGGCTCAGAAAAATATATAAAAATAATAAAAAAAAATTTTCCTAAACAATTTAATTTAAGAGGTTTAAGAATTACAATCGATTGTGCTAATGGTGCTGCATATAAAGTAGGACCACAACTATTTAGATCATTGGGTGCTATAGTTCACGAAATAGGAACTTCTCCTAATGGATTTAATATAAATTATAAATGTGGATCTACACATCCAAATAAAATTAAATATCATACAAAAAAAAACAAATCTCATATTGGAATTTCTCTAGATGGAGACGCTGATCGAATAATAATTTGCGATGAGATGGGTAAAATTGTAGATGGAGATAAGATAATAGCGATGCTTGCAGAAAGATGGAAAAGAAAAAAAATTTTAAAAGGTGGTGTTGTAGGTACTCTAATGTCTAATTATGGATTGCAAAAATTTTTTTTAAAAAATAAGATAAATTTTATAAGATCTAAAGTCGGTGATAGATACGTTAAAGAAGCAATGCAGAAAAGTAAATTTAATTTAGGTGGAGAGCAATCTGGTCATATAATTCTTGGTAAATTTGCAACCACCGGCGATGGTTTATTAGTTGCATTAGAAATTTTGTTTTCTATGAGAAAAGGTAAAAAAGCTAGTGAAATATTTAAAAACTTTATTCCAACTCCTCAATTGCTTGAAAATGTTGTGGTTAAGGATAAATCTATAATAAATAGTCAAAAGTGTAAAAATGCAATTAAAAAGGCAAATATTTTAATACAAGGAAAAGGTAGGATGTTGGTAAGAAAGTCCGGAACAGAACCTGTAATAAGAATAATGTGTGAAACAGAAGATCAAACTATGCTTTCAAAGTGTATTAATATTGTAAAAAAATCAATTATTTAACTTGAAAATTAAATCTAAAATTTTAATTATTGCTGGTTCAGACTCTTCGGGGGGTGCTGGTGTACAAGCAGATATTAAAACAGTCACATCGCTTGGTTCATATGCTATGACAGCTATAACTGCTTTAACATCTCAAAATACAACAGGTATTAAGTCAATTGTTCCTGTGTCTAGTAGAAAAATTTCTGAACAAATTGAATTTACAACAAAAGATATAAAACCAGACGCAATAAAAATAGGAATGCTTCATTCAAAAGATGTTATAAATTCTGTGTTAAAATCACTAAATAGGATAAAAGCAAAAAAAATAATATTAGACCCTGTTATGGTGGCAAAAGGCGGAGAAAAATTAATAAATGAGCCAGCTATTAAAATTTTAAAAAATAAATTCATATCTAAGGCAGATTTAATTACACCAAATATACCTGAAACTGAAGTTCTAACTAATTCAAAGATATCAAATATCCATGATGTAATTTCAGCAGGTAAATATTTATTAGAATTAGGAGCAAAAAATGTCCTTATTAAAGGAGGTCATCTGAATACTATAAGTATTCAAGATGTATTTATTAATAAAAAAGTGACCACTATATTTAAAAATAAGAAAATAAATACAAAAAATAGCCATGGTACTGGATGTACTCTTTCTAGTGCTATAGCTACTTATTATTCGTGTGGAAAAACTTTAAAGAAATCTTGTGAAATGGCAATTAAATATGTAAATCATTCATTAAGAACACAACCAAACTTTGGAGAAGGCCATGGTCCTGTAAACCACTTAAATAGTATTCAAATTAAAAAAATTTTTAGATGAAAAATGTAGTTGTTGTAGGTTCTCAATGGGGAGATGAAGGAAAAGGCAAAATTGTTGACTGGTTGTCAAGTGAAGCTGATGTAATAGTAAGATTTCAAGGTGGGCATAATGCTGGCCATACTCTCGTAATAGATGGTCAAGTTTATAAATTAAGATTGTTGCCATCAGGAATAGTTAGAAAAAATAAAATATCAATAATTGGGAATGGAGTGGTCGTAGATCCATGGGCATTATTAGAGGAGATTGATGAAATTAATTCTAAGAATGTAGAAGTAACCTCCAATAATTTAATCCTATCCGAGTCTGCAACACTTATATTACCATTTCACAAAGAAATGGATGAGATTAGAGAAGATGCAGCTGGAAAATCAAAAATAGGGACTACAAGAAGAGGAATAGGGCCAGCTTATGAAGATAAGGTTGGCAGAAGATCAATAAGGGTAATGGATCTTTCGTCAGAAAATAATTTAGACAAAAGATTAGATGCAGTATTACATCATCATAATGCTATTAGAAGAGGTTTGGGAAAACCTGAATTTAAAAAAGAGCAATTAAAAAAAGATTTGTTAAGTATTGCGCCACAAATACTTAAATTTTCACAACCTGTATGGAAAAAAATAGATGAATTCAAATCTCAGAATAAAAAAATATTATTTGAAGGAGCTCAAGGAGTTCTCTTAGATGTTGATCATGGAACCTATCCATTTGTAACATCATCTAATACAGTAGCCTCATCAGCTGCAACTGGCTCAGGATGTGGCATAAATTCTATTAATTATGTATTAGGGATTACAAAAGCATACACTACAAGGGTTGGCGAAGGACCTTTTCCAACAGAATTAACTGATGAAATAGGTGAATTGATTGGAACCAGAGGAAAAGAGTTTGGAACTGTTACTAGTCGAAAAAGAAGATGTGGTTGGTTTGATGGAGTGCTTGTGAGACAAACTCTCAAAATTTCAGGAATTGATGGAATTGCATTAACTAAACTGGATGTTCTAGACGAACTAGATGAAATTAAAATCTGTATTGCTTATGAAATAAATGGCAAAAAATTTGATTATCTTCCTGCCTCCATTGATGATCAATTTATTGCTAAACCTATATATAAATCTTTTAAGGGATGGAAATCTTCAACTGTTGGTATTAAAAAATTTGAGGAATTACCAGATAATGCAAAAAATTATATAAAAGAACTTGAAAAGTTTATAGAAACTAGAATTTCAAGTATTTCTACTAGCCCTGAAAGAAATGACACAATTTTAATTCAAGATCCTTTTAACCTTTAATTTGCTGGTAGTAAGTTTTTTGACTTGGCGGAGTTAAGCATATGCTTTTGAAGTTTTTCAAAAGCTTTATTCTCGATTTGTCTAACTCTCTCTCTACTGATTTTATATTTTTTACTCAGTTCGTCTAAAGTAGTTGGCTCATCAGTTAATCTTCTAGAATATAAAATTTTTTTCTCTCTGTCATTTAGAACTTTTATTGAGTCTTGAAGAAGATCTTTCCTCTGCTCCATTTCGTCACTTTGGGCTATTTTTAACTCGTGATCCATGTCATCATCTACTACCCAGTCTTGCCACTCATCTCCATCTTCGCCTATAGGAGCATTTAAAGATTGTTCTTTACCTGAGAGTCTTCTATTCATTGATACTACTTCAGCTTCACTTACAGAAAGTCTTTTGGCAATATCTTCAACATGTTCTTTTCTAAGATCTCCTTCAGAACGGGGTGCTATTTGATTTTTAATTTTTTTTAGATTGAAAAAAAGTTTTTTTTGGGCTGTTGTTGTTCCTATTTTAACCAGACTCCATGATCTTAATATATATTCCTGTATTGAGGCTTTGATCCACCACATTGCATAAGTTGCAAGTCTAAAACCTTTCTCTGGTTCAAATTTTTTTACTGCTTGCATCAATCCAACATTTCCTTCAGAAATCATCTCATTAAGTGGTAGTCCATAACCTTTATACCCCATTGCAATTTTAGCTACTAATCTAAGGTGACTAGTTACAAGTTTTTCTGCAGATTTTATATTTCCAGTTGATTTCCAATTTTTTGCTAACATATACTCTTCCTCAGCTGCAAGCATTGGAAACTTTTTAATTTGAGCAAGATATGCTGTCAATCCACCTTCATTAGAAAGTGCAGGTAAATTATAAGTATTATTGTTCATTTGAGGTATTTATTTAATAAATAAATAAATTTTTACAATGCTTTTTGTTACTTGATTTTTCTAAGTTTTTTTAAAATTTTCTCTAGGTCGACCGGTAATTTTGACGAAAATTCCATTCTTTTATGATTTTTTGGATGGTTAAAACCTAATTTTTTTGCATGTAGAAATTGTCTATTAAGTCTAGCTATCATTTCTTCAAGCTCAGTGTCGATGTTTACAAATTTTTTAAATTTTTTTTTATACTTTTTGTCACCTAAAATATTATTTCCCTTATAAGACAAGTGAACTCTAATTTGATGAGTTCTACCTGTTTCTAGTTTACATTCAACAAGGCTAAATGTTGGAATTTTATCATTTTCAAATACTTCAAGAGTTTTATAGTTAGTTAAAGCCTTTTTACCTTTTTTAAATGAGACCTCCATTATTTGTCTATTTTTCGAACTTCTTGTAATAAAACTTTCTATCCTACCGCTTTGGGGTCTAATTTTACCCCATACTAATGCCAAATAAACTCTTGTAATTGAATGTTCAGAAAATTGTTTTGATAAATTTTCATGCGAAAAATTATTTTTAGCAATAACTATTAGACCCGAGGTATCTTTGTCAATTCTATGTACAATTCCAGGTCTTAATTCATTTCCGATGTTTGATAAGTTATTGCCACCATAATTTATTAATGCATTTACAATTGTATTGTTATAATTTCCAGGCCCGGGGTGAATTGAAATTCCAGCAGCTTTATCAATTATAATTAAATCATTATCTTCATGAATTATATCAAGAGAATATTTATATGGTTCAAGTGTTTCTTTTTTTGGATCTGATACTTCAAAATGAATTTCATCATTAAATTTAACTCGTTTTGAGGGATCAGTAACTATAACATTATTTATTTTTAAGTTATTTTCTAAAATTAAACTTTTTACTCTGGACCTACTTAATTTAATTTTTAGATTTGATAATAAAATGTCAATTCTTAAATTTTTTTCTTTATTTTTTACTTTTATATTTATAATACTTTTCATATAAACATAGTTATACAATATGCGCTTGTAGCTCAACTGGATAGAGCGCCAGATTTCGGCTCTGGAGGTTCAGGGTTCGACTCCTTGCGAGCGCAGATCTAATAATAAATTAGATTATTTTAAAAAATTTGGAATATTCTTCTAAATTAGCATTTACTTTTTTGTAATTATTTTTATCGAATGCACCACTTCTTCTGATTTTAGATGGTAACTTCATTTTACCTTTTGAAACAAGTTGATATTTTGAGATTAAATAATGAAATAGTGCCAAATTATTCTCATAGTTAAGGGTCTGTTCATGGTTAATGAATTCTATATTTGAAAAACTTTTGAGATAATGTATCCAAGTTTCGTACCATTCTTTATGGTATTTTATTAAAGTATTTTTATCGTCACGTCTTATATTAACATTATGAAATTTTAAGAATTGATCAAAAAAATCTTGATCATTTCTATCTAAACTATCAATCCAAAAATTTGAGTTTTTATATAATAAGAATATTATGTATTTTTCATTGTTATATTTTTCTTTAAGTATTGGGCTTGTAGATAAAGAATGTTTATGAAGAGGACTATTATAATTCTTGATTTTGTCAGTTGAATTAATTACCTCAATATAAAAATTTTTAACCAAAAAACTTTCTAAATAGTTGGAAAATGTCCTTTGTGGGCAAAAAATGAGAATTTTTATTATTTTTTTTTGTTTTAGTTTTAAAAAAAAAATTCCTAATTTATTCTTTATATAATCAAAATCAATTTTAGCCATAAAGCCTATTCTCCCATATTTATTAATGTACCCTTATTTTTTGCAGCATTAAATGAATAATAAAATAAAAAAATTGAAATTGAAAAATATAAAGCGTTCCACATAAAAGCATAATAAATGTTTTCAATGTCAACTGCTTGGTTAATTAAAATATTTCTAGCTTCCTCAAAAATATATACTAGTGGCAGCATGTAGGCTATTTTTTGAAATACCTCAGGTAATGTTTCTATTGGATAATAAATACAACCAAATGGAGCTAGTAAAAACATTGTTGACCATGCTATATTTTCAAAAGATGGACCAAATCTAAGCAAACCAGAAGAAACCAAAATACCAAGTGTTATTCCAAAAATATAAAGACTCAGAAAAAGTAAAAATAAAAATATTCCTAAATCTAAAATAGATATTCCAAACAATGGAGAGGTAAGCAATATTGCTGGGACAAGACCAATCAAAGATCTTATTAATGCAGTTATAACAAGTGATGTTAAAATTTCACCAATTCTCATCGGAGCTATAAAAAGATTGGTGAAGTTTCTACTCCAAATTTCCTCTAAGAAAAGCATATTGAAACCAATACTTGTTCTAAACAAAAAATCATAAAGTATTGCACAAGTAAGAATTACACCAACAGCATTATTATAATAAGTTGTGTGATTAGCAAAAAAATTTGAGATAAATCCCCATAATGTAATTTGAATAGTAGGCCAATATACTAGATCTAATATTCTAGGAAATGATCGAGTTATCAGATAAAAATGCCTTAAAAATAAACCGTAGATTCTAATTAAACTCACTTTTGCTCCTAGATAATTTTAAAAAAACTTCTTCTAAATTTGTTCTTCCATGCTTTGTGATTAAATCATCAGGTGTACCTTGGTCTACAATTTCGCCATTTTTCATCATAAGTACAGATTTGCACAAACGTGTTACCTCATTCATATTGTGGGAAGCTAAAAGTATTGAGATTTTTTTTTCTTTTCTATATTCTTCTAAAAAAGTCCTAACAAAATCACCGACTTCCGGGTCTAAAGAAGCAGTAGGCTCATCAAGAAGCAGGACTTTAGGTTCATTAATTAATGCTTTAGCTAAACTTACTCTATTTTTTTGTCCAGATGAGAGTTCCCCAGTTATACTGTCTAATAATTCACCAATTCTTAATTTTTCTGATAGATATTCTATTCGCTCTTTTATGTTCTTAACTTTATAAAGTTTTGAATAAACATATAAATTTTGCTTCACAGTAAGTTTTTTTGGTAATTCAATATAAGGTGATATAAAATTGATCATTTCAAGAATTTGTATTCTATTTTCTTCAAGTATGAGGTTATTGATAAATATTTGTCCACTTGTGGGTTTTAGCAACCCAAGTAACATCCCAATGGTTGTTGTTTTTCCAGATCCATTGGGACCTAACAAGCCCAGAATTTCGTTTTCTTCAACATTAAATGTAATACCTTTAACTGCCTCTTTTTTTCCATAGTTCTTTTTTATATTCTTAACTTCAATTAAATTTTTCATTTTTTTGATGCTCTCAAAATTCTATCATTAATCGCTTCACCAATATAAATATTTGGTATTGGTTCAATTGCAATTTTTTTGTATCCATTATTTTTGATTTTCCTCAATATTTTGTATAAATTTTTCGCAGCTTCTTTTAAATTATTTGTCTTACTCAAATAAAAATAGTTTTTACTAATCTCTTTTCTTTTCTTTATCAAAATAAATGCTTCATTATGAAAGTTTTTTTTGGCATTTAGCCTCATGGGTATTCCTGGCGAATAATGTAATTTGCTGTCACCGGGAACTTTTATTTTAGTTTTTTTTTTATTCTTATTTGATAGTGCATTAATCATTTTGTAGATAATTTTGCTTTCTATTCCACCAAATCTTAAAATATGAGGCTTTCCAATAAGATTTATTATAGTGGACTCCATACCTATTTTTGATGGTCCGCCATCTAAAATAAACTTTAATTTAGAACCAAATTCATCGACAACATCTTGCTTTGAAACTGAACTAATACTCTTTGAAATATTTGCACTTGGAGCTGCAAGAGGATAATTAATATTTTTTAGTAGTTTTCTAGTTAGTTTATGATTTGGAAATCTTACAGCGATTGAATTTGAATTATTTGTGACTAATTTAGATATCATACTTTCTTTTTTTAATTTTAAAACAAATGATATTGGTCCTGGACACAATTTTATATATAGTTTTTTAAAGTTCTCATCTATTTCACAATCTCTTTTTAAATCATTAAGATTATAATAGTGAACAATTAAAGGGTTACTTTTGGGGCGTTTTTTTAACTTATATATTTTGGACACTGCTTTTTTGGAGTAAGCATTCGCTGCTAATCCGTAGACGGTCTCAGTTGGGATTGCTACACATTCATGATTATTCAAGTATTTTATTGCTTTTTTAATATTTGAATCATTCTTTTTCATATAATATTACCAACTAATATATGAATGAAAAAAATTTGCCAGATGATATTACGTCAAAATCTTTAAATGAACTTACAGATTTGGCAGACAAAATTGTTAGAAATTTAGAAAATGAAAATAAGTTAGAAAATACATCTCAGGAGTATGCAAATTTATTAAAAATTAATAAAATAATAGAAAAGAAATTTCAAAATAATTTGAAAGAAATATTTAATAAAACAAATACAAAAATCAAAAATATAAGATCAAAAAAAAATGCAAAAAAAACTTAATAAAATAATTTATAAAACTAATAATTATCTTTATAGATATTTTTCAAAACAAAAAAATACTCAGCTAATTAATCCAATGATTTATGGACTTCTTCCTGGAGGCAAAAAAGTAAGATCGAAAATACTCTTTGATGTTGGCTCTATATTCAAAGTAGATAAAAAAATAATTTTGCAAGTTGCAGCAGCAGTTGAATGTATTCATGCTTACTCACTAATACATGATGACTTACCATGTATGGATAATGACAATATAAGGAGAGGAAAATTAACAACACACAAAAAATTTAGCGAGTCGACCGCTATTCTTGCCGGCAATTCTCTGCTTACTATTGCATTTCAAATTCTTAGCGATAAACGATTTAATTTAAATGAGAAAAAAAAAATAAAATTAATAAATCTACTTTCTGAAAGCTCGGGACATACTGGAATTGCAGGTGGCCAGTTTTTAGACTTAAGTTATGAAAAGATTAAAAAAAATAAAAAACAGATTATAGAGATGCAAATTAAAAAGACTGGTAGACTATTCAGTTTTTGTTGTGTTGCCCCTATTATCATTTCTGGTAAAATAAAATTTATTAATAAGTTTAACAAAATTGGTAACGAGATTGGCTTATTATTTCAAATTGCAGATGATTTGATAGATCTTAGAGGCAAATCATCAACTGTTGGAAAAAAAACTAAAAAGGATTTAAAAATGGGAAAAGCTACTTTAATAAGTTTACTAGGGACTGATAATACTATTAAATATGCTGATAATTTAAAATTAAAAATATTTAGGAGTTTGAAAATTTTTGGAAAAAAAGGTGACGATTTTAAAGAAACAATAAATTATATTTTAAATAGAACAAAATGACTAATAATTATAAATTTTTAAATAATATTAATTTCCCTGACGATGTGAGAAAATTATCTCAATCTGATATTAAAGTTTTAGCTGATGAGGTTCGCAAAGAATTAATCGATGTTGTTTCTGAAACTGGAGGACATTTAGGCGCGGGTCTAGGAGTGGTAGAATTGACTGTGGTATTACACTATATATTTAATACACCACATGATAAATTAATTTGGGATGTGGGACATCAAACTTACCCACATAAAATACTAACTGGAAGAAAAAACAAAATAAGAACTCTCAGAAAGGGTCAAGGATTATCAGGCTTTACAAAGAGATCCGAAAGTGAGTATGATCCATTTGGTGCTGCTCATAGTTCAACTTCTATTTCTTCAGCTTTAGGAATAGCGGTAGCTAATAAATTATCAAATAAATCCAGCAATATAATAGCAGTAATAGGTGATGGAGCTATTAGTGCTGGCATGGCATATGAAGCCATGAACAATGCAGGTGCAAGCAAAACAAAGATGATTGTTGTTTTAAACGACAATGATATGTCAATTGCAAAACCTGTTGGTGCTATGAGAAAATATCTTGCAAAAATTTTATCAGGGAAAATTTATTTTAGCTTTAGAGAGACATTCAAGTTAATTATATCTGCTTTTTCAAAAAGATTTAAAAATAAAGCAGGAAAAGCAGAAGATTTTTTAAGATCAGCAGTCACTGGAGGAACATTATTTAACTCTATGGGATTTTATTATATTGGACCTATAGATGGACATGATATTGATACAATGGTCTCAGTATTTAATAATGCAAAAGATATTGACTATGATGGACCAATTTTGATTCATGTTAAAACTGAAAAAGGAAAAGGTTACACTTTTGCTGAAAAATCAGAAGATAAGTTTCATGGAGTTTCTAAATTCAATATAAAAACTGGAGAACAATTAAAATCTATTTCTAAAATACCTTCATATACAAAAGTATTTGCCAATTCACTAATCAAACATGCGGAAAAAGATAGTAAAGTAGTTGGTATAACTGCAGCTATGCCATCAGGCACAGGAATGGACTTATTTGGAAAAAAATTTCCAGACAGAATGTTTGATGTTGGTATAGCAGAACAACATGCGGTTACTTTTGCTGCTGGCATGGCTACAGAAGGATATAAACCTTATGCTGCAATATATTCAACTTTTCTTCAAAGAGCCTATGATCAGGTTGTTCATGATGTTGCTATACAATCATTGCCTGTTAGATTTGCAGTTGACAGAGCGGGGTTAGTTGGTGCTGATGGCCCAACACATGCTGGATCTTTTGATATTACATACCTTTCAACATTACCAAATTTTGTGGTAATGGCGGCAAGTGATGAAGCCGAGCTTGTAAGAATGATTAATACATCAATGGATATAAACGATAGACCATCAGCTTTTAGATATCCAAGGGGCAATGGTGTGGGAGTTCAATTACCTGAAATAACTGAGAAAATTGAGTTAGGTAAAGCAAAAATAATTAAAGAAGGAAAAAAAGTTGCAATCTTAAATTTTGGAGCAAGATTACAGGAGTGTATTTTGGCTTCCAAAAATTTAAAAAAAAAAGGAATTGATATCACTATTATTGATGCAAGATTCGCAAAACCGTTAGATGAAAATCTAATATGGCAAATTGCTACAGAACATGAGGTTTTGATTACAATAGAAGAAGGTTCAATCGGGGGATTTGGATCTCATGTCAGCCAATTTTTAAGTGAAAAAAACTTATTAGACAGTAATCTTAAATTTAGATCAATGATATTGCCTGATAGATTTATTGATCATGATAAACCAGAGCTAATGTATAAGTTTGCTAATTTAGACTCAATTGGTATTGAAAATAAAATTTTAGATACTTTAAATTCAAAAGTTTTAATTAAAAAATCTAATTAAATTTTATTTTGTGCTGTATTCATTAAATAGTGATCTAGAATAACACAATGCATCATCGCCTCTCCTATAGGAACCGCTCTAATTCCTACACATGGATCATGTCTACCTTTTACAGATATTGTCGTATTCTTTCCAAACCTGTCAATTGTTTTCCTCGATGACAAAATAGATGATGTTGGTTTTACTGCAAATGAAACATTTATTTCTTGTCCAGTAGATATTCCTCCGAGAATTCCCCCTGCATTATTTGATTTAAAACTAGTTTTAAGTTTCTTTTTAAAAATTTCGTCAGAATTTTCCTCACCAGTTAACATTGCAGAGTTCATTCCTGATCCTATATTTACACCCTTTACAGCATTAATACTCATCATTGCTGCTGCAAGATCCATATCTAATTTAGAGTATATTGGCGCTCCAAGTCCTAAAGGAACTCCTCTTGCTCTCACCTCAATAATTGCTCCACAAGATGATCCAGCTTTTCTTATCCCAAGTAAATATTTTTCCCAAAGTTTAATCACAGTTTTATCAGGACAAAAAAAATGGGTTACTAGAAATTGTTTTGTCTTTCCATTTCTTTAAGTCACATCCTAATATTCCTAATTGTGTAACAGCACCAACTGCCTGATACTTCTTACCCAGTTTATTTTTCAAAACAACTTTTGCAATAGCACCTGCCGCAACTCTAGCAGCAGTCTCGCGAGCAGATTGTCTTCCACCACCTCTGTAATCTCGGATACCATATTTTTTAAAATAAGTATAATCAGCATGTCCTGGTCTAAATTTATTCTTTATTGTCTCATAATCTCTAGATCTCATATCTTTATTATAAATTATTAGAGAAATTGGAGTTCCAGTTGTTCTACCCTCAAAAACACCAGATAAAATATTAATTTTATCATCTTCTTTCCTTTGAGTTGTAAATTTAGATTGTCCTGGCTTTCTTTTATTAAGTTCTTTTTGTATATCCCTTTCTTTTATTGGAATATTTGGAGGGCAGCCATCAACTACACATCCAATAGCTGGACCATGTGACTCTCCCCAAGTAGTAAATCTAAATAACTTCCCAAAAGTATTAAATGACATTATTTTAATGTATAAATTATTTTTTTAAATTTATGAACGAAAAAAACTCACTTGGACTAAATCTTTGCTTTAAAGATCATAATAACCCAATAAAGCTTTTTGAAGAATGGTTCAATAAAGCAAAAAAAACTGAAATTAATGATCCAAATGCATTTGCGGTTGGAACTGTAAACAAAAATGGCTTTCCAACAGTTAGAATGGTACTTCTTAAAGATTTTGATAAAAATGGATTTGTTTTCTACACAAACCTTAATAGTGATAAAAGCAAGGCTATCAAAAATTCCTCAAAAATTTCTATGTGCTTCCACTGGAAAAGTTTACATAGACAAATTAGAATAATTGGTATTGCTAGTAAGGTAACAAAAAAAGAAGCTGACGCTTATTACAATTCAAGAGCTTATGGAAGCAGAATTGGTGCTTGGGCCTCAAAGCAAAGTTCTATTTTAAAAAAAAGACAGGATTTATATAAGTCCATTGAGGAGTTTAAGAAAAAATTTCCAAATAAAAATAAGATACCACGACCCGAATATTGGTCTGGTTGGAGAATCAAACCTAAAGAAATTGAATTTTGGCTAGATGGACAGAATCGAATTCATGAAAGATTAAAATATATTAGAAAAACCAAAAAATGGAAAAGAGTATTATTAAGTCCCTAAAAATTTCTTTCAATACTAAAAGATGTTAAGTTTTTTAATATATTTTTATCTTCTGATTCTTCAAATACACTCAAAGAATTAGATGCTAAATTAATATAATGTTCTGCTTTTTTATAACACTCATTAATAATATTATTTTTTTTTATTAGATCTAACACATATTCTAAGTTTTGCTTTTCACGTATATCTTTTTCAAAAAAAGATTTTAATTTTTCTTTTTCAAACTTGTCAACTTTTTGATAAAGTAAAATTATAGGTAAAGTCACTTTACCCTCATAAAAGTCATTGCCAATATTTTTTCCAAATAATTTTAATTCGGAATTGTAGTCTAATGTGTCATCTGCTATTTGAAATGTAAGGCCTAAATTTTTTCCATAAAATTCTAACGCATTTTTATATTTTAAATCTTTTTCAGCTATAATTGCTCCAACTTTAGTAGCTGCTGCAAACAGAGAGGCAGTTTTTGATGAAATAATATTAAGATATGTTTCTTCTAAGATATCTATTTCTTTATTGTGTTGTAACTGTAGAACTTCACCTTGTGCAATTTCAGACGATGTACATGCTAAAAGTTTTAATAGTTCTAGATTCCCGTCCTCTACCATCATTTCAAAACATTTGCTAAGTAAATAATCACCTACTAAAATTGAGGAATGATTCCCCCATATTGTGTTTAAGGTTTTTTTTCCTCTTCTCAGGTCAGCACTGTCTATTACATCGTCATGCATTAAAGTTGCTGCATGTATAAGTTCTACACAAGCTGCAAGATTTACATCCCTTAATCCTTTTTGATATTCACAAATTTTAGCACTTTGCAAGGTTAAGAGTGCTCTTAGCCTTTTTCCACCAGTTTTTAAATGATACTTGGTCATCTTTTGAACCAAGTCAACCTTACTTGTTAGTCTAGAATTAATTTTTTCTTCTACTAGAATCAATTTATCATCAACAGAATTTTTTAAATCCTCATAAGAATTATTAATTTGTTTTTTTAGCTGTATTACAGTTCCCATATTTTGAAACTATTATATCCAATTTATTAATATACTTATCAATTGACGCACCTTATTCTTTAATTATAACTAGGGTATATAATATATTAAAAAAATTTATAACAATTCTAATGTTCTCATTTTTTAAAAAAAAAAAGATAATAAGTCACCTTAGATTATCAGGAGTTATAGGAAATGTCGGAAGGTTTAGACAAGGAATAGAATTTTCAAGTGAGGAAGAGATAATAAAAAAGGCTTTTTCAGTAAAGAAAGCTTTGGCCGTTGCAATTACAATTAACTCACCAGGAGGATCTCCGGTACAGTCACATTTAATTTACAAACTAATAAAAGAGCAATCTAAAAAAACAAAAAAAAAAGTAATTGTTTTTGCTGAAGATGTGGCGGCATCTGGTGGATATCTTATTTCATGTGCTGGTGATGAAATTTATGCTAATTCGAGCTCAATCATAGGATCTATCGGAGTTATTTCTGCATCATTTGGTTTTAAAAATTTAATTGAAAAAATTGGGATTGAAAGAAGAGTTTACACCGCTGGGAAAAATAAAAGTACCTTAGATCCTTTTTTGGATGAAAAAGAAGAAGATATTAATCGTTTAAAAAATATTCAATTAGAAATACATCAAGATTTTATAGATGTTGTTGAGGAGAGTAGAAAAGAAAAATTAAACAAAAACGCTGGTATTGAACTTTTCTCTGGGGAATTTTGGGCAGGGAAAAAAGCAAAAGAATTGGGACTAATCGATGGATTAGGAAATGCAGAGCAAATATTAAGTGAGAAATATGGCGAAGATATAGAAATTAAGAAATTTGGAAAAAGCAAAGGGTGGTTATCAAAAAAGCTATCATCTTCTGAAAATTATACTGATAAAGTAATTAGTTTATTAGAAGAAAGATCAATCTGGCAAAGGTATGGTCTCTAAAATAAAAAAAAAAACTTTATCTTTTCAAGATACAATCTTTAACTTACAAAAGTATTGGTCTAAAAAAGGTTGTGTGATATTACAACCTTATGATCTAGAGGTAGGAGCTGGGACATTCCATCCAGCAACTACCCTAAGATCGCTTGGCCCAAAACCATGGAAAACTGCATATGTTCAACCATCTCGCAGACCGACTGACGGAAGATATGGCGACAACCCCAATAGATTGCAACATTATTATCAATTCCAGGTTTTAATTAAACCTTCACCAAAAGAAATTAAAAAGATGTATTTAAATAGCTTGTCATCAATAGGTATTAATCATGAGGAACACGATATAAGGTTTGTTGAAGATGACTGGGAAAGTCCTACATTAGGAGCGGCAGGTCTTGGATGGGAAGTTTGGTGTGATGGTATGGAAGTTACACAATTTACTTATTTCCAACAAATGGCAGGAGTTGAATGTAAACCTGTATCTGTTGAAATTACATATGGATTAGAGAGGTTGTGCATGTTTATTCAAAATAAAAAAAGTGTTTTTGATTTAATATGGAATGATGAAGGAATTACCTACAAAGATGTTTTTCATCAGTCTGAGAAAGAGTTTTCAGCATATAATTTTGAATATGCCAATACTGATAATTTATTTAAAATATTTGAAATGCTAGAAGAAGAAACAAAATTATTAGTTGAAAAAAAGGTTTCTCTACCAGCATATGATCAATGTTTAAAATGCAGTCATGTCTTCAATATTTTAGATGCTAGAGGGGTGATTAGTGTAGCACAAAGAGCTGAGTATATTGCAAGAATAAGGGAATTAACTAAATCAATTGGGAAAGTTTGGATTGAAAGCCAAAGTTGATGTCAGAATTATTTGTAGAGCTATTTAGTGAGGAAATTCCTGCAAAGCTTCAAATAAACGCAAGGAATGAATTAAAAAAAAATATTAAAAATTTTTTTATTGAAAATCAAATTAAATTCAACGAAAATTTCAATGTTTATTCAACACCAAACAGACTAGTTCTACATGTTGATAAAATCCCTAATGAAATCAAATTAAGCTCAGAGGAAATTAGAGGCCCAAATGTTAATGCTCCTGAAAAAGCATTAGAGGGATTTATTAGATCAAACAACACAATGTTAGAGAAAATATTTAAAAAAAATACTGGAAAAGGTGAATTTTATTTTTTTAAAAAAGAGTCTAGAAAAATAAAGGTTTCAGATTTACTAGAAAAAAATCTAAGTGAAATCTTAGCAAAGATAGCTTGGAATAAATCAATGAAATGGGCAAATTATGATCTTTATTGGGGAAGACCTCTTAAATCCATTTTAGCAATATTTAATAAGAAACCTCTAAATTTTGTTTTTAACCACATAAATAGTTCTAACAAAACTTTTATAGATAAATCAATAGAGGAAGGTATAAAAATTTTTAAAGACTTCAATTCGTATTCAAAATTTTTTAGACAAAAAGGTATTTTAATTGATCAAGATCTAAGAAAAAAAATAATAAATAATAAGATAAATGAAATAATTAATAAAAAAAATTTAGAAATCAAACAGAATGATAGTCTTATAGATGAAATAGTAAATATAGTTGAAAAGCCAGTGGTAATTGTTTGTGATTTTGACAAAAAATTTTTGAATGTACCCAGTGAAATATTGATTACTACTATGCAGACTCATCAAAAATATTTACCAACTTTTGATAAAAAAAATAATCTTACAAATAATTTTTTTGTAGTTTCAGATATTAAAGACATTAAAGGGTTCGTTAAATTAGGAAATGAGAGAGTGATTGAAGCAAGATTAAGTGATGCTGAGTTTTTTTGGGAGAAAAATAAAACCCAAAATTTAGTTAAACAAGTAGATAAATTAAAAAATATAAATTATTTTAAAGGTTTAGGTTCCTACTTTGATAAAATTCAACGTATGAGAAAGTTATCATCCTTAATTTCTGATGATTTTTTAATTAGTAAAGATAAAATTGAAATAGCCTCATCAATTTGTAAAGTTGATTTAATGTCTGATCTTGTTGGAGAGTTCCCGGAACTACAAGGTATAGTCGGAGGTCATTTTGCAAAGTTTCAAGGGTTTGATAAAGAAGTTTGTCTTGCTGTGTCTGAACAATATTTGCCTAACGGGATGGAAAGCAAATTACCAAAAAAAATGTATAGTGTTGCTTTATCTTTAAGTGATAAACTAGACTCATTAGTAGGTTTTTTTGGAATTAATCTGAAACCTACTAGTTCAAAAGACCCATATGCCATAAGAAGAATGGCTATAAGTCTTGTCAGATTAATTGTTGAAAATGAAACAAAAATCAAACTAAAAGATTTAATTGTTTACACCTGTTCAGTATATAGAGATCAGGGCTATGAATTTGATACCAAAAAGATACAAAACGAGTTAAGTGATTTCATAATTGAAAGATTTAAAAATTATTTAAAAGAAAAAAAAATAAGACAAGATATAATAGAAAGCTCAACATTTTTACTTGGATTGGATGATTTATTAAAAGCTTATAAAAAATCTTTATGTTTAAATAAAAATATTAAAAAAGAAATCGGCTTTGAAACTATTGCAGCATACAAAAGATCTTCAAATATATTAAATACTGAAGAAAAAATAAGCATTGAATCCCTTGGTTTTGCAGATCCAGGTTTATTTAAAAATGATTACGAGAAAAAATTATATAAAAAAATAAATGATATTAGAAAATATTTTTTGAGTACTGGAAAAGATGAAAATTACGAGGAAAGTCTAAAAATCTTATCAAGCATTAAAAACGAGATAAACGATTTTTTCGATAATGTTATTGTAAATGATGAAGATATAATAATTAAAAAAAATAGATTAGAATTATTAAATATGTTGTGCAAAACCTTTGATAACTATTTAAATTTTACAAAAATAAATGCCTAGTATGAAAAAATTTATATTTAATTTTAAATCAAATAAAATAAAAAAAATTAAACTACCAAAAAATATTCTTGGTGGCAAAGGTGCAAATCTTTCTGAGATGGGAAGAATGGGACTACCTGTACCTCCCGGTTTTACAATATCTACAGAGGTATGTGACTTGTTTTATAAGAATAAAAAAAAATTAAATAAAAAAATACTTGATGAAATAAGTAAAGAATTAAAATTTATTGAAAAAGACTCAGGAAAAAAATTTGGAGATATAAAAAATCCTCTTCTAGTTTCTGTAAGATCTGGAGCTAGGGTTTCTATGCCCGGCATGATGGATACAATTTTAAATCTAGGTCTTAATGATAATACAGTAATAGCCCTTGCAAAAAAAACTTCAAATTTAAGATTTGCAAATGATAGTTATAGGCGTTTTATTCAAATGTATTCTAATGTTGTATTAGGAATTGAAGGTTATCACTTTGAGGATACAATTGAGAACTATAAGTTAACAAAAGGGGTTTTACTAGACACAGAATTGGATGAGTATGATTGGGAAGCTTTAATAAAAGATTTTAAAAATATCGTAAAAGAAAAAACAAAAAAAGATTTTCCTCAAAATGTCAACGCACAACTGGTAGGAGCTATAAGTGCTGTTTTTTTATCTTGGGAAAGTCATAGAGCAAAAGTCTATAGAAAATTAAATCAAATACCATCTAATTGGGGTACAGCAGTTAATGTACAATCAATGGTTTTTGGAAATATGGGAAATGATTGTGCAACTGGTGTAGTTTTTACTAGAAATCCATCAGATGGAGCCAAAAATATTTATGGTGAATATTTAATAAATGCGCAAGGAGAGGATGTTGTTGCTGGAACTAGAACACCACAACATATTACAAAAAAAGCTAGAGTTGAATCAAAAGAAACTCTTAAGTCAATGGAAGAAGCAATGCCAGCGACATACAAGCAACTAAAAAATATTCTAAATAAGTTAGAAAAACATTACAAAGATATGCAGGATGTTGAGTTTACTGTTGAAAATAAAAAACTTTGGATGCTTCAAACACGCTCTGGAAAACGAACAGCTAAGTCTGCTGTAAAAATAGCTGTAGATATGGTTAAAGAGAAATTGATTTCTAAAAAAGATGCAATATTGCGAATAGAACCAAGTTCTTTAGACACTTTACTACATCCAACTTTAGATGAGAAAGCGAAATTTGAAGTAATTGGGTCAGGCTTACCTGCATCACCAGGTGCTGCAAGTGGAAAAGTTGTTTTCACATCTGAAGAGGCTGAAAGACTAAATAGTATGATGCAAAGTACAATATTAGTTCGTGTAGAAACTTCACCAGAAGATATACATGGTATGCACGCAGCAAAAGGAATACTTACCTCAAGAGGAGGTATGACAAGTCATGCTGCAGTAGTTGCTAGAGGGATGGGACGACCATGTGTTTCTGGATCTAGTGAAATAGAAATTGATTATGAAAATAAATTATTCAAAACAAACAATAAAGTAATCAAAGAGGGTGAAATAATTACAATTGATGGTTCAACAGGCAGAATAATCATTGGTGAGGTAAAAACAGTTAAACCAGAAATATCAGGCGATTTTTCAAAAATAATGAGTTGGTCTGATGATTTTAGAAAATTAAAAATTAGAACTAATTCAGAAACACCATTGGATAGCAAAATTGCTAGAGAATTTGGTGCAGAGGGTATTGGTTTGTGTAGAACTGAACATATGTTTTTTGACGAAGAGAGAATTTTATCAGTAAGAGAAATGATATTATCAAAAACAATTGAAGATCGATCTAATGCACTCAAAAAGTTATTACCACATCAAAAAAAAGATTTTATTGAAATATTTAAGATAATGAAAGGCTTGCCAGTAACAGTAAGGTTACTTGACCCACCCCTACATGAATTTTTACCAAAAAGTAACAATGAAATTAATGATGTCGCAGTTTCACTAAAAGTTCCTGTTAAAGAACTTGAAGTCAGAATTTCAGAACTTCATGAACAAAATCCCATGCTAGGTCATAGAGGCTGTAGATTAGCAATTTCATTCCCTGAAATTTATGAGATGCAGTGTACTGCAATTTTTGAGGCTTTAGTGGAATGTAAAAAACAAAAAATTCAATCAACAATGCCTGAAATAATGATACCTTTAGTTTCAACAGAAGCAGAAATAAAAATCATGAAAGATTTAGTCATTAGGGTTGCGAAAAAAGTTCAAGATGCGAATAAAATTAAAATCGATTTTTTAGTTGGAACAATGATTGAATTACCAAGAGCAGCGATAAAGGCAAAAGATATCGCTAGACACGCTGAATTTTTTAGTTTTGGAACCAATGATTTAACTCAAACTACATTTGGAATTAGTAGAGATGATAGTAGTAAATTTCTAAACGACTATATTGAGAACAAAATTTTTGAAATTGATCCTTTTGTATCAATTGATGACGGAGTTGGAGACTTAATAAAAATTGCAACTTATAAAGGAAGAAAACAAAACAAAAAAATTAAACTTGGAATTTGTGGTGAGCATGGTGGAGATCCCAAAAGTATAGAATTTTGTGCAAAAACTGGATTAGATTATGTGTCTTGTTCTCCCTACAGAGTTCCAGTCGCAAGATTAGCGGCAGCACAGGCTCAAATAAGAAAAAATTAAATCTCTAATTTTAAATCCAAAGCTTGAATACTATGTGTTAACTCACCTACCGATATTCTATCAACATTTGTTGCAGCTAGTTTTTTCACATTTTTTAAAGTTATTCCCCCAGAGGCTTCAGTTTCATATTTACCTTTTGCATATTTAATAGCCATCCTTAGAGTTTTCGGACTCATATTATCAAACAGAACTGTATTAAAATTAAGTCCATTTATTTTTTTAAATTGCTTTAAAGTATCAACTTCTACAGTAATTTTTCTTTTTTTTTTATTTTTAATTGCCTTTTTAACTATTTCTTCAAATTTCTTTGATGAAGCTAGATGGTTATCCTTAATTAAAAATTCGTCACTTAAATTAAACCTGTGGTTAGTACCACCTCCTATTTTTACGGCATATTTTTGAATAACTCTAAGATTGGGAATTGTTTTTCGCGTGCAACAAATTTTTGTTTTCATGCCTACTTTTTTAACAAATTTATTGGTTTTAGTTGCAATGCCAGAGATATGAGAGAGGAAATTTAGAGCAACTCTTTCTCCAATTAATATGTTTTTAATTTTACCTTCGATTACAGCAATTAGAGATCCTTTGCTTATTTTTGATCCTTCTTTTTTTTTTATATGAAATTTAATATTTCTATCTAATAAATTAAATGTTTGTTTAGCAAATTCTAATCCACCTATAATACCTTTTTCGTTACTTATAAGGTTAACTTTTGAAATTGAATTATTATTTAATAGATTTGTTGTAATATCTCCCGAAGGATATAGATCCTCATTAAGAGCTAATTTACAGGTTGATCGGATAAAATTTTTACTTAATTGAATTTTGGGCACAGAATTTATCTGCCTATTTCAGTCATTCTCTCTACTGATTTCCTAGCTCTCTCAATTGTTTTTTGATCCATTATTAATTCGTTGGTTTCATTTTCTAAACAATCAAGTATTTTTGGCAGTGTAATTCTTTTCATGTGAGGACATAAGTTACAAGGTCTAATAAATTCTACATTAGGATTATCAATTTGAACATTATCACTCATTGAGCATTCTGTAACCATCATAACTTTTTCAGGTTGATTATCTTTTACATATTTAATCATTCCACTTGTTGAGCCAGCAAAATCACTTGCTTTTATTACGTCAGGAGGACATTCAGGATGTGCAATAATTTTAATTCCGGGATTATTTTTTCTTATTTCGTTAATCTCTTCATCATTAAATTGCTCATGAACCTCACAAGTTCCTTTCCATGAAATAATTTCTACATCCGTTTGAGACGCAACATATTTTGCTAAATAATCATCTGGTAAGAAAATTACTTTTTTTACACCTAAAGAGTTTACAATTTTAACTGCATTTGCTGATGTACAACAAATATCAGTTTCAGCCTTAACATCTGCAGAAGTGTTAACGTATGAAACTACAGGAACTCCAGGATATTGTTTTTTTAAGTTTCTTACATCCTCACCAGTTATAGATGAGGATAAAGAGCAACCAGCTTTCATGTCTGGCAGCAAAACTTTTTTACTTGGACTCATTAATTTGGCAGTCTCTGCCATAAAATGTACACCGCACATAACAATTATATCAGCTTCTGTTTTTGCAGCTTCAATTGCTAAGGCTAATGAGTCTGCTGAAAAATCAGATATGCCATGATATATTTCAGGAGTTTGGTAATTATGAGCAAGAATTACTGCGTTCTTCTCTTTTTTAAGTTTATTTATTTTATAAATGTAAGGTGCATGAGTGGTCCACTCTATTTCAGGAATCGATTTGGAAACCTTCTGATAAATAGGATCTGTTGCAATTTTAACTTGAGTTGTGAATTCCATAATAAAAACTTATCAACTTGAAATAGAATTGTCATTCATTTAATCTGACGCATGATTTGCGGCCATGCTGAAATTGGTAGACAGGCACGGTTGAGGGCCGTGTGAGCCTAGCTCATGAGAGTTCGATTCTCTCTGGCCGCACCATAATTCATTGAATTTGCTATAAAAATCTATTTTGTAAGATATTGGAGGTCAATTCTAAAGGCTCTAACTACAAACTAGTAAGATTATCTCTTAATAAGAAAAAAATTACTATTAAAATTTTAAAAATTATACTTCTCAAACAAAAACCAGTCTCATCAAAAATTTATTTGAAGGATTAAAAATTTAAAATTATTAATATAAAAAAATTTATAATTTTAGCTTTTTTGTATAGTATTCAGATAAAATATTATAAACATCGCAATTTGGATGATCGTTGCTTAAAGATCTGGTCATATTGCTTAAAGTTTTATTTTTTAATAAATAATCATAAGGGTCAAAAATTACAAAATCATTTCCAGAATTAATTTTTGAAAAATATTTTTTCCACATTAATTGATTAGTGTTTTCCTTTTTTATAGAAGTCACATTTGGAAAATAAGTTAAATAAAATTTTCCTCCATTTGTTTCTATCTTCTTTTTTAGTAAAATTATTAATTTAGATATATAGGCATTTTCTTCAGATTCAAAATCAGTCCATAATTTATTGTACTCAGTTCTAAAAAAAAACTTTTTAAGATAAGGTATATTTACTAAGGCATCCTTTGCCAGCGCAACAACTTTAAGATGTCTTGTTTTATTATTAATTTTTTTAAAAACTGTATTACTAGACTTTTCGTTTTTCTTCATTTTTGATATCAAAGGACAGGACTGGGGTAATGGTAAATTATATTTTTTATTTTTAATAATTGCTAAATCACAAACTTCTTTAGATAACGCGATATCGTTATCATATAAAAAAACTAAAAATATATCATCCTCCTTTATGTTTATTTTGTCAACAATATCTAAATAATTTATAACTGTTTTTCCATTTATTCCAAAATTGAAGACATCTAAATTTTCAGTTTTTTTTTCAATGTAATCTGATAATGTTTTTTTCTCAAATGCACAGAATTCACCTTGAATAAAACTATCACCAAATAAAATTATTTTTTTCTCTGATTTAATAAGTTTTTTTTCATCTAAAAATAAATTATATGATATATTATTAATCTTTAATCTGTATGGATTGGTATATGGTTTATAATAATCATCCCATCTTAAAAAAACTTCTAATAAAATTAAAGTTATCAAAATGCTTAAAATGGATGTAAGAAAATTTATAAAAAATACTTTTTTTTTTATCATAAATAAAATTTTTTCTATATTAACTCTAACCTATTTACTCAAATTAATTACTTGAGAAATTTTAGGTTTTTATTATGGTTTAAAAAATTGGTACAATAAATAATAATTTTAATTAATAATGTATCATATAAGGGCGTACTGTTGCCAGTTACCCCAAACAAAATAACATTATTCGCTAACAATTTGAATTGAAAAGCAATATGTTATAGTTGAACTGCGCCCTGAGGGCGTCCAAACGTATACTTAGTTAAAATTAATCAAATAAAATATTATAAAAATAAAATTTTATAGGGGCGTTCTGTTGCCAGGTGCCCCGAACTGTTTATCGAGATCCACTAATAAACACATATAAATACTACCATTGATAGAACACCAATCAAGGAACTTGTGACGCCACCATGACGCCAAATATTGGAGGAGGGGTCCCAAACAAAGTCCAAAATAGATTTAATTAAAGTTACCCACATACCAATAACTACATAAAGGGGTCCCACTGCTTTAGGTGTATAGCAAGTCGAATAAAGACAGGACAATTGAAAACTTTTTGGTACCATAAATAATTAAATGGCTTGGTATAATATAAATTCTCAAGATAGTGTTACTGCAGAAACTTTAGAAAAAATTAGAACTGAAAGGTGTGGTTTCTGCGGACAAGAAAAACCAGTCAGAAAGAGAATGAAAATATATTTTTCAGAATTTGAAATAGCAGAAAAACCAGTATGTCGAGATTGCTATGTCCAGAATTCAAAAAAGGCAATAGCTACTTAGTTTTTAGGAATATCATTAGATAAATACAAGCAGACTCACGGTTATGGATTTGTTATAGTTTTATATGGCAACATACCAAGAAATTTTAGATAAAGTTCCAGAGTCTGTTAAGGACAAGTTCTTAATTAAAAAAAGAGAAAGAGCCATTGAAATTGTTAAAGATAAAATTTCTAAGTCTGGAAAAAGTTTAAATGATTTTGATGATGATGAGATGGAAGGAATGATTGCTGATGAGGAACAAAACCTTAAAGGGGATCAATTAAAAACAATTTTATTTACTTTATTAACAGCAGAGGGTTTGTCTTATTTAGCAAATCTTTAATATGTATAAAAAAAGTTTGTTTGCGATAATAGGTACTAAAATTTTATTTTTTTTTAAACCTGAGCTAAAAATCGTATTAAGGAATATAATTTTATGTGCTTTATTTGTGCTTTTAATTATTTATATTCATTATGAATTTATAAGTTGGTCATCGGTCTCTGGAATAAATGAATATCTTACATTTTCATATATTCTTAAAAATACTTTAATAATATTATCGCTAGTTTTATTATTTTTTAGCATAAAAAGGTCAAAACTTAAAAATGATGGATTTGATAAATTTAGAGACAAAGAACTCAAAACATATTCTGAAAAAAAATTAGAACCTAAAACAAATTTACAAAAAAATGAGATAGACGATGCTTATTTTAATAAATTTAGAAATAAAAAAAAACTAAGAACTACTCAAGAAATTAAACTAAACAAAAAATGAAAAAACAAAATGAATTGGTTATATTTGAAAAATTTAGATTAAAACTCTCACAAAAAGAAAAAAAAGAAATTGATGCTTTAAAAATGGAGTTTAAAGGTGCCCCAATCCAAACCACTGGTGCTATGTTATTTCTAGCGGCTGCCACTCCTTTTACAGGGGAGGGTACTAAATTTTACAAAGAAACAGCATCACAAATTGTAACAATATTTAAATCCTCTATTCGCGATGCAGCAATCAGTGATGTTAGTCAAAGTATTAGAAAAAAAAATAAAAAGGCTTATCAATATAATGAAGAAGAGCTAAAAAAACTTATACTTAAACAAGAAAGTAGAATTAAAAAAAAAGGTAGAATTGGTTTAATGAAAAAAATTATTGTTGTACATCTGGGACTCGGCTTTTTACCATTTTTATGATTGAAGTATTAATAGCCTTGGAACTTGCATTTTTAGCTTATAAATTTTTGTCAGATTAACTCAACTTGAGTAAGAGTTCGGGATTTGTTAATCTTGGATTGTGAAAAAGATTTTATCAATTTTTGTTATTAGCTTATTGATTGGTTTAAATGCAAGTGCTGAAATAATTGATTTAAAATGTACATGGAACTCTGGATTTACAATTCCTAATGAGGATGTGAGTTCAAATAAAGGAAGAGTAGAATTTTTTAAAATAGATCTTGATAAAAAAATTATTTTAGACTCACCAAGTGGAGGCTACGAAAATAAAAAATATGAGCTTTCTTACACATGGGTACATGTAAGAGAAGACACCATATCTTTTGGTATTAATGCAGGAAACGACACAAGAGTTCATACATATAAAATTGATAGAAATACTGGTATTCTAAAAGAAAATCACTCAATAAAAGAATTAGGATTAATTAGTAATAATTACCTATGCGAAAAAACTAAAATAAAAAAAAAATTTTAAATGAAAAAACTTTTCAAAACACCATTCGCTAGAGGAAACTCTGTTGGTTTTATTATAGGTATAATTGGTATTTCTGGAGTAGGCCCTTATCATTTAGCATGGATTGGAGTTGGTATAATTCTATGGACGTGGGTAGAAAAATACTTCTTTAGCAAGTACGATAATAGAATTGAATGAAAAAACTTTTAAGTATTTTAGCTCTGAGTTTGTTTATGAGCGGGAGTGCTTATACTGAAACTTGGACTTGTGATAATTTCAGACATGGAAAAGCTATGTATGAAGTTAAAGATACAGAAATTATATTAAGCTTTCCAAATAATGATGGCATAACCTTTAAAATAACAAAAGATCAACGACAATACAAAATTAGTGTCTACGGAGAGTTCAGCGATAATCAAAGTGATTTTGATTTTGATATTTATATGGATTATGGAGGCAAGTATGTCATTAATAGAACCCAAGATGCTTTGTCTGGATATTCAAAATCCTATACAGATAAGAATTGTGTAATATTTCATTAATATGAAAAAACTTCTTAGATGATGGACCAACTAATACCTGTAGTATATATGATAGGAGTTCTATTGTTGGTTCTGCCTGCTTTTTTACAGTCTAATTCTAAATTAAAACAATTGTTAACTAATTTTACTATTTGGATTATCATAGTGCTTATAATTGTTACTTTTATTTATTTATTTAAGGATTAATGAAAAAACTTTTAAGTATTTTAGCTCTGAGTTTGTTTATGAGCGGGAGTGCTTATGCAGAAACAATTAAAAAAATTCATTTTATATGTTCATTTGATAAATTTATAAACATTGTTGCATTTGATGAAATTCCAAAACCAAAAGATGAATTGCCAACTGTTATTACTAATGACAGATTTTTGATTTTAGGAATTAAACCTAATGACGACATTATAGTTTTAGAAACTTCTTTCTGGATAATCTCAAGTACATTTGAACCAAAAGAAAGAATAATAATTCCTTCTCAAATAAATGATAAAGAAATTAAATTCAAAATTCCAAGATTATCAGAGAATGTTAACCAAGTAGTTACCTTAAATAGAAGAAGTGGAAAGCTTGAGTATGCTTTTAAAAGTCCTGTAGATCATGGCAAAATATTCTACACTTGTTCAATAAAAGAAAAATTATTTTAAATGCAAAAACTTTTTACTCTTTTATTAATATTTATTGTAACAACTGGTTTTTTTCATAGCAAAAAAGATAAAGCACTAGAGAATTGTGCTGATTATAATTTTAAAAATAAACATACTAAGGAATATGTCAGCTATTTTTATGATAGAGATGACCCAAAAGTTCTAGGAATATCAAGAACAATTAAAATACAACAAAAAGCTGTCGATAAATTAAGTCAAAAGCATTCAGATTATTTGAAGAAAAACTATAAAATTGAAAATTCTCTTGCAGTTGTAATAATACCTAAAGATTTGACAACGACCGAGGCTAAAAAAAGTTATGAAAATGTAATTGAAAGCCAATCTCTAAAATTATTAGATGCATGGACCGAGGAAGCAGTTTTTTTAAGGCATGAAAAAAAACTTTTAGAAGAAATGAAAGAATATACTGCTAAGAAAGTATTTAACAAATCCTCAATTAAAGAAAAAATTGAAGTTAACTCCTATTATAAAGAGCTTTCAAACTGTGAAAAAGAACACTCTGAAGCATCAAAAGCTTTTGAGCTTAAATGGATTGATTAAGAGTTACTCAGTTTTAAACAGTGTCTTATCCAGGAGTTCATTTACTAAATCCCTTTCTTGTGACGCCACCGTGACGCCAACCTGTATTTACTTTTTAAAAAGTGTTTATTTTTCTAGCGAACCGAGAATCAGGAAGGGGCGTTCTGTTGCCAGGTGCCCCAAACCCCGTAACCTAATTAATTAATTAATTAAGCTGCAAGTGCATAACTTTCGTTAGCATTTATAAATTAGCCCATCACGGCGGAGCAATACCGAACGAAAGAACAACTTTTAGACATCCGTCGATCCTAATTCACCCCCCTAAGTTGAAAATGGTGGAGGTGGTGGGTACTGCCCCCACGTCCGTAATGGTTATTACGAAATTCGTTTATCGTCATAGTTGGAAAACCAACACTATTAATATAAAAGCTAATATAATAGATTCAATAATTTATTCATGAAATTTACCAAAGATCAAATAAACGATATAAAAGAACAACAAGCTCAAGATAATAAGACTAAGAGAGTTACTGCTCCTGAATTAGAAAAAATTTTATACGAGGCTTTTCCAGCTTTAGATCATGGCTTTATAAGAGTTATTGATTATATGGGGGATGATAGCTCAATTGTTCAGTCCGCAAGGGTATCTTACGGAAAAGGGACTAAGCAAGTTTCAACAGACAGTGGATTAATTAAGTATCTTATGCGTCACTGGCATAGTACCCCTTTTGAAATGTGTGAAATTAAATATCATGTTAAATTACCTATTTTTATCGCAAGACAATGGATCAGGCATCGTACAGCGAATGTGAATGAATACTCAGCAAGATATTCAATTTTAGATAAAGAATTTTATCTACCCAATCAAGAAAATTTAGCTGCACAATCAATTGCAAACAGACAAGGTCGAGGAGAAGTTATTGAGGGTGAGCAAGCAATAGAAGTTTTAGAACTTTTAAAAAATGATGCAGAAAGAACTTATGATAATTACGAAAAGATGCTTAATCAAAAATATGATGGAACGACAATTGATGAAAATAAAAAAGGGCTGGCAAGAGAACTGGCTAGAATGAATCTAACTTTAAATACATACACACAGTGGTATTGGAAGACTGATTTGTTGAATCTAATGAATTTTTTAAGATTACGGGCAGATCATCACGCGCAATATGAAATTAGAGTGTATGCAGATATTATGCTGGACACTTTAAAGAGATGGGTTCCAATTACTTATGATGCCTTTCTAGATTATAGAGTTGGTGGCACTGAAGTCTCTTTAAAAGGAAAATCTGTAATTAAAAAAATGCTTAATGGTCAAGAAATTTCATATGAAAATTCAGGTCTTTCAAAAAGGGAGTGGAATGAATTAATGCAATCATTTGATCAACATAATAAAATAGTTTAATTTTAATTGATAAATAAATATGAAATCCCAATCAATTTCTTCAAATCGAAGCTTTGGAATTTTATTCTTTTTTGTTTTTTTGATAATAAGTTTATGGCCAATTTTAAATGAAGAAAATATTAGACTTTGGTCAATCTTAATCTCTTTGATATTTTTATTTTTAGGTATACTTAATTCAAAAATCTTAACACCACTAAATAAAGCTTGGATAAGGTTTGGCTTTTTGATAGGAAATATTATATCTCCAATAGTAATGGCAATTATTTTTTTTGGAGTTGTTACACCAACAGGAGTTGTATTAAAGTTATTTAAAAAAGATATTTTAAGATTAAAAAAAAATAATAATAGCTCTTATTGGATTAATAAAGATAATTCAAACAACAATATGAAAAATCAATTTTAAATGAGCTTTTTGATCGAGTTTTGGAACTTTTTAAAAAATAAGAAAAAAATACTGGTTATTGCCAACTATATTTGTACTTTTATTGTTTGGTGGATTAATTGTTTTAAGTCAAGGGTCTGCCATAGCACCATTTATTTATACTATATTTTAAAAATTGACTTCAATTTTAGGAATTTCGGCTTTTTATCATGACAGTGCAGCCTCCCTTTTAATTGATGGAAAAATAATTGCTGCAGCACAAGAAGAAAGATTTACAAGAATAAAACATGATTCAAATTATCCTAAGAATGCAGTAAATTTTGTATTAAATTATGCTAATGTAAAATTATCCGAAGTTGATTACGTCATTTTTTTTGAAAAACCTTTTTTAAAATTCGAGCGTCTTTTGGAAACTTATGTTGCTTTTGCTCCAAAAGGTTTTATCCAATTTTCTCATGCAATGCCTAAATGGCTCAGAGATAAATTATTTCAAAAAAAACAGCTTATGAATTTCTTAAAAAGCCAAGACAAAAATTTTAAAGATGAGAAAAAGTTGTATTTTTCAGAACATCATTTAAGTCATGCAGCGAGTGCTTTTTATCCTTCTCCATTTGATGAAGCTATTGTTTTAACATCTGATGGTGTAGGAGAATGGGCAACAACCACTGTTGCCCTTGGAAAAGGAAATGACCTTGAAATAAAAAAAGAAATTCACTTTCCACACTCATTGGGTTTGCTTTATTCAGCTTTCACTTATTATATTGGCTTTAAAGTTAACAGCGGAGAATATAAATTAATGGGTCTTGCTCCATATGGTGAGCCTAAATATTACAATAAAATAAAGGAAAATTTGATTGATTTAAAACCAGATGGATCATTCTACCTTGATCAGAGTTATTTTGATTATGCAACTGGACTAAAGATGACCAACTATAAATTCAACTCACTATTTGGACAAAATGTAAGAAATGCAAAAAATGAAAATCTTACACAATTTCATATGGATATCGCTGCATCTATTCAAAAAGTTACAGAGGAGATTATGCTTAAAATGGCAAAATCTTTAAGAGGTGAGTACAATATTAAAAATTTATGTATGGCTGGAGGAGTTGCTTTAAATTGTGTTGTAAATGGCAAAATTTTAAATGAAAGAATTTTTGAAAATATATGGATCCAACCTGCAGCTGGAGACGCTGGAGGCTCTCTGGGTGCTGCGCTGGCTTTTTGGCATATCCATCAAAAAAATAAACGCATATCAAATCCAAATGATGATATGAATGGATCATATTTAGGTCCCGAATATTCTCAGAAACAAATAGAGTTAGATTTAAAAAAAATTGGAGCCAAATATCAAATTTTAAGTGAGGAGGAGATTTTAGATAAAACAGCTGAGGATTTAAGTAAAGGTGAGGCGATAGGATGGTTCCAGGGAAGAATGGAATTTGGACCAAGAGCCTTGGGTGGTAGATCTATATTAGGAGATCCCAGATCATCTACAATACAGAAAAATTTAAACTTAAAAGTTAAGTACAGAGAAAGCTTTCGTCCTTTTGCACCATCAATATTGAGAGAGGATTTAGAAAAATGGTTTAATATTAATGTTGATAGTCCATACATGTTAATGGTTGCAGACCTTAAAAAAAACAAAATTATTGAAATGAATGAAGATCAAAACAAACTTTTTGGCATTGAAAAATTAAACGTCAAAAGATCAGAAATTCCAGCTGTTACTCATGTGGATTATTCAGCAAGAATACAAACAGTGCATAAAGATACTAATCATATATATTTTAAACTTATTCAAAAGTTTAAAGAAAAAACTGGTTGTCCTTTAATTGTAAATACATCTTTTAATGTAAGAGGAGAGCCGATCGTAAATACTCCGTCTGATGCCTTTAATTGCTTTATGGGAACAGAATTAGATAAACTAATTATTGGAAATTGTTATTTGGATAAACGTATCCAAGACATATCTCTTAAAAAAGATTACTCAAAAAAATTTGAATTAGACTAATAAATAAAATTAAAAATATTTTTTTTTAATTTTTTTTGCAAATTTTAAATATATTTCTGAAATTTCATGATTAGGATCGGCTTCAACAATTGGTTTTCCTGAGTCGCCGTACTTACCTACCTCTGAATTAATTGGTATCTCTCCTAAAAATTCTTTATTAAATTCGTCTGCAGTTTTTTTAACACCTCCGTCTCCAAAAATATTATATCTCTTACCATCCTCTCCAATAAAAAAACTCATATTATCAACCAAACCTAGTATATTTACTTTAAGCTTATCAAACATTCTTATTCCTCTTTTTACATCCTGAAGTGCTATTTCCTGAGGAGTTGATACTATTATTGCACCATCTACACTAATCTCTTGTGCAAAAGTAAGCTGTGTATCACCTGTACCTGGAGGCATATCAACTATGATGAAATCTAAATTTTTCCAACCAACCTTTTGAGTAAAGGTTTTAATAGCACTTGTTACCATTGGTCCTCTCCAGATCATGGGTGTTTGCTCATCTGTTAAAAAACCAATAGACATACATTGAATGTCATACTTTACGATTGGCTTTAAAGTTTGCCCATCGCTATCTGGCTTTTCATTTATAGAGAATAGTTTTGGTAAAGATGGACCATAAATATCAGCATCTAAAATTCCAACTTTGCATTCAACTTTTTTTAAGGCTAAAGCTAAATTTGTAGCAAAAGTAGATTTTCCAACACCGCCTTTTGCACTAGATATTGCAATTGTAAATTTAGTACCTGGAATTGGGTTTCTTTTGAAGGTTTTTGGCTCAGTTTTTGCCTTCATTGTGTCACTAAGACCTACTTTTTTATCATTCATAAAAATACACTTACCTTGTTTTTGAATATAAAGACACTATATAGAATGTCATAATGACAATTTATAAAAATCAAAGTCCATGGGGAAGTCCTCCAGGTAGTGGTGGAGGAAGCGGAAATGGTGGAGGTTTCAGAAGAGGCCCTACACCTCCTAATTTAGATGAAGCAATTAAAAAATTACAGGACACTATAAACAAATTTACTGGAAGTGGTACAGGTGGAAAAAAACCTATTATATTAGGTTTGATCATACTAGTTGTAATTTGGGCATTGAGTGGTTTGTATAGAGTTTTACCTGATGAACAGGGCGTGGTCTTAAGATTTGGAAAGTTTGTAAATACCACTCAACCAGGATTAAATTATCATTTTCCATTCCCAATTGAGAGTGTGTTAACTCCAAAAGTTACAAAAGTTAATAGAATGGACATCGGTTTTAGATCAGAGAGAGATAGTGGATTTGGTCAAGGCGGTGGTGTTGCGGATGTTCCAGAGGAAAGCTTGATGCTAACTGGTGATGAAAATATTGTTAACATAGACTTTTCAGTATTTTGGGTAATAAAAGATGCTGGAAACTTTCTTTTTAAAATTCAAGATCCAGAAGGTACAGTAAAAGCTGCAGCAGAAACTGCAATGAGAGAAGTGATTGCGAGATCAAATATTCAACCTATTCTTACAGAAGGAAGAGCGGTTATTGAAAGAGATACTCAAGATATTATTCAAGGAATACTTGATGAATATGAGAGTGGTGTACAAATTACACAAGTTCAAACTCAAAAAGCTGACCCACCAGACCAGGTTATTGATGCTTTCAGAGATGTGCAAGCTGCTAGAGCTGATATGGAAAGGTCGAAAAACGAAGCAGAAGCTTACGCCAATGATGTAATACCAAGAGCTCGGGGAGAAGCAGCAAAAATTTTACAAGCTGCTGAAGCTTATAAAAAGGAAGTTGTAGCAAAGGCAGAGGGTGAAGCAAGTAGATTTTTATCAATCTACACAGAGTACGCTAAAGCAAAAGAGGTGACACAAGAAAGAATGTATTTAGAGACAATGGAGCAGGTACTTGCTGATATTAATAAAATTATAATTGATAAAGACTCAGGATCTGGAGTCGTGCCATATCTTCCATTACAAGAATTAAAATCAGGGACAAATTAATGAAAGCTGGAAAATTTATATTACCCATTATCATTTTGATAGGAGCGACTTTATTCTTTTCAATATTTATAGTTAAAGAAGTAAACCAAGCTATAGTACTACAATTTGGTGATCCAAAAAGAATAATCCTAAAGCCAGGTTTAAACTTTAAGCTACCTTTTATTCAAAACGTAGTGTTTTTAGATAAAAGAGTTTTAAATTTAGATACTCCGCCTGAGGAGGTTATTGCATCTGATCAAAAACGTCTAATAGTTGATGCATTTGCAAGATTTCAAATTATTGATCCATTAAAATTTTATATTTCCGTAGGAAACGAAAGAGTTGCGAGATCAAGACTAGCAACTATTATTAATTCGAGAATAAGAAATGTACTAGGTCAACAAAAACTACAAACATTATTATCTGAAGATAGATCAAAGCAAATGGCTTTAATTCAACAAGGTGTTAACAATGAAGCTGAAAACTTTGGTATTAAGATAGTTGACGTGAGAATTAAAAGAGCTGATCTACCTCAAGCAAATAGTGATGCAATCTTTAGAAGAATGCAAACTGAGAGGGAGAGAGAAGCAAAAGAATTTAGAGCAAAAGGTGCTGAGATGGCTGTTACTATAACATCAACAGCAGATAAAGAAGTTACAGTTATTCTAGCTGACGCCCAAAAGAAATCAGAAATTATGAAAGGGGAAGGAGATGGTCAAAAAAATAAAATTTTTGCTGATGCATTTGGACAAGACCCTGAATTTTTTGGTTTTTACAGAGCAATGCAAGCTTACCAAAATGCTTTAATTGGGGGAGAAACATCAATGATATTATCTCCTGATAGTGAATTCTTTAAGTTTTTTGGAAATAAAGAAAAATAACATCTTTAGTTAACATGAAAGAACTGATCATAGCATTTGGTCTTTTCTTATTTATTGAAGGTGTTTTATATGCCTTATTTCCATCAAAAATGAAAAATATGTTAAAAAAACTCGATGCTGTAGCTGATAAACAATTAAGAGCAGGTGGATTAGTATTTGCAATTATAGGATTTATAATTATTTGGTACTCAAAGTCATGAAAAATATGTACAAAATTTTATCAATATTAATAGTTTCAATAAGTTATTTTTCGATTTCCAAAGCTCAGGAAATTCCATCATCATTTGCAGATTTAGCAGAAAGATTAATGCCATCAGTTGTAAATATTTCAACTACCACAACTGTAACAACTAGATCAAATCCTTTGCCATTTGAATTTCCACCAGGTTCACCATTTGAAGATATGTTTGGCTCTCCTCAACAAAGACAAACTAGTGCGCTAGGATCAGGTTTTATAATTGATGAGGAGGGAATTGTAATAACAAACAACCATGTTATTCAAGGAGCATCAGATATATTTGTTAGAGTTAATGGAGATGAAGATTATAAAGCAGAAGTGCTCGGTGCCGACGCAGGCATGGATATTGCAGTATTAAAAATAAAGTCTGACGAAAAATTTAAACCAGTAAAATTTGGCAACTCAGACAAATCTAGAATTGGAGATTGGGTTATTGCAATAGGTAATCCATTTGGTCTTGGAGGCACAGTAACAGCAGGAATAATCTCTGCCAGAAATAGAAGTATAGGATTATCTAGATATGAAGATTATATTCAAACTGATGCTTCAATAAACCAAGGAAATTCAGGCGGTCCACTATTTAATATGAACGGAGATGTTATTGGAATTAACACAGCTATACTTGGTCAATCTGGTTCAATAGGAATAGGTTTTGCAATACCATCAAATAGTGCTCAAAAAGTAATTGAACAATTAATTGAATTTGGAGAAACAAAAAGAGGATGGCTTGGAGTTAGAATACAAGTCGTAGATCAAGGAATAGCAGATGCGGAAAAGCTGGACAAACCTAGAGGTGCTCTGGTTGCAAGTGTTGCGGACAATAGTCCATCCGATAAAGGAGGAATTAAACCTGGCGATATAATTTTAGAGTTTGATGGAAAACCTATTAATGAAATGAAGGAACTGCCCAAAATAGTTGCTGAAACAGATGTTGGGAAAAAAGTAATTGTTAAAGTTTGGAGAAATAAAAGAGAAATTATAAAAGAAATAATTCTCGGAAGATTAGAAACTTCAGAAGATTTTAATGCACAAAAACCTGCTATTGAAAAACCAAAAGTAAAGAGAGTTGAAGGATTGAAAATAGATGTTCGTTTATTGCGTAAGGATGATATTGAGGCAAGAAATCTTCCGAAAGGAACAAGTGGAGTAGTAATTACAAAAATAGATAAAGATAGTCCTATAAACTATTTACAAGTAAACAATGTTATTGTTGAAGCAAATAGAAAAAAAATTAATACAATAGGTGATCTTGATAATGTGGTAAAATTAAAGTTAAGAAGTGATGAAAATAACTTGCTAATTGCAATTTATAATAACCAAAATCAAAGAACATATATTGGTGTTAAATTAAAATAATAACATGGACCTAAAGTCCAAAATAATATTAATCTCAGGTCCAACTGCATCAGGTAAGTCTAAAGCTGCATTGAAAATTGCCAAAAAGTTAAATGGAGAAATTATTAATGCAGATAGTATGCAGGTTTATAAAGAATTAAAGATCTTGACTGCTCGACCTTCAAAAACCGATTTGAATAAAATCGATCATCATTTATATGGTTTTAGAAGTGTTAAAAAAGAATTTTCATCAGGTGAGTGGTTAAAATTAGCAAAAAAGAATATTAAAAAAATTAGAGACAAAAACAAAATACCAGTCTTAGTTGGTGGTACTGGTCTTTATTTCAAAGCTTTGACTGATGGTTTGGTTAAAATTCCAAAAATACCCATCTCTGTTCGTGATAAAATTAGAAGAATGCAAAATAAATTAGGTCAAAAAAAATTTTATTTAAAACTCTTAAATAATGATCCATTAGTAAAAAATAAGATTGACCCCACCGATGTTCAAAGATCAATAAGAGCTTATGAAGTTATCAAGTTTACAAAGAAATCAGTTTTTAGTTGGTATATGAAAACAAAACCATCTTTCAAAAAAGATCAATTTATAAAAATTTATGTCGATTATCCTAAAGAGATATTAATTAATAAAATATCCAAAAGAGTTGATCAAATGATGAAAAATGGAGCTATTCAAGAAGTTAAGGATTTTTTAAAACTTGATTTGAAGAGTGACAGCAACATCTTCAAGGTTATAGGAATAAGAGAGATTAAAGAATTTATCGATAAAAAAATTTCTATGCATGATTTAAAACTGAATATTGTTATAAAAACTAGACAATACGCTAAAAGACAGCGAACTTGGTCTAGAGGTCAAATGAGTGATTGGGAAAAATTTGATGCTGAGGCTCTTTCAAAATTTATAAAAAAATTATAAAAATCCTCACAATAACTTGACCAATGAGTACAACTTCAGCTAGATTGGCTGAATGCCAAAATTATATTCAGGAGCTGAGATAGTATTCAAATGTTTGGAAGATCAAAATGTTAGTCACATATTTGGTTATCCGGGAGGAGCAGTCCTTCCAATATATGATGAATTAAAAAATTTTAATTCAATAAAACATATTTTAGTAAGACATGAACAGGGCGCAGGACACGCAGCTGAGGGCTATGCAAGGTCAACTGGAAAACCAGGTGTATTGTTAGTAACTTCAGGTCCTGGAGCCACCAATGCTGTTACTGCCTTGACAGATGCTTACATGGACTCTGTGCCGTTAGTTTGCATCACAGGACAAGTTCCAACACATTTAATTGGTACTGATGCATTTCAAGAATGTGACACAACAGGAATAACTAGACCTTGTACTAAACATAACTGGTTAGTAAAAGATATTAATGACTTAGCTGAAGTAATGCATAAAGCTTTTGAAGTAGCAACAACAGGTAGACCAGGACCAGTTTTAGTTGATATACCTAAAGATATTCAATTTCAAAAATCTAAATACAAAAATTATAAAAAGAATAAAAAATTAAATGGAAAATCTCATGATAACTATTCACAAAAAAATATTGATGAATTAATTAATTTAATTAGCAAAGCAAAAAAACCAATTTTTTACACCGGAGGTGGAGTAATAAATTCAGGAACAAAAGCAAGTGAACTTTTAAGAGAACTTGTATATGCAACAGGTTTTCCAATAACTTCAACTTTGCAGGGTCTGGGTTGTTTTCCTGCTGATGATAATCAATTTTTAGGAATGTTAGGTATGCATGGAACCTACGAAGCAAACAACGCCATGTATTCATGTGACTTAATGATAAATGTTGGTGCAAGGTTTGATGATAGAATTACTGGAAAGATTGATGAGTTCTCTCCTAAATCTAAAAAAGTTCATATTGATATAGATCCATCATCAATAAATAAAAATGTAAAAGTAGATTTAGCAATTGTGGGAGATATTAAGTCGGTTTTGACATCAACACTAAAAACTTTAACAAAATCTAAAAATAATTTTTCTAAATCAAACAAACATCAAATATCAAATTGGTGGGAACAAATTCAGAAATGGAGATCTAAAAGATCATTAGACTACATTGGTAGTGAAGAAACTATTAAACCCCAATATGCGATTGAAAGATTATATGAACTGACTAAAGATAAAGATACATATATAACAACTGAAGTAGGCCAACATCAAATGTGGGCTGCTCAACATTACAAATTCAATAAACCAAATAGATGGATGACTTCTGGAGGTCTAGGTACGATGGGATATGGATTGCCAGCAGCAGTTGGAGTCCAAATTGCTCATCCTAAGAAATTAGTAATTGATATTGCTGGCGAAGCGTCTGTTTTGATGACTATGCAGGAAATGTCAACTGCAGTTCAGTACAATTTGCCTATAAAAATATTTATTTTGAATAATGAGTACATGGGAATGGTAAGACAATGGCAGGAATTATTACATGATAAAAATTATTCAGAGAGTTATACGGCAGCGTTACCAGATTTTGTTAAAATGGCAGAAGCTTATGGTTGTGTAGGCATAAGAGCAAAAACACCAGAAGAATTAGATGATAAGATTATTGAAATGTTAAACACAGATCGACCAGTAATATTTGATTGCCTTGTAGATAAACAAGAAAACTGTTTTCCAATGATACCTTCTGGAAAGCCTCATAATCAAATGTTACTTGGTCCTAAAGATCAAAAAGAAAAAAAGATTACAGGAAAGGGTAGAACACTGGTTTAATGGCTAATTCAAAATCAGCATATAGTTTTGCAGGAAAAAAACAGAAGCCTGATACTCATATTATAGTTGTATGGGTGGATAATGAGGCCGGAGTTTTAGCTCGTGTAGTTGGTTTATTTTCTGGAAGAGGCTATAATATCGAGTCCCTTGCAGTAGCTGAGGTCGATCAGAAGCAAAATATTTCAAGAATAACAATTGTAACTACCGGTACACCACAAGTAGTAGATCAGATTAAACTCCAATTAAAAAAATTAGTTCCAGTTCATAAAGTAGCAGATTTTAAGAGAGAAGATAAAAATGTTATTTTTAAAGAAATGGCATTGTTTAAGTTTGTTGCAAACAATGGTAAATTAAATAAAGCTTTTGAAGCTTGTAAAAATTTTAATCCAGTTATATTAGATCAAACAAATAAATCCAATGTTATACAAATTACAGCTTTAAGAAGAGAAATAGATACTATGTCAAAAAATTTAAAAAAATTTGGTTTAGTGAGTGTTTCAAGAACAGGTGCAGTCGCTATGACAAGAGGATCAGAAATATTTAAATAAATTAAAAATTAAAGGAGAGAAATTATGAAAATGTTTTATGAAAAAGATACTAATGTAGATTTAATAAAAGACAAGAAAGTAGCAATTTTTGGCTACGGAAGCCAAGGACATGCGCATGCACTTAATTTAAGAGATAGTGGTGTTAAAGAAGTTGTGGTAGCTTTAAGAGAGGGCTCATCAAGTATTGAAAAAGCTGAGTCTAAAGGTTTAAAAGTTATGAATTTATCTGATGCTGCAGAATGGGCAGATGTAGTTATGATTCTAACTCCAGACGAATTACAAGCATCAATATATAAAAACCATATAGAGCAACGTGTAAAAGAAGGAACATCAATTGCCTTTGCTCATGGTTTAAATGTTCACTATGATCTTATAAAAGCTAGAAAAGATTTAGATGTATTTATGGTTGCACCAAAGGGACCTGGGCATTTAGTTAGAAGTGAATATGAAAAAGGTGGTGGAGTTCCTTGTTTATTTGCTGTTCACCAAGATGGTTCTGGTAAAGCAAGAGATTTGGCAATGTCATATGCATCAGCTGTTGGTGGTGGTAGATCTGGAATAATTGAAACTACATTTAAAGATGAGGTAGAAACAGATCTGTTTGGAGAGCAAACAGTATTATGTGGTGGACTTGTTGAGCTAATTAAAAATGGATATGAAACTTTAGTCGAAGCTGGATATGAACCAGAAATGGCTTATTTTGAAACTGTTCACGAAGTGAAACTGATTGTAGATTTAATATATGAAGGTGGAATTGCTAATATGAATTATTCAATTTCAAATACCGCAGAGTATGGTGAGTATCAGTCAGGTCCAAGAATAATTAAAAAAGATGAAACCAAGCAAAGAATGAAAGAAGTTTTAGCGGAAATTCAATCTGGTAAATTTACAAAAGAATGGATGGAAGAATGCAAAAATGGTCAAAAAAACTTTCTTGCAACTAGAGCTAAATTAGCTGAACACTCTGTTGAAAAAGTAGGTGCTGAACTTCGGGCTATGATGCCTTGGATTTCAAAAAAGAAACTTGTTGATAGCGATAAGAAGTAGATAAATAATTGTTTTATTTGGCCTAAAATAGCCATTTTATTTTGCAATCTGAGCGTGAGCATGTATGATACTCATGCTTAAATTAATTAAATGACTGATAATAACAGAGTTTACATTTTTGATACTACAATGCGTGATGGAGAGCAGTCTCCTGGCGCATCAATGAGTTTGGAAGAAAAAATCCAAATAGCTAGAGTATTTGACGAACTTGGAATAGATATTATTGAAGCTGGATTTCCAATTGCATCTCCAGGAGATTTTGAAGCTGTAACTGAAGTCAGTAAAATATTAAAAAAATCAATACCTGCAGGTTTAGCAAGACATTCAAAAAAAGATATTGATAGATGCTATGAGGCTCTTAAACATGCTCCAAGATTTAGAATTCATACTTTTATTTCCACAAGTCCTTTACATATGAAGCACAAGCTTAATAAATCACCGGAGGAAGTTTATGAAGCAATAAAACAAAATGTAACCTATGCAAGAAATTTTACCGATGATGTGGAATGGTCTTGCGAAGATGGGACTAGAACAGATATGGATTATATGTGCAAGACAGTAGAACTAGCGATTAAATGTGGTGCTAAAACTATTAATATTCCTGATACTGTTGGCTATACTATACCCTCTGAATTTACAAAAATTATTGAAACTCTGTTAAATAAAGTTCCAAACATAGATAAAGCGATTCTTTCAACTCATTGTCATAACGATTTAGGTTTGGCAGTTGCCAATTCTTTGGCAGGTGTTCAAGCAGGAGCTAGACAAATTGAATGTACTATAAATGGCCTAGGAGAAAGAGCTGGAAATGCAGCTCTTGAAGAAGTTGTGATGGCTATGAAAACAAGACCTGATTTAATGCCATATGAAACTGGAATTGAAACTACTCTTCTAAGTAAAGCATCCAAGATAGTATCAAATGCCACAGGTTTTCCTGTCCAATATAATAAAGCTATTGTTGGAAAAAATGCTTTTGCTCACGAAGCAGGCATTCATCAAGATGGAATGTTAAAAAATAGGCAAACATATGAAATTATGACACCAGAGAGTGTAGGTGTTAAACAAACATCTCTTGTAATGGGCAAACATTCAGGAAGACACGCATTTAAAGATAAGTTAACTAGCTTAGGATACCCAGATCTCACCGATGATGTTGTAGATAATGCATTTGCAAAATTTAAAATTTTAGCAGATAAAAAGAAACATGTTTATGATGAAGATATAATCGCTTTAATAGATGATAGTTTAATAACAGACAATAAAGTAAGTGCTATTAATTTAAAGTCTTTGAAAGTATTTGCTGGTACAGGAGAACCCCAAAGAGCAGAAATGACACTAGATGTTTTTGGTGAAGTTAAAAAAGCATCAGAAACAGGCGATGGACCAGTTGATGCAATTTTTAAATGTATAAAAAAACTTTACCCGCATGAGGTAAACTTGCAACTTTACCAAGTTCACGCTGTTACGGAGGGTACAGATGCTCAAGCCACAGTAAGTGTTAAAATTGAAGAAAATGGAAAAACAACTGTAGGACAAGCTGCAGATACTGACACTTTAGTTGCATCTGCAAATGCTTATATAAATTCACTTAATAAAATGATTATAAAAAGAGATAAAACAGCACCAGGAACAAATATAGAAAATCAAAATTTTGAAAATCAAAAGATGAAAGGTATATAAAAATGGCAATGTTCAACAACTTAAAGAAATTATGGAGCCAAGATATGGCAATAGATCTTGGTACAGCAAACACACTTGTAGTGTTAAAGGGCAAGGGTGTAGTTCTGAATGAGCCATCAGTAGTTGCAGTTGTTGACAATAAAGGAAAAAAATCAGTTTTAGCTGTTGGAGATGAAGCAAAGACTATGCTTGGAAGAACACCAGGAAACATTCAAGCAATTAGACCTTTGAGAGATGGTGTTATTGCAGACTTCGTTGTCACTGAGGAGATGATTAAACACTTTATTAAAAAAGTTCATAAAAAAACATTAGCTAATCCGAGAATTTTAATTTGCGTGCCAACTGGTTCAACACCAGTTGAAAGAAAAGCAATTCAAGATAGCGCCCTTGCAGCCGGAGCTCGTAAAGTAAATTTAATTGAGGAACCAATAGCTGCAGCAGTGGGAGCTGGACTACCAATTTCAGAAGCAACAGGTTCAATGGTTGTTGATATAGGTGGGGGCACAACTGAAATTGCAGTTTTATCTTTGGGAGGAGTCGTATACTCAGAATCATTAAGAGTAGCTGGAGATGCAATGGATAATTCTTTAAAAGAATATATGAGAGAAGAGTACAATTTAATGATTGGCGATAGTACTGCAGAAAAAATCAAAAAAGATATTGGTACAGCTATCCCAACAAATAATAATACATATGCAGTTAAAGGTAGAGATTTAAGATCTGGGACTCCCAAAGAGGTAAATATTTCAGAAGAAGATACTGCAGAAGCACTAAATCCAATTCTAAAAGATATAGTATCTGCAATAAAAAAAGCTTTAGAGAATACTCCACCAGAGTTATCTGCTGATTTAGTTGATATGGGCTTAACCCTTACAGGCGGTGGTTCTCTTTTAAATAATATAGATAAAAGGTTTTCGAAAGAAACAGGACTTCCAGTAAATGTTGCTGATGATCCCTTATCTTGTGTTGCAATTGGAACTGGTAAAGCTTTAGACCAAGAGGAAACTTTTTCATCAGTCTTATCTGAGTATTAATCAAAATGTCTAGAGAAATGGGCAGAGATGATTTGGTCATATCTGCTCGTTCAATTTTTTTGAATAAAGGTAATAGACGAAAATTTTCACTTTTAACTTTAATTGCAGTATCCTTAATTGTTTTATCATTAGAATATTTTAAAACAGGACCTATTAATCAGTTTAGGTCAGTAGCCAAAGATGCTATTTTTAAAACTTCATATGTTATATCATTACCTTTTTTATCTTTAAAAAATGCTTATTACGGTGTTAGTGATCTTTTCAAAATATATGAAGAAAATAAACAACTTAAGATTATTGATTTAAATATTGAAGAGTTAAAATTTGAAAATCAATTTTTAAAAGAGGAAAATTTAAGGCTTAATGCACTGATTGAGGAAAAAAAACTCTTTTCAGATAATTATCACTTAACTAAAATTTTACTAGATCAGAAGAGTCCATATTTAAGGTCAATTTTGATTAATAAAGGTTTCAAACATAATATTAAAATAGGGTCAGCTGTGAGAGGTGGACCATATTTTATAGGAAAAGTAGTTGGAGTTAATTACTTAACCTCCAGAGTTTTATTAATAAATGATCTTAATAGTAAGATACCTGTTATAATTGAACCTAATGGTATTAGCGCGATAGTTTCAGGTAATGGAAGTAAATATAATGGTGATATTGAGTATCTGCCTGAAAAAAATCAAGTTGAGGAGGGTAATATTGTTTATACTTCAGGAGCCGATGGAATAATTTCGCCTGGAATCCCTATAGGCAAAATAACTATTATAGATTCCAAAAAATTTGTGAAATTTTTTGCAGATTTTGATCAAATTAAATATGTTAAGGTTTATTTTAAAAAGTGAGTTTATTTGCTAACAGAATTTATTCTAAGACAATTACAAGTTTACCCACTTTAATTTTATTTTTAGTCGTAATTTTAGGTTTAAATATTAATATTATTTATAATAATTATGATTTTATCGTAAACTTTAGCTACATAATTGTATTCTTCTGGAGTTTAAAAAAACCAGAACATCTAGGTTATGGATTAATTTTTTTTGCAGGTATTATAAATGATGTAGTTCAAAGTTTACCAATTGGAATATCTTCCCTAGATTATTTATTATTATCTGCGATTGGAGCATTTATAAGAAATAGATCGATCATATACAATTTAATTTATGATTGGATATCATTTTTCATAGCAATTTTAATTGTAGGATCAGTAAATTATATTATATTAATAACAATATTTAAAATTCCAATTGTCTATGAAAGTTTAATATTGGGTTTATTCGTAACATTTTTAATTTACCCTATATTTTACAAAATATTTGCTTGGATAGATAATATGGTGCTAGTTAAAGAGAATGATAAAAAAAATAGGTAATTTAAACAAAAATAAAATTATAAGTAGAAGACTTTTTGTTTTAGTTGCTGCAAAAGTTGGGTTACTTGGGATTGTTACTTCAAGATTATATAATCTTCAAATTTCTCAAAAGGAAAAATATGAAGTTTTATCTGACAAAAATAGAATTAGAGAATGGAAAACTCCACCTCAAAGAGGAATAATAACTGATTATTTTAATAATATTATTGCAGATAATCAAAGAGTTTATCAAGTTCATTTATCTCTTGAAGAAGTTTCCAATTTTAATAATTCAATTTTTAAACTTAAAAATATTATTAGTCTTAAAGAGGATGAAATAAAAAAAATATATGAGAGGAAAGAAAAGTCTAAGCCATGGGATACTTTAATAATTTCTGAAAATTTATCATGGAAAGAATTTTCTAAATTAAATTTATACTTGCATGAATTGGATGGAGCGAAGCCAGTTTTATCTACTTCAAGATATTACCCTTATTCCAATGATTTAGTACATGTTGTTGGTTATGTTGGTGATGCAACAACTCAAGATATTCAAAATAAAAAAAAAATAGAGGAAAATTTTGTACCAGGTTTAAAAGTTGGAAAAATTGGTATTGAAAATTCAAAAGATACTGACCTAATAGGAAATCATGGAATTAAAAGATATGAAGTAAATGCATCAGGAAAAAAAATAAGTGAAATTAGTTATAATAAAGAAACTCAAGGTGAAAATTTAAGAACGACCATTGACTTAGAAATCCAGCAATTGGCTCAAGAATTATTAAAAAATCAGGCAGGTTCAATATGTGTTATGGATATATACACAGGTGAAGTAATTACCATGGCATCGTCCCCAACCTACGATCCTAATAAGTTTACGCATGGAATAAGCGCTAAAGATTGGAATGAAATTAAAAATAATAAGTTAAGACCTTTACTAAATAAATCGTTAGCTGGATTATATTCTCCTGGATCAACTATAAAACCCTTGGTTGCACTTGCTGCTCTAGAATATGGGATAATAGACACAAAGTTTAAAGTGAACTGTAAAGGTCATGATCATCCATATGAATTGTATGGAGAAAGATATCATTGTTGGAAAAAAAATGGTCATGGATGGATGAGCATGAGGAATGCCATTAAACAGTCATGTGATATTTATTTTTATGAAGTCGCAAGACTTTTAGGCGTAGATAAACTCTCATTAATTGCAAAAAGATATGGCCTAGGTTCAAAAGTCTTAGAAGATTTTTATCCAGAAGAAAAAAAAGGAATCGTACCCTCAACGAAATGGAAAAAACAAGTTTTAGAGCAGTCCTGGTATCTTGGGGAAACTGTAATTACTGGAATAGGACAGGGTTACATTCAGACTACTCCACTTCAATTATGTTTGATGACAGCGCAGTTGGCTAATGGAGGCTATAAAATTAAGCCAAATTTAATTTATGATAAAGAAATAGATTTAGACATTATTAAATCAAAAATTGAAAGTGAAAAAAATAAATCTGTAAGTCAAAATATTTTGAAAGATCACGAATTTAAATACTATGAAAGACTTCACAGAAATCCAAAAAATTTAAAGTTTGTTCTTGATGCAATGTATGGTTCAACCAATGAACAATTTGGTACCTCCTTTAGATCTAGACATAAAGAGGATAAATACAAATTTGCTGGAAAAACTGGAACTTCTCAAGTTAAAAGAATTACCGATCAAGATAGAGAGCTTGATTTAGACCTTGAAGAGATAGAATATAAAAGTAGAGATCATGCTTTATTTATTGCGTTTGCACCTTATGATAAACCAAGATATTCCCTTAGTGTTTTAATAGAGCATGGAGGCTCTGGTAGTAAAGCAGCTGCCCCATTAGCAAACAAATTAATAAAAAAAATTTTAGATAGGCATGAATTAAGAGAAAAAATTAGAAAAGATTTAAAAAATATTGCATGATACTTTCAACGTCACTAAATTCTACTAGCTATTCATTTATTGATAAACTGAAGGCAGTTGACTATTTTTTAATAATAATCGTTGCCATAATAGGTTCAATTAGTGTTTTTTCAATTTATTCTACAGAAAGTGGGAACTTTTCTTATTATACTAAAAATCATCTAACTAGATTTCTAGTATTTTTTTTTATGTTTTTAGTTGTGTCATTTGTAAGAGTTTCATTTTGGTATAAACAGGCATATATTTTTTATATTCTAGGAATTTTACTTTTATTGCTTGTAATTTTTTTTGGAATTTCTGCGTCAGGGTCTAAACGATGGATAAATTTTTTCATAATGAACCTTCAGCCTTCAGAACTGATGAAAATTGCAATAATAGTTTGTTTTGCAAGATATTACCATCGTATTCAAAGCTCAGATATTCAAAGTTATAAATATTTATTACAACCAATTATACTTTTGTTGATACCTTGCTATTTAGTTATAACTCAACCTGATTTAGGAACAGCAATTTTAATAGCAGGAAGTGGGTTGGCTATTATTTGGTTAGCAGGACTTAATTTAAAATATTTTATATATTCAGGATTAATATTGTTAGTCTCATTACCTTTTGTAATTTCAATTTTAAAACCATATCAAAAATCAAGAATATTAACTTTTTTTAATCCAGACAGAGACCCTTTAGGTGCAGGTTATCAAATAATTCAATCTAAAATAGCAATTGGTTCAGGAGGATTGTTAGGTAAAGGTTTCTTACAAGGTACACAAAGTTATCTTGAATTCTTACCTGAAAAACATACTGACTTTATTTTTACTCTTTTTTCTGAAGAATTTGGATTTGTTGGTTCAATGATTCTAATTTTATTATACGCTTTATTAATTTATAGAATAATAAGGATTGGTTTTTCTAGTAGATCATTTTTTGCAAAACTATACTGTTTTGGTTTTGCATCTGCTTTATTCTTATATATATTTGTAAATATAGCTATGGTAGTCGGGTTGTTGCCAATTGTTGGAGCACCGCTACCTATCATGTCATACGGAGGATCATCTATGTTATCAATAATGCTTGGTTTAGGTATCGTAATGAGCTGCAAAATTTATAGTCGAGATCCGATCGGCAATTAAGATATTGTAAACAGTTATCTGCCGCGATCAAATAACATCTATTATAATTTATCCCACCAACTATATTTTATCTCGTGTCAGAAAAAATTTTAAAAATTGGTATAATAGGAGCAGGAATTCAAGGAGTATGTAATGCTCTTTTTCTTCAAAAAAAAGGCTACCAAGTAATTTTGTTCGATAGAGATGAACCTGGAAATGCAGCCTCTTATGGTAATGCTGGTCATTTTTCTCCTTACGCATCAGTGCCTTTAAACAGACCAGATATTGTAAGTGATGTTCCATCAATGCTTATGAGCTCAAGAGGACCTTTGGCACTTAAATGGAATTATGTTCCAAAAATGATCCCTTGGTTTTCAAAATTTTTAATGAATTGTACTAATAATAAAATGATGCATACCGCAAAAAATATGCATCAAATTTTAGATCAATCATTACTGGCTTATGATGAACTATTCGAAGAGATAGATCTAGAAGGTTTAGTTGAAAATAATGGAATTTTATATGTTTGGAATGAAAAAAATTTAAAAAGTAGAGAACTAGAAATTAAAATTAGAGATGATTTAGGTGTTAAACAGCAGGTTGTAAATAAAAAAGAAATACACGACTTGGAACCAAATTTAAAACCATTTTATCATGGAGGTGTTTTCTATGATTATGCAAGACATGCAAGAAATCCAAAAAAAATATTAATAAAGCTATTTGAAAATTTTATAAAAAAAGGTGGAAAGTTTTTAAAACTAAATATCCAAGATTTGAATTTTGATGAGGAAAAACCTGTTTTAAGATCGGAAACCCAGAGATTTGTTTTTGATAAATTGGTTATTGCATGTGGTGCGTTTTCAAAAAAACTTACTGATAAACTTCATGAAAATATTCCACTAGATACCGAAAGAGGGTATCATGTTCATTTTAAAGATTTTGATCATTTAATTTCTAGACCAGTGGTTTATTCTAACAGAGGGTTTGGAATGTCACCAATGGATCAAGGGTTAAGAGTGGTTGGTACTGTGGAGTTTGGCGGCTTAGAAAATGCTTTATCAAAATCCAGGATCAAAAACTTAATTTTAAATGCAAAGGATATGCTTGACGGTTTGCCCGAGCACAAAGATGAGTGGTTAGGGTTTAGACCTACACTGCCGGATTTTTTACCAATAATTGGACCATCAAAAAATTATAAAAATGTATTTTACTCATTTGGTCATCATCATTTAGGATGGACTTTAGGTGCAATTTCTGGAAAAATAGTGTCTGGTATGATTGCAAATGAAAATACTAATATGGATTTGAAGCCTTACAGTTCAGTTAGATTTGCTTAAAAAAGTTAAATAGTGTGGAAATTAAACTTGAAGACAAATATAAATTAAGTAAAGGCACTAGATTTTTAACTGGTGCCCAAGCTCTTGTTCGAGTTCCAATTGTTCAAGCAAGAAGAGATAAACAAAAAAACTTAAATACTGCATGTTACATCTCTGGCTATAGAGGATCTCCTCTAGGTGGCTACGATCAGCAAATTTTAAAAAACAAAAAATATTTGAATGAAAACAATATTTATTTTCAACCAGGAATAAATGAGGAACTCGCTGCAACTTCTTTATGGGGAACACAGCAAGTCAATCTTAGAAAACAAGATAAATATGATGGTGTTTTTGGCATATGGTATGGTAAAGGACCAGGAGTAGATAGAGCAGGAGATGCATTAAAACACGTAAATCTGGCAGGTACCTCAAAGTTTGGAGGAGTCATTGCTTTAATGGGAGATGACCATATATGTGAGTCCTCAACAACCTCTCATCAAAGTGAATTTGCAATGATTGATGCGATGATACCTTTTTTTAATCCAAGTGGTGTTCAAGAAATACTAGATTATGGAATAATAGGAATAGAATTATCAAGAAAAAGTGGATGTTGGGTAGGGATAAAGTGTGTTCATGATAACGTGAGTTCAGGAGCAACAGTTGACTTAGATGAAAATAGGTTAAATCTTTTAGATATTTCAAGTGAAACCTATCCATCTGAAGGTTTAAATATAAGACTCAAAGATACCGCTCAAGAAAAAGAATATCGTTTGCATCATCATAAAATAAAATATGTAAAAGAATTTTGTAAACTAAATAGTTTAAATAAATTAATTTTTGATTCAGAAAATCCAAAAGTTGGAATAATTAGTACTGGAAAGTCTTTTTTAGATACAAAATTAGGGCTAGAAAAAATTGGAATAAACGAAGATGTTGCTAACAAAGCAGGAATTAAATTTCTTAAAATTGCTATGCCTTGGCCATTAGAAGAAACAATAATTGAAAATTTTGCAGAAAGTTTAGAAAAAATCATTGTTGTTGAAGAAAAAAGATCAATCATTGAAACACAAGTCAAGGAAATATTATTTAATAAAAATTTAAATATAAAAGTAGTTGGAAAAAATGATGAAAATAATAATGATTTATTTGTTTCTTCTGGAGCTTTAGACCCAGGAGAAATTGGTTTAAAAATATATGAAATAATTAATTACCTTAACTTACCAGATGAAGCACATAATCTTTCAAAAAAATTAAAGTCTTTGAAAGAAAAAACTAATTCAAATATTTCCTTAAAAAGAGTTCCACACTTCTGTTCTGGGTGCCCTCATAATACCTCAACTAGAATACCGGAAGGTAGTCGAGCAATTACAGGTATTAGTTGTGCATACCTAGTAGAACATATGGAGAGAAATAATGAAGGCTTTTCACAAATGGGATCAGAGGGAGCAACTTGGGTTGGTGAGTCTGTATTTAGTAATACTGACCATGTTTTTCAAAATATGGGAGATGGGACTTACATCCATTCGGGAATTCTATCTATAAGACATGCAGTTGCAGCAAAAACTAAAATGACATTTAAGATTTTGTATAATGATGCCGTCGCTTTAACAGGAGGTCAAGCATTAGATGGATTGCCAACAGTTTCTCAAATGTCTAAACAACTTGAAGCAGAAGGTGTCGAAGAAATTGCAATAATCACAGATGAAATTGAAAAATATAGTGACAGAGGAGGTTTTGCGAGAAATTCTAAAGTTTATGATAGAAAAAATATTATAGATGTTCAAATTGAATTGAGCAAAATTAATGGAACAACTGTAATAATTTATGATCAAACTTGTGCAGCTGAGAAAAGAAGGAGAAGAAAAAAAGGTATCCTAGAGGAGCCTAAGAAAAAAATTTTTATTAATAAAGACTTATGTGAAGGTTGTGGGGATTGTGGAATTCAATCTAATTGTGTTTCTATTGCACCTATCGAAACAGAGTATGGAAGAAAAAGACAAATTGATCAATCTTCTTGTAATAAAGATTACACGTGTGTAGATGGGTTTTGTCCAAGTTTTGTAAGTCTTGAGGGAGATATAAGACTCAAGAAAAATTATGACGATAATTTAATTAATAAAATAAATTCAAAGATAGACGATCCAATATTACCTCAAATTGATAAATCTTTTGGGATAATGATCGCTGGAATTGGTGGTACAGGAGTTGTTACAATTGGAGCTGTGCTTGCAACTGCTGCTCAAATAGATGGAAAAGGATCGGGAGTTTTAGATATGACGGGATTAGCTCAAAAAGGTGGAGCTGTTAAAAGTTTCTTAAGAATTTTTGAAAAACCAGAAGATGTTGGGGCCATAAGATTATCTTATGGTGATACTAACTTACTTCTGGGATTTGATTTACTTGTATCAAATGATTTAGAAATTATAAAAACCTTAGACAAAAAAATTTCAAAGTTAATAGTTAATACAGATGAGGTTATGCCTGGAGATTTTACAAGGGATAAAAATTTTTACTTACCTTTTGAAGAAATGAGAGATAATTTAATTAACATAGCAGGTCAAGAAAATATAAAGTTTATATCATCAAATAAAATTACATCTAAGATTTTAGGAAATTCAATTTTATCAAATATGTTTAATGTTGGAGTAGCATATCAATCAGGTTTAATTCCAATTTCAGCTTCATCAATTGAAAAAGCAATTGAGTTAAATGGTGCAAGTGTAAAAGATAATATTGATGCGTTCAGATTTGGAAGACATTATGAAAATTTAAAAGATGAAGTTTTAGATATAATTAAAGATGAGCCAGAAGTGCTAGAGGGTTTTGAGGAAAAATATAAGAATAGATTTAAGTTTTTAGAAGACTATCAAAATATAAAATATGCTGAAAAATTTGGAGATCTCGTAAGCTATGCAAGAAAGATAGATAAAAATATAGGAAACGGTAGTCAATTCTCAACTGCAGTTTTAAAAAATTATTTCAAATTAATGGCATACAAAGACGAGTATGAAGTATCGAGATTAATGACTAATAAAAAATTCGTAGACGATGTAAACAAAAACTTTGAAGGTAATTTTAATTATAATTTTTATTTAGCCCCTCCAATTTTTAGTAAAAAAAGTAAAGTTGATGGAAAATTGGTAAAAATTAAATTTGGAGGATGGTTATTTAGTGTGTTTAAACTGCTCTCAAAATTAAAATTCTTAAGAGGCACAAAGTTTGATCCATTTGGTTATTTAATTGAAAGAAAAAAGGAGAGAGAATTAATAAGAGATTATAAGCAAACAATTACTGGCATAGGAACAAAAATAAATAAATCAAACTATGAAACAGCAGTTAAAATAGCTTCAATACCTGATCAAATCAGAGGTTTTGGACATGTTAAGGAAAAGAATATAAAAGAAGCAATAAACTATAGGACAATTTTACTAAATTCTTTTCATGAAAACACTTAGCCCTTTATATTTAGCCTCTCTTTATTTGGTTTTAGCTTGTTTATTTTGGGCAGGCAACTTTATAGTAGGAAAAGCTGCAAGTATTATTGATATTCCTCCGATATCATTAAATTTTTATAGATGGTTTTTGGCTTGGTTAGTTTTACTTCCATTCACTTATAAAGAATTATTAAATAACCAAAAAATTATAATAGATAATATTTTTTTATTTTCATTATTGGGAATTTTGGCTGTGACTGTTTTTAATTCAGCTCTTTTTTACTCTCTGAGACATACCCAAGTTATTACTGG
>CACFXK010000008.1 GCA_902570125.1 uncultured Pelagibacteraceae bacterium
TCCACGAAAAAATTGGAGTAAACATATTTTTATTAACATTAGGATCTAATTTATCAAACTTTTTTCCTAATGTTTTATTGTCATCAAGTAAAAATTTTGTAGCTTCATAATAATTTTTTTTAGAAAAATGATACAAAATAGATGTAACTATATTCCTAGGATCTCTTACTATATGTATTGCTCCTATTGAAGTTTCATAATTTGTGAAAGTTGAGTCTCCAATTTTACATAAAGCATGATGAGTTTTAAGAAATTTAATTTTATTATCTGAATTAATCCTTTTTTGAGAATTAATCCAATTAGATGATATCTCTTTGACATCATCAATATTATTTAGAAGATTATTAAAATGAGACCTTAGTGGATACTGAGGAATATTGTGTAATTCTTTTAAATTTGCCTCATTGTTTTTATTAAATAACAAAGAAGTAATAAATGATCTTACCCAGGTATTGCCACTTTTAGGATATGATGCGAGCCAAATAATCATTCAGAAAATTATATAATTATGATCAATATAAAACTATAATAATAAAATGACTATTTATGCACTGTCCTCAGGACCTGGAATGGCAGGGATTGCTGTAATAAGAGTCTCCGGACCCAACGCATCAGATGTAACTAAGTTATTAATTAAAAGTGAACTTCCAAAACCAAGGATAGCAACTATTAAAAAATTCAATAAAATCAACAATTCTGAGCTTATTGATGAGGGAATATTAATATGGTTTCCTGGTCCTCACAGCTACACAGGTGAAGATATGTCTGAAATTCATGTCCATGGTAGCATAGCAGTAGTAAGATCAATTCTAGATCAATTATCAAAAATTAAAAATTGTCGTTTAGCTGAACCTGGTGAGTTTACAAGGCTCGCTTTTCAAAATGGAAAAATAAACCTTCTTAAAGCTGAGAGTATCTCCGATCTTATTTCTGCAGAAACTGAAATTCAAAGACAACAAGCAATTAAAATTATGAGTGGAAAAAGTTCAGAAAAATTTAATTCACTTAGAGAAAAACTTTTAAAAATTTTATCAAATGTTGAGGCAAAAATAGATTTCCCAGAAGATGATCTTCCTGATGATGTAATAAAGAATATTAAAATCGACTCAGAAAAAGTTAGAAATGAAATTGAAAAAATTTTGAACGACCAAAAAGTTGGTGAAAGAATTAGAGAAGGTTTTAAGATTGCAATAATTGGTCCTGCAAATGCCGGTAAGTCATCTTTATTAAATTATCTTTCTAATCGTGATGTAGCTATCGTTTCAGAAATTGCAGGAACAACAAGAGACGTTATCGAAGCTCATTTAAATCTAGATGGTTATCCAGTGGTGATCTCCGATACTGCTGGAATAAGAGAATCTCAAGATGAGATAGAAAAAAAAGGAATTAAATTAGCACTTAAACGTGCCGAGGATGCAGATTTAAACATAATAGTAATTGAACCAAAAAGTGTTGATTTTACTGGATTTTTAAACGATTTGGTTAGTGAAAAATCAATAATTGTAATCAATAAAATAGACCTTGGTTATAAAGATATTAATCAAAAAATTGAAAAGTTTAATCCAATTTTTTTATCAATTAAGAATGAAACAAACTTAGATGAGTTAATAAATAGAATTAAAGATAAACTAAAAAATAAATTTGTAAGCTCAAACGAAACTCTAATTACTCGAGAAAGGCATAGACAAAGTTTAGAAGCTTGTGTTCAAAATTTAAAAAATTTTGAGGAAAAAAATTCGCAAGAAGATTTTGATAAAGCTGCAGAGGATTTAAGATTAGCAACTAGACACTTAGGTATGATTGTTGGAAAAGTAGATGTTGAGGAAATATTAGGATCCATTTTTAGAGATTTTTGTATTGGTAAATAAGTCCTGAATTTACTTACTTTTTATGTATTTTTAAGTGTTTTCTTGTAAAATCTAAGATCAATAATAAATTACAGTTATGAAAAATGAGATGTCATTTGATGTAGTTGTAATAGGTGGAGGTCACGCGGGTTGTGAAGCGGCAGCAGCATCTGCTAGATTGGGCGTAAATACTGCCCTATTTACTCATAAATTTGATACTATTGGCGAGATGTCTTGTAATCCAGCTATTGGGGGATTGGGCAAAGGTCATCTTGTAAGAGAGATAGACGCACTAGATGGAGTAATGGGTGAAGTTGCAGATAAATCAGGGATACAATTTAGATTGTTAAATAGAAGCAGAGGCCCTGCAGTGCGTGGACCTCGTACTCAAAGTGATAGATCATTATATAAGAAATATATGCAAGAAAAACTTGTAAACTACTGTAATTTAAGCATTTTTTCTGATCCTGTAATAGAGTTCATTTTTGAAAAAAACAATATAATTGGTTTTATTACAAAAGAAGGTAAAAAAGTACTATCATCTAAAGTAATCCTAACAACTGGAACTTTTTTAAATGGTTTAATTCACATTGGTGAAGAAAAAACACCTGCAGGAAGATTTAATGAAAAACCTTCAACCGGTTTAAGCGAACAATTGGAAAAATATGATTTTAAAGTTGGAAGATTAAAGACAGGTACACCACCAAGATTGGATGCAACGACAATTAATTTTGAAAAACTTGAAGAACAGTATGCAGATGAAGATCCATATTTTTTTTCTTTCCTTACAAAAAAAAATATTAATAGACAAATTTCATGTAGGATGACTTCTACCAATCAAGCAGTACATGAGATCATATCTAAAAACATTAAAAGTAGTGCTATGTACTCAGGAAGTATCCAAGGTGTTGGCCCTAGATATTGTCCTTCCATAGAAGATAAAATTGTAAAATTTGCTGATAAGCAAAAACATCAAATATTTTTAGAGCCTGAAGGTCTAAATGATAAAACAATCTACCCTAATGGAATTTCAACTTCCCTACCTGCTGAAATACAGCAAGAAATATGCAATAATATCAATGGTTTAGAAAATGTTAAAATTTTAAGGCCAGGATACGCAATAGAATATGATTTTGTGGACCCAAGGGAGTTATTTCTAACTTTAGAAACAAAAAAAATTAAAAATCTTTACCTTGCAGGACAAATAAATGGAACAACAGGATATGAAGAAGCTGCGGCACAAGGATTGATAGCTGGAATAAATGCTGCTCTCTCTATTAAAGGTAAAGAACCATTTATACTTGATAGATCTGAGGCATACATAGGTGTTATGATTGATGATTTAGTTACAAAAGGAGTTGCAGAGCCCTATAGAATGTTCACCTCAAGGGCGGAATACAGACTATCTTTGAGATCTGATAATGCAGATATAAGACTTACCCAAAAAGGAATTGATATTGGTTTAATATTAAATGAGCGGGAAATTATATATAAAGATAAAGCTTCTAAATTGGAAAAAAGCATTAAAAATATGGAAAATTCATTAATTTCGCCCTCAAGAGTATCTAAATTTGGAATTAATATTGCAAAGGACGGGGTTAAAAGAAGTGCATTGGAAATACTGAGCCAAAAGTCAGTAAATATGAGTAAAATTAGGGAAATTTGGCCTGAAATTAAATATGTTTCACGTGAAATTGATGAGCAAATTGAGATAAAAGCTCACTATAAAGGATATTTGAAGAAACAAGATGCAGATATTTTAGCATTTAAAAGAGATGAAAATCTAAAAATACCTGAAAACCTAGATTATGATCAATTTGCAGGATTATCAAATGAAGTTAAGTCAAAATTTAAGGAAATAAAGCCAAAAACACTTGGCCAGGCACTTAGAATAGATGGAGTAACTCCAGCAGCAGTATATATTTTGTTGTCTCATGTCAAAAGAAGGTCTATTAAGCATATAGCTTGATTGATTCGAAAATAATAAAAACAGATAAAATTTATCTTCCAAATGTTTCACGTGAAACATTACAGGAGCTAGAGGAATATTCACAGTCAATTTTAAACACGAACAGGAAAATTAATTTGATAAGCTCAAGCACCGAAAAGTCAATAAATACAAGGCATATTTATGATAGCGCACAAACCATTGATTTTATTGATAAAAATGACATTCAAGTATGCACAGATCTTGGCTCAGGCGCAGGTCTTCCTAGTATAGTTTTAGGTATTTTGATGAAACCCAAAAAGCAAGGTTTTAAGCTAATTTTTTATGAAAAGAGTTACCACAAAAGTAATTTTCTTAAAGAGATGGCAAAAAAATTTAAATTAGAAGCTAAAATTTATCAAAAAAATATATTTGAGGAGAAAAATTTAGTTACTGATGTAATAATCTGTCGAGCATTTAAACCTTTACCGGTTATTTTTGAAATAGCGACAAAGAATTTTAAAAATTTTAAATACATAGTTATGTATCTAGGAAAGAGTGGTAAAAAAATTTTAAAAGATGTATCTCAAAACTGGAAATTCGATGTAGAAGAAATGAAAAGTCTAACAAGTGATGTGTCGTCAGTAGTAAGAATTTCAAATTTAAAAAAAAAAAATGAATAAAAAAATTATTTCAGTCATAAATCAGAAAGGTGGAGTGGGTAAGACTACCACAGTTATCAATCTTGCTGCTGGGTTAGCGATGAAAGGAAAAAAAATTCTTGTTATTGATCTTGATCCACAAGGTAATGCTACAACAGGCCTTGGATTATCTAACACAACAAGTTCTGACCAAACAATTTACAATGTTTTGAATGGAAATAAAAAAATTTCAGAGGTAATCCAGTCTACGAGACTTGAAAATTTAGATTTGATATCATCAAATGTTGATTTGTCTGGATTAGAGGTAGAGACAGCAGATGATAGTCGGAGAGCCTTTAAATTAAAAGATGAATTAACACTGATTTTAAACAATTCTGAGCCGACTTATGACTATATCATAATTGACTGCCCACCATCCTTAAGCCTCCTGACAATCATGGCTTTGGTAGCTTCCAATGCTCTAGTGGTACCACTTCAGACAGAATTTTTTGCTTTGGAGGGACTTACACAACTTATGAAAACAATTGAGAGGATAAAGTCGAACCTAAATCCATCTTTGGAGATAAGAGGAATACTTCTGACCATGTATGATAAGAGAAATAAATTATCTGGGGAGGTTGAAATAGAGGCAAGGAACTATTTTAAGGATAAAGTTTACAGCACAGCAGTACCTAGAAATGTCAGACTGTCAGAAGCACCCTCACACGGTGTTCCAGTTCTAATTTATGATAAAACTTGTCCAGGTAGTAGAGCATATTTTAGTTTTACAGAAGAATTTTTAAATCAAGATAAACCAGTGGAGAGTGCAGCATGATCAATCCATTTAAATCAAAAAAAGGACTAGGAAGAGGATTATCTTCCTTAATAGGAGATAGCGAAAAAATTGATGATAAAAAAAACCTTTCTATAAGTTCACTAGTTCGAAGTAAATATCAACCTAGAAAAAAATTTGACGAAGTAAGTTTAGAGGAGTTAACGAATTCAATAAGAGAGCGAGGTATTATACAACCTATCGTAGTAAGGCCATCTTCTGATGAGGAGGGTAAATTTGAAATAATAGCTGGAGAAAGAAGATGGCAGGCAGCCCAATTTGCTGGGCTTCATGAAGTGCCAGCGATAGTAATTAATGTTGATAATCTTAAATCATTAGAATTTGCAATCGTTGAAAATGTTCAAAGAAAAGATTTAAATCCAATCGAAGAAGCAGAGGGTTATAAAAGATTAATAGATGAATTTAGTTATGACCAAGACAAAGTGTCTAAATTTATAGGAAAGAGTAGAGCTCATATATCAAATTGCTTACGACTTCTATCTCTTCCACAAGAGATTATAGAATTAATAGTTGAAGAAAAATTATCACAAGGACATGCAAAAATTTTAGTGGGGTTAGATAATGCTATTTTTTTAGCAAAGAAAATTATTTCAAAAAGACTTTCAGTAAGGCAGGCTGAAACTTTAGTACGTATGTTGAAATCTGCATCTAATAGTTCTAATAAGAAAAAAGATCCAAATATTGTAAGTCTGGAAGAAGAGTTAACAAATAAAATTGGAATGAGAGTTTTTGTTAGGAATAAAAGAAACAATTCAGGTACTATTAGTTTAGAATATAAAGGAGCTGATCAGCTCGATAGGTTAGTAGAGATAATTAAGCAAAATTACTAATAATTACTTACAAAATTAGACACAAAAAGTATTGAATTTACTGAATTTTTTTTAACTAAAGCCTCTAGGTCATTCACTTTAATTATAATATTTTTTACTTCATCGGTAGACCAAGATTGTGCCTGTTTTTTTACAATATCTTTTTCTTTCCAAAATATAGGAGGTTTGAAACTAGATATAACTTGGTCAATATTGATATTATTATCAATTTCAGTTCTTATTTTTAAAAGCCTTTTTGACTTACTAAGAATTGTTCTTGTTATTAAAATACAATCGTCAGCAGAGTAATTATTTTCATTAAGTATAGTAGAAACTTTTTTTGAATTTTTTGCCAAGTAATTATCTCCTAATTCAAATACACTATAGTTTTCAGCTAAATTTGATAGTTTTGATACATCCTCAACATCTAATTTTTTTTTGCTGACAGAAAGATTTTCCAATTTTGATAACTCATTTTTTAAATTAATTCTGTCTCCTTTTGATCTTTCGATTAGTATATTTTTTATCTCCTGAGATAAGTTAAATTTATGCTCTCGTAAAAAATTCTGAATTACAGAATTTAATGACCGGATATCATCCTCATAAACTGGCGTACAAATTAATTGTTTTCCTTTTTCAAATAAATTTCGAAGTTTAGATTTTTTATCTAAATTTGAGCATTTAATTATAATTTGCGTTTCTTCAATTTTTTTTTCAGAAATTTCAGTCATTAAATCACTAATTTTATCTGAAGCTCTAGAAATAATAATTAATTTGCTTTTTTCAAAAAGAGAATTAGTTAACAGAGTTGATATAAAATCATTTTTTTGGTTTAATATTTCCTGCTCATCGTATTTTAATACTTCACCATCAAAATTGTTAACGTAATAATTATTAATTATATCCTGTTTAATACCTTCGTTATTTCCATATATTAGGTGAAATTTTGATTTTGAAGATTTAAGCTTTTCAAGTTCAAAACTTTTAATTATCATTTAAAGTTACAATTGATGTTAAAATTATTTCACTAATGTTTTTTGAAAGATTTTCTATAATTATTTTTTCATTTTGTTCTAATTTAAATTTATCAGAGTTATTGTCATAAATATTTTTTCTTTCAACACTTCTCGCTAAAATTTCTTCTTCATTTTCTGATATTCTATAGTTAGCCGATATGATTAATTCAAATTTAACTGGATCACCTTTTGAGTCTTTTGATACTACTTTTCTTGTTTTTGAGGTTTCTACAAAAATACTATATTTTCTAAGTTTTTTGTCATTCACTTGCTGAATAAGATCAAATCTATTTTTAATTATTCTATTAACATTTTTCTCACCTTTCTTAGCAAAAGATATAACTTCAATTCCAAAGTTATAATTTTTTTCTGAAAAAATTGGTGTGTAAGAACAGGAAAGTAATATAGATGTACATATTACAAATATAAATTTAATTAATAATCTACTCATTTATCAAAAGGTTCATTAATCTGTTTTTAACAAAAATTATTTTATTGATAGATTTGTCTTTTAAATATTTCTGAGATATCTTATTAGTTTTTAGCTTAACTAAAAGACTTTCTTGATCTATGTCTCTATTTTCGTTTAAAATTAACCTTTTTTTACCATTTATTTGAATGACGTAGTCTATTTTTTTCTCTACCAACGCATCACTATTTGTTTCTGGCCACTGAATATTATTTAGGACTTCTAAATCTTCAATACATTCTGATGTGTAATGAGGAATAATTGGTGTTAACAATGTTAATATTTTTAAATAATTTTCTTTAATTACTAAACTGTCATAATTTTTTTCTATTTCTTTAATCAAAAAATTATATGTTTCATGAATATTAGCTATAATTACATTATAATTAAAATTTTCAAGATTATCAGTTACTCTCTTAATCATTTGATTAGTAAATTTTTCTAAATCATTATTTTTTCCAATATTTTTTAATTTTGCATTAATTTTTAACTTAATTTTTTTATGCAAAGACCATAACTTTTGTAAAAATTTATATGAAGCTATCATACCTTGCTCTGACCACTGAACATCTTTTTCTGGTGGACTATCGGATAAAATAAATAATCTTACTGCGTCGGATCCATAATTATTAATTATATTTTCAGGATCTATAACATTTTTTTTTGATTTCGACATCGACTCTGATGGACCAACTTTTACTAAGTTGTTAGGATCATTTTTTATTTTAATTTTTCCTTCAATTACTTCTATATCATCTGGACTTATCCAATTATTATTTTGATCTTTATAAGTTTCATGGCAAACCATTCCTTGTGTAAATAGCCCCTGAAATGGCTCATTAAACTTGAAATCTTCATTTTCGTGTCCTAATGCTTTCATAAAAAAACGTGAGTATAGCAAATGTAAAATTGCGTGCTCTACGCCACCAATATATTGATCCACAGGCATCCAATAATTTATTTCATCTTTATTGAAACCATAATCTTTTTCTTTTGGTGAGCAAAATCTAAGATAATACCAAGATGAACATACAAATGTATCTAAAGTATCAGTCTCTCTTACATATTTTTTTCCATTAATTTCAATATTTTTCCACTCATTTATTGTGTCCAGTGGATTACCTTTAGAATTCAAATTTACATTTTCTGGAAGTTTAACTGGCAAGTTTTTTTTAGGAATTGGTATAACATTCCCATTTTGATCGTAAGCCATAGGTATTGGGCATCCCCAATATCTTTGTCTAGAAACACCCCAATCTTTCAATCTAAAATTAATTTGTTTCTTGCCTATTTTTTTCTCCTCTAAAATATCGATTGTTTTATGGATTGACTCATCTGGAACTTTTAAGCCGTTTAGAAATTCAGAATTAATCATTATACCAGATCCAGTATAAGCCTCTTTTTGAACTTTATATTTATCATCTTCCTCACTTGGCTTGACCACAGTTTTAATTTCAAGATTATATTTTGTGGCAAAATCAAAATCTCTTTGATCATGAGCAGGACACCCAAATACAGCCCCAAACCCATAATCCATTAATACGAAATTAGCAAAGAAAACAGGGACTTTTTGTTTTGGATCCAAGGGGTTTATAGCCATCAAATTAGTTTTAAAACCAATTTTTTCACCAATTGCAATTGCTTCCTCAGTTGTTCCAGTTTTGGAACATTCTTTTTTAAATTCTTGAAATTCTTTATTTTCTGAAAAATATTTTGAAATTTCATGATCTACAGATACAGCTAAAAAAGAAAATCCAAACAATGTATCTGGTCTTGTTGTAAAACATTTAATCTCTTTTACGGGTAGATCTCCCTCTGTTTTAAATGATATTTCACAACCAAAAGATTTTCCTATCCAATTTTTTTGCATGACCTTTACTTTGTTGGGCCATTCTTTTAATTTGTCTAAATCATCAAGTAGTTCCTGTGAAAATTTTGAAATTTTAAAAAACCATTGATTTAATTTTTTTCTCTCGACTGTTGCTCCAGATCTCCAACCTTTTCCATCAATTACCTGCTCATTTGCAAGTACTGTCTGATCAACAGGATCCCAATTTACATAATTTTCTTTTCTATAGACTAAACCCTTTTCATATAGTTCTAAAAAAAATAATTGTTGATGTTTATAATATTCCTCCGAGCATGTTGAAATTTCTCTATCCCAATCAATTGAAAGACCTAGCCTTTTTAATTGCTCTTTCATCGTTGATATGTTTTTATTTGTCCAATCTTTAGGGTCTAAATTATTTTCTCTCGCAGCATTTTCAGCCGGCATTCCAAAAGCATCCCATCCCATTGGATGTAAAACATTAAAGCCTTTTAATGATTTGTATCTAGATAAAACATCACCAATTGTATAATTTCTCACATGTCCCATATGTATCTTTCCTGATGGATAAGGAAACATTTCAAGGCAATAAAATTTCTCTTTATTTTTATCTATTTTAGATAAAAAAGCTTTTGATTTATGCCATTTTTCTTGCCACTTTTGCTCTATGGTTTTAAAATTGTATCTGTCTTTTGAGGTCACTATCTAGTTATTTAATTTAGGTTTTTAATTAATTTTTTGGTATTTTTAAAATTATTTTAACATTGCGTTATTATATTCTCTAAAGTTTTTGTCTTTTCTTTCTTTTTTATAAACTGCAGCTTTAGTTAATATTTCTTTTTTTAGTTCAACGATAAGTGATCCAGTTTTTTGTGATATTTTGCAACTCGCGACTTGATTACATTTTTTATAAAATACTTTTATGTCTAAAGCGTCTGTTCTAACTTCATTTGTGAGAAAGCGGATACTTATTTTAATAGACTCATCCAGGTTATCTTCATCTGTATACCAGTCAGTTACTATAATCCCACCACTATAATTTACTGATGATAGAGGCATAAAATCTATTGTATCAAGTGATGCTCTCCAAAGCTCGTTTGCACTTGCAAAAAGGAAATCTCCACCTTTTTTATTTTCCTTAATTGCACTGTCCAATCTAAAGCCTCTGCCTTCTTCAAGATTTTTTTTAACTCTTAATTTAGGATCTGGCGGAAATTCTCTGGCATTGGTTTGATTAAAACCATTACATCCGTTAAGAAAAATTAGAACGAATCCTAAAAAAAATATGCTGATTAAATTTTTAAAATTAGACATTAATATTTCCTAAAATTAGTAATAGATTAAAAAATCCTAAAATTAAAAGGAATTCTTTAAATAAGGTTAAAAAACTAGATAAAACAAGCCTAATTAGTGATGTAAAAATATCACACTTTTGTAAAATAAATATCTAAAAACGACAATTATTCATAATTATTGTGAATTATTGATAAATAGAACCTGTTTAATATTAAACTTAACAAGAAAGGTAACAATATGAACAATCTAAAAAAAGTAGGATTGACAGCATTGGGTACTGCATTGGTTGCTACATCAGCACAAGCTGCTGACGTATCTGTTTCTATGGGAACATCTATTGGTTTCACAGGACAAGATAACAATAACCAAGGTAGTGGTTGGACAATGACTGACTCAGTCACATTTACAACATCAGGCGAGATGGACAATGGTATGAGCATTTCTCACACTTTGGAGCTTGACGGTACTGCTGTTGATACTCACAAAATAGCTATCACACTGGACGGCATGGGTACATTGACTTACGTTGGTGATGGTACTTCTGGACCGATTGGTGCATGGGATGATATTACTCCTACTGCAAACGAGGAAGCACATGGTACAACTTTTGCTGGAACTAAATTTGGTGCAGCAAACAACGATCCTAACACGCAAAACTCATTCGTTTATGACTACACAATTATGGATGGTTTAGCGCTTAAAGCATCTTACATTCCTTCTGATGGAACTACATCAGTTGATAGTTCTATGGACTATGGTGTATTATACACAGGTATTGATGGTTTATCAGTATACGCTGCAATGGGTGAAAACAATGCAGCTGCAAATAGTGCAGACTTATCGATGTTTGGTGTAGTTTACACAGCAGGTGCATTCTCAGTTGGTTATCAAATGAACGAAACTGACTATGGATCAGGAACTGATGATGAAGACTTTACTGCTATTGGTGTATCATATGCAGTAAGTGATGATCTTTCAGTATCTATTAACTCATCAACAGTAGATGAAGAAGGTAGTGTTGAAGACCAAGATGCTTCAGCTATCAATTTCTCTTACACATCTGGTGGTATGACAATTACTGGAACTCATGCTCAAATGGATAACGTGGGTGGAACAGCTACTTCAGATAACACTGGTTACGAGTTAGGTGTATCATTTGCATTCTAATTGATAGAATCAAATATTTAAGTAAAAGGGCCCCTTTTTAGGGGCCTTTTTTTTTATTAAAATAAGAAATTCCTGCAAATCCAATAGCCTTAGTCAGTTTGATTAATTTTAAGTTTTCTCTTGATATACCACCTAAAGCTATTATTTTTTTACCTGTATAACTTGATAATATTTTAAATTTATTAATCCCTAAGTAATTATTATTTTTTTTAAATATTGAGGATAGAAAAATTTTACTTACGTTTTGCCTCTCTTTAATTCTGAATTCTTTTAAACTGTGAGCAGAACCCAGCAAGATAAAATTCTTTTTTAATGAATAACTAAGATGATCATAATCTTTGTTAAAAGAAGGGATGTAAGCCCCATCAAAATCTAATTTAATAGATAATTTTATATTGTTAGATAATAATAATTTTAGGTTTTTTTTCCTACAGTAATTTTTTAAATCAACTAATTCTTTAGTATTATATTTATTTTTGTAATTCCTATATATAATTGTTGTATTTTTACTTTGTATATCGATATTACTTTTTTCAAATTTTTCTATAAAGTAATATTTTTTAAATATTTTTTTATGCATAAAACAGTACAAAACTTAATTTCAATTCAAAGCTCAATCAATTCAAAGTTATTGAATTTGAAATATAAAGAGAGAATACCTAAAATAATTGCAGTTTCAAAAACATTTAAGATGAATCATATATTACCACTAGTTGAATATGGACATTTGGATTATGGAGAAAATAAAGTTCAAGAGGCTATTGAAAAATGGACCGACATTAAAATAAAAAATGATAAAATAAAATTACATTTAATTGGTAAATTGCAGACTAATAAAGTCAAATTTGCCATAAAAATTTTTGATTATATTCACTCTCTAGATAGTGAAAAGTTAGCAAAAAAAATTGCAGAAGAACAAGAAAAACAAGATAAAAAACCTAAAATTTTTATTCAAATTAATCTTGGTGAAGAAGTTCAAAAATCAGGGATAGTGAAAGAAAATCTATTAGATTTTTATAAATTCACAAAAGATCTTAATCTTAAAGTCATTGGTTTAATGTGTATTCCTCCTTTCGAGGAAGAGACTTCAAAATACTTTTCACAAATGAGTGAACTCAATAAGATGATAAATCTTAATGAATTAAGTATGGGAATGTCATCTGATTATTTGAATGCGTTAGAATACAGCTCTACCTATTTAAGAATTGGTTCAAATATATTTGGTCAAAGAGATTAGCTTAGTTTTATTTTTGTATTTTTATTTATTAATTTTAATAGTATTAAAAAATCTTTCTTTTCAAGCGCGATACAACCTAATGTTGGATTAAAGTTTTTTGTTAAATGTATGAAAATAGCACTACCTCTTCCTAATTTTGTTTTTTTAGTGTTATAATTAATTGGAATCATTAAATCATACTTAAAATCCTTCCTATATAATTTTTCATGTTTTATATTTTTATTTATATTAATTAATTTATTATAGAATTTTTTATTATTCTTATCATCACACCAACCCATTTTTTTTTGAATTGGCACACATTTTAACTTAGTTAGTGGTTTAGAATTTCTATCACTCCTATAATAAAGTTTTCCTAAAGAAAATAAACCTATTGGAGTTTTTCTATCACCTTCTACCTTTTTTTTGCTTAAACCATTTTTTCCAATACAACATTTAAAAGAAAAATCATCAAATTTAAGAGTTACTTTATTTTTAAGAATAATTGTCATAATCTCATTTAAATATGAAAAATCAAACGTTAGTAATTTATGATTTTAACATCTTTTACGAGATACTAAAGGAAATAGAGCATCATCTAAACTTTAACCTACTTAATATTAATAAAAATAAAATTGATGAGCATGATATTAAAAATCGAGATGATTTTCTAATTATCTCTAACAAAAAAATAACAGATGCAAATAATTCAATATTAATTAATCAATTACCTATTGAAATAGCAAAGTTAATAGAAAGTATTAATGTTAGTTTTTTGAAGAAAAAATATAATCAACAGTCAGAAATTAACTTGGGAAATTATAAATTAAATTTGAATTCTAGAAAAATTTTTAGTCAAGATAAATCCTTAAATTTGACTGAGAGAGAGGCAAATATTGTTCTTTTCCTCTTAAATTCAGAAAAACCAGTTAAAATTACTAAGTTACAGACAGAGGTATGGGGTCATAATTCAAAGTTAGAAACTCATACAGTGGAAACTCATATTTATAGATTAAGAAAAAAAATTAATAATGTTTTTAAAGACAATAATTTTATTAAAAGTTCAAAATCAGGTTATAGAATTTAATGAAAAAAAAAAACTATATAGCTAAAGATTTATTAACCCCAAAGTATAAAACAAGAATTATAAAACCAAAAAAAGGAAAAGGAAGTTTTAAGAGAAAGAAAAAATAAATTTATATCCTTTAAAGCCTTGCACCAATTTGCTGAATTACTTTTGATGACATTTCAGTACCTTTATCTAAGCTTTCTTTTAGTGACATTTTATTTACATGACCGTGAAGAAATCCACCTGCAAAAAGATCGCCAGCTCCCGTTAAATCAACAATTTTAAGGTCTTTTTTTATTCCACATTCTACAACTTCATTTCCATTAATTGCTACTGCCCCTTTTTCACCACGAGTTAATACAATTATCTTACCAAGTGATTTAGAAAAATTTATTACCTCATCAAAAGATTTAGCATCTGTTAATGACATAATCTCTTGTTCATTGGCAAATGTTATATCTAATTTATTTTTAACTAATTCTAAGAAATGAGGTTTATGACGGTCAACACAAAACTGATCAGATAAAGACATGGCTACTTTATTTGCGCTTTGAATTGCCTTTTCAAATGCTTTTTTTGGGTCTCCCTCATCCCAAAGATATCCTTCCAAAAGTATAATCTCACTTTGTTTAATAGCATTTTCACTTACATCATTCTCATTTATTTTACCTGCAGTTCCTAAAAAGGTGCACATAGTCCTTTCTGAGTCAGGTGTAACTAATATTAAACAAGTACCAGTAGGCAACTCCTCTTTCTTTTTTGAGTAAATATATTTAACATTTTCTTGCTTCAAACCATCTTCGTATTTACCACCAAGTTCATCATCGTTTACTTTGCCTATAAAACCTACTTCATTACCAAGTTGTGATAATCCAACTATTGAGTTAGCAACAGATCCCCCAGAAACCGTTTTTTCAATTTTAAGATTTGATAATAAATCTTTAAACTCTTTGTCATCAAAAATTAACTTCATGGTACTTTTAGTTAAATTATTTTTAGTAATAAAATCATCTTCTACTTTGCAAATTACATCTACAATTGCGTTTCCAATTCCTAATATTTTCATTATTTATGCTTTCTTGGTTGTAAGTGGTTTTTTTCTCTTAGGATAACAAGTAGTACAGATTTTACAAGATAAACCATAGCACTCTCTTGCTTTACAATGTTCTCTTCCGTAATAAATAATTTGAAGATGTAACTTATTCCAATATTTTTTAGGAAAAAGTCTTTTAAGATCTTCTTCGGTTTGAACTACATTCTTTCCATTAGTTAAACCCCATCTTTGCGCTAGTCTATGTATATGAGTGTCAACTGGAAAGGCAGCATATCCAAACCCTTGAGACATCACTACACTGGCTGTTTTATGCCCAACACCTGGTAATTCTTCAAGTTGTTGAAATGTTTTTGGAACTTTGCCGTTGTATTTTTCAACTAAAGTTTTTGATAAATTATAAACACTTTTTGCTTTAATTCTAAAAATACCAATGCTTCGTATTAGTCTTTCAATTTTTTTTCTTCCCAACTTAACAAAGTGTTCAGGCTTATTATATTTTGGATATATATTTTTAGTAACATTATTAACATTTACGTCTGTACACTGTGCAGATAAAAGAACAGAAACTAGTAAAGTAAAAATATTTCTATGTTTTAGAGGAATTGGCGTCTTTGGATATATTTTGTTTAAAGTTCGAAGAACAATCTTTGCCCTTTGCTTCTCACTCATTTAAAATTTAAAACATCACGCATCGAATATAAACCAGGTTTTTTTTTCATTAACCATTTTCCAGCTGTCAAAGCTCCTTCACTGTATAAAGCCCTATCAAATGCTTCGTGATTTAATGTAATAATTTCTTTTCCACTTGAAAATTTAACTTCGTGTTCACCAACTGTTTTACCTTTTCGTATTGAGTTAAAATTTATTTTTTTTCCATAAGGAAAATTTTTTTTATTTAGATATTTTTTTCCAAATATATTGTAAAAATCTTTATTTTTGCCAATAGCAATTCCTTTGCCTAACATTAAAGCAGTTCCTGAAGGATGGTCTATTTTATGTTTGTGATGAACCTCATATACCTTACTTAAAAAATTATCTCCTAATGATTTAGACGCGATTTCAGTTAAATACATTAATAAATTTATACCGAGACTCATATTTCCAGCTTTTAGTATTGGAATTTTTTTTGAAAATTTTTTAATAAGACCCTCTTCTTTTTTGGTAAATCCAGTTGTACCAATAACAACTCTTTTTTTTAGCTTTAAAGCTATTTTTAGAACTTCAAAAGTACATTTAGGGACAGTAAAATCGATAATTAAATCAACATTTTTAAAGGAATCTTCACTATTCAAACTAGGTTTAATTCCAGAAATTTTTTTTTTTATTAATCTATTTTCTGTAAGAGTTGTTAATTTAAAATTTTTATCAACTCGTGAAGATTTTACCAGTTGTTGGCCCATTCGTCCCATGCAACCAGATATCGCTAAATTTGCTTTGCCCATTAAATTTTTTTAATATATTTTTTTTAACAATATACAACAATTATGGTTATTAAATACCTTTTAAAATTATTTTTAGTTTTTATTTTTTTTGTGTCTATCAATCAATCTAAAGCTGACTTTTTTAAAGATATTACATCTTTGATTGAAAATAATGATTTTAGACTGAGTTACGGTGTGTCTGTTACAGACATAAACCAAGATAATAAATATGAATTTGTCGTTACTGGGTTTGGTTTTTCTAACTTAGCATTGTCTTACCAAAATGGGAAACTTATAAATATAAATAAAAATGAAATCTTTGATGACGCTAAAAGAAAAACAATTGGAGTTGCTGCTTGCGATATTGATCAAGATGGCTTTGAAGAAATATATTTTTTAAATACCGACACCTATAGTGGAGAAAAAAAATATTCAGATAGATTGATTGATACCATTAGTGATGGTTTTATTGATTTATTTGAAAAAGGAATTAATAAAAAAAATTTAAACCTAACTGCTGGTAGGTCTGTTGTTTGTGTGGATAGAAATGGTGATGGAAAATATGGCATATATGTTGCCAATTACGGGGGTCCGACTAGGTTTTATGAACAAAATTCCGGGCAAATACTGGATTTAGCAGAGCAGCTAAAAATTGATAAAATAACTGGTGGAAGAGCTGTGGTTGCAGGAAATATTTTATCAGGAAAAACTGACATATTTGCTGCAAACGAAAGAGGAAAAAATTTTTTATATTATAATTCTGACGGTTTCTTTCAGGATATAGCTAAGGATTATAAAATTGATGATCAATATGAAAATGGAAGAGGCACAACATTATCAGACATACTTTATAGAGGAAGATTAGATATAATCACATCCAATTGGAATGGTTACCATAGGGCTTTTGTATTAGAGGATAACAAATTTAAAGATATCGCTACTCCAACCTATAATATTCCTACTAGAATTAGAACAGTGATATCAGCGGATTTTGATAATGATGGCTATGATGAAATATTCATGAATAATATTGGTGAACCAAATAAATTATTCAAAATAAAAGAAAATGGTTTTTTTGAAGAGATAAAAATTCAAAATGCTTACGAGTCTAACGGCTTAGGAACAGGAGCAGCAGTTGCGGATATAGATGATGATGGAATTTTAGAATTATTAGTTTCTCACGGAGAATCTGGCATGCAACCACTAACAATGTATAAAGCTGATATTAAAAAAGACTTCAATTATCTAAGAATTAAACCATTAAATAAGTATGGTGCACCTGCAAGAGGAGCTACTGTTATACTAAATTCTAACTTAAGGAATCATGCCAAAACCATTGATGCTGGTTCTGGATATTTATGTCAAATGGAACCCATTGCTCATTATGGCATCAGAGAGAGTGAAAAAAATATTTCAGTAAAAATAGTATGGACTGATGGTTCTTCGCAGTCACTAAAAATAAATGAATTTAATAAAACAATAGAAGTAAATCAAAAAAGATAGGACAATAAAACTCAATTCAATAATTAAAATAATTAAAGTATTCTAATTGGAAAATCATGAACAAATTAAAATATTTTATAGTTTTTTTTCTTTTAATAACTTTTAGTTCGATAAAACCAACATATTCTAATCAATTTAATTATTATGCTGATTTAGTAAAAGATTGGCCAAAAATTTTCCCTGACCAAAATAGAAATGCTGCAGGTCCAAAATTTTTTAAACATATTTTAACCAAAGAAATTACCTACCAAGATTTTATAGAATACAATAAGTTATATTGTGCTGTTTCTGGATCATTGATTGATCCAAACAGTAAACCAGAATTTGTTTATCTTAAAAATGTTGAAAATGAAGAGAAAATATGTGGATTTTATCATAAGTGTTGTTATCCATGCTCGTGTGATTTGATGAAATACTCTAAAGTAAAAAAAATGAAATATAATTTTACAGATGGTGAAAAAGAATTTTTTGTTCTCACAATAAAAAATCCCTGTGGTAAAAAAGATTTTCCAAGAGAAGTAAACAAGGATTATTTTTGTAATGGAAAAAAACTCGATAACAATCAAGTATTTGTATTAGATGAGAGACTAGTAATTGGTTTATTTCATAATGCTACAAAATGTAATTCTCAAAGCATTGCTGCTATTGATAGTCATGAGGTTACGGGACAATACTGCGAACTAAGAAATAATGCTCCTCTTGATGAAGTACAAGGTGGTATGGGAGATATATTTATAAGATTAGCAAAAGATAATTAAATTATTCCAATTCCCTCTTTATAAAAATAGGCACCTAGAATTAGAATTGCTAAAACATAAATAATACCAAAAATTGTATATTTGATTTTTTTTTTCATCTAATTTTTCCAAAAACTTTTTGCTTTTTTAAAGAATTTTTTAATACTTGGATTTGATTTTTCATTTTCTATTTCTCTAAATTTTTCAAGTAACTCTTTTTGTTCTTTATTTAAAGATACTGGTACCTCAGTGTTCACCTGAACATAAAGATCCCCATAATCATTTCCTCTCATTAATGGCATTCCTTTTTCCTTTAATCTAAATTGTTTACCACTTTGTGTTCCAGCTGGGATTTTTATCTTTGCTTTCCCACCGTCTATTGTTGGTATTTTTATTTCTGCTCCTAAAGCAGCGTCTGCAATTGATATTGGGCATTCAAAAAATAAATTTTCTTCAGACCTTTTGAAAAGTTCATGAGAATTTACATTAATAAATAAATAAAGATCACCATTGCTAGCTCCTCTTGAACCTGCCTCACCTTTCCCAGACAATCGAATTCTAGTGCCATCATCAACACCCTTAGGAATCGTCACTGAAAGTCTCTTACTTGTTTGTTTTTTACCTGTACCCCCACAATTTGAACATGGGTGAGTTATTTGTTCACCGGAACCTGCACACTGAGGGCAAGTTTGTTGTACAGTAAAAAACCCCTGGCTTGAGCGAACTTGTCCATGTCCTCCACACATTGAACACGTGCTTGCACTATAACCTGGTTTTGAACCTGATCCGTTACAAACATCACATTTATCAGAAGTTGAGAATTTAATATCTTGTTTTTTTCCAGCATAAGCCTCCTCTAAACTTATAGAGAGATCATATCTTAAATCAGAGCCACGGTTATTAGATCTTCTTGATCTTCTTCCACCTCCACCAAAACCCTCGCCAAAAAAGTCTTCAAAGATATCTGAAAAAGAGCCAGAAAAGTCAAAATTTCCGAAACCGCCTCTTCCACCTCCGCCACCATTTTCAAATGCAGCATGTCCAAAATTGTCGTAATTTTGTTTTCTCTCTGAATTTGATAAAACGTGATAAGCTTCAGAGGCTTCTTTAAATTTTTCCTCTGCTCCTTTGTCACCTTTATTTTTATCTGGGTGATATTTTACTGCTTGTTTTCTATAAGCTGCTTTTATTTGATCTGGACCAGCACTCTTTTCAACACCCAAAACATCGTAGTAATCTCTTTTTGCCATAACTAGTTATAGACAAATGGTTGATAGTTTAGGCGCTTTTTTCTTTATCGTCTTTTACTTCTTCAAAGTCTGCATCAACAACATTATCGTCTTTTTTCCCTTCATCCTTTGCATCTTTAGGTGCATCACCAGGTTTTGTACTTTGTTGTGATTTGTAAATAGCTTCGCCTAGTTTCATTGAAGCTTGAACCAAATCTTGAGTTTTCTTTTTAATTTCCTCTACATCAGTTCCTTTTAATGCGTTTCTTACATTTGCAGATGCATCTTCAATAGCTTTTTTATCTGCATCAGAAACATTGCTACCATGTTCTTTTAAATTTTTTTCAGTAGAATGAAGCAAAGTATCAGCTTGGTTTCTCGCATCTACAGCTTCTCTTTTCTTTTTGTCAGCTTCTTTATTTGTCTCAGCATCCTTAACCATTTGGTTAATTTCATCATCACTTAAACCACCTGAGGCTTGAATTTGAATCTTTTGTTCTTTACCAGTCCCTTTATCTTTTGCAGAAACATTTACAATTCCATTTGCGTCGATATCGAATGTAACTTCAATTTGAGGAACACCTCTTGGAGCTGGAGCTATACCTACTAGCTCAAAATTACCTAAAATCTTGTTGTCAGAGGCCATATCTCTTTCACCTTGCAAAACTCTAATTGAGACTGCAGGTTGGTTATCTTCTGCAGTCGAGAAAACTTGACTTTTTTTAGTTGGTATTGTTGTATTTTTTTCTATCAATTTAGTTGAAACTCCACCTAAAGTTTCTATTCCGAGCGAGAGCGGTGTAACGTCTAATAATAGAACGTCTTTAACATCTCCTTGTAAAACTCCTGCTTGAATAGCTGCACCCATTGCAACAACTTCATCAGGATTTACAGATTTGTTTGGCTCTTTTCCAAAGAAATTTTTAACTTCTTCTATTACTTTTGGCATTCTAGTCATTCCACCGACAAGTATTATCTCATCAATTTCACTTGCACTTAAACCAGCGTCCTTAAGAGCTGTTTCGCAAGGTGGAATAGTTCTAGAAATAAGATCTTCAACAAGAGCCTCAAGTTTTGCTCTAGTCATTTTCATATTAATATGTTTTGGTCCAGTTTTATCTGCTGTAATAAATGGTAAATTTATCTCAGTTTGAGCAGCAGATGATAATTCAATTTTTGCTTTTTCTGCAGCTTCCTTAAGTCTTTGTAATGCTAATTTATCTGATTTTAAATCAATACCATTTTCTTTTTTAAATTCATTTAATAAGTAATCAACAATTGTATTATCAAAGTCTTCACCACCAAGGAAAGTGTCTCCATTCGTTGATTTAACTTCAAATACTCCATCTCCTAACTCAAGAATTGATACATCAAAAGTACCTCCCCCCAAATCATAAACTGCAATTTTATTGTTTGCTTTTTTGTCTAGTCCATAAGCAAGTGCCGCTGCTGTTGGCTCGTTAATAATTCTTAAAACTTCTAAGCCTGCAATTTTACCAGCATCTTTAGTTGCTTGTCTCTGTGCATCATTAAAATAAGCAGGAACAGTTATTACAGCTTTAGAAACTTCTTGGCCTAAATATTTTTCAGCAGTTTCTTTCATTTTTTGAAGTGTAAAAGCAGAAATCTGTGATGGAGAGTATTTGTTGCCCTTTGCTTCAATCCAAGCATCTCCTTTATCAGAGTTAACTATTTTAAAAGGCGCAGTCTCAACATCTTTTTTAACAGAAGGATCATCAAAATTTCTTCCTATTAATCTTTTAACAGCAAATATTGTATTTTGAGGATTAGTTACTGCCTGTCTTTTAGCGGGTTGCCCAATTAATTTCTCGTCATTATCAGAAAATGCAACTACAGAAGGTGTTGTTCTTGCACCTTCAGCATTTTCTAAAACTTTAGCTTGCGTACCCTCCATGACGGCTACACAAGAGTTTGTTGTTCCTAAATCTATTCCAATTACTTTGCTCATAATTTAATTCCTAAGCGACATATAAGTGTTAATTATTAGACTACAACCGTCTACAAAATTTAAATTTTGGTTGATTTTATTAGTTTTTTTCATCTTTTTGGTCCTTTTTTTCTTCATCTTTTGCTTTTTTTTTTGAAACACCAACCAAAGAAGGTCTCAACAATCTATCTTTCATCATAAAACCTTTTTGAATTTCTTGAACTATTGTTCCCGGCTCTTTTGAATCATCCTCAACTTCCATCATCGCTTGATGAAGATTTGGGTCAAGTTTTTCATTAATTGACTTTATAGGCTCAATATTATTTTTTTTAAATATTGAAAGCATATCGTTGTTTATAATGTCTAAATGATCTAAGATTTTTTTGAGTGCATCTGTATTCTTTAATTTTTGATCATTCTCTAATGCCACTTTCGATCTCTCAAGATTATCTAATAGGTTTAATGCCTCTTTAGCAAAAGAATATCCACCGTATTCGTATGCTTCGTCTCTTTCTTTTTCAAACCTACGTCTTTGATTTTCCATCTCCGCAAATGTTCTTGCTACTTTATCTTTGAGTGTTTCTAACTCTTGTTCAGGAGTTAATTTTTCGTCCTCTTTTATCTCTGACTCTGATTTATTATCTTCATTTTTTTGATCTGAAACATCATTTTCTGCTGTTTGAGATTTAATGCCATCATTTTCAACCGTACTATTATCTATATCTTCTTTTAATTCTTCTTTGTCCATATTGTTTATATGGTAAGAAAAAGTATAATTTCTAGATGCCTAAAAAAAAAATTAAAGAGATATTCATTGGCTCAAATAACAAAGGAAAACTAAAGGAAATAGCAGATCTATTACCTAAAACTTTAAAAATATATTCAAATTTAGACTTCAAAATACCAAGTCCAAAAGAAACCGGGGCTACTTTTGACGAAAATTCTCTTCTGAAAGCAAAATATTTTTCAAAAAAAACTAATAAAATTTGTATGTCAGACGACTCAGGAATCGAGATCGATATTTTAAATAAAGCACCTGGGATATACTCAGCAGATTGGTCAGGAAAAAAAAGAAATTTCAATTTAGCTATCAAAAAAGTTTACAAAGAAATTTCCAAAAAAGATAAAAATTGGAAAAAAAGAAGATTGAGTGCAAGGTTTGTTTGCGTACTCACTATTTTTTGGCCAAATGGTCAATTTGTAAGTAAAATTGGTAAAATTGAAGGACGCATATCCAATTTGAAGAAAGGAAAAAATGGTTTCGGGTACGATCCAATTTTTATTCCTAAGGGAAAAAGATTAACTTTTGGTGAGATGAATCCTAACGAAAAATACAGAATAGACCATCGTTCAAATGCATTTAAAAAAATTAAAAAATTTTTTTAAATTTATTATCTTCAACGCTATAGAAGTTTAGTTGATGGGTAATAGTATTTTTGCTTATTTCAAAAACCCCTATTTTTCCCTTAAATTTGTTATTTTTATAGAATATTTTTTTTGAGATTTGAAAATCATTTTCATAAATTAAAAAATAGACTAATCCAACTAAATCATAGCTTAAAAATGAAAGTTGATCTCCTTCTAAACCGTAAGTATTTTTGAAATCATTCATAAATAATTCGTAATTACTTTTATTTATCGATGGAAAATATATTGGATGTAGAGAATTTTCTTTTAAAAGACTCTTATCAAACCATTGATTCAAGGTTATATAAGAAATTCTTTTTGATGAGACATCAGTATAAAGAAGAGATGTGGCTACACTTTTCAAATTTTCGTCAAAATCAGCTATAATAACAGAGTCAAAATTAATACTTCCAAGTGTATCTTTTTTCATTAAATTTTGTATTTTTTTATCTTTGTCTTTAAATGATAAGCTTTCTAATCTTTTTATTTCGTTTTTAAGATTATCTTTTCTTACATTATATTTTGTTAAATCTTCAATTTGTTTAGTAAGTTTAGTTGGCTCTCTGTCATAATAAAATACTTCTTTATGCTTAATGTTTGTTTTATTAATTGCTTGTTCTATTTCTTGTTTAAATTGTGATCTTGGAATTAAAAAAATACTTTTTGAGAGATTATTTTTTTCATTGAATTTTTTTATCGTTTGTAATTGTGATATAGCGTTAACTCCAGCACTAATCACATTTTTTGGATTGTCGATTAACTTATTTGTAAAAGATATGAATGTTATTTCTTTAAGATCATCAAGATATTTAGTGCTTTCGTTAAATACTGGCCCAATGATTATTTTTACATCCTCTTTATACAATTCTGTAGATACCTTTAAAGCATCAATGGGATTTGATTTTGTATCTCTTGGAATTATCTCGATTCTTTCATCATTAATTTTATTTACAGCCATTCTGATTGATTTAACGATTCTTTCACCAATTAAAGAATTTTCACCACTTAATGGAACAATCAATCCAATCTTAATTTTTTCGGATGCAAAAATATTTTGATTAAAAAAGCAGTTAGTTAATGCAAAAAAAATTAACAATTTGATTAAAGTTTTCATTTAAGTTTTAATAATATAATTAGTTAAACAATTCTTATGAATTTGAACAATAATAAATTTAAACCTGGGCTATATTGTGTTGCCACACCAATTGGAAATATGGGTGATATTTCATTCAGGGCTATTAAAATCCTTCAAGAGTCTGACCTAATTTTATGTGAGGATACAAGAGTTACAAAAAAAATACTTCAAAAATTCGAAATAAATAAAAAACTAATTTCAAATCATAAGTTTAATGAAAATAAAAATTTAGAAAAGGTCATTGAGATTTTGAAAAATAACAAAATAGTATCACTAGTTTCAGATGCTGGAACACCTACGGTTTCTGATCCTGGAAGAATATTAGTTAAAGAGTGTAAAAAAAATGAAATTGAAATTTTTCCAATTCCTGGTGCATCCGCAGTAAGTGCTGCAATATCAATAAGTGGTTTTTCTGATAATTTTTATTTTTGTGGGTTTCCTCCTGAAAAACAAAATCAAATTAAAAAATTATTTAAAAATTTATCATCACTTGAGAGTTCAATTGTATTTTTCATATCTCCAAATAAACTTGAAAAAAGAATTAATGATATAAAAGAATTTTTTTCTAATAGAGATATCGTAATTTGCAGAGAAATTACAAAATATCATGAAGAATATATTAGAACTTCAGTAATAGACTTATCAAATGTAAATTTTTCAAGAAAAGGTGAGTTAACAGTAGTTATTTCCGAACCAAAAAAAGAAAAATTAAGTTTTAAAGAACTTGAAGAATCAGATAAAAAAAAGATAAATAAATTAATTCAAAAAATGTCTATTAAAGATATTGTAAAAAAAATCTCAGAAGATAGAGAAATTTCTAAAAAGCTTATCTATAATTATTGTCTTGAAATTAAAAATGAAAATTAGAAAGATCATAATTCTTTTAAGTTTTATTATTCTTTCAAGTTGTGTTGGCTATTCCTCGACAGGGGTTTTAGGAACTGGAGTTTCAATAGCTTTAGACCCTAGAAGTTTAGGTACGCAAATAGATGATTCATTAATGCAACAAAATCTTAGGGCGAGATTATTATCAGAAAATAAAAGTTATATTATTTCAGTAAAAACTAAAATACTTGATGGACGAATATTTCTTACAGGAAAAGTTAATTCAGTTGAAGATAAACTTAAAATTACAAAGTTAGCATGGGAAATTAAAGGTGCTAGATCAGTTAATAATGATTTGCAAATTAAGGAAAAATTTGATTTTAAAAGATCTGCAAAAGATTTACTTATAACATCTCAACTCAGAGCAGCTTTAATTAGTAGTAAGAAAATTAAAGCAGTTAATTATAATATCGATACCTACAAAAAAAATATTTATATCTATGGCATAGCTCAAAATAATATAGAGAGAGATGAAGTAACTAAAGAGGCTAAACAGATTTTAGATGTTGAAGATGTTATAACTAGTATATTTTTGGTTGATGATCTAAGAGTTGTAAAAAAATAAATATAAAATTAACTTGTTTTTTTATATTTAATCACACCAGCTGAGTAAGCTGCAACAGAAGCTAAATCTAATATTTCAGAGGTAGAAGATCTTAGAGGTGCGATTTCTATTGGTTGAGCAAGACCTATTAATAGTGGGCCAATAACTTTAGCACCACCCAATGTTTTCATAATTTTATTGGAAATTGCTGCACTATGTTGACCAGGCATTATTAAAATATTAGCATTACCCACAATCTCTGAAAATGGATAAAGTTCAGAGTATTCCTTATTTAGCGCAACATCTGGCTGCATATCACCATCAAACTTAAAATCTACTCTTCTCTTTTTTAATATTTCTACAGCATCTCTAATATGTTTTGTTCTACTGGTTATAGGTTGACCAAAGGTTGAGTGAGATAAAAAAGCTACCTTTGGATCAAATCCGAATAATCTCGAAACTCTTGCTGATGATATAGCTATATCAGCTAATTCTTCAGAAGAAGGATACTCATTAACTGATGTATCACCAATAAATATAGTTTTACCTTTACTTACCACCATATTTAATCCAAACATTATTTCTCCTTTTCTAGGAGGGATTACTTTTTTAATTTTTTCAAGTGATTGAGAATATCTTCTAGTATTACCTGTTACCATTGCATCTGCATCACCACACTCAACCATACATGATGACCAAATAACTCTGTCATTTCTAATCATTCTATCACAATCTCTCTCAAGTAAACCTTGATTTCTATGCAATTTTTTAAACAGAAATTTTGCATATTTTGCTCTTAATTTTTTATTGGTAGAATTTACGATTTTTATATCTAGGTTTTCTCCATAACCAATTTCTTTTAGTCTTTGTTTAACAACATTATCTTTTGCAACAATTATCGGAGTTCCTAGACCATCATTTTTAAATGCAATTGCAGCCTTAAGTGTATTTTCATCTTCACCATCTGCAAATACAACAGTTTTTTGATTTTTTTTGACTTTAGAATTTATCCCTTGAAGAATAGTTACTGATGGATCCAATCTTTGTTTTAATTGTTCAGAGTATAAGTTAAAGTTTTCGATTTTTTTTCTAGCCACTCCACTTTTTATTGCAGCTTTTGCCACCGCTACTGGGATTACACTTATTAATCTTGGGTCAAAGGTAGATGGAATAATGTAATCTTTACCATATCTGGGTCTATCCCCCCCCATAGCTGCAGTTACTTCATCTGGAACTCTTTCTCTAGCTAATTTAGCAATCGCATTAGCTGCAGAAATTTTCATTTCTTCATTTATTGTTTTTGCTCTTACGTCAAGCGCTCCTCTGAATATATAGGGAAAACCTATTAAATTATTAACCTGGTTTGCATAATCTGATCTACCAGTTGCTATAATTGCGTCTTTTCTAATCTTATAAACTTCCTCTGGTAAAATTTCTGGATCTGGGTTAGCGCAAGCAAATATAATTGGGTTTTTTGCCATATCTTTAATCATTTCTTTTTTTAGGATACCTGCTGATGATAGTCCTAAAAAAACATCTGCATTTTTTAATGCATCACTTAGAGTTAAAGCTTTTGTTTTTTTTGCATATTTTGATTTCCACTTATTTAATCCTTTTCTGTCTAAATTAATTACACCCTTGCTATCAATCATTGTTAAATTTTGTTTTTTTACTCCTAATTTCATAAAAAGATCTGAGCAAGCCATAGCAGATGCTCCTGCACCATTTACAACAACTTTTATTTTAGAAATTATTTTTTTAGTAATATGTATTGAATTAATGAGTGCTGCTGATGTTATAATTGCTGTTCCATGTTGGTCATCATGAAATACCGGTATATCAAGTATTTTTTTTAGATTTTCCTCAATTATAAAACAATCTGGGGCAGCAATATCCTCAAGATTGATACCTCCAAAACTTACAGCAAAATTTTTTATGCTATTCACTATTTCTTCAGGATCTTTACTATCAATTTCTAAATCAATAGCATCTATATCTGCAAATCTTTTAAATAATACCGCTTTACCTTCCATTACAGGTTTTGATGCAATTGCTCCTAAGTTACCTAACCCTAAAATTGCAGATCCATTACTTATCACTGCAACTAAATTTCCTTTGGTAGTATAATCATATGCTAGCTCTGGATTTTTAAAAATTTCTTTAACTGGAACTGCTACACCTGGAGAGTAAGCTAAAGCTAAGTCTCTCTTTGATGTCATCGGTTTTGAGGAATTTATCTCAATCTTGCCAGATTTATTTGAATTGTGAAATTCAAGAGCCTCTTTATCTGAATAATGTTCAATTTTGTTTTTTTTCATTAGGTAAATTAAATATACTATTAAGGTAAATTTAAGACTAATATGATTTATGAACCTCATTAAGTCAACAAGCACATTTAGTTTATTTGTTTTGTTAAGTAGGATTCTTGGTTACATAAGAGATTTTTTCATAGCAATATACCTTGGTTCGGGACCTTTAGCAGATGCTTTTTTTGTAGCCTTTAGAATTCCAAATACTTTTAGAAGATTATTTTCAGAGGGAACTTTTAATGCTGCATTTGTTCCCTCTTATTCCTCAGAGCTTCTTAAAACAAAAAAAAATGCAAGCTCTTTTGCAAGTACAATTTTTAATTTATTGTTATTAGGCCTGTTCTTTACGATCTTAATAATTGAAATATTTATGCCAGCTTTTATTAAAATAATTGCACCAGGATTTTCAAATGATCCAGAAAAATTAAATATTGCAATTGACCTAACTAGAATTACATTTCCTTTTTTATTTTTTATTAGTCTTGCATCTTTTTTTTCAGCAATTTTAAACTCACATAATAAATTTGCTGCCACAGCTGCAGCACCAATAATTCTGAATATATTGTTAATAATTTGTTTACTATATGCTGAAAATTTAAATGATAATTTGGTTTATTACTTATCTTACACTGTTACGATTGCAGGGCTCCTACAATTTATTTTTTTATTAATATTTGTAAAAAAATATTTTGTAATAAAAATAAACTTTAATTTTAAAATTAACGATAAAGTTAAAAACTTTTTTAGTAAACTTTTACCAAGCATATTTTCATCAGGTGTAACCCAAATAAATATCTTAGTTGGAACAATTATTGCTTCATTTCAAGCAAGTGCTGTTTCATATTTATATTATGCAGATAGAATTTATCAGATAAATCTAGCAATAGCTGGTATTGCTATAGGTACTGTGATACTTCCAAACTTAAGTCGACATATTAAAAGTAATAACTCGTTAAAAACGAGAGAATTACAAAATAAAGCTTTAGAATTGAGTTTATTTTTAAGTTTACCGGCATCACTTGCTCTAATCGTCGGCTCAGAGCAAATAACATCTGCTTTATTTGGATATGGTTCTTTCGACAAGGTAAGTGTAAGTAATTCTGCAAAAGCCTTGTTCTATTTTTCTTTTGGGCTTCCAGCATTTTCTTTGATCAAAATATTTTCAACTTTTTTGTTTGCAAGAAATGATACTAAAACACCATTTAAATATTCTTTGATTTCTGTAATTTTAAATATCACAATTAGTTTGATGTTTTTTTCAAAGGTTGGATTCATTATAATACCAATCGCAACCACTATCTCATCATGGTTTAATGGAATTATCTTATTAGTCTTTGTAATTAATAAAAATTACTTTAAATTTAGTTCAAATTTTATTATTCAGATATCAAAAATTATTTTCTCAAATATAATTGCAATCTTCATATTTTATTTTTTAATAAATCTTTTAGAAAGCTCATTAGTCTATGTAAATAATTATAAATTTATTTTTATTGTTTTGATTGTTTTATCAACTTTTGTTTCATACATTGCAATTTCAATTATTATAAAAGCCTTTAAAATTTCAGATATTAATTTAAAGTATTAAAAAATGTCCAAAAAAATATTTTCTGGTGTTCAGCCTACTGGCAATCTACATTTAGGTAACTACCTTGGGGCTATTAAAAATTTTGTAGATTTAAATAATGATAATCAAAATGAATGTATTTTTTGTGTTGTAGATTTACATGCAATAACTGTTAAGCAAGATAAAGATCAATTAAAGAATAATATTCGTGAAACAACCGCAACATTTATTGCAAGTGGTATTGATCCAAGTAAAAGTATTATTTTTAATCAATCAAAAGTTCATGCACATGCAGAGGGCTCATGGATTTTGAGTTGTATGGCTCCAATGGGTTGGCTTAATAGAATGACACAATTTAAAGAAAAAGCTGGAAAGGATAAGGAAAAGGCTTCAGTTGGTTTGTATATTTATCCTATATTAATGGCTAGTGATATATTACTTTATGATGCTACGCATGTACCTGTTGGAGAAGATCAGAAACAACATTTAGAATTAACAAGAGACATAGCTCACAAATTTAATAAAGATTTTGACTGTGTAGATTTTTTAAGGGTTCCAGAACCATTAATAAAAAAAGATTTTTCAAGAATAATGAGTTTAAAAGACGGTTTAAAAAAAATGAGTAAATCAGATCCATCAGATCTTAGTAGAATTAACTTAACCGATACAAAAGACGAAATTATAAATAAAATTAAAAAAGCTAAAACAGACTCTTTTTCTCTTCCTTATGAAGAGCACAAATTAAAAGATAGGCCAGAAGCTGAAAATTTACTTGGAATATATTCTAGTATTTTAAATCAAACTTTAGATAAAACTTTAGAGGAATTTGGGGGAAAAAATTTTTCAGATCTAAAAAGTCAATTAGCTGAAGTTTTATCAAGTAAAATTTCCCCAATTTCTGATGAGATTAAAAAATTGATCAATGATCAAAATTATTTAGACAAAGTTCTTGCAGAAGGTGCAAATAAGGCTGAAGAAATTGCAGGAAAAAAAATAAAAGAAATGAAGAAAATAATAGGATTTTAAATTCTTTAAATTTAAGAATTAATGGCTATATAAGAAGTATGTTTATTCAAACTCAAGAAACTCCAAACCCAAATTCTCTTAAATTCCTTCCAGGTAAAAGGGTATCAAACGATGGGCCTTATGAATTTTTAAATGTGAACCAAACAGAAATTCCTTTATTAAAAAATATTTTATCAATTAATGGCGTTACAGGAATATTTTTGAGTGAAGATTTTCTATCAATTAATAAAATTCAAGATGAAAAATGGGAAAATATAAAGCATATTGTTATTTCACATTTAAATGAATTCTATGATGAAGGTAATGAGTTTATTATAAATAAAAAGACAGAATTAACCGATAGTAATGATTATGGTGAAATTGAAAATAAAATTATTAAAATACTAGAAACTAAAATTAGGCCAGCTGTAGCGAGAGATGGTGGAGACATAACATTTAAAGAATTTAAAGATGGAAAAGTTACAGTTATGTTAAAAGGTAGCTGTTCAGGATGTCCATCTTCAACATTAACTTTAAAACAAGGTGTCCAAAACTTACTTTGTCATTATATCCCAGAAGTTAAAGAAGTTTTAGCTGTATAATATCTGTTCTATCAATTATAAGAATTTATAGACATGAAATATAAAAATTTAAAAAAAAAACAAGATAATAGTAATCTTAATTTTTTTAAAACATTACTAACAAGTCTAATTATAATACTTATATTTTCAGTTTTGCCATACACACTCAGTCTTATGAAAATTAATCTAAAATCAAACGAAGTTGTTTTTAATTCTTCAAAACAACATTTTGATGAAATATTAGAAAAACAGAAAAAAAAAAATAAAATAATCAAAGGCTCAATTAAAGACAGATTTACATGGAATATTTTTGACGATATTGATGTTTTTGGAAAGAATGAAGAAGATGAGGACCCCCAAAGATTGAGTGCCTCAACAATTGAGGAATTATTTAGAGATAATGGATATAATCTTGATACTGTTAAAAAAACTAAATTAGTTAATGCAGGTAATCAATTAACAAAACTTCCTAAAGAGCTTAAAAATATTGAAAGTCCAAAAAAAAGAAAAAAACTATTTATTAAAATTGTATTGCCACTAATCATTGAGGAAAACCTCAAAATAAGATTTGATCGAAAAAAACTTTTTGAAATTTTAAATAAAAATAATACCTCACAACGTGATAAAGCATGGCTTGAACTAAAATTTAAGCAGTATGGTGTTAAAACTAATGATTTAGCAAAACTTAAAATAAGAATGGATGAAATTCCTGTTTCGCTAGCAATAGCTCAAGCTGCTAAAGAAACTGGTTGGGGAAGCTCCAGGTTTGCGCAAGAAGGTAATGCATTATTTGGGCAGTGGACATGGTCTGGTGAAGGTATAAAGCCTTTAGAAGTTGAAAAAGACAAAAAACATAAAGTTGCGAAGTTTAAAATTTTGAAAGCTTCTGTAAGAGCTTACCAAAGAAATTTAAATACACATCCAAGCTATAAAGAATTTAGAATTGAACGAGCAATTCAAAGAGATAATGATGAAAAGTTAGATAGTTTAAAACTAGTTAATTTTTTAGAAAAATATGCTGAAACAGGTAAAGAATATACAGAAGTTCTTAAAAAAATTATTAATCAGAATTCTTTAACTGATTTTGATGATGTAGATATTTTACCAACAAGTTTAAAAATGAAGAATCTAATTTAGAGTAAATTGAGTTCCGAACCATCTCCATCCATCTTGATCTTGCATTGAACAATTAATTCTCCCTCTTCTTGGTAAAAATTTTTCAGTAAATATAACTTCAATTTTATTTTTTTTATAATTTAGTTTAGAGTTTTTCCAATCACCACCTTCATTCGAAAAGCAATTTATTTTATTAATTTTAGGTTGATCATTAAAAAATTCTATTACTAGTTTAGGTGGATTGTTAGTATCTTCCAAAAATTTTTCTTCTGGAGTTATGACTTTATATTGAATTGGCAAAAGATTAATTAAAAATTTAAATCTTTCAAGGTCTCCATATTTCTCATTTATTGGAAATCTAGGTAACTCATATTTATCTTTATTTAAATCTATAACTCCTGAATGTTGACCAAAAGCATAGTCAAATTTTTCAGTAATAAATTTTTTTTGTTCTAAACTATACTCGCCGAATGGATATGAAAAAAACTTAGAATTATAGCCAAGATTTTTCTCAAATATTTTTACTGATTTAAGAATATCTTTTTTAAATTTTTCAAAATTATATTTTACTAAGTATTCATGTGAATGTGAGTGATTTCCTATAAATACAAAATCTTCATTTGATATGTCTATAATTTCATCCCAATTCATATAACCTTGATTACCTACAGCTTCTGTTGAAACAAATAAAATGAAAGGGATCTTGTCTTTTTTTAGAATTGGCCATGCATTTAAATAAAAAGAAGAGAATGCATCATCAATAGTAAGTAAAATTTTTTTTTCTTCACTTACTTTATTAAATTCTATTTCAAAGTTTTTCGGATTTAAAAAAGAGAAATTATTTTCTCTGATAATATTTAAATGTTCTTGAAATACGTCAATTTTTATATTGGTAGAAGGATATTTATTTTCTTCAAATCTATGATACATCAAGGCTAAAATTCCCTTTTCTTTAGGTTCATATTTTTTGTTTACAGGGTCTGCGTAAGCATTTAAAAAAAATAAGAAAATAATGATAAATTTAATAATTGATGCGGCTAATGAAGAAATTGTTTTTGTGATCATTGCTGATAAACAATCATATACTAGCAAACATATAAACAGTAGAGAAAACTTTGATAATTTTATGAAACTACTTTTGAAATTTTTGAATATAAAAAAAATTAAAATAAGCGATATTCATAGAATATTTATCAACGTAGGACCTGGTAAATTTACCAGTCTTAGAATTTCTTTATCAGTGGCTAAAGCTATTTGTTTGGTAAATAGTGCGTTTTTAATTGGATTTAAATCACATGATTTAATTAATAAAAATTATAAAAATTTAATAAAATTAGACAAAAATAAAAGTTTGATAAAACCTGTATATTCAAGTTAGAATAAACCATGTCTGAAACTATTGAACAAATTTGCCTGAAGAAAGGTGTCAAACTTACCGATCAAAGAAAAATAATTGCTAAAGTTTTATCTGAATCAAAAGAAGTTTATGGTGAGTCCGATCATCCTGATGTTGATGAATTATATCAAAGAGTTTCTAAGCTAGACTCAAAGATAAGTATTGCTACAGTTTATAGAACAGTTAAGCTTTTTGAGGAATCTGGCATATTGACTAAGCACGATTTTAAAGGTGGAAAAGCAAGGTATGAAACATTGGTTGAAAGTCATCACGATCATCTTATTGATATTAAATCGGGAGAAATTATTGAGTTTGTTGACGAAGAAATAGAAAAACTACAAAAAAAAGTTGCAGATAAGTATGGATATAACTTAGTAGATCATAAATTAGAGCTTTACGGAATTAAAAAAAGCAAATGATAGGGACTTCTGAATTTTTTAAAAGTTAAAATATGCTGAATGGAAAAATCTTCATAAAAACTTTTGGTTGTCAAATGAACGAGTATGATTCTAATAGAATCTATGACTCTGTAAGTAAGTTGGGTTTTATAAAGACCACAAATCAATCAAATGCGGATTGTTATATTTTAAATACGTGTCACATACGTGATAAAGCTAAAGAAAAAGTTTACCATGAAATTGGTAGAGTTAAAAAATTATATAGAGATAAAAAAAAACCAATAATGGTAGTTGCAGGTTGTGTTGCACAGGCTGAAAATGAAGAAATGGTGAAGAGGGAGCCATATATAGATATTATATTAGGCCCTCAATCATATCACAAAGTTAATGAATTGATAAAAAATCATATTGCAAATTTAAAACAAGAGGAAACAGAATTCGATACTATTTCAAAGTTTGGATATTTTGATCAAATAAAAAACAATGATAACAAAATATCTGCTTTCTTAACTATTCAAGAGGGATGCGATAAGTTTTGTCATTTTTGTGTAGTACCTTATACAAGAGGACCTGAGTATTCTAGACCATTTAATAAAATCATAGCAGAAGCAGAACAATTAATAGAAAACGGTGCAAAAGAAATTACATTTCTTGGTCAAAATGTTAATGCTTACTCATATAAAGAAAATTTTAAAGAGTTTAGAATATCTAATCTAATAAAACATTTAGATCAATTTTCAGAATTGGAAAGAATAAGATATACGACTTCGCATCCAAGGGATATGACAGACGATTTAATTGATTGTTATTCTTATAGTAATAAATTAATGCCATTCGTTCATTTACCCATTCAAAGTGGTTCAAATAAGATGTTAGAGTTAATGAACAGAAAACATACTGTTGATGATTATTTAAAAGTTTATGAAAGATTAAAGAAAATCAATGCAGAGATAGAATTTTCTAGCGATTTTATTATTGGTTATCCTGGTGAAACTCAAAAGGATTTTGAAGACACATTTGAACTTATAAAAAAAATTAAATTTATAAATTCTTTTTCTTTTATTTTTAGTCCTAGACCTGGAACAAAAGCCGCAAAATTAGAAATGATTGAAAAAAATATAGCTAAAGAGAGACTGACATTAATTCAAGAGGAATTATTTAATAATCAAATAGAAATTAATAAATCATTGGAAAATACTACAATTAATGTACTTGTTGAAAATAAGATGGAAAAACAAAATAAATTATTTGGCAGAAATAAATATATTTCACCTGTAATTTTTGATGGAAATGAAAATCTTATTGGCAAAGTTGTAAAAGTAAAAGTTCAAATCAGTAATCAGAATACCTTATTTGGTTTATTAGATAAAAAAATGGAAGCTGCTTAAATTGAGTAACTTAATCAAAAAAAATATTATTTCTAAATTAAAATATGTATATTCAGAAAATAATACTTTAAGTATAATATTTCAAAATAATGATTTGTTGCTTGGTGTAGCAGGTGAGTTTAATAATAATTTAAAGGAACTAGAGAAAATTACAAACACTAGCTTATATTCTAGAGGGAATTCTATACTAGTAAAAAGTGATCCAGAAAAGAATAATTTGATCAAAAATGCTATACAATTTTTGACTGAACAGTTTTTAAATAATGGAACAATTGAAAAAAAGGATATAATTTCTTCCATAAACGAATTTATGATTGACGAAAAAAATAATACTGAAAAAAAAGTAGAATTTATAATCAAAACTCCAAAAAAATCTGTAATACCAAGGTCTGAAAGGCAGAGGGATTATGTGAGAGCTTTAAGGGAATCTGACATAATTATTTCAGCTGGACCTGCTGGGACAGGTAAAACTTTTTTAGCAGTTGCTGTAGCGCTAACAATGTTATTAGATAAAAAAATAGAGAGAATTATTTTATCAAGGCCTGCTGTTGAAGCTGGTGAAAGACTTGGATTTTTACCTGGTGATATGAGAGAAAAAGTAGATCCGTATCTAAGACCATTATACGATTCTTTGTATGATTTATTAGATTTTGAAAAAATACAAAAAAAAATTGAAGTCGGCGACATAGAAATTGCCCCTCTAGCATTTATGAGAGGTAGAACTTTAAAAAATTCTTTTGCAATTCTTGATGAGGCACAAAACGCTACAGATACTCAGATTAAAATGTTTTTAACTAGAATTGGAGAAAACTCGAAGATAGTAATAAATGGTGATCCCTCACAAATAGATTTACCTAATAAATCACTTTCAGGTTTACACAGTTCAAAAAAATTACTAGGACATCTAAAAGAAATTTCTGTAGTTGATTTTGATCATAAAGATGTAGTTAGACACCCACTTGTATCTAAAATCGTCAAGGCATATTCAGATCAAAGCACTGAAGGATGATAAAAGCCAATGTAATATCTGGCTATTCAAATTGGAAAAAAATTATAAAAAAACCAGACGATTATTTAAAGAAAAGACTTAAAGTATTGTCCAAGAAGCCCTTTTTTTTAAAAAAAAATCATGAATTCTCTATACTATTGACCAATGATAAGAAAATGAAATTTTTAAATCTTAAATTTAGAAAAAAAAATAAACCTACTGATGTTTTGTCGTTTCCTATTAAAATTAAAGAGAAAAAAAAACTATATATAGGTGATATAGCAATCAGCTATGAAATTATTAAGGAACGATCAAAAAAAACAAATTTCTTTTTAGAGTTTGATAAAATGTGGATACATGGATATCTTCATTTAATTGGTTATGATCATAAAAAATTAAATGATTATAAAAAAATGTTTAAAAAAGAAAAATTAATATTGAAATACTTTCATAAAGTAAATTGACTTTATTAAAAAAAAATAAAATTCTATTATACTCATTTGTTTTTTCATTTGGATTAATATCTTCGTTTAGCCTTCCACCCTACAATTTATTTTACATAAATTTCTTTTCATACCCAGCACTTCTCTGGTCATTGTTACTTTATTCAAAAGATAAAGTTGTTTCATTTAACATTGGATGGATATTTGGATTTGGTTATTTTGTTTCAAATTTATATTGGATAACAAATTCTTTAACTTTTGAAGATATCTTTAAACCTTTAATACCATTTGCTCTAATTTTAATTCCATTGTTTTTAGGATTATTTTATGGTTTTTCGACTTTAGTTTTTTCATTTTTAAATCCCAAAAAAAATCTTTTATCAATTTTGATTTTGGCTACTATTTTGTCTATATTTGAATATATAAGAAGTTTCTTATTTGGGGGTTTTCCTTGGAATTTAATTGCCTTTAGCTTTGTAAATAACTTAGAATTTATTCAAATACTCTCCATAACAGGCACATATGCTTTTAATTCATTAGTTATTTTATTATTTTTATTTCCAATCATTTTATTTTTTAATTACAAAAAAAAAATAAAAATAAGTATATTTATTTTTTCTCTATTAGTTCTTTTAACTAATTACTTTTGGGGTAACTCAAATTTGAGGCAGTTTGAATTGACTGAAAAAATAGATTTAGGATTTAATATTAAGATAATTTCTCCTAAAATTAATATTAATAGATATTTTCAAAATGAAAATGCGAGTGAATTTATCCTTGAGTTAATTAATGTTTCTAAACCAAATCCATCAAACGAAATACTATTCATTTTACCTGAAGGAATTCTTTCAAGTATTTATTTTGAGGATCTTAAAAAATTTAAAGCTCTTTTTTCAAACAACTTTTCAAAAAAACATAAGATTATTTTCGGTATGAATATCAATGAAAAACAAAAGATTTATAATTCGCTTTTAGTGGTGAATAATGAACTTGATATTTTACAAAAATACAAAAAAAATAAATTGGTACCATTTGGTGAATTCTTACCATTTGAAAATATATTAAGTAATTTTGGATTTAAAAAAATTACACAAGGTTACCAATCTTTTTCTGCAGATAATCGAAGAGATCTAATTAGTTTCAACAATTTTAGTTTTGTTCCACTTATTTGTTATGAAATTATTTATTCTGGTCAAATAAATAGCAGTGAAGAAAGTTATGATTTTATATTAAACATCTCCGAAGACGGTTGGTTTGGAAATTCTATTGGTCCATACCAGCATTTCTCTCACTCAATTTTCAGATCCATTGAGGAAGGTAAACCAGTTATCCGCTCATCAAACAATGGGATTTCAGCCTTTATTAATCCAAAAGGACAGATAATAGATAAAATTTTAACAACCGATAAGGGATTTATTGAGATTCAGTCGTTCAAAATGTCTAATAAAACAATCTTTGGCTCTCATGGTAATAAGATCTTCTTTTATTTTCTATCTATTTATATTAGTTTAATTTTTTTTTTTAAATTACGGGGGAATTAATGAAGAAAAATTTTTTATTTACTAGTGAGTCAGTATCCGAAGGACACCCAGACAAAGTTTGTGACAGAATTTCAGATATGGTTGTGGATAGTTTTTTAGCTTCCGAACCCCAAGCAAGAGTTGCTTGTGAAACTTTAACAACAACAAATAAAGTTGTATTAGCTGGAGAAGTAAGGGGACCAGAGCTTAAAGAAGATGAGTTAATCTCAAAAGTTAGAGACTGTATTAAAGATATTGGCTATGATCAAGATGGCTTTTCTTGGAAAGAGCAAACTAAAATTGAAACACATTTACACTCACAATCAGCTGATATTGCAATGGGAGTAGACTCTGCAGGAAATAAAGATGAGGGTGCTGGAGACCAGGGAATTATGTTTGGTTATGCTTGTAACGAAACAGATGTATTGATGCCAGCTCCAATTCATTATTCTCATAAAATTTTAAGACTGATGGCTGAAGATAGAAAATCTGGTAAGTTGAATGGAATAGAACCAGACTCTAAAAGTCAAATTACTATTGAATATAAAAATGGCATGCCATCAGCGGTAACATCAGTAGTTATTTCTACACAACATTCAAAAGATATAAGCTTAGCCCAAGTTAAAGAACTTTGTATGCCTTACATAGAGAGATCTATCCCAAAAAATTTATTAGGCAGTCTTGATGATAAAGAGATTTATATCAACCCTACTGGAAATTTCGTAATTGGTGGTCCAGATGGAGATAGCGGTTTAACAGGCAGAAAAATTATTGTTGACACATACGGTGGAGCCGCACCACATGGTGGTGGGGCATTTTCTGGAAAAGATCCTACAAAAGTTGATAGATCAGCTGCTTACGCATCAAGATATTTAGCTAAAAACGTTGTAGCATCAAAAATTGCAGACAAATGTTTAATTCAATTAGCTTATGCTATTGGAGTGTCTAAACCACTGTCAATTTATGTAGATTTGTTTGATAATGATGAAGAAAAAAATATGCATGTTGAAAAACTTATAATGGAAAACTTTGATTTGAGCCCGAGAGGAATAAGAGAAATGTTAGGTTTAAACAAACCTATTTATGAAAAAACAGCAGCATACGGTCATTTTGGAAGAATTCCAGAGAATGATGGATCATTTTCATGGGAAAAAACAGACAAATCTGGGGTTTTTAGTAAGTAAATATTGTTGTAAACCAACAAAAAATAACTATATTTCAAGCACATTGTTGAAATTTCAAAAATGGGCCTAGGCCCATTTTTTTTTGGCTAAAAAATATGTTGAATAGAAGAGCAGATAAACTTGAATTATTGAGAATTGCAGAGGCAGTTGCTTTGGAGAAATCTATTGATAAAGAACTTATTATCACATCAATGGAGACTGGTATTGCTAAAGCAGCAAAATCAAAATTTGGATCAGATAATGAGATAAAAGTTGAAATTAATAGAGAAAATGGAGACATAGGTATATTTAGAAAACTGTTAATTGTAGAGAAACCTGAAAACTCCAACATAGAAATTACGTTGGATGATGCAATCAGTCTAAATGAAATAAATAAAAATAAAAATATTGGAGATGAAGTTTTGCAACCTTTGCCATCATTTGATTTTGGTAGAATTGCAGCTCAAACTGCTAAACAGGTTATTAGTTTTAATGTTAGAGAAGCAGAAAGAGAAAGACAGTTTAACGATTTTATAGATAAAAAAGATACTATTTTGAGTGGAATCGTTAAAAGATTAGAATTTGGTAATGTAATAGTTGATTTAGGACGAACAGAGGCAATAATCCAAAAAAACGAGATGATTCCAAGAGAAAATATAAAAGCAGGTGATAGAGTAAAAGCCTATTGTTTGGATGTCAGAAGAGAACCAAGGGGTCAGCAAATCTTTTTATCAAGAGCACATCCCAAATTTATGGATAAATTATTTATACAAGAAGTACCCGAAATTTATGATGGTTTAATTGAAATTAAATCATCATCAAGAGATCCTGGAAGTAGAGCAAAAATTTGTGTTAAAGCCATTGATACATCTTTAGATCCAGTTGGTGCGTGTGTTGGAATGAGAGGCAGTAGAGTACAAGCAGTAGTCAATGAACTTCAGGGAGAAAAAATAGATATTGTAAATTGGTCTGAAGATCCAGCTGTTGTAGTAGCAAATGCGCTTTCACCTGCCGAAGTTCAAAGAGTAAACGTAGATAATGAGAATAAAAAACTTGATGTGATCTTAACAGAAGAAAACCTAAGCAAAGCTATTGGAAGAAGGGGTCAAAATGTTAGACTTGCAACTAAATTACTAAACTACGAAATTAATATCATGACTGAACAAGAAGACTCGGAGAGAAGACAGTTAGAATTTAAAGAAAAGACTGATAATATTGTTAAAAACCTTGAGTTAGATGAAACTTTAGGGCAACTTTTAGTTGCAGAGGGATTTTCGTCAATAGATGATATTAAAGATAGTAATGCAGACGCTTTATTAAAGATAGAAGGTATTGAAGTAGATACAGCTAACGAATTAATAGACAGAGCCAAAGAGTTCTACCAGAAAGATCAAGAAGAAATTTCAAAAAGAATTAAAGATTTAGGATTAGAAAATGATTTGATTAATCACAAAGGTCTTACACCAGGAATGTTAGTTACTTTAGGTGAACAAAAAATATTAACCTTAACAGACTTAGCTGATTTAGCATCTGACGAACTTACTGGTACATATGATATTATAAAAGGTGAAAGAATTAAAATTAAAGGTTATTTAGAGGACTTTGCACTATCAAAAATGGAGGCTGACAGTTTAGTTATGTCAGCTAGAGAAAAAGTCTACAAAGATTGAGAGATGAAAAATGGAAAAAAAAAAATTAAAGTTATCAATATCTGGAACTTCAAAAAAAACTTTTAATAGCATAGAACAAGCAAAATCCAAATCTAAAAACACAGTAGTAATTGAAAAAAGAAGTACCAAATTTTCAGGTAAATCTCAATTTTCAAGACAGAATCAAAATAACGATAATTTTAAAATTAATAAAAGTCCTGTTTCTAAATCACAAAATTTTTCAAGACCTTCATCGCCTCCAACTTCCGATTTTGAAAAACGAAAACTAGCAGAACAAAGAGCAACAAGAAGATTAAAAGGTGAAACTCAACCAAAAGAAAATAAACCAAACAAAATAGGAGGAAAAAGAAGAGAATTAAAACTAACTGTATCTAGGGCTTTAAGTGAAGACCATGCTGAAACTAAGTCAAGAAGTCTAGCATCTTTAAAAAGAGCAAAACAAAAAGAGAATAGAAGTTTAACACAAGAAGAGAATAAAGATAATTTTACTCAAATTAAAAGAGAGGTTAATCTTCCAGAAGTAATAACAATCAAAGAACTAGCCAACAGAATGGCAGAGCAGTCTAGTAGTATTATTAAACACTTGTTAGGTATGGGTGTAACAGTTACTATAAATAATACAATTGATGCAGATACTGCAGAATATTTAGTAAAAGAATTTGGTCATAATCCTATACGTGAGACAAAGGCTGAAGAAATAATTGAAAAAATAAAAGAGGTAAAATCAGAAAATTTAAAAAATAGACCTCCAATTGTTACAGTAATGGGGCATGTAGATCATGGTAAAACTTCAGTATTAGATGTGTTAAGGGAAGCAAATGTAGTATCAGGTGAATTTGGAGGTATTACCCAACATATTGGCGCATATCAGATTAAGCATGACAATAATAAAATTACATTTATAGACACACCCGGTCATGCAGCTTTCACTGAGATGAGAGCTAGAGGTTCCAGATTAACGGATATAGTAATATTAGTTGTTGCAGCAGATGATGGTGTTAAACCGCAAACGGTAGAGTCTATAAAACACGCAAAAGCTGCTAAAGTCCCTATAGTAGTTGCTATAAATAAATGTGATCTACCTGAGGCAGACCCCCAAAAAATAAAAAATCAACTTCTAGAACATGAGTTAATCGCAGAGGATTTATCTGGAGATACTTTAATGGTAGAAATTTCAACAAAAACAAAACATAATTTAGATAAGTTAGTAGACTCTGTTCTATTACAAGCAGAATTATTGGATTTAAAAACAGATTTTGAAACAAATGCAAAAGGAATAGTTTTAGAGTCTAAAATTGATATTGGAAGAGGTCCAGTTGCAAATATCGTAGTAACCGCTGGTACATTAAAAAAAGGAGATTACTTTGTTAGTGGATTAAAATGGGGAAAAGTAAGAGCAATAATAAATGATAAAGGTAAAAATATTGATATTGCAGAACCAGCTACTCCAATTGAGATTATTGGTATAAATGGTGCGGCTAAATCTGGAGATGATTTCATCGTTTTATCAAATGAAAAAGAGGCCAAATCGCTGTGTGAAGCAAGAGTTGAGGAGTCAAAAGATGACAAAATACCACTTACTTTTGTTACTCAAGACTCAGCTTTTCAAAATTCAGTATCCGAAGAATTAAATATAATAATTAAATCTGATGTTCATGGTTCTTCAGAGGCAATTAAAAATGCTATAGATCAAATTAAACATGAAGAGGTAAAGCCAAAAATACTTCTTTCAGATATAGGAATGGTAACAGAAACGGATGTAACTTTGGCAAAAGCTTCAAATGCAGTGATAATAGCATTTAATGTTAAACCGAGCAAAGAAGCAAAAAAAAAGGGCTGAACTAGAAAAAATTTCAATTTCATCTTACAATATAATCTATGAAGTACTAGATTTTATAAAAGCGAAGATGGGAGGATTGTTATCTCCAGATGTTCAAGAAAAAATTATTGGAAGTGCAGAAATTCTTGAAATTTTTAAGGTGTCAAAAGTTGGAAAAGTAGCTGGTTCAAAAGTAGTTGAAGGAGAAATAACTCAAAATTCTAGTGCCAGGGTTATAAGGGATGGAGCGATAATATTTAATGGAAAAATTGGTTCTATATTCAGAGAAAAAGATCAAACTAAACAGGTTTCAGCAGGTCTAGAATGTGGAATTACTCTAAAAGACTTCGCTGATTATCAAAAAAAAGATATCATAGAAGTTTATAATTCAACAATTACTGAGAGAACAATTTAAATGAAACATTTGGGCAAACCTATTACACAAAGACAATTAAGAGTTGGCGAAATGATAAAGCAAGCTTTGGGAATACTTTTTATAAGAGATGAGGCTAAAATACCAAATTTATCAACAAAGGAGATTACTGTTACAGAAGTAAGAATGTCACCAGATCTAAAAACAGCTAAAATATTTGTGATGCCGTTAGGAGGAAAAAATACTGAGGAAATTATAGAAAAATTGAAAATATCATCATTTATGATTAGAAAAGTTTTATCAAAAAAAATTATAATGAAGTTTTTACCAAAACTTTTCTTTCTGAAGGATGATTCTTTTGATTATGCAGAAAAAATAGAAAATTTAATTAAACAAACAAATAAATAAAGGAAAAAATGAAAGAAAAAGTTAAAGAACTTCAAATCCATGATAAGGATACTGGATCTTCAGAGGTTCAGATTGCTCAATTAACTGGAAAAATTGAGAGTCTGTCGAAACATATAAAACAATTCAAAAAAGACAAACATTCTTCTGTTGGTCTTTTGAGAGCAGTAAATAGAAGAAAAAAATTATTAGACTATTTAAAGAAAAATAATATGGAGTCTTATAAGTCAGTGTTAACAAAATTAAATTTAAGGAAGTAAATGTTTAAAGTAGTAAAAAAAGAAATAGAAGTCAGTGGAAAAAAAATAAGTTTAGAAACAGGAAAGATAGCAAGACAAGCAGATGGAGCAATTATAGCTCAATGTGGAGAAACAGTTGTTTTAGCAACAGTTGTTGGTACAAAAAAAGTAAATCCAGATATGGATTATTTTCCATTGTCAGTCAATTACCAAGAAAAATATTATGCAGCTGGAAAGATACCAGGTGGATATTTTAAAAGAGAGGCTAGACCAACTGAGAGTGAAACATTAATTTCAAGATTAATTGATAGACCAATTAGACCTTTGTTTCCAGATGAATTTAAAAACGAAGTTCAACTATTACCAACGGTAATATCTTATGATAAAGAGAATGAAGCAGATATTTTATCTATCATTGCATCATCAGCAGCTCTTGCAATCTCAGGAATGCCTTTCATGGGTCCTGTGGGAGCTTCTAGAGTTGGCTTCATTGAAGGAAAATATGTTCTCAATCCATCAAAGACTGAATTAGAGAAATCAAAATTAGATTTAGTTGTAGCAGGAACTAAAGATGCAGTTTTAATGGTTGAGTCCGAAGCAAACGGTTTAACAGAGGAAGAAATGTTGAATGCTGTTAAATTTGGACACGAAGGTTTTGTTCCAATAATAGAAATGATTGAAGACCTTGCAAAAGAATGTAGAAAACCTGAGTGGACAGTTGAGAAAAAAGATCTTTCTGAGATAAAAAAGAAATTAGAAGATGAATTTACTGAAGATTTGAAAAAAGCTTTCTCTACAAGAGACAAGCAAGATAGATCAAATCAAATTTCTGAAATTACTGAAAAAGCTAAAAAATTATATGAGGAAAATGAGGCTTACACTGATTTAGATGTAAATTCTCAACTTAAAAATTTGGAAAAATCTATTGTGAGAACTGATATTCTCAAAAATAAAAATCGTATAGATGGAAGGGGTTTGGCAGATGTAAGGCCAATTATGTGTGAAGTAGGTATATTGCCAAGAGTACATGGTTCAGCTTTGTTTACAAGAGGTGAAACACAAGCCATTGTAACAACTACACTTGGAACTTCAGATGACGAACAAAGAATAGAGAGTTTAGATGGTCTTCAAAAGGAGAGATTTATGTTGCACTATAACTTTCCTCCATTTTCAGTTGGTGAAACTGGTAGAATTGGAACTGGTAGAAGAGAGATAGGTCATGGTAAGTTAGCATGGAGAGCAATTAACTCCTCACTTCCATCAAAAGAAAGTTTTCCCTATACATTTAGGATTGTATCAGAAATAACTGAGTCCAACGGTTCATCTTCAATGGCAACTGTTTGTGGAACTTCACTTGCTCTTATGGATGCAGGTGTACCAATAAAAGAGCCAGTTGCTGGAATTGCAATGGGTTTAATTAAAGAGGGTGATGATTTCTCTGTGTTATCAGATATTCTTGGTGATGAAGACCACCTCGGAGATATGGATTTTAAAGTTGCAGGTACAAAAGACGGGATCACATCTTTACAAATGGATATTAAAATTACAGGAATTACATTTGAAATAATGGAGCAAGCTTTAAATCAGGCAAAAGATGGAAGAATTCATATTTTGGGTGAAATGAATAAAGCTTTAGATAAATCTAGAGACAATGTTGGAAAACATACTCCAAAAATGGAAAAGATTACTGTTGATAAAAAAGATATTGCGGCAGTCATTGGAAAAGGTGGAGCAACAATTAGAGAGATTGTTGAAAAATCTGGTGCTAAAGTTGATGTAAATGATGAAGGTGTAGTTACAGTTGCTGCTCCAGATGAAGAGTCGAGAAACATTGCTATGCAAATGATCAAAGATATAACAGCTAAAGCTGAATTAAATAAAATTTATAACGGAAAAGTTATGAAAATTATGGAATTTGGTGCGTTTGTTAATTTCCTTGGAAAGCAAGATGGACTTGTACATATTTCTGAGCTTGCAGATAAAAGAGTTGCCAAAGTAACGGATGTAGTCAAAGAAGGTGACGAAGTTAAGGTAAAAGTTATTGGATTTGATAGAGGAAAAGTTAAATTATCTATAAAGCAGGCCGCTATATAGATAAATGACCAAACCATTTATTTTAATTGCTAGAATACGTGTTAAAGAGGGCAAGGTAGAGGAGTATCTAAAGATAGCAAAAGAGGCTGATGATGCTGTTAACGCATCAGAGCCAGATATGCTTATTCATACTTTTGACCAAGATCCAACTGATCCTTTAGAATTTACTTGGAGCGAAGTTTACCGAAATAGTGAAGCTATGCTGCATCATCTAAATAATCCCCCAGTCCAAGCTTATGTTGAAAAGCACAACAAAATTGCGGATAGATTCGAAATAGAGGTCTATGGAAATATTACCGAAGAGACTATCAATGCAATAAAAGATACAAATATCCCTTTCAAGCATTTTAAAACTACTAATGTTGGTTATATTAGAAAAATATAATTACTAACTTTCTGGGATAAAAAGCAAGCAAAGACCATTGCTACAATATCTTTTTCCACCATCTGGACCATCATTGAATACATGGCCGTGGTGAGCGCCACAATTTGCACAGCTATATTCAGTCCTCTTCATGCCAAAAGAATAATCAGTTTTTGTTACAAACGCACCTGGTATTGCCTCAGTGAATGATGGCCACCCAGTTCCACTATCAAATTTTGCAGTGGACTCAAATAGTTTCACACCACAATTAGCACAATGATAAGATCCTTTTCTTTTTTCATAATTTAATTCACTAGTACCTGCACGCTCAGTACCCTCTTCAAACATTATTATTTTTTGCTCATTTGTAAGATCAGGATTAATTATATTGTATTCACTTTCATCTTTCTTTAATTTTTTTTTGAAACCAACAATGTTATTTGCTAAAGATGTTAACGGATAAAATATAAAACTTAATATAGAAGCCCCAGCAATTTTCAAAAACTTTCTTCTCACAATAATTATTTATTTGTTATTTATTTTTTTTCCCAAGCTTATTTATTAAAAATAAAGCTATTGCAGTCAATAGGGCAAAAACTTCTAGTGCATGACCTGAACCTTCAAGAATTAATTGAACAAAAATAAATATTATACAAACTACAAACCAAACTAAAATTAACATAATGATAAAATTTTAAGATATATTTTTTGGATCTGGCATTCCTACTTTATTGTAACCAGCATCAACATAGTGAATTTCACCTGTAACTCCGCCTGCCATATCACTTAGGAGATATAATGCTGAGTTTCCAACATCAATATTATCTACATTTCTCTTTAAAAAAGAATGATCTGCATTCCATTTATACAAGAATTTAGCATCCCCAATAGCTGATGCAGCCAATGTTTTTATTGGACCTGCACTTATTGCATTGACTCTTATTCCTTTAGCCCCTAAATCTCTAGCTAAGTATTTAACACTAGACTCTAAGGCTGCCTTACAAACTCCCATTACATTATAATTTGGAATAGCTTTATTCGCCTCATAGCTAAGTGTAATCATGCTACCACCCTCTTTCATAACTTTTGAAGCTTCTTTTGCAACTTCAGTAAATGAAAAACATGAAATTAGCATACTTCTTAAAAAATTTTCTCTTGTAGTATTTAGATATTCTCCTGAAAGTTCAGATTTATCAGAAAAAGCAATTGCGTGAACAACAAAATCAATTTCTCCCCATTGGGTTTTAACATCCTCAAACAATTTAATTACATCTTCTTTTTTTTCAACATCGCAGCTAAAAGTAACATTAGAATTTAGTTTTTCTGCAAGAGGAACCACTCTTTTTTTAAGAGCATCACCTAAATATGTAAAAGCTAATTCAGCACCTGCCTCTGAAAGTTTCTGAGAAATACCCCATGCAATAGATCTTTCATTAGCAACACCCATTATCAGTCCTTTTTTACCTTTCATTAAAGACATATATTAGACTTTCTCAAATACTAGGGTTGCATTTGTTCCACCAAAACCAAAACTATTAGACATCACAGTATTTAATGTTGCTTCTGTTTCTGTTTTAGCGACTATTGGAAATTTTTTAGCCTCTTCATCCATCTCACTTATGTTAGCAGAGCCTGTAATGAAATTATTTTTCATCATAATTAAACAATATATTGCTTCATGCACTGATGCAGCTCCTAGAGGATGACCTGATAAAGATTTAGTTGAGCTAATCTTTGGAATTTCATTTCCAAAAGCTTCTTTAACAGCATTCAATTCAGTAATATCACCAACTGGAGTAGAAGTTCCATGAGTATTTATATAATCTACTTTATTCTTTGAAGTTGCCATAGCCATTTGCATACATCTTACTGCACCTTCACCAGATGGAGCTACCATATCATATCCATCTGAAGTTGCTCCATAACCTGTTAATTCTGCGTATATTTTAGCTCCTCGAGCTTTAGCGTGTTCATATTCCTCAAGAACTAAAACTCCTGCACCCCCAGCAATTACAAAACCATCTCTAGTTTTGTCATAAGCCCTTGAAGCTTTTTCAGGAGTATCATTATATTTAGAAGATAATGCAGTCATTGCATCAAACATTGCAGTCATCGCCCAGTGTATCTCTTCACTACCACCTGCAAAAACAACATCTTGTTTTCCCATCTGAATAAGTTCCATAGAATTTCCAATACAATGTCCGCTTGTTGCACAGGCTGAACTCATTGTGTAGTTTGTTCCTTTAATTTTAAACGGAACAGCAAGTGTAGCTGATGCTGTACTCGCCATGGTTCTTGGTACAATAAAAGGTCCCATCAATTTTGGAGTTTTGGCTCTAGTTTTATCAGCTGCTAAAATGACATTTTCAATTGAAGGTCCACCTGAACCCATAACAATTCCTGTTTTGAAATTACTTACTTCACTTTCTTCCAAACCAGAGTCTTCAATCGCCTCTTTCATTGCAATATAATTGTAAGCAGATCCTGAACCCATAAATCTAATTGTTTTTCTATCTATATGATCCTCAAGTTTTATATTAGGCTTTCCATGAATATGACTTTTAAGATTGTGTTCTTTATATTCTTCAGAAAAAGAAATTCCTGATTTAGTATTTAATAAAGATTGATGAACTTCTTCCTGATTATTCCCAAGACATGAAACAATTCCCAAACCTGTAATTACTACTCTTCTCATTATTTAAATAATCCTACTTTTAAACTGTCTGCAGAGTATATTTTCTTACCATCAGCAAGCAGAATACCATTTGCTAGACCAACTGTTGTTTCCCCTTTAATTAATATTCTTTTCATATCAATAATATATGTCGCCATTTTGACATTTTTTAAAACTTCTCCTGTAAACTTTACTGTGCTTACTCCCAAGGCTCTTCCCCTTCCAGGGTTCCCAAGCCAACCCAAGTAAAAGCCAACTAGTTGCCACATCGCATCTAAACCTAAACATCCTGGCATTACTGGATCTTCCTTGAAGTGACAATCAAAAAACCACAGATCATCTTTTATATCAAGTTCAGCCTTCATTAACCCTTTGTCAAAAGCTCCTTTTTTTTCACTAATTTCAGTAATTCTATCAAACATTAGCATTGGTGGAGAAGGTAATTTTGCATTTCCAGGCCCAAAAAGTTCACCATTTGCACAACTTATTAACTCATCGTAATTGAAGTAACTTTTTTTCATAGTTTTTTAATCTTATTACTTGATTTACAAACATTATAATATAGATATTCTTTAGAATAATTATAATTAGTAATGGCTTACGCTGACCAATATATTGATAAATTAAGAAAATCAGGATTAAGACCTACAAAACAAAGAATCAAAATTTGTGAGGTGTTATTTGATGCGGAAAAGACCTTTCACTTTACCATTAAAGAGCTGGTTAAAATCATTGAAAATCAAGCAAATATTAAGGTTTCTTTAGCAACTGTTTACAATACTGTTCATGCATTTATTAAAAAGGGATATTTAAAAGAGATCCCACTTAATGCATCACAAAGTTATTACGATACAAATGTAACTCATCATCACCATTTCTTTGACGAGGAAGAAAATAAATTGATTGATATTCATCAAGATGACGTTGATGAAGTTAATATTAAAAGAACAATCCCGGGGAAAAAAATAAAATCGGTAGAAGTTATCGCTAAAATTGTGAGTGATAATCAATATCAAAAATAATTTAATAATATCAATAGTTTAAGTAATATATTATATTTATTCTAAACTGTTGACATATTATAATTCCTCTATATATAAACCTCTTTAGAATCATTATTAATAGTAGGAGTATATATGTCATTAAAAGGTAGTAAAACAGAGGAAAACTTAAAAGAAGCATTTGCTGGAGAAAGCCAAGCAAATAGAAGATATCTTTATTTTGCTCAAAAAGCTGATGTTGAAGGATTTAACGATGTTGCAGCGGTATTTAGATCAACTGCAGAAGGTGAAACTGGACATGCTCATGGTCACTTAGAATATTTAGAAGAAGTAGGTGATCCAGCAACTGGAAAGCCAATTGGTGAAACAAAAGCAAATCTTGAGTCTGCAATTCAAGGTGAAACACATGAGTACACAGATATGTATCCCGGAATGGCAAAAACAGCTAGAGAAGAAGGTTTTGATGAAATAGCTGACTGGTTTGAGACTTTAGCAAAAGCTGAAAAATCACACGCTGGTAAATTTCAAAAGACTTTAGAAAGCATCGCTTAAACAAAATTTGTGGACGAAACCCCTCTCGTCCACAAAAAATCATATCCAAAAAATTATGAGTAAAGAAGGCAGCACACAAGCACCTACAAGGCACCCATTAAAATTCAGAGATCCAGATTTTATAAATCCTGAAAAAATTGATCAGGAAATGAGAAGGGTATTTGATATCTGTCATGGATGTAGAAGATGTTTTAATTTGTGTGATAGTTTTCCAAAATTATTTGACTTTATCGATGAAACCGAGGGTGGTGAGGTATCAGATCTTTCAAGTGACAAATTTAAACCTGTTGTAGACTCTTGCACTTTGTGTGACATGTGTTTTATGACTAAATGTCCTTACGTACCACCACACGAATTTGATTTAGATTTCCCGCATTTGATGTTGAGATATAGAACGGCTCAAAGAAAAAATGGTGTTATATCAAAAACTGCTAACGAATTAACTAAAATTGATCGAAATTCAAAAATAGGAATATTTTTTAGCTTTTTTATAAATTGGATTACCAATGTCAAAAATAAATTTGCTAGAAAAGTTTTAGAATTTTTTACTGGAATAGATAAAAGAGCCATTTTACCAAAATATAATAAAGAAACATTCGCAAATTATTTTCAAAAATTTAAAAAAAATATTTTACCAAAATATAAAGAAAGAAAAGTTGTAATTTATTCCACTTGTTTTGTTAATTTTAACAAAAAAAAAACTGGAGAGGCAGCTTTAAAAGTGCTTCATCATAATAATGTAGAAGTAGAGCACTCTTATGCAGGTTGTTGTGGTATGCCTTATCTGGAACAAGCAGATCTGGATCAAGTTACAAAGCAAGCAGAGTTAGTTTCCAGAGAATTAATCAAATATGTTGAAAAAGGTTATAAAGTAGTAACCCTAACAGCAAGTTGTGGGTTAATGTTAAAGTTTGAATGGCCTTTATTGATGCCAAATGATGGCATAATTAAAAAACTTTCTCAAAATACTCTCGATATTGATGAGTATGTTATGGATATTGCGAATAAAGAGGGTTTAGTTGATGGTTTGAAAGAAATTGATGGAGGAGTAACAGTTCATAATGCTTGTCATGCTAGAGCACAAAATATGGGTAATAAGGCAAGAGATATGCTTAAATTAATTCCAAATATTAAATTAGATGTTGTTGAAAGATGTGCAGGTCATGGAGGGACCTTCGGTATTATGAAAGAAACTCACGATATAGCAAATAAAGTGGGCAAAACTACCGCAAGTACTGTTAAAAGAAAAAATAATAAGTATATGGCTTCTGATTGTCCATTGGCTGGCAAACATATAAAACAGTTAGCTGATGATACAAACATTGTTAATGATGAAGCTGTGCACCCAATTGAGATAGTTTCAAAAAGTTATGGATTATAGAATGTCAAAAGAACAAAAAATTATTACAAAAGATGATCTCCTTCCTTTAGATGCATACACAAAGGTTAGAAGACAAATGAGAAAAGAATTAGTTCAATTTAAAAAAAATAGAAGAGTTCTTTTAGGGCCTTATGCAACATTTTATTTTGAATGTTATGAAACAATGATAGCCCAAGTTCAAGAAATGCTTTACATTGAAAAGGGCGGAGACGAACAAGTTGCTGACGAACTTGCAGCATATAATCCTTTAATCCCTAATGGAAAAGAATTAGTTGCCACTTTAATGTTTGAGATAGACAATCCAATTATAAGAGCAGAGTTTCTTGGAAAGTTAGGTGGAGTAGAAAATAATATATTTATTAAAGTTGGGGACGAAAAAATTTATGCAGTTCCAGAAATGGATGTTGATAGAACTTCAGAGGATGGAAAAGCATCTTCAGTTCAATTTATACATTTTAAATTTTCAGATGATCAAGTAAATAAGTTCAAAGACCAAAATAATTCAATTGAAGTAGGTATTGATCATAAAGAATATTCACACACAACTAAATTTTCGGACGATAATATTAAAGCTCTTTCTGCAGACTTTAATTAACGACACCCCAAATTTTGTCATCTTTCAAAATCCAACCTGAGTAATCACCCGTACTTATATTACACCATTTCTCTTTGCATTTAATAACTTTTAAAAGACGACCCTTATCCAACTTTGCCAATGGTTTTGAATATTTCGTAGGTTTTCTAAATAGAATTTTTTCAGATTTGGTGATTATAGAATGTGAATTCCTCAATTGTGAAATATGGATCCAACCACTATTTTTTTTATGATCAATAACTCTTCTGAAATTTTCTTTTTTATCGATCACTTTTAGAGGTAATTCTATCTTTCTATAAACATATTTAATTGGATAATCAAAGCTTGGACCGTATCTAACATTTACTTTTTTATTTTTTAACATCAGAAAATAATTATTTTCTTGAGCGAACGATGAAAATGGTAAAAGAAAAAAAAATGAAAATATTAAATATTTTCGCATATACATCCTTTTCTTTTTCTGAATAATACTTTCCTAAATTTAAGATTTAATAAATCTATTATTAAAATATGTGAATTTAAATTTCTACCAACATTTAAAAT
>CACFXK010000009.1:0-7500 GCA_902570125.1 uncultured Pelagibacteraceae bacterium
TTTTTCAGATTCCGAATACGACGTTTTAGTTTCATCAGGAGAACAAGTGTCCTGTGCACTAATTTCAGGAGAATTGATTAACAAAGGTTTCAATTCAAGATCTTGGATGTCATGGCAAATCCCTATTAATACAGAGGGAAAATACAAATTTTCAAGAATTAATAAAATTAACAAAAGCCAAATTGTGAGTTATTTAAAAAAAGGAGGAATCCCCATAATCACAGGATTTCAAGGTATTAATAAAAAAAATAGAATAACCACTATTGGTAGGGGTGGCACAGATGCAAGCGCAATTATGTTTGCTAAGTTTTTCAATGCTGAAAAATGTATCATATATACAGATGTAGAAGGTGTTTATTCTACTGATCCAAATAAACTTAAGTCAGCTAAAAAAATAAAAGTTATATCTTATGAAGAAATGCTAGAAATGGCTTCTCTGGGAGCTAAAGTTATGCAACCTCATTCAATTCAAGACGCTAGGTTGAATAGAGTAGATATAGAGGTTAGATCTTCCTTTACAGATAATGATGGTACTCTAATAACAAAAAGAAAAAATATAATTAATAATAAGATTATAACTGGTATTTCAAACACAACCAATGATGCCAAAGTTACTCTTTTAGGTGTAAGAGACAAGCCTGGTATTGCAGCATCAATTTTTAAACCGCTATCTGAAAATTCTATAAATGTAGATATGGTAGTGCAAAATATTTCTGCTAATGGAAAAGAAACAGATTTAACTTTCACAATAAAATCAGATGAACTTAGCAAAACAAAAAAAATTATTTTGCAAAATAAAAAAATAGATTTTAGAGATTTGATATTTGATAAGAATGTATCAAAAGTATCAATTATTGGAGTAGGAATGGTTACTACTCCAGGGGTTACTTATAGAATGTTCCAGTCACTTGCCAAGCAAAAAATAAACATTCAAGTAATATCTACTTCGGAAATAAAAATTTCTGTATTGATTGACAAAAAGAATGTAAGAAAAGCTATATCTTCTCTACACAAAGAATTTAAATTAAATAAATAATTTATGAACATTAGACCATTCAGGGAAATAAAAAGAAGAAAAACTAAAGAAATTAATGTTGGTCATATAAAAGTTGGAGGAGATAATCCAATTTCTGTTCAATCAATGACCAATACTTTAACTAAAGACGTTAAAGAAACTGTAAAACAAATTGAACAAATTGAAGAAGCAGGAGCTGATATCGTAAGAGTATCATGTCCAGATGAGGACTCAACGAAAGCACTTAAAGACATTATTAAAAATACTTCTATCCCAATAGTTGCTGATATACATTTTCATTACAAAAGAGCAATAGAGGCGGCAGAGAGTGGAGCTGCTTGTCTTAGAATCAACCCAGGGAATATTGGAGATAAAAAAAAAATTAAAGAAGTAATTTCAGCTGCAAAAAATAATAATTGTTCTATTCGAATTGGTGTTAATGCTGGATCTCTAGAACAAGATTTATTAGAGAAATATAAAGAACCTTGTCCAGAGGCTCTAGTGGAGAGTGCAATAAGAAATATTAGCATTGTTGAAGATTTTAATTTTAATAACTTTAAAGTGAGTGTTAAATCCTCTGATGTATTTTTGTCTATTGAAGCTTACAGACAACTTTCTAGGGTTACTGATTATCCACTACATCTAGGCATCACAGAGGCAGGATCGTTTTTACCTGGTAGTATAAAATCTTCTATTGGCTTTGGATCACTTCTTATGAGTGGTATTGGAGATACCATAAGAGTTTCCTTATCTGATGATCCGGTAGAAGAGATAAAAGTCGGAAATGAAATACTTAAATCACTTAATTTAAGAAATAGAGGGGTAAAAATTATTTCCTGCCCATCTTGCGCTAGACAAGCATTTAATGTGATCGAAACTGTTAAAAAGTTGGAAGAAAGACTTTCCCACGTAAAAACTTCCATTTCATTATCTATAATTGGATGCGTAGTCAATGGACCAGGTGAGGCAGCGCAAACTGATATAGGAATTACTGGAGGAGGAAAAGGCAACAACATGCTTTATTTAAATGGAGTTGAGAGTGAAAAAATATCAACTGATGATATGATTACCAAAATTGTAAGATTGGTCGAAGAAAAAGCTGAAGAAATCGAAAAAGCCAAATAATGGTACCCTTATCAAAAGTCCAAGATTTAATACAAAAACATTCCAAATTGGAAAAAGAGCTATCATCACAACAAATTGATAAAAAATCCTATGCAGAAAAGTCAAAAGAGTACTCTGACTTAAACGAGATTATAAAAGAAGCAGTTTCTTACTTTAATTTTAAAAAAAATAAAGATGAATTAGAAAATTTAATTAATGATAATGATACAGAAAAAGAGATGAGGGATTTAGCTATAAGTGAATTAAATGAGCTTGAAAAAAATAATGAGAGTGATGAAAAAAAAATAAAATTATTTTTGTTACCTAAAGATGAGGCAGATACAAAAAATGCAATGATAGAAATAAGAGCCGGAACAGGAGGATTAGAAGCTAGTTTATTTGCATCTGATTTGTTTAAAATGTATGAAAAAGTAAGTCACAAAAAAAAATGGTTAATGGAGGTTATATCTATTTCTAAAAGTGATGCAGGTGGATTAAAAGAAGTTATTGCATCCATTAAAGGTAAAAATATTTATTCTTCATTAAAATATGAAAGTGGAGTTCATAGAGTTCAAAGAGTTCCTGATACTGAAACTCAGGGAAGAGTTCATACATCGGCTGCTACAGTTGCAGTAATGCCAGAGGCGGAGGAGGTTGATGTAAAAATAGAAGAAAAAGATTTGAGAATTGACGTCTTTAGAAGTAGTGGTCCAGGTGGCCAAAGTGTAAATACAACAGACTCTGCTGTTAGGATTACACATATTCCAACTGGAATAGTTGTAAGTCAGCAAGATGAAAAATCACAAATAAGAAATAAAGAAAAAGGACTAAAAATCCTTAGATCAAGAATTTATGAATTAGAACGTCAAAAAAGAGATGAAGAAAGGTCAAAAGATAGAAAAAGTAAAATTGGCACGGGAGACAGATCTGAAAGAATCAGAACATATAATTTTCCACAAGGTAGAGTAACAGATCATAGAATAAATTTAACATTACATAAATTATCTGAATTTATGGAAGGTGAAATATTTGACGAGATGATAGAAAACTTAGTGATACAAGCTCAAGAAAATGAACTTAGCAATATTTAATTATGAATTATAATCAAATTTTAAAAAAAGGTGAGATTTATTTAAAAAAAAACAAAATTAAAAATCCCTGCCTTGATGTTGAATTAATTTTATCAAAAGTATTAAACAAAAAAAGAGAGGAAATAATATTGAATTCAAATAATAAATTAAAAAAAATAGATATAATTAAATTCAATCATTATTTATTAAGAAGACATCAAAATGAACCAATAGCATATATACTTGGTTATAAAAATTTTTGGAAATATAGGTTTTTAACAAATAAATCTGTCTTGATCCCTAGGCCTGATACCGAATTAGTTATCGAAGAAACTTTGAAGAATTTACCAAATGATAAGTCAAAAAAAATTTTAGATGTTGGAACTGGATCAGGTTGTATAATAGTTTCTTTAATAAAAGAGAGGCCAAAATGTACAGCAACAGCCATAGATATATCTATAAAAGCCATAAATGTTGCGAAAACTAATGCAAAAATACATCAATTAGAAAATAAAATTAATTTTGTTAATATCGATATTGACAAATTTAAATCTAATAACTATGATTTAATAGTATCTAATCCTCCATACATTAATAGTATTGATTTTAACAGATTAGATAATGATATAAAATTCCATGAGCCTAAACTTGCATTATCGGGGGGTTCAGATGGTTTTAGAGATTTAAAAAAAATAATTTTTAAAAGTAAAAAATTGTTAAAAGTGAACGGAAAATTAATACTTGAGATTGGACATAAACAAAAAAAACAATGTGCAAAAATTTTACATGATAACAAATTTTATATTAACAAAATATGTAAAGACTTATCCGGAAAAGATAGATGCATCGTAAGTTCTAAATTACAATAATGAATAATTTCAAAAATAATAATAGAAGAGGTCGATTTAAAACTAATAGCGACAGAGGGTTTAGAAGAAACGGAAATGGACATAAATCCAATGGGGATTTTAATAATGGATCAGCTTTTAAAAGAAGACATCCAGGAAAAAATAACCAAAATGCAGCAAAACTTGTTGAGAAATACAATGATCTTGCAAGAGAGGCTCTATCAAATGGAGATAAAATTTTATCTGAGAATTATTTACAACATTCAGAACACTTTTCTAGAATTCTTATATCTCAAGAAAATTCTAAAAACCATAATGAAAATACTTCAGATACTAACACTAACAATCAAGTTAAAGTTGAGACTGAAAATAAAGCAGTAGAAGAATCACCAACTAAATAAATTACATTTTTGATATTAGATCAGATTTAAGAACATCAATTTTAATTTTATTTACTTCAAATACTTTACGTTGGTTACCCTTTAATATTTTTCCAGAGGGGAGTTTAAGTTTTTGTGAATTTATTTTTCTTCCATTTTCAATAACTTCATAATGTAAATGTGGGCCAGTAGAAAGCCCTGTTGAACCAACATAACCAATTATTTGACCTTGTTTAACTCTTGCACCTTTTTTTATTCCTCTTCCAAACTTCGACATATGTGCATAAACAGTTTGATAAACTCTATTGTGTTTTATTTTCACACAATTTCCACCACCTCCACACCATTGAGCTCTCACAACCAAGCCATCTCCTGATGCAAGTATAGGCGTACCTGTTGGGGCAGCAAAATCAGTTCCTGTATGCATTTTTGTAAAACCTAGAATAGGATGTTTTCTTTTTCCAAATGAAGATGATAATCTAGCTCCATTTATTGGGGTTTTCATTAGTGTCTTTCTCATACTTTTGCCATTCTCATCAAAATAATCTATTTTATTTTTTTCATACTCATGTCTGTAAAGTTTAAGATCTTGATTTTGTAAATTTAAATTAGCAAATATTATATTTCCAGTTTCAATTACATTTCCCTCTTTGTTTAAGAATTCTTCATAAATAATTTGAAAACTATCGTTTTTCCAAATATCTCTTTGAAAATCTACTTGAAAACCATACAGCCTTGCAAATTCAATAATAATATTTGGCTTGATTTTTAAGCTTAAAGCAGATTGATAAAGGCTGTTAGTAATTATACTCTCTTTGTAAGCTATAACTTTGGTAAGTTCTTTTTTTAGTATTTTTGAATTAAAAATATTTTTTTCATAGTCTCTTATATAATTAATCTGTTCTTTTTTGCTTATCTCAATAATAAAGTTTTCAATTTTAGGATTATATTTTTTATCAATTTTAAAAACAATTTTTTGATTAGGTCTTAATATTTTTATTTTTTTATTTTTTTTTACTGTTTCAAGAAATAGTTTCTTTTCATTTTCTGGTATTTTAATTCCATAGATTATACTCTCGTAATTGTCACCTTCTTTAACGATATATTCAAATTCTATATATCTATTCTCTAATTCAGAAGTTATTTTTGAAAATGTTTTTTGGAAGTAAATATTTTTAAGTGTTTTTTTTAAACTCCCGTATTGAGAATTTTTATTTTTTTGCTGAAAATTTGTGACTATTATTATTATTATAATTAATAAAATTAACCATAAAATATGTGATAGTGATTTTATTTTTCTTTTGAATTTTGTTATCACAGTTTTTTCGATAGATTAAAAATGTTGATTTATATGACTTTTTAACACAATTTTTGTTTATCTAAAAACTTGATTTATAAATTATTTCCAATATAAGCGTCACACTCAACATATAAAAAATGTTATTTATTGGGCTTTATAGACCAATTAGCTATTTGAATTGTTAATATTTTGAAAAGAGAAGTGTGGACGGTTAAGGTTACCAAAATTTGTCGTACACACTTCAACATTATACAAATATTATTCTTAGTATTTGTATAGAAGCTAGTGTGCGCCGTTTTTAAACTTGAGAGTTTGATCATGGCTCAGAACGTACGCTGGCGGCACGCCTTATACATGCAAGTCGAACGAAGTAGCAATACTTAGTGGCAGACGGGTGAGTAACATGTAGGTATCTTCCCTTTGGTGAGGAATAACACGAGGAAACTTGTGCTAATACCTCATAAGTCTTTACGGAGAAAGCTTTATGCGCCGAAGGATGAGCCTGCACTTGATTAGTTTGTTGGTGGGGTAATGGCCTACCAAGACTTTGATCTATAGCTGATCTGAGAGGATGATCAGCCACATTGGGACTGAGACACGGCCCAAACTCCTACGGGAGGCAGCAGTAGGGAATATTGCACAATGGAGGAAACTCTGATGCAGCGATGCCGCGTGAGTGAAGAAGGCCTTTGGGTTGTAAAGCTCTTTCGTCGGGGAAGAAAATGACTGTACCCGAATAAGAAGGTCCGGCTAACTTCGTGCCAGCAGCCGCGGTAATACGAAGGGACCTAGCGTAGTTCGGAATTACTGGGCTTAAAGAGTTCGTAGGTGGTTAAAAAAGTTGGTGGTGAAATCCCAGAGCTTAACTCTGGAACTGCCATCAAAACTTTTTAGCTAGAGTATGATAGAGGAAAGCAGAATTTCTAGTGTAGAGGTGAAATTCGTAGATATTAGAAAGAATACCAATTGCGAAGGCAGCTTTCTGGATCATTACTGACGCTGAGGAACGAAAGCATGGGTAGCGAAGAGGATTAGATACCCTCGTAGTCCATGCCGTAAACGATGTGTGTTAGACGTTGGAAATTTATTTTCAGTGTCGCAGCGAAAGCATTAAACACACCGCCTGGGGAGTACGACCGCAAGGTTAAAACTCAAATGAATTGACGGGGACCCGCACAAGTAGTGGAGCATGTGGTTTAATTCGAAGATACGCGCAGAACCTTACCAACACTTGACATGTTCGTCGCGACTCTAAGAGATTAGAGTTTTCGGTTCGGCCGGACGAAACACAGGTGCTGCATGGCTGTCGTCAGCTCGTGTCGTGAGATGTTGGGTTAAGTCCCGCAACGAGCGCAACCCTCACTTTTAGTTGCCATCATTTAGTTGGGCACTCTGAAAGAACTGCCAGTGATAAGCTGGAGGAAGGTGGGGATGACGTCAAGTCCTCATGGCCCTTACGTGTTGGGCTACACACGTGCTACAATGGCATTTACAATAGGAAGCAAGATGGCGACATCAAGCAAATCCTAAAAAGGTGCCTCAGTTCGGATTGTACTCTGCAACTCGAGTACATGAAGCTGGAATTACTAGTAATCGCGGATCAGCGCGCCGCGGTGAATACGTTCCCGGGTCTTGTACACACCGCCCGTCACACCATGGGAGTTGGTTCTACCTTAAGGCAAGGTTTTAAACCCTTGACTACGGTATAGTCAGCGACTGGGGTGAAGTCGTAACAAGGTAGCCGTAGGGGAACCTGCGGCTGGATTACCTCCTTTCTAAGGAT
>CACFXK010000009.1:12500-44360 GCA_902570125.1 uncultured Pelagibacteraceae bacterium
GTATCGGTGTAAAAAATTTTTCAAAATCTTTCAAAGAATTAAAGCCTAACCTAGTTGTTCTTTTGGGTGATAGATATGAAATATTTTCAGCATGCTGCTCAGCTTTTATCTGTCAAATTCCAATTTGTCATTTACACGGAGGAGAGCTAAGCAGAGGTTCAATTGATGATACTTTCAGACATTCAATTACAAAAATGTCTCAATTTCATTTCGTATCTAATCAAAAATATGCTCAAAGAGTAAGACAACTTGGTGAAGACCCAAAAAAAATTTTTGTAGTAGGAGGTTTTGGAGTTGATTTAATTAAAAATGTAAAGTTATATAAAAAAGATGTTTTAGAAAAAAAACTAAAAATCAAATTTGGAAAAAAAAATATATTAGTTACTTATCATCCTGAAACGATAGTTGGATCAAATAATAGAAAAAATTTTAATGAAATCTTAAAATCCTTAAAAAAATTTGATTCAACTACTATTATTTTTACTCGAGCTAATGCTGATAAAAATGGAAAACAGATAAATTTAATGATTGATAGCTTTGTTAAAAGTCATAAACACAACTCTTATGTCTTTAGTTCAATGGGGTATAAACAATACTTATCAACTTTGAAATTTGTAGATATCTGTATAGGCAATTCCTCAAGCGGTTTACTTGAAGTACCTAATTTTAAAAAATTTACAATTAATGTTGGAGATAGACAAAAAGATAGATTAAAGGCATTAAGTGTTATAGATGTCAAACCTAAAAGAAATATAATCACTAAAACTATTAAAAGACTGTATAAAAAAAAAATACCAAAAAATTTAACCAATCCATATGGAAAAGGTGGTGCTTCTATAAAAACTTATAAAATTATAAAAAAATTAAACTTAAAAAATTCTTTTACAAATCAATTTTTTGATATTAAATGAAAAAAAAAATTGTTCTAATAGGAGCTAATAGTAGTCTCGCAAAGCAATTAATTAAAAAATTAAAAAATACAACCCAATTATTACAATTAACAAGAAATAATGTTGATGTTGTCAAAAGTTTTGAAAAATTAAAAAAAATTTTAAACCATTTCAAACCAAGTATTATAGTAAATTGTGTTGGAGTGACTAAATTTCTAGAATGTGAAAAAGATCCATCAAATGCATATTTGGTAAATAGTAATTTTCCTATAAAATTATCAGAATATACTAAGGGAAGAAATATACTACTTATTCACTTTTCTACCGAGGCAGTTTATGAAGATGGACTTAAACAATTACCGAATGAAAATACTCCCCCCAACCCATCAACAATTTATGGTAATTCTAAATACATAGCCGACATGGCATTGTTAAGAGCTGAAAATACTCTTATTATAAGACTTCCTACTTTGGTTGGACCCACCCAAGATCATCAAATAATAAATAAAATTTTAAAAAAATTAAATTTAGGACAAAAAGTTTTCGTTTCAAAGGATATTTATTCTACACCTATAAATACTGTTGATTTTTCAAACTTTTTTCTTAAAGATATAATTTTTAAAAAAACATTTTATAAAAAAAAAATAATTCATTTATGCTCAAAAAAAAGATTATCTACTTACCAAATTATAAAAAAAATAGTTAATGAAAAAGAAGTTATTCAACGGATTATCCCTGTTTCTGAGAATTTTTTTAAAAATAAATTTGTGAAACCAAAAAAATTAGGCTTGAAATCAATTTATAAAAAATGTACGAGAATATTTAAATATGAATAATAATTACAAAGTTTTAAAAGAAGATGGCGTAGTGCTTACTAAAGATTTTTTTAATGAAAAGGAAATATCTGCAGTTAGAGAGGAGTATGATCAACTTGATAAAAGTTTAACAAACAAAGAAATTTATAAAGAGAAACCAATAATAGTTTTTTGGAAACATGTAAAAGGTGAGCAAAAAAGAATTGCAACTTTTGATGAATTTCCTGCAATGTGGAACTTAATAAATACGAAAATTGTACCATTTATAAAAGAATCTACAAATACAAAAAACAAAATCCAGCTTTTGGAGACAATTGTTTTTAATAAACCAACAGAAATTAGTAACACATTACATTGGCATCAAGATGTAGCATATTTCCCTTTAAAACCAAATAATCAGGTCGCTGTTTGGTTTCCGCTTGAACCAGTAAATAAGATAAGAGGTGCACTACATTATGCTTTAAAATCTCATAAAGATGGTATCAAAGGTTCAACAGATCTTCATACTAGAAAGCCTTTTGATAATGAAAATAGAGATTTAATTCCTGAGGACCCTTCAAAAGCAGGTTATGAAGTTAAGTGTATGGAAATGTCAAATAAAGATATTCTTTTACATGATGGTTATACTTGGCATTATTCTGGTCCAAATAAAGAGCAGGGTTATACAAGAAGAGGAATTTCAGTTAGATTTATAATTGAAAGAGCAGTATTTGATCCAAGGCCAGGCCAAGGAGCTGCATTTACAAAGCAACTTGAATTAAATGCAGGAGATCCATTCGAAGGAAAACCATTTCCTTTGTTGTAGTTTGAAAAAAAAATACAAATCGGTTGGTGCGATAATTTTTTATAAAGGAAAATATTTAATTCAAAAACGTGACAACAAAAAAAATATTTTTTTTCCAAATTTTTGGGGTGTTTTCGGAGGTAATGTAAAAAATAATGAAAATACTAAAAAAGCTATTTTAAGAGAACTTAAAGAAGAATTAAACTTATCTTTTCAAGAACCTATTAAAAAACTTAGTTTAAAAATATCTTCCAAAAATTTTAAACCTGTTAGAGATAGAATTTTTTATCTTTGTGAGCCAAAAATCATGAAAAAAAAAATAAAAATATATGAAGGAAAAGATTTTGCTCTTTTATCTTTCCATAGTTTAAAAAAATTAAATATAGTGCCTTGGGATTTTTCGGCAATTTCCTATCATTATTACGATACAGTAAAAAATTTACAAATTTTACCAACAAAATCAAAAAATTAATATGATTTATTATTTTTTAAACAAACTTAATCATTGGAAAAGATTTCCTTATTTTTTTGTAACACCGTTGGTTTATGCCGTTGGTAGTGCTTGTGAAGAAATTAAAATAGCTTATTCTTTTTCAAGAAAAACAAAAAAAAAAATATTTGTTTTAAACGTTTATTTATTTCAAAAAATTCTTAAATATAAAGTTTGTAATAATTCATTATTCGAAGATCTTAAATTTGAAAATTATACTAATTTAGAAAAATCAATTAAATCTGTAGTAAATTTTCTTTTAAATATAGAATTTATTTTTAGAAGATTTTTTGTGCTGATTTTAAAAATTTTTTACAAAGGAGACTTGTCGAAATATAATTTTCCAATAATAGGATTTGAACAAATGATAGATCTTGATAAAAAAAAATTAAATCCAAAAAAAAATATTTTTATTGATTATAATCAAATAAAAAAAATTGATTTCATTAAACATGAAATTGATTTAGAAACCATTCAAAATCAATATTGTATTAATAAGTTAAAGTTTTTAAATATTCCGTTTGATAGACTCGTCCTAATACATGTAAGAGATGAAGAGTATAGAAATGATAAAAATCGCAGAAGTTATCGTAACTCTAATATAAATTCTTATATTGAAAGTATAAAACACTTAATCAATCAAAATTATTTTGTGATAAGAGTTGGTAGATACCCGTCAAAAGAAATCTCATTTAAAGATAAAAATTTTTTTGATTATTCAAGGAGTAATATCCAAGAAGATATTTTAGATATTTTTTTAATTAAAAATTGTAAATATTTTGTCGGAACCCAAAGTGGTATATTTGATATGGCTCAACTATTTAATAAGCCTATCTTAGTTACAAATATGGTAGAACTCTATTGTTCCTACCCTTTAAAAATTAATGATAGAGGTATTTTTAAAAAAATTTATCATCATGGAAAGCAACTAGATATTGCCGATTATGTAAAATATGATTTTAACTATCACAACCCTACCAATCATATTGAGGACTTATCATTTGAAGATAATTCTGAGGAAGAAATTTTTTATTCATTGAATGAGTTCTTAGATATTCAAAAAGCACCAACGCTCTCAAAAATTCAAAAAAATTTTAACAAATTGCTGCTATATGAGCATATGAAACATTATGAAAAAAGTCCTAAAAAATTATTTACCATATATAGCTCTTATAAAGTTGTTCGGTTGGTCAAAAATAAAGAGGGATGTTTAACAAATTTTAATCTTAAAAAATTGTCTCTTAATTAAATGTTTAATATTATTGTCTTTTAAAAATTAATCTATAAAAAAACCCTATGACAAATAAAACTTTTATAATTAGCGAGATTGGTATTAACCACAATGGCGATATTCAGATAGCAAAAAATTTAATAGATATGGCAGTTAGATGTGGCTCTGATGCAGTTAAATTCCAAAAAAGAGATGTTGAAACAGTATATACCAAAGAAGAATTAGATAAATTAAGAGAAAGCCCTTGGGGTACTACTCAAAGACAACAAAAAGAGGGTCTAGAATTTAATGAATCTGATTATGATGAAATAAACAAATACTGTAATAAAAAAAATATAATTTGGTTCGCGTCAGCATGGGATAAAAAAAGTTTAGATTTTTTAGATAAGTATAATCTTAAGTATAATAAAATTGCTTCAGCGATGATAACAAATTACGATTTTTTAAATGCTGCAGCTCAAAAAAACAAATATACTTTTATATCTACAGGAATGTCAAATTATGAAAATATTGATGAAGCTATTAAAATATTTAAAAAACATAATTGTGAATTTGAGTTAATGCATAGTGTTTCTACTTATCCTTGCCCAGAGGAAAAATTAAATTTACATTTAATTAATAAAATGCAGTCTAAGTATGGATGTAAAGTAGGATACAGTGGGCATGAAGCATCAGTTTCCCCAAGTGTTGTTGCAATTGCTAGTGGTGCCACATCTTTAGAGAGGCATATAACATTAGATAGGTCAATGTATGGAAGTGATCAGTCAGCATCTTTGGAAGAAGCAGGGTTGAGGGAACTTATCGCAATAGTTAGAAAAATACCTAAAATATTAGGAAATGAAGAAAAAAAATTATTTGATTGTGAAATTGAAGTTGCAAAAAAACTTAGATACTGGGAAAAATAAAATTGAAAAATAATGTTATTGCCTTAATTCCTGCAAGATCAGGATCAAAAGGAATTACCAACAAAAATATAAAATTAATAGCAGGCAAACCATTATTAGCTTGGTCTATAGATACTTGTAAAAAATCTAAATTGATTAATAAGGTTTTTGTATCTACAGACTCAATAAAATATAGTAATATTGCTATGAAATTTGGTGCTGATAAAGTTATATTGAGACCAAAAAAATTATCAGGAGATTTTTCAACTGACTATGAATGGATAAACCATTGCATATCCTCTATTAAAAATATTGATTACCAGACAATTGCTCATATTAGACCTACAACTCCAATAAGAAAATTAAAAGATTTAGAAAATGCAATAAAATTATTTGCCAAATCTAAAATGAGTGCATTGAGATCTGTACATCAAATGTCAGAGACTGCTTATAAATCATTTGAAATAAAAAAAAAATCACTTCAACCACTAAAAAATATTAATTATGATTTAAATAAACTTAATATGTCGAGACAAATTTTCCCAAAAACATACTCTGCAAATGGAGTAATTGATTTATATAAGAAGGATTTTATTGTAAAAAACAATAAATTGTTTGGTAAAAAAGTTCTTGCATTTGAGACAAATTATACACCAGAAATTGATACTTTAGCAGAGTTTAATTATATAAATTATTTATTAAAAAATGATAAAAACTAGAAATCGACATATTTTTAAAAAAGTCCCTGCAATAGGCACTTCTCAACTTATGAGAAAACTATCTAAAATTGAGTCAAGGTCAATGCATGGACAAATGCCAATTGCTTGGAAAAGGGCTGAAAATTTTAACATCTACGATTTATCAAATAATAAATTTATAGATTTCACATCAACAATATTTGTAACAAATATTGGTCATGCTAATAAAAGGTTGATTAAATACCTAAAAAAAGGTTTAAATCAAAAACTTCTCCATTCATATGCTTATATTCATCAAATTAGAGAAAAATATCTTCAAAATTTAATTTCATTTTCTGGAAAGGGTTTTCAAAAAGCCTTTTTAATGTCAGCAGGAACTGAGGCAACTGAAGCAGCTTTAAAACTTATGAGATTAAATGGTCAAAAATTAAAAAAAAGAAAATTAGGAATAATTTGCTTTGAAGGTAATTGGCATGGAAGAACAATGGGTGCTCAACTAATGAGTGGTAACGAAAAACAAAAAAAATGGATTGGTCATAAAGATAAAAATATTTTTCACCTTCCTTTTCCATATCCATGGAATGTAAGTGAAAATGAGGCAGAAAACTTTTTAAAAAATTCACTTCAAAAGTTGAGTAGAAAAGTAAATTTAAAGAAGGATATTTGTGGTGTTATGATTGAAACTTTTCAGGGATGGGGCTCTGTTTATTATCCTAAAAAATATATAAAATTGTTGGAAAAAGTATGTAAAAAAAATAATATTTTAATTGCTTTTGATGAAATGCAAGCTGGTTTTGGAAGAACTGGGTATAATTTTGGATTTCAGTATTATGGCATTAAACCAGATTTAATTTGTTGTGGAAAAGGAATGGGTGGAGGAGTTCCATTATCAGGTGTTATTGGAAAAAAAAAAGTTTTAGATCTTCCCGAGGTTGGTAACATGAGTAGTACCAACTCTGCAAACCCTCTTGTGTGTTATGCAGGATTAGCTGTATTAGATGAAATAAATAAAAAAAAACTTGTAGAAAAAACTAAAGCTAAAGGTCAAATTTTGATTAATTATTTGCAAAAAATAAAAAATAATAATCCTAATACAATTTTATCAATACAAGGAAAAGGTCTTATTGCTGCAATTATTTTTAAAAAAAGCAACAGATATAAAGTTGAAAAATTATTAAAAAAAGTAGTTTTTAATTCTATGAAAGAAGGCTTACTTGTTGTTTATACTGGAATGAACTCAATAAAAATTGGACCACCTCTATCTATTACTAAAAGTGCTTTGATAGAAGGTTTACAAGTTTTAGATCATAACATATCAAAAGTGTTTTCAAATTATGATCAAGATTAGACATACTGGAATTGTTACAAGAAATTTAAAAAAATCTTTATTTTTTTGGCAAGAATTACTTGGTTTTAAACAAGTAAACTCTCAATTAGAAAGTGGAAGTTTAATAGATGCAGTTCTTGGTTATAAAAATGTAATAGTCAGGACTATTAAATTAAAGGACAAAAAAAATAATTTAATTGAATTATTACATTTCAAAAATTCTCCAAACTTTTCAAAAAAGAAAGTTAAACCATATACGCCAGGTTACACCCATATTTCTGTAACAGTTAAAAATATTTCAAAAATTCACAAAATTTTGAAAAAAAACAACATTAAATTTAATTCTAACCCGCAAATTACTCCTGATAAAAAACATAAGATGACTTATTGTAAAACTCCTGAAGGAGCCTTTTTAGAATTAGTCCAAGAACTATGAGTTTAGAAAACAAATTCGGTATTATGCAAGGAAGACTGTCTCCAGTCATAAAAAACAGAATTCAAATATTCCCAGTTAAAAATTGGAAAATTGAGTTTCAAAGGGCTAAAAAATTAGGAATGAATTATATTGAGTGGACTTTAGATTATGATACTTTTAACAAGAATCCATTATTAAAAAAAAGTGGAATACAAAAAATAAAAGAATTATCAAAAAAAAATTCAATTGCAATTCGATCATTAACTGGTGATTGTTTTATGCAAAAACCTTTCTGGAAAACTTTTAAAAATAAAAAATTATTAAATGACTTAATAAAAATTTTAAACTCATGCGAAAAAGTTGGGATTAAATACATCGTAGTTCCTTTAGTTGACAACGGCAAAATAAGAGACAAAAAAACTGAAAAAAATTTAATAAATATTTGTAAAAAATTAGTTAAAGAAATAAAAAAAAAAAATATACAAATTTTATTTGAGTCAGATTTCGAACCAAAGAAGCTCAAAAAATTCATATTGAATTTTGATAAACGATATTATGGAATTAATTATGATTTAGGCAACAGTGCAAGTTTAGGTTATAATATAGATGATGAATTTAAAAATTACTCAAAATATATTAAAAATATACACATTAAAGACAGAGTGTATAACGGAAATACGGTAAGATTAGGTAATGGAGACGCAGATTTTAAAAAATTATTTAAAAATTTAAAAAAATATAAATATCGTAATATGTTAATATTTCAAACCGCGAGATCAAAAGTTAAAGACGATGTTGGAGAAATGAAAAAAAATTTAAAATTCATAAAAAAATTTAATCAATAAAATGAAAAAAACAATATTTATATCTGGATCTTCAAGAGGAATTGGATTCGGATTAGCTGAAAAATTCAAAAAAATTGGATATGATGTTTTATTAAATAGTAAGAATTTAAAAAATTTGAAAAAAGCATCAAAAAAATTAGATAATTCAGATTATTTTCTTGGTGATGTTTGCAATGCAAAAGCTGTAAAGAAAATATTTAAACAGATAAAAAATAAAAAAAAAAAAATTGATGTAATAATATGCAACTATGGCAATAGTGACCCTAAAAATAATAACTTAAATTTTGAGCATGCTTTAAAACATAATTTTTATTCTGCAGTAAATGTTGTAAGAGAGGGAACTAAATTATTGCAAAAAAATAAAGGAAAAATAATTTGTATTTCATCAATATGCGGTATTGAAGTAATTAAAAATGCACCAATAGGCTATTCGCTTGCAAAATCTCTACTAAACAATTATGTGAAGTCAATATCACATTATTTAGCTGAAGATGGAATATCGATAAATGCAATCGCACCTGGAAATATTTTTTTCAATGGGTCAGTTTGGGATAAAAAAATCAAAAAGAATAAAAATAAAACATTTAATTATATTAAATCAGTGGTTCCCTTAAAAAAATTTGGCTCCATAAATGATATTTATGAAATGTGTGAGTTTATTATAAATAATAAATCACAATTTACCTCAGGATCAACTTATATTCTAGACGGTGCGCAGACTAAAAAATTTTAAAAAGTTATGACTAACAAGGACTATGTAGAAACTATATATAATGAGAAAGAAAAGCCAATAACAGACTATCCTTCCAAAATGATAAAATTTCTTATCGATAAATATAAAATTCAAGAAAATTCAAAAATTTTAGAGCTAGGTTGTGGAAGGGGTGAATTTTTAAATGAATTTCATAATAACAAAATGAAGGCTTATGGAGTTGATAATTCAATGTATGGTAAAAAAATGTATCCTCATCTTGAAATACAAAATGTCGATTTGTTAAAAAATTCACTACCATATCCAGATAATACTTTTGATGTAATTTATTCTAAATCTTTTGTTGAACATTTTTATTACCCAGAAAAAATTTTTCAGGAAGCTTATAGAGTTCTTAAAAATGGTGGAAAGATTATAACTTTAACACCTGAATGGAAATATTTTTATAAAACATTTTATGAAGATTTTACTCACAGAACACCTTTCACTAAAATATCACTAAGAGATATACAATTAATATGCAATTTTAAAAATATCGAGGTTGAAAGTTTTAGGCAACTTCCTTTCATGTGGAATAGATCAAAAATTATAACTACTATTTTTGAATTTTTAAGTCAAATTACAAGAGTAATTATGCCAGACATTTTTAGACAAAAAAATGTAAAATGGATCAGATGGTCTAAAGAAGTTATGTTGCTTTCTGTTGCAACTAAATAAATTAGAACAAACTCTGTGATTTTCCACCATCAACAAAAATTGTTGTTCCGTTTATATATTTGATATCATTTTTAACAATTAACTTTACCAATTTTCCTATTTCGTCAGATTTACCTAATCTACCCAAAGGTAATTTTTTGATTAGTCCAGGAATGTCTTTGTTCAAACTTCTTAGTCTTTCAGTATCGATTGGTCCTGGTGCAATATTTACACAAGTTATATTTTTTTTAGCAAGCTCAAATGAAATAGACTTTAGTAGAGACCAAAATCCTACTCTTAAACTATTAGATATCACTAATTTAGGGTTTATTTCTCTTATATGAAAGGATGATATTAAAAAAATATACCCATTATCATTAATTTTCAAATCTCTTAAAATCATAGAAAAGGATAAAAACAATTGATTAAAGAATTTTATCCAGAGTTTATTTGATATTTTTTTAAAATCTAAGGATGGAGGACCCCCAGTGTTTAAAACTAAAACATCTACATTTTTATGTTTTTTAATGAATTTTTTAACACTCGCTAAATTTGAAGTATCCAGATCCTTAGAAGATAAAGTAACTACTTTTTCAGAAACTGGTTTTAAATTTGCTGCAATAGATTTTCCAATACCTTTTGAACTAGCTAAAATAATACTTTTTTTAATTTTTTTTTTCATCTGTTTTGATCTGGAATTGTATTTTTTCCAGATAAATTTTTTTTAATACCTATTAAAGTTTTTATATCTTTAATTTCTTTCAACAATCTATCAAAATTTTTAAAATTTAAAGCATGTTTTTCATCTGGGTGTTTTATTTTTTTGTCTCCCTTAATATAAATAAACAAGTCTATATTTTCTTTGCTTTGTATTAAATATATGGGTAATTTATTTGTATAATGGTGACCGTATGCAAACTTGTTTGGATATTTTTTTGATAAATAAAAAAAATTAATCAAGTTTAAGTCGCTTTTTTTATAACTAAGTTGCGTATAAATAAATTTTATTCTTTTGTTTTTTTCGTACCTATTTACAATGTTTATAAGTTCTTTAAAACTCATCAATCCACAAGAAATATAAATTTTAGAAGTTGTTTCTTTAAGAATTTTTTTAATTAATTCTTTATTATTTGCCGCCATACTTAATATTTTATAATAATTAAATTTGAATGATTTTATTTCATTAAATGTTTGAATTGATGAAAGAGAAATTCCACAATCACCGAATAGTTTTTTTTTATAAACTTTTGATAAATTTTTATAAAAGCTTGTTGGTAATTTTAAATGTCTCTTTTCTTTTCTTTTGTAAAAATTTGGTTCTCTAATCTGAAAAGTTAAAATATCAAAATTTGTTTTTTTGTGAAAATTTATGTACTTACTTGCATAAGATCTGTTTCCGTTATGATTTAAACCTACCTCTGCAAAAATCATTATATTACCGTTCTACCTCCATCAGCAATTATTGTTGTCCCCGTCATATATGAGGATTGGTCAGAGCATAAAAATAATACAATTTTATTGTATTCGTTATATTTAGCCATTCGGTTTAAAGGTATTAATTTTTTTATTTTTTTTACAAAGTGTTTATCGAAATTTTGGTTTATACCTCCAGGAGCAATTGCATTACATCTAATTCTTTTGTTGCCCCAATAACTAGCTGTATATTTCGTCAGACCAATTATTCCATGCTTTATTACAGAATAAGTAACAGGTTTAGCAAAATTAAGTTTTTGATACAAATTTTGATTAGGTGCAATTATTCCAAGATCAGATGAAACATTTAAAATTACACCACCTTTATTTTGATCACACATTTTTTTTCCAAAATATTTGGTACAAATCATTGCGCCAGATAGCCCAACATCTAACTCTTTTTTCCATCTCAAGAGATCAAATTCTTCAAAATTGTTTAATTTTTTTTTATTTTTTTTTGGTAAATGATCTATGGCGGCATTATTTATCAAAATATTTATTTTATTGAATTTTTTGACAATCTTTTTAACAGCTAACCTAACTGAATTTTCTTTAGTTATATCACACATATATTGTGTGAATTTTGGATGGTAAAATTTTCTTTTTTTCAAATCTAGAACAATCACATTCGCATTATTTTCTAAAAATTCATTAACAAATTGACTTCCAAGAAATCCATTACCTCCAGTAATAACAACAGTCTTATTATTTAAATCTTTAAACATTTATTGTTTGAAACTAACTTTAAATTCTTATACTTAAATTATATTTTTTAACATATTATATCTTATATTCTTGAAAATGACTAAAATTTTAAAGATCGGAGAACTTGGTAAGCTAAGCAAAAAATTAAATAAAGAAAATAAAAAAGTTGTTTTATGTCATGGCGTGTTTGACTTAGTACATTTAGGTCATGTCAATTATTTTAAATCTTCAAAAGAGTATGGGGATATTTTAGTTGTTTCTGTTACTAAAGGTAAGTTTGTAAATAAAGGAATTAATAGGCCATACAATACTGATGGAGATAGAGTGGAATATCTTACTTCTTTGAAATTAATAGATTATGTCGTTTTAAATGATAAACCAACATCTGTGAATATTATAAAAGCATTAAAACCAAATATTTATGCCAAGGGTCCAGATTATAAAAATATAAAAAAAGACATAACAGGTGAAATTAAAAATGAAATTAAAGCAGTTAGATCCATAAAAGGTAAAGTCATTTTTACCGACGATAGATCTTTAAGTTCCAGTAAAATTTTAAATAATCTTGATAATTCTTTTAATAATAGCCAAAAAATATTTTTAAAAAGTCTTAAATCAAAATTTAACTTTAATTATATAAATTATTATTTAGAAAAAATTAAATCACTTAAAGTCTCAGTGGTTGGAGAAATTATAGTAGATAAATACATCTTTTGTGACACAGTTGGGAAATCAGGTAAAGAGCCTCATTTAGTCCTTAAAGATCTTTACGAAGAAAAATATCTTGGTGGAGTTGGTGCAATTGCCAACAATCTTTCTCTGTTTTGTGAAAAATTAAAATTAATTTCTTATGTTGGGAAATTGAATACTCAATCGAAATTTATAAATAAAAATCTTAATTCAAATATATTAAAACATTTAATAGTAAAAAAAAATTCTCCAACTATAGAAAAGAAAAGGTTTATTGATAACATAAGTAAATCCAAAATAATTGGAGTTTACAATGTAAATGAGAACAACTTGGATAAATTTGAAGAAAAAAAATTCAATGCGATTATTAAAAAAAGTTTATCAAACTCAGATCTTTTCATTATTTCTGATTATGGTCATGGATTAATAAACTCTACTACTGCTAAAATCTTAACAACTAAGAAAAAATTTATAGCTTTAAATGCACAATTAAACGCATTTAATATTGGTTATCATACTTTGGCAAAATATAATTTTATAAATTTTCTGATTATAAATGAGAATGAACTAAGACATGAATTAAGAGATAGATCATCAAAAGTTGAAATTTTGATTGAAAAACTTAATAAAAATATCAAAATTGATAATCTAGTTATAACTAGAGGTAGAAATGGTGCAGTTTATTATTCTAGAAAAAATAGATCAAAAATTTATTGCCCTGCCTTTGCTAATAATGTTTTAGATAAAGTTGGCGCAGGAGATGCGATGTTGTCTGTAATGTCTTTACTGTGTAAAGTTGGTTGTGATCCAAGAATATCAATATTTCTTGGCTCTCTTGCAGCAGCACAAAATGTAGAAAATTTAAATAATTCATCTCCATTAGATAAAACAAAGTTACTTCAATATGTTAATTACATGTTAAAATAATCTATGAAAGTTTTTGTTATAGGTGGAGGAGGATATGTTGGATCACAACTAGTTCCTGAATTAATTAGAAATGGATACATTGTGACTGTCTACGATTTATTTATTTATGGGGAAGATGTCCTTGACAAAAATGTTAACTTAAAAATTGTAAAGGGCGATATAAGAGATTTAAACTTGCTATCTAGTTCACTTAAAAATCATGATGTTGTTATTCACTTAGCATGTATATCTAATGACCCAAGTTTTGAGTTAAATCCTAAATTAGGTAAATCAATTAATCTTGACTGTTTTAGGCCGCTAGTTGAACTTAGTAAAAATCAAAATATTCAAAGATTTATTTATGCTTCTTCGTCATCTGTTTATGGAATCAAAAAAGAAAAAAATGTACATGAAGACTTAAAGCTTGAACCATTAACTGATTATTCAAAGTTTAAAGTTGAATGTGAAAATATTCTATCTCAACACACATCAGAAAATTTTGAAACTGTAATAGTAAGACCTGCAACAGTCTGCGGATATGCAAGAAGACAAAGATTAGATGTTGTGGTAAATATTCTTACGAATCTTGCATATAATAAAAGAAAAATAACTATTTACGGGGGTAATCAATTACGACCAAATATACATATAAATGATATGGCCAATATTTATTTAAAAATTTTAAATTCAGATAAAAAATATGTTAATGGAGAAATATTCAATGCTGGATATGATAATTTTACTGTAAATGAAATAGCATCAACCGTAAAAAATATAATTGGTGAAGATGTTGAATTAGAAAAATTAGAAACAAATGATAATAGATCCTATCATGTGTCATCCAAAAAAATTAAAGATATTCTAAATTTTGAGGCAACATTTACTATAAAAGATGCTGTCAAAGATTTAAAAGAGGCATTCGAAAATAATAAATTGCCAAATTCTCTTAAAGACTCGAAATATTTTAATATCAAAAAAATGCAAGAGATAAACTTAAATTAATGAAAGTAAGGTATTCATATCTAAAGCAACAATTTGGGAATGCTCCAAAATTATGGAGTAATTTGAAAAAATTTGTCAATACAGGAGATTTTACTTTAGGAAAACCGTTGAGTGAATTTGAGAGAAAATTTGCTAAATTAATCGGCACTAAATATGCTGTTGGCGTAAACTCAGGAACTGATGCTATTAAACTAAGTCTAAAAGTAATTGGGATAAAACAGGGAGATGAAGTAATAACTGCTGCAAATACTTTTGTTGCAACTATTGGGGCTATATGCGAGTTAGGAGCAATCCCGATTTTTGTAGATTGTGACGATACTTTTTGCATGAATACAAAACTAATTGAGAAAAAAATTACCAAAAAAACTAAAGCAATCGTTCCGGTACATTTTACAGGATATATGACAAACATGATTGAAATTAATAAAATTTCAAAAAAATATAAAATTCCAGTAGTTGAAGATGCTTGTCAATCAATTCTAGCATCAATTAATAACAAAAATTCTGGCACATGGTGTGATTTTGGTGCGTTTTCTCTTCACCCTTTAAAAAATATAAACGTATGGTCTGATGGTGGAATCATTGTAACTAGTAATAAAAAATATACAGAAAAATTAAGATTATTAAGAAATCATGGTTTAATTGATAGAGATAATGTAAAAATATGCGGTTATAATTCCCGCTTAGACACTGTTCAAGCAGTAGTAGGAAATTGGTTAATTCCAAAAGCAAAGCAAATTGCAAATCAAAGAATTAAGAATGCCCAATATTATGATAGACACTTGTCAAAAATAAATGGAGTAACAATTCCACCTAGAATTAAAAATTATAAAATTGTTTATCATCTTTATATAATATTTGTAAAAAATAGAGATAAATTACTAAAATATTGTCTAAAAAAAGGAATCGAGGCAAAAGTACACTATCCTATTCCAATTTATAGACAACCGGCTTTAAAATATTTAGGGCATAAAAAGGGTGATTTTCCTGTAACAGATAGGCATGCAAAAAATATTATTAGTTTTCCCTGTGATCAGCATTTAAAAAAAAAAGAATTAGATTATGTGATATCCGTGGTTAAACAGTTTTATGAAAGAAATAAAAACTAATGAAAGTGCCTTATGTTAATTTAAAAAAACAATATTTAAGTGAAAAAAAATATCTTAATAAAATTTTTGATGATGTGTTATTTTCAGGAAATTATGTAGGTGGTAAGTACGTCGAAAATTTTGAAAATAATATTAAAAAATTCTGCAAAACAAAATATTGCGTATCGCTAAACAGTGGTACAGATGCTCTTACAATGGCCCTTCACTTACTTGGCGTTAGAAGAGGAGATGAAGTGATAACTACACCAAATTCATTTATAGCCTCTACTTCTGTTATTGTTCACTTAGGAGCAAAACCGGTATTTGTTGATGTTTTAGACGATCAAAATATTAATCCAGAATTAATAGAACGCAAAATATCAAAAAAAACAAAAGTTATCATGCCAGTTCACTTGACTGGAAGAGTGTGTAAAATGGATAAAGTAATTAAAATTGCCAAAAAATATAATCTTAAGATTGTCGAGGATGCTGCACAAGCAATAGGTTCAAAATACAATGGGATGATGTCAGGATCTATTGGGGATGTAGGGTGTTTTTCTGCTCACCCATTAAAAAACTTAAATGCGATAGGAGACTCTGGTTATTTAACAACTAATTCAAAGAGAATATATGATCTTGCTAAAGATTTAAGAAATCACGGTATGACAAATAGAGACAAAATTAAAAATTTTGGTTATGTCTCAAGAATGGATAATTTGCAAGCAGCAATATTAAACTACCGATTGTCTAAACTTCCAAAAATTATTAATTCTAGACGCAAAAATTACAAAATTTATAAGAAATATTTAAAAAGAAAAAATATCTTTTTCCCAGATGAAACAAAAAACGAGTTTAACACTTATCACACATTCGTAATCCAAGTACCGAATAGAGATAGACTAAGAAAATATTTAAGTCGTAAGGGTATAGGAACCTCAATTCATTACCCAATACCAATACATTTACAGCCTGCTTCTAAAAAACTTGGTTACAAACGAGGCGATTTCATAAAAACTGAGTCCCAATCAAAAAAAATTCTTACTTTGCCAATAAATCAATATCTAACAGAAAAAGAATTAATTTACATTTCAGAAAGTATTAATAACTTCTACAAATAGATGAAGAAAATAGAAAAAAAACTACTTTTTAAAATGTTGAGAATAAGAAATATAGAGCAAGCAATCGCTGACAACTATAAATTTCAAAAAATGCGATGCCCAGTTCACCTATCTATCGGGCAAGAAGCACCAGCAGTTGGTATAATGGAAAATTTAAGAAAAAATGACAAGATAGTTACTGCTCATAGATCGCATGCACATTACTTGGCAAAAGGTGGTAATCTAAATTCAATGATTGCGGAGTTGCATGGAAAATCCAGTGGATGCGCAAAAGGCAAAGGTGGGTCAATGCATTTAATTGATCTTGAGGCCGGGGTATCAGCAGCAGTTCCTATTGTAGGAAGTACAATACCAATTGGTGTGGGAATATCCTGGAATATGAAACTAAGAAAAATGAAAAATATTGTCGTAATTTTTTTTGGTGATGGAGCTACCGAAGAAGGTGTTTTTTTAGAAAGTTTAGACTTTGCATCTTTACATAGCTTACCAGTTCTTTTCGTATGCGAAAATAATCACTTTTCAGTCTATTCTCCTTTATCAAATAGACAGTCAAAAAAAAGAGATATAATTAAAATTGCAAAAGCAATTGGAATTAGTGGATCTAAAATCCATGGAAATGATGTTTTGAGCATATATAAAAAAAGCAAAAAAATTATTAATAATATTAAACGAAACACAAAACCTCATATTTTATTATTAGATACTTTCAGACATTTAGAACATTGTGGTCCAAATAATGACAATCATCTTAATTACAGATCAAAAAATTATATTAGAAAATGGTTAGATAATTGCCCAATACAGAATTTAAAAAAAAAATTATTAAGAAACAAATTTGTAACCCATGCACAAATTAAAAATTATGAAAATAAAATATCAAATGAAATAAAGTTTGCATTTAAATATGCTAATATTTCAAAATTCCCAGAAAAAAAATATTTGTTAAAAAACATTTATGCTTGAAAAAAGAATAATTACTTTTGCTAATGCAATAAATGAAGGTTTAGAACAAATTATGCAAAAAGATAAAAATGTAATTGTTATGGGTTTAGGTGTTGATGATCCTGGAGGGGTATTTGGAACTACTAAAGATTTAATAAAAAAATTTCCTAAAGATAGAGTTTTTGATATGCCAACATCAGAAAATGCATTTACTGGTTTTGCAATAGGTCTGGCAATAAGTGGTAAGAAACCGATAATAAGTCATCAAAGAGTAGAATTTTCACTTCTTTCCATGGAACAAATAATAAATCAAGCATCTAAGTGGTTTTATATGAGTGGTGGTAAAGTCCCAGTCCCAATGGTAATAAGATTAATAGTTGGAAGAGGATGGGGTCAAGGACCTCAACACTCTCAATCATTAGAAGTTTTATTTTCTCATATTCCTGGACTTAAAGTTGTATGTCCAGCGACACCTTTTGAAGCGAAAGGTATGTTAATTGAAAGTATAAAAGATAAAAATCCTGTTATTTTTTTTGAACACAGATGGCTACATCTTACTAAAGGCTATGTTCCAAAAAAAATGTATTCAATTCCATTAAATGGCCCAAGATTGATGAAAAAAGGTGGTGATATTACTATAATTTCGTTTTCTTATATGTTAATTGAGTGCTTAACAGTGAGTAAAATTTTATCTGATAATAATATAAAAGCAGAAGTTATGAATATTAATGTATTAAATCCATTAAACATAAAAAAAATTAATAATTCAGTTAGAAAAACAAAAAAAGTCATAATCGTAGATAATGGTTGGAAGAATTATGGAATAGGATCAGAAATATTCACAAGGTTATTTGAAAATTTTAAAAAAAATAAAATTATCTGTGAAAGAATGGGTATAGCAAATAGTCCAATCCCTAGTACCATTAGTTTGTCTAAGTTTTCGTACCCAACAAAATTTTCAATTATTAAAAAAATTGAACAAATTTTTAAAAAAAAAATTATTATAAAAAAAAAGTATTTTTCAAAAATTCCTTCCGATCAACCTGATAAAAATTTTCTTGGGCCATTTTAGTAAATTAATATGAATTTAATAAATAAACACAACTCACTTTTAGACAGTCCAGTCGTTTCAGAAAATTGGAAATTGATGAAAGAAAATGATAGAATTGATCAAATCAAAAAATTTTTTCTACGAAATATTAACGATATAGAATATGAAGTAATAAAAGCTACAGATGATGGTCAAGTAATAATTAGAATTAATAAAAGTATTCCAGCATCTAAAAGAGGTTTAGTATTATTAGAGATTGAAGAAAAAATGAAAAAAAATTTAGATAAAGGATTAACTTTGTGGTTAGAACCAATTGGTGATAAGAGTAAATTGAGAAATTTACGAGGCATAAGTATAAAAACTTAAAAAATTATAATTATGAGACAGAATTTAGATAAAGATAATTCTATTGATACCAATGAGGGTAAATTAATTTTAGACTCTCACAAATTATCATATCATTACGATAGAGTTGAAGCTTGGGAAAATAATGAAACAATTGCGCCTGTTAGTGTAGATATGGCATTGACAAGGGCTTGTGGAGCAATGTGTTCTTTTTGTTATGCAATGATCCAAGAACCTCAAGAGAGATCAAACATTAAAGTAAAAGAAGCTTTAAATCTAGTAGACGATTTTGCAGAGATAGGCGTGAAAGGAGTTTCATTAATTTCAGATGGGGAAAGCACCTTATCTAAAGCATATGTTCCGTTTATACAACATGCTGCAAAAGCTGGAATTGATGTAGGAAATGCAACTAATGGATGGGAATGGGAACCAGAAAAAATAGATCAAGTATTGCCACACCTTACTTGGGTAAGGTTTACCGTTGGTGCTGGAAAAGCGGAGTCATATGCTAAGATAATGTTTAAGGACTCTGAACACACCCAAGTTTTTGATAGAGCAATGAAACACATTAAGTATGCAGTAGATTTGAAAAAAAAATTAAATCTAAAAGTAACTTTAGGAATTCAAATGGTTTTGGTACCTGAATTTAAAGATGAAATTTTACCTTTTGCTAAACTGGCAGTTGATTTAGGAGTTGATTATGGAGTCATCAAACACTGCTCTGATGACGAATTTGGAAGTTTAGGTGTTGATTATTCGAAATACGAAGGAATGTACGACTTACTCGAAGAAGCTGAAAAAATGAGTAATGAAAAAACAAAAGTAATAGTTAAGTGGAGTAAAATTAAAGACAAGGGTTTACCATCTTACAAAAGGTTTTATGGACCCCAATTTCTATTGCAAATCAGCGGAAGTGGTCTAGTTGCACCATCTGGTATGTTTTTCAATGCAAGATACTCAAAATTTCACATTGGTAACTTTGTTGATGAGAGGTTTAAAGATATTTTTAAGTCCAACAGATATAAAAAAATAATGAACTATTTAGCATCACCAAATTTTGATGCTCAAACAATGATGGGAACTTTACCAATTCAACATTATGTTAGTGAAGCTTTAGATAAACATATAAAAGGAGTTTCAAGAATAGAACCGAATAATATGGACAAGCCTTTACATGTGAATTTTCTTTAAGTTTGAAATTAATGAAAAAGTCTCGAGTTGTCTTTATACTAAATAGTTATTCAGATTTAAATATTATAAAAAATGAAATAAAAAAAAACTCAAAAATCTATTTATTTAATTTTTTATACAAAAATAATAAATACGAAAAAAATTATAAATTAGAAGATTTTTATTTCGATAAATCAAATTATAAAAATTTTAATAAATTCAAAGATTTATTATGTAAGTCATGGTTTAATATTAATAAAATAAATTTCAAAAATAAAAAAAAATTATTATTAATTGGAAATATTTTATTCGGTAGAGTTCATTCTGATTTTACTAATCAAATAAGAATAGCTATTTCTCTCTTAAAGATCTCAAAATATTCTAATAATATATTTTACTCTTCTAAATTACCAAATATTTTTAAACAAACTGTAAAGTATTTTAAAAATTGTAAACAATTTAATTCTGAAAAATCAGTTCCAGATTATCTTTTATCTGTAACTAATAGAAGTACATATCATTTCACACCCCACGTGCACATCCTCTCCAATTTAGCAAGAAATCTTCAATATTTTCTATCAGTAAAAAAAGATATTCTTGTGTTCCCTGATCCATATTATGACAAACTATATAAAAAAAGAGCTGATACTTTAAATTTAAATCTAATAAAACTTACAAAAGGTTTTTATTTTAAAAAAAAAGCTAAAAAAAATTTCTTCTTTAAAAAACAAGATTTAGATATAAATTTGGTAAGGCAAAATATAATAAATATTTTTCATAAACAAAATTTTAAAATTGACAAAGTGTTAATTTCAATTTTTTGCGATTGTTTGATAAGAAATTATTATAGTGGTATTAAGTATTTTAATTGGACATTTGATAATTATAAAGAACTACTAGATCATTATAATCCTAAAAAAATTATTGTTACAAATATAATTTCTTTTAATTATTTGATAGCTAATTACCTAGCAAAGCAAAAAAATATTTTATCAATAGTATCAATTGATGGATTGGAAACTGTATATAATCCTTTAAATATACTCTTTGATAAAGAAAATTTTATTTATGATAAATTAATTTCTTATGGTAGTGCAGGGTATAATTTAAATTTAAATCATAAAATAAAAAAAAAACAATTAATATTATCAAAATTACCAGCTACAGATTTTCTGACTAAAAATAATTCAAAAGAATATGAGTTTATTATAATGTTTTTTCAACCAAGAACATACAATTTAGAGTCTAGGTGGGATAAAAAAATATTTCATACCATACAAATAGTACAACTATTAAACCAGCTTGGTTTCAAGAAAATTGCAATAAAAATTAAAACAGATACTGAGAATTTATATAATGAAACTAAGTATTTAAATTTTTTAATAAAATCAAAAAATTTGAGTTGCAAAATTCTAACTGGAAAAATTTCTGATATAATTAGTAAAGGAAATAATCTAATTGGAGGGATATCGACAGCTATTTGGGAAAGTTCTTATTTAGATATACCATATTATATTTATGAACCTAAAGACATGGGTTTACTAGATTATCAAATTAAAAAATCTTCAATCTTTAAGTTGAAACAGGTTCCCAGAAATTTATCAGAATTAAAGTTAAATTTATTGAACAAAAATTTTTATAGAGCTAATAAAAAAATAATGTTTAACGGAAAAAAACTTAACGATATATCTTTATAGTCTTAATTGCTTAAATATTTATGCCAATTTTTTGTCGCTTTTTTTATAGTTGAAGGAGTCCACAAAGGTGCACTTTTCCACCAATTAACATTTTTTAAAATAGTTTGAATACCATTTTTTAATGATACTTTAGGCGACCAATTTAATTTTTTTTTTATTTTCTCAATATTTGCATGTGTCTTTTTTGGTTCACCTGGTCTCCAAGGCAAAAAAATATATTTGTTATGAATTAGCTTAGCTAAATCAATCACTTTTCTTGGATTACCACTTCCAAGATTAAAGACTTCATTTTTATATTTGGATTTTGAGGCTTTATAAAAAGCATCGCATAAGTCTGAAATATATAAAAAATCTCTCTTTTGAGAGCCATCACCTACAATTGTTAAAGGCTTGTTAGAGATTGATTGTTTAATGAAAACACCAATTACAGCTCCATAAACATTATTTGTTCTAGATCTAGGCCCGTAAGCATTAAATATTCTAATTGAAATTACTGGAATTTTATAAACAGATCCCCAATGTAAACAAGCTTGCTCACCAACATATTTGCTAAATGCATATGGGTGTTTAGTACTAATATTAAAATTCTCAGATGTTTTTTTTTCTGACAATCCATAACAAGTCGATGAAGCGGCATATATAAATTTTCTTATTTTAAATTTTTTTTTTCTTAAAATGTCTAATATGAAGACTGTATTTAAGGCATTATTTTTAAAATATTCATAAGGCTTTTCTATAGACGGTATTAATTCACCATTACCAGCAAAATGATAAACAAAATCTATTTTTTTTATTTTATTAACTATTTTATCAAAGTTTTTTAGATCTTTTTTAATGAACTTAAAATTCTTATTTTTTAAGTTTTTTTTAATATTCTTAAGTTTACCAGTATTTAAATTATCTACACCATAAACATAGTGTTTTTTTTGTAAGAGAAGGTCTACCATATGACTCCCGATAAAACCTGCACAGCCAGTTACTAATGAAATTTTCATATTATATTAATACCTTATTAACTTTTTAAATAAAATAAATTATTCTTTAATTTCATCTTATCTAACATATATTTGATTAGTGAAAAATAAAATTAAAGGTATCTGGTTTATAGGAAATTCTGGTTCAGGTAAATCGTACGTCTCAAAAATCATTTCGAAAAAAATAAAAAATCATATTATTATAGACGGAGATCAAGTAAGAAAATTTGTAAGCAAGGACTTAACATATGAAAAAAAAGACAGAATAATACAAACAAGAAGGATTTTAGGATTTTCCATAATCTGTATAAAACAAAATTTTTTTCCTATAATTTCTACATCTTTTTTAGGCAAGGAAATCGCAAAAATTGCTAAAAAGAATAATATTAAAATTATTGAAATCACTAGAAATAAATCTTTTCTTTTTAAAAAAATCAAAGAAAAAAAATATATAGTAGGAATAGATATTTTTTTAGAAAATTTTTCTAGAACAAAATTAGAGAATGATAAAAATTTTAAAAAAAAAATTAATTTATTTATTAAAAACTTGAATTTTTAGCAACAGCCAAGTCTTTTTGGTTATCAATTTCAAACCAATACTTGTTATATTTAATAACCTTAATTAAACCTTTTTTTTTCTTTATAAACTCATTTAAAAAATTTGTCATATCTATATTAGTATTGTTTAATGATTTATAAAAAGTATACATTTTAAAAAAATCTTTTTTCGAAATTTTAATAATTCCCATAAATTGATATTTTGGTAAATCTTTTTTTATTTTAGTGCCAATTTCAATAATTTGATTTTCTCTAATAATTACATTTTCTGCATCATTTAAAATTTCATCATAATTCATCCTTTTAAACCAGTGAGTTTTCCAATTTTTATTTAAAGGAATATTTGTTCCATTTGCTTTAATAAGTTTTCTTATAATACTTTCATGATAAATCACATCTGCATAACTTACTATTACATCACAATCTACATATTTAGCTGATTTAAATAAGCTGTGAACCATATTTGATCTATTAAATTCATTGTTTTTGACAATTAAGTGATTTTTATATTTTTTTCTTATTAATGATGATTTATATCCTGTAACAATAATTGTTTTTTTAAATAATTTTGAATTATCTAAAACTCTATCAATAATACTTTTTCCTCTTATTTTAACAAAACTTTTTGGCTTATTTTTTGTTAAATTTTTAAGTCTTGAGCCCTTTCCAGACGCTAAAATTATTAATTTCATCAGATATCTAAAACTAATTTATCAATTTTTTTTATAAATTTATGCCTCTCTGGATGCCAGACGATTCCTTTTATATTTAAGGATTTATGTTTAAATGATTCAATACTTTTATCCATAGCTTCTGAAGTTTTTATTAAATTTTTTCCAAGTCTTATTATTCCAATTTTGTGAAAGGAATTAACTCTATATATTTTTCCTTTATATATAATATCGTGATCGCCTACGTGATTGTTAATTTTTTTTAAGCTTGAACTAAAATAAGATGAGATAAATTGTGCTCCATGACATATACCTATAATTGGTATTTTTCTTTTTAATGCTTGAGTAAAATAAAATTTATCTAAGTTATGTCTTATTAAATCATTTTTTCTTTTTGAGAGTTTTAATACTGAATTTCCTCCAGAAATTACTAACAATTTACATTTTCCTGAAAGGATTGATTTTTCTGATAAAATTTTAGTTTCGATTTTATATATTTTTTTTAATAAATTTATAAGTTTTATATCAACTGAAAATTCGAATTGATTTTTGTATGGTGTTTTCACACTTGGAATAATACAAATCATTAAATTAGATTAAATTTTTTTGATTTACAGTCAATCTCAATGTAGTTTGAGTCAATTATATTTTGATAATTTTTTTCTCCAACTCCAATTAGTGCAGGAATATTTAGCTCTGCACATCTAATTGCCATATGAGAATTTGCTCCACCAAACCGTGTTATTAATCCTTTTATATTAAAATTAAATACAAAATCATATCCAGGATCAGCATTCTCAATACATAATATTTTATGTTCAATTTTTTTATAATTTAAATTTTTATTATATGTGAAAAGTTTCCCAGAAGTTAAGTTATTAGTTACATAGTTAATTTTTGTTTTTGTTGAATTAAATAGATAAATGCTTTTTTCATCTGTAATTATATCTGGTAATGATATTTTTGAGTTAATATTATATATTTTTCTATTATTAGATATTTCTTGTTTAAGATATTTAATTGTTTCACCAACATCTAAATTATAGTGTAAGTTTAGTATTTTACTTATTTCTAAAAAGGATAAATCATTGGTTCTTATACTATATTTTTTACCAAAATTTTTTAGATACCCAAAAACCATGTCTATATTTTTTGAAAAAATGAATTTTGAATATTCTCTTAGTTCAATAGAATCTTTTATAAATTTTAAAAGCTGTTTTGCGTTTATTTGTAATTTATTCAATTTAAGTTTTTTGTTAATTTTTTCAATCTGTTTAAAATTTAATTTAAATGGCTCTTTTTTTTTCAAACTCCGAAATTTTTTAACATTTTGAAAATAATTTTTATAACCATCCTTGTAATTTAAATTTGATATTTCATAAGTATCAGGTCTTAAATGGCCATATTTTTTGATGAAATTAGATTTACTTAATTTATTTATATCAAGCTGCATTTTTTTATTAACAGTTTCAATTGAATTTAAAAAGCTAGATTTTTCTTTTTCGCTAATTATTTTTTCATTTACAAATGAATTTAACATTTCAACCGCAATAAATGCGCATCTGGCTATTCCACAAAAAGCAAAAGTTCCATATTTTTTACAATCCTCAATTAAAAAATATATTTTATTAATTTCATGAATTTTTGATTTAGAAATTTGTATTTGTTTTTTAATTAATTTTTTAATTAACTCATGGTTTGTATTATACTGTTTTATACAATTTAAATTTATAGTTCTTAAATTTTTCAAAATTTCATTAATTTCATATCTTGAAAAGCCTCTGTTTACTAACTCAGTAAAAATCTTTTTTTTAGTAGATAGTGTGTAACAAGTATATAATATCTCAAATTCTATTTTGTCATGAAAATCTTTATTATTTTTAAATTTGTAAAGATAAAATTTCATGAGTTTTTCAGTTAGATAAGGATTTAATTTACTTGGTATCCAAGAATTAAAATCTATTCTCACATCAATAAATGGAGTGCCAAAGAAGGTCGTCATAAGATGATGTGAGCTTAAATCTTTAAAGCCTATACTCTTTCTATTTGATGACCAAATATGATCAGTAATTATTTCTTTATATAATGATAATGCTAATGGTTTTGGTTTTATGCCTATAATCTCTGCAGGATTCCAATCTGGCATGACTCCAAAATAAGTTGTGTTACCAAATAAATCGTATTGTTTTTTTTTAAGTTTATTAATTTTTTTTTTTAGTTTTATTAAAATATTGTTTAAGTTAGCTCTTGAAATTTTTTTTCTTTCATTTTTAAAATAAATTGGTCTTACTTGTAATATAAACAGTTGATTTTTTTTATTAATTGCAAATTCAATATCTAAAGAATCATTATTAAATATTTTTATTAACTTATTAGAAATACTAATTATTTTATTTTTATTTTTATCATTTATTTTGAAATACTTATTTTCAAGATAATTAAAAGTCATCGTGTTAGCTTTTCCAGATGTAACAGATGTCGTATCTTTACCTTTTGAGTAATTTACAACAAAGTATGGCAATTTACTGTGAATATCTCTAGTAGTGCAAACTCCTGACATCTTCACATTTTTAACCATTTCTTGAACAAAAAATTCATTTTTAAAGTTTTTATCAAAATCAGAAATAATTTGATCAATAGTATTTTCAATTTGAGCTAAATTTTTAGTTTCTATATTTAAAAAACTTTTATATTTCCCAGCATTAGTTTTCTTAAATAAATCTTCTTTTGCGCTTGAAGATCTCAAAGCAACTTTTCCTGAAAAGCTATTTTTGATATTATTTATGATTACTTTTTTATTTTTAATATAATCATTTACTTTGAAAATTTTTAGTTTAGGCACATTTATTCCAATTTGTTTTAAATTTTTTAAAGTTTGTGCCTTGGTTGAAAAATTCATATTTAAAAAGTATATTTCTAAAAATTATATTAGTATAAACTTAGTATGCTAAAATTGTTTAAATTAATTTTATTTTTTTTTTTATATCCTTTAAAAAGAATTATTACACCAAAAAACTTAATAGTAATTTCATCTAATTCTCCATATAGATATGGTGGTGGACCAAAATATTTGTTCGAGTATTTGTCAAGAAAAAATTTTAATTGTTATTGGTTTACAAATAGTGAAGAAATTAAAAAATATCTTAGACAAAGAAAACTAAAATTCTTCTCTCAAAATAATATCTTAGAGTTTATTTATGTTCTACTTTTTGCAAAAATAACTATAGATTCTGGAGATGTTCATTTTGATTTTTGTAAATTAATTGAAAAAGACAAAAGAGTTATTAAAATTTGTGTAGGACATGGAATGGGTCCAAAAATTATAAACGAAATGCAAAAACACCCTTTAAGTTATAAGTTTGATTTTGTAAGTTTCACAAGTAGATATTCTTATAGAAAAATTGCAATTGACCAATTTGGAATAAAAAAAAACAATATTAAGTTAATTGGAAATCCTAAAAATGATATTTTTTTTGATAAGTTTAAAATAAAAAAATATTTAAAATACAGAAAAATAACAAAATTCTTCATACCAAATATTTCAAAAAATTCGAAACTTGTTTTTTATGCACCTACTTGGAGAGAATATAAAATGAACTTTCCATTATCCTATTTAAAAAATTTTAGTTTTAAAAAATTTAACTTATTCCTTGAACAAAACAATTTATTTTTTTTTTACAATAGTCATATACAAGCTGCTTATAATTTTGAAAAGAGTTTAAGTAGGATAAAATTTGTCTCAAATAAAGAATATCCGTTGTTTGATACAAATGAACTGCTACTTGAGATTGATATCTTCTGTACCGATTGTAGTACATTATCAACTGAAGTAGCGCTTTTAAAAAAACCTCAAATCATTATTTTTCCAGATTATTTAAAATATAATAAAAAGGTTGGATTTGTTGAGCCATTCAAAAAAATAGTGCCAGGTAAATTTGTCGATAGTTTTGAAAATCTTACAAAAACATTAGTTAATTATAAAAATAGCAATATATATTTAAAAGAATATAATTTTATGATTAATAAATACTTAAAAAATTATTATGATGTGAGAATTAAAAATTCTTCATTTTTACATAAACAATTAATACAAGAACTAATTAATATAAATAGTAATGTTCATAAGTAAAAAACAACTTAAATATTGTTTGCTCAATAAAAATAAAACTATTAAAGAAGTTTTGATAGCTTTAAATAAACAAAATTTTCAAACAAAAAAATTGTGCATTATTTTAGATAGAGCAAAAGTTATTAATGTATTGACAGATGGTGATCTAAGGCGAATATTGATTAAAGAAAATGATTTGACAAAAAAAATTTCTGGATTTTTAAATAAAAAATTTATATTTGATAACAAAAATACTTCAGAAACACAACTTATTGAAAAAATAAAAAAGTATAAAATTGATTTCATACCCATTTTAGATAAAAAAAGACAACTAATTTCATTGTTTTACAAAGATGATCCAGACAAACTTAATCAAAAAAAATTTGAAAATGAAATATTTATACTTGCAGGAGGTCGTGGAAAAAGAATGTTTCCACTAACTGATTTGACACCTAAACCTTTATTACAAATTGGAAATACGACTATTCTAGAAACTCTTATTACATCATTCAAAAATCAAGGTTTTTATAATTTTACAATCTCTGTAAATTATCTATATGATAAAATTGTAAATTATATTAAAAGTAAAAAATACAAAGATATAAATATTAAATTTGTTTATGAAAAAAAAAAATTGGGAACAGCTGGACCACTTTCAAAATTAAAAATTAAAAACACCAAACCAATCATTGTAATTAATTCAGATATTTATACGCGGCTAAATTTTTTGGAATTATTAATTTTTCACAATAAAAATAATAATGCTTTAACTTTAGGATCACACCTCTACAACCAACAAATACCTTATGGAGTCATTAGTTCTAGAAAAAATGTAAATACTATAATTCAAGAAAAACCTTTTTTCGAACACAAAATTTCCGCTGGAATTTATATTATAAATCCACCTTTACTAAAAAGGATAAAAAAAAATCAATTTTTAAATATGAATGAATTTATTAATTCAGAGTACAAGAAAAAAACAAAAGTCGGAGTCTTCCCTATACACGAATTATGGATGGACATTGGAGATCATGGAAGTTTTATAAGTGCTCAAAATAAAATAGATCAAGAATGGTAAATTTTTTTGATGTCTCAAGTTAAAATTCTTATCATTGGATTTGGTTCAATAGGTCAAAAGCACTTTAAAATACTAAAAAATTCTCTAAAAATAGAAAATATAAGAATTCTAACATCTCAAAAAAATATTCAAAACTCTCTTTCTAATATTGCTGATGTTAAAATATTTGACCCAGGAATTATAATTATTGCTTCAACAACAAATAAGCATTTTAAACATTTGCAATATATTAATTCAGTTTTAAAAGATAAGGTAATTTTAGTTGAAAAACCCTTATTTCATAAAACTTCTAATTTGAAAAAAATAAGAAATAAAATTTTAGTTGGTTATAATTTGAGATTTCATCCAATAATACAATTTATTAAGAAAATTTCTAATAAACATAAAATCTTATCTACTGAGATTTATTGTTCATCTTATGCACCAGATTGGAGAGGTAGGAAATTTAAGACAACATCTACATCATCAAAAAAATTAAGTGGGGGAATTTTACATGAATTATCTCATGAAATTGATTATGCGCGCTTTTTATTAGGTGATCTAAAAAAAATAAATATCTTTATGAAAAAAAATTCTAATTTAAAAATTAATTTTCATGATTATGCAAATATAATAGCAACATCTAAATATAAAGGTGTAGTAAATATAAACTTAAACTATTATTCAAAATTGACAAAAAGATTTATTATATTAGACACCAATAAATTGTCTTTGTTTGGTGATTTAATAAATGGAATTATTCTTTTTAAATATAAAAATGGCAATATTAAAAAAAAAAAATTTTTGATTGATAAAGATTATACGTACAAACAACAACTAGAGTCTTTAATAAGTAAAGATTATAGATACTTTTGTAAATATGAAGATGGTGTAAAAACAGTAAAAACTATTGAAAAATTTTTAGTAAAATAATGAATATTTTATGTACTATTTGTGGAAGAAAGGGGTCTAAAGGTATTAAAAATAAAAATTTAAAATTAATTAATAAAAAACCACTAATTTATTATACAATAACACAAGCAAAAAAATCAAAGTTATTTGACCAAATTGTTGTTTCTACTGATGATAAAAAAATTCAAAATAAAGCTATAGAGTTTGGAGCCAAAAGTTGGTTTATTAGGTCAAAAAAACTCTCTCATTCTAGAGCACCTAAAATACCAGTAATAAGAGATAACTTATTAAGATCTGAAAAATATTTTTCGACAAAGTTTGATTATATAATTGATTTAGACATTTCCTCACCTTTAAGAAGCATTTTAGATATAAAAAGAGCATTTAAAAAATTTAAAAAAAATAATTATGATAATTTATTTTCGGTAAATAAAAGTAAAAAAAATCCTTATTTCAATATGGTGGAAATAAGTCAAAGTAGAGTTTACATATCTAAGAATAAAAAAAGTTTTTTCACAAGACAAGAATTGCCAATAGTATATTCATTAAATGCATCAATATACATATGGAAAAGAAATATTTTATTAAAAAGCGATAATTTAATTGGTAACAAAACTGGTATTTATGAAATGTCAGAACAAAAATCAATTGATATAGACTCAAAGTTTGATTTAAAATTAGTTAAATTCTTAATGAGATAATAAAATGAAAAATATTTATATCCTTGGTGGCAATGGACTTATTGGCAAAGAAATTGTAAAACTTTATTCGAAAGATAAAGTAAAAATATTTGTTCTAGATATAAAAAAAATATCCTTTTCAAAAAAAAAAAATATTAAATTCGTTAAATTCGATTGCTCAAAATTGCAAAATTCACAATATAAAATAAAATCTATATTTGAGCAAAATGGGAAGCCAGACATATTTATTAACTGTTCCTACCCCTCAACTAAAAATTGGAGTAAATCTACAATAAATAATTTTAAATATAAAATACTAAAAGAAAATTTTGAGATTCATCTTAATAATTACGTGTGGACAGCAAAAATTATAGCCAATGAAATGAAAAGATATAAATCTGGATCAATTATTTTATTAGGTTCAATATACGGATACGTTGCACAAGATCCTTTAATATATGAAGATACTGGAATTAGAGAAAATTATAACTATTCAATTATAAAATCTGGAATAATAGGCTCCACCAGACAGTTGGCAAGTTTTTTTGGCAAATATAATATAAGAATTAATTGTGTATGTCCTGGCGGTATAGAAGGACACATCAAAGGGTCAAAACAAAAACAAAGCAAAAAATTTAAAAAAAAATATTTGAATAAGATTTTACTAAATAGACTTTGCAAACCAGAGGAGGCAGCAAATGTTTGTAAGTTTTTTGCTTCAGATATGGCCTCATATGTTACCGGACAAACAATTTTTGTTGATGGTGGTTATACAGCTATTTAATTATGAATAACTATTTTTTTTTTGAAAATAAAATAAATTTTTTTGATATATGGTATAGAAGACATAAAAAATATTTATTGTCTGATAATCCAGAAATTAAAAATAATAACAAAAAACTAACCCTCATAGATGAAGATATATT
>CACFXK010000010.1 GCA_902570125.1 uncultured Pelagibacteraceae bacterium
TTAGTAGTAATGACGATATTGATCCTGTTGAAACTAAAGAGTGGTTAGATTCCTTAAGTGCAGTTCTGCAAAATGATGGTTCTGAAAGGGCTCATTTTTTAATTAAACAATTAATTGATCAATCTTATAAAGCTGGATCTAAAATACCTCATACTCAAACTACTCCTTACGTGAATACGATACCCCCTGAAGAGGAAAAAAGATCACCTGGAGACCAAAACATAGAACGTAAGTTAAGATCATTAATTAGATGGAATGCTGCTGCGATGGTAGTAAGAGCAAATAAAAAATATCCTGAACTTGGCGGTCACATAGGAACATTTGCATCAGCTGCAACTTTGTATGATGTTGGTATGAATCATTTTTGGCGAGCAAAAAATAATAAATTCGGAGGTGATCTAGTATATTTTCAAGGACATAGTGCACCAGGAATGTATGCAAGAGCTTTTCTTGAGGGAAGACTAAATGAAAAGCAGTTAGATAGATTTAGACAAGAAGTAAAAACTGGTGGACTTTCATCTTATCCTCATCCTTGGCTAATGCCAAACTTTTGGCAGTTTCCAACTGTTTCAATGGGTATTGGTCCAATGTTAGCAATATATCAAGCAAGATTTATGAAATACCTAATCAATAGAGGATTAATTAAAGATGAGGGAAGAAAAGTTTGGGCTTTTCTTGGAGATGGAGAAATGGATGAACCTGAGTCACTTGGCGCAATTGGTTTAGCGGCTCGTGAAAATTTAGATAATTTAATATTTGTTGTTAACTGCAATTTACAAAGATTAGACGGTCCAGTTAGAGGAAATGGAAAAATAATTCAAGAATTAGAGGGTATTTTTAGAGGAGGTGGCTGGAACGTTCTAAAAGTTATTTGGGGATCTTATTGGGACTCACTTTTAGCAAATGATAAGACAGGACATTTAGTAAAAATTATGAATGAGACCGTAGATGGTGAATATCAAGCATTTAAAGCAAGAAATGGGCTTTATGTGAGAGAAAAGTTTTTTGGCAAATACCCTGAAACTACAGAATTAGTTTCATCAATGTCAGATACTGATATTTGGAGACTTAATAGAGGAGGCCATGATCCACACAAAGTTTATGCTGCATATGATAAAGCGGTTAGTCATAAAGGAAGTCCCACAGTCATAATAGCTAAAACTATAAAAGGTTATGGTATGGGTAAAAGTGGTGAAAGTGTAAACACTACTCACCAACAAAAGAAATTGGATGTTGATGATTTAATGTATTACAGGGATAGGTTTGATGTTCCTTTAACAGATTCTCAAGTCAAAAATATTGAATATTTTAAACCAGACGAAAACTCTGAAGAAATTAAATACTTAAAAAAAAGAAGATTAGAACTTGGTGGATTTATTCCAGAGAGAACATCATATTCAAAACCTATTAAAGCCCCAGTTAAAGATATTTTTGATTTTATGAAAAAGTCTACTGGCGAAAAAGAAATGTCTACAACAATGGCATTAGTAAGAATGTTAACTAATCTTTTGAGAGATAAAAATGTTGCACCAAAATTGGTTCCAATTATTCCCGATGAAGCTAGAACATTTGGAATGGAGGGTTTCTTTCAAAAAATAGGTATTTATGCTCATGAAGGTCAAAAATATGAGCCAGAGGACTCAGCACAACTTTCATCTTATAGAGAAGAAAAAAGTGGTCAGGTATTAGAAGAAGGTATTACAGAAGCTGGTTCAATGTCTTCTTGGATAGCAGCTGGAACAGCATATACAAATCATGATATTGAAATGATACCAATTTATCTTTTCTATTCTATGTTTGGCTTTCAAAGAATTGGAGATTTTGCTTGGGCTGCAGGAGATAGTCAAGCGAGAGGCTTTTTAATTGGTGCGACTGCAGGAAGAACAACACTTGCAGGAGAAGGTCTTCAACACCAAGATGGTCATAGTCATTTGTTAGCATCAACAATTCCAAACTGTATTTCTTATGATCCAACATTCCATTATGAATTAGCTGTGATTTTTAGAGAAGGTTTAAGAAGGATGCATGAAAAAAATGAGAATATTTTTTATTATATTACAACAATGAACGAAAATTACTCTCACCCTGCAATGCCAGATGATTGTGAGGATGGAATTCTCAAGGGAATGTATAAAATTAAAGAAACATCAGGTTCTAAAGAAGCAAAAATTCAATTATTAGGCTCTGGAACAATACTAAGAGAAATGATGGCAGCATCAGAAATTCTTAAAAAAGAATATCAGGTCGATAGTGAAGTTTGGAGTGTTACTAGTTTTAATGAGTTAAGAAAAAATGGAATGGAAGTTGAAAGATATAACCTTCTAAATCCTGCAGAAACAAATAAAAAATCATATGTAGAGGAATGTTTAGGAAAACAACAAGGTCCTATCCTTACAGCCACTGACTATATGAGAATAAATGCTGATCAAATAAGACCTTTTACAAAAAAGAGCTTTTATTCATTAGGCACGGATGGATATGGAAGAAGTGATACAAGAAAAAACTTAAGAAATTTTTTTGAAGTAGATAAAGAACACATAGTTGCTTATAGCCTTAGCGTTTTAGCCAATGAACAGCTTGTTGCATCAAAGTATGCTGAAGATGCATTCAAAAAGTATAAAATTGATAAAAACAAACCTATGCCAACAAAAATGTAAATGTCTGATCAATCAAATAAAATATCCGCAAGTCCAAAAGTTAGAAAATTTGCAAGAGAACTTGGAGTAGATATAAATAATGTTAAGGGAACAGAGAGATTAGGTAGGGTTATTGAAAAAGATTTAAAAGACTTTGTCTCATCAAGAATCAATCATCCTCAGAATAATAGTGAAAGACAAAAAGAAAAAATTAATAAAAGCGAATATCAACATTCAGATTTTGGGGAAGTTGAAATTAAAGATATTCCTAGGGTAAAAAAAATAGCAGCTCCACATCTCGTAAATTCGTGGACAAACATTCCACATGTAACCAACCATGATGAGGCTGATATTACAGAAATGGAGGAATTTAGAAGCTCGATAAAAGATAATTATACAGGAGAAAGAATAAAAATTACTCCTCTTGCATTTATTATAAAAGCATTGGTACTTTCACTAAAAAAATTTCCATCATTTAATTCATCAATTGATGATATTGAAAATGGAAAGATTACTTTTAAAAAGTATTTTCATGTTGGTATCGCAGTTGATACTCAACATGGACTTATGGTTCCTAAAATTAGAGATGCTAATCAAAAAGACATCAATGAGTTAAGTAGAGAATTAAAAAAAGTAAGTGATGATTGTAGAAACTTAAAAATTGATAAAAAAGAATTCTTTGGTGGGTCAATGACTATTACAAGCTTAGGTGGTATAGGTGGTTCGTTTTTTACACCAATAATTAACTTTCCAGAAGTTGCTATACTTGGTGTTGGTAGAAGTTATAAAAAACAGGTATTTATTGATGGTAAATTTGTTCCAAGAACCATGCTTCCACTATCCCTCTCATATGATCACAGAATTATAGATGGAGCTGAGGCCGCTAAATTTAATAACGAATTAAAAGATAATCTTGGCTCTAATTTTGCCTATAATTTGAGTAAATGATTACTAAAATTGAAATATTAGCAGATGATGTACACGTCCACTTTAGCGGAGAAAATTCTGAAATTTTTCCTAATATTTGGCTAAGAGATCATGCAAAAGATGAGCAAAATTGGGATAAAAGGTCTAGCCAAAGGAAAACATATACAGCAGCATTAGATATAAATTTAAAAGTTAAAAAGGCAGAAATAATTGAAAATGGAAAATATTTGAGTCTCTCATGGCCTGATTTAGAAAAACCGGTTAAATATTCATCTGAATTTCTAACTAATAATAAAATAAAAAAGAAAAAAGAAGTAAAATCTAATTTAAAAATCTGGAAAACTAATGAAATAAAAAAAGAAATTTTTTTAGATTATAATTCAATTTTATCAAATGAGGGATTTAGAAATTTTTTGAAAAATATTCATGACTATGGATTTTCAGTAATTAAAAACTGTGAAACCAATTTAAAGTCTGTTGAAACAATCGCAAATAGAATTGGTTACGTAAGAAACTCTATATTTGGAGGACTATGGAGTTTTGAGTCAGATGAAAATAAAGCTGATAGCGCATACACTCAAGAAGAACTAAGACCTCATACAGATTCAACATATAGTAATGACGCTCCAGGATTACAATTATTACTATGTTGTGAATATAACGCTAGAGGTGGTGAGTCGATTATGGTTGATGGATTAAAAATAGCTGAAACAATAAAAAAAGAAAACCAGCCAATGTATGAATTAATGACAAAAATAAATGTAAAGGGAAATTATATCGGTGATGGTGTTTATCTTGAGGCTGAAAGACCAATATTTAAATTAAATGAAAATGATGAAATAGTTCAAGTTAGTTTTAATAATTATGATCGAGCACCATTTAGATTTGAAAAAGATTTAACATTAAAGTTTTATGAAGCAATAAAAACATTTGATCTTATTGCTAACAATAAAGATTATCAGTGGCGACATATACTTAAACCTGGAGAACTTCTAATATTTAATAATTGGCGAATACTTCATGGTAGAGGATCGTTTAATGGAGTTAGAAAAATGTCTGGATGTTATATTAACAAAGAGGATTTTGACAGCTCTTGTAAGTTAAACGGAATAAATTAATTAATAAAATTATCTAATTAAATATAATGACAAAATCCCTTTCAATGGTCTGTGCCTTAGTCACAACTTTTATTTGGGGAACAGCTTTCATCGCTCAAGACACTGGTATGGATAATATCGGTCCATTAACTTTTAATTCAGCAAGATTTATTGTTGGCTTTTTTACAATATTACCACTTGCCTTATTATTTGAGAGGAAGAAAATTAAACTAGAAATACTTTCAAAATCAAAACTTTTTATAAAATATTTAGTTTTTATGGGAGTATCCCTGTTTTTGGGTACTTTTTTACAACAAGCTGCTCTCCAATATACAAATATTGCAAATGCTGCTTTTTTTACAGTGTTTTACGTACCACTAGTTCCAATTTTGTTATTTTTCATATACTCCAAAAAAGTTCATTGGAGTATATGGCCAGCAATTGGTCTTTGTGTTGTTGGTGTATACCTTCTAAGTGATTTTTCTAACTCAGAAATTATGTTAGGTGATGGTCTAGTTATATTGTGCTCAGTATTTTGGGCTTTGCACATAATTTTTGCAGGTAAGTTTATGGAAGAATTTGATATTCCAATGTTTTATGCTGCACTTCAAGCATTATTTGTTTCAACACTTTCATTAATCTTTTCTTATATTTTTGAAGAAATAAATATTTCAAAAATATTAATGGAAAGTAGCTCTATTCTTTACGCAGGAGCATTATCAGGCGGTATAGCCTTTACATTACAAATGTATGCTCAAAAAAATATAGAAGAGGCACCAGCAGCAATTATTTATTCTCTCGAGGGAGTATTTGCAGCTGTAGCAGGATGGATTATTCTTAATCAATTTTTAAGTACTAATAACATGATTGGATGTTTATTAATATTGATTGCAGTAATTTCTTCTCAAATTTCACCTAGTTCTAAAAATTAACTATAAGCAATTACAAAAAGAATTAAAGCAAGAAAAGTTCTGTAATAAACAAAAATATTTAAATTAAAATTTTTAACATAAATTAAAAAATATTTTATTGTTAAATAAGAAACTATAAATGAAAATATTATTGAATATAAAAATAATATGTTCAAATCAATGTTTGCATTTACCACATCTTTTAAACTGAGTATACTTGCTCCCGCTAATGCAGGTATTGATAAGTAAAAAGATATTTTTGAAGAATCTACTCTATCAAAATTTAAAAACCTTGAGGCTGTAATTATTATACCTGATCTGCTTACACCAGGTATAACAGCTAAAATTTGAAAAATACCAATAAGTAAAATATTTTTTAAATTTAAACTGGTATCAAATTTATTTTTTATACTAGATCGATCTGCAATAAATAATAGAATACCAAATATTAAAGTTGTCCATGCTATAACTTTTAAATTTCTTAAATTTTCAATTAGCCCCGATGTATAAATAAAATAACCAACAATAACTAATGGTAAAGAACCTAAAATTATAAGTAATAATAAAGACTTATTTCCTAAAATATTTACTAAATCCTTTCTAAAATAAAAAATAATTGCCAAAAGGGAACCTAAGTGAAGACTAATATCAAGTTGAAGCGAACTAATACTAAAGTTCGATATTTTTGATATAATTATGAGGTGTGCAGATGAACTTACTGGTATAAATTCCGAAAAACCTTGAACAAACGCTAAAATTGATGCTTCTATATATTCTGAAATCATTAAGGACTTTACTAGATAGTTAAAAGATTACCTAAATAAGGCAATCTTTTAAATGCATATCAATTATGCGTTAAATAGAAAATACAGAAAAATCAATGTTTTTTAAAAATATATGTCAATATATATTACCTAGTAATACTTTAAGGAAATATGCTTCTGGTGTATAAGCCGATTCAAATGACAAATAAAATGCTTAAATTTGTAGATATAGGTCAACAAAATCCACCTAAAAGAGATAAATCCCAAAGAAAAGAGGATTTTGGAGAGATTTATCAAGAGTTTATTCATGAAAAAGCTAAAGAACAATCGAGCAGGTGTTCACAGTGTGGCATTCCTTTTTGTCAGGTTCACTGTCCATTAAGTAACAATATACCTGATTGGTTAAAGTTAACTGCAGAAGGAAGGTATGAAGAAGCTTACCATCTATCCCAAAGTACGAATAATATGCCGGAAGTTTGTGGAAGAATATGCCCACAAGATAGGTTATGTGAAGGAAATTGTGTAATTGAGCAATCGGGACATGGAACAGTAACAATTGGTTCAGTTGAAAAATATTTAACTGATAAAGCTTGGGAAAATGGCTGGGTAAAACCAATAAATGTAAAAATTGAAAATGAACAAAGTGTTGGAATTATTGGAGCAGGCCCTGCAGGGTTAGCTTGTGGTGAAGAATTACGAAAAAAAGGATACCAAATAACAATTTATGATAGATATGACAGAGCAGGTGGATTGTTAATCTATGGAATACCAAATTTTAAATTAGAAAAGCATGTAGTTGAGAGAAGAATTAAACTTTTAAAAGAAGGTGGAATAAAATTTGTTCATAATTTCGAGGTTGGTAAAGATTCTACATTAAAAGAATTACAATCAAAACATGATGCCTTATTAATTTCTACAGGTGTTTACAAAGCAAGAGAGGTTAACTTACCTGGAAATGATCTGAGTAATATTTTTCCTGCAATGGAATTCTTAACAGCTTCAAACAAAAAAGGTTTAGGCGATAAAGTCGAAATGTTTGATAACGGAACATTAAATGCTGAGGGTAAAGATGTAGTAGTAATTGGTGGTGGAGATACTGCAATGGACTGTGTAAGAACTTCTGTAAGACAAAAAGCTAAATCTGTAAAATGCCTTTACAGAAGAGACAGAGAAAATATGCCTGGATCTGCGAGAGAAGTAGGCAATGCTGAGGAGGAAGGTGTAGAATTTATTTGGTTAAGTAACCCAAAAGAGTTTAGAGGAACTAATAAAGTAAATAGTATTATTGTAGATAAAATGAAATTAACGGATCCAGATGAAAGTGGCAGAAGAAGACCCGTTGCAGAAGAAAACTCAGAATTTGAAATTAATGCTGATTTGGTGATTAAATCCTTAGGTTTCGATCCAGAAGATTTACCAGTTCTATTTCAGGAACCTAGATTACAAGTTTCACAGTGGGGAACAATAAAAGCTGACTTTGATACCTTGGAAACTAGTATACCAGGTGTATTCGCGGCTGGAGATATAGTAAGAGGAGCCTCATTAGTTGTATGGGCTATTAAAGATGGTAGAGATGCTGCGACTTCAATCGAAAGCTATCTTCAATCGAAACAAAAAATGAAAGTTGCATGATGGATATCCAAAACAAAAATCGTAAACTCCTAAAAAAAAATCATGTTTATGATGAAACTATGGAACATGATGCATGCGGAGTAGGTCTTGTTGCATCAACTGAGGGTCTAAAATCAAGAAAAGTAGTCGAATACGGTATCGAAGCTCTAAAAGCTGTATGGCACAGAGGTGCAATTGATGCAGACGGTAAAACTGGAGATGGAGCAGGTATTCATATTGAAATACCAAATGATTTCTTTGCAGAAAAAATTGAAATAACAGGCCATGAGCACGATAACTCAGATTTATGTGTCGGAATGATTTTCTTACCAAGAAATGACTTTGGGGGACAAGAGCAATGCAGATCAATTGTAGAAAGTGAATTAACAAAAAAGAATTTTAATATTTACGGATGGAGACAAGTACCTGTGGATCCTTCTGTTTTAGGAGAAAAGGCAGAACAAACTAGACCTGAGATTACACAAGTTCTTTTTACTCATAATGATAAGTCAATTCATGGTAAAGATTTAGAAAGAGCTCTTTATGAAACTCGAAGAAAAATTGAAAAAGAAGCATTAAGAAATCAATTAAACAATTTTTATATTTGTTCATTCAGCTCGAAATCAATAATTTATAAAGGAATGTTTTTAGCAGAGTCTTTATCTGATTTTTATCCAGATTTAAAAGATGAGCGTTTCATTTCACGTTATGCAATTTTCCATCAAAGATTCTCTACTAACACCGCTCCAAGTTGGGATTTAGCCCAACCTTTTAGATCAATTGCTCACAATGGAGAGATAAACACTTTAAAAGGAAATATTAATTGGATGAGAATTCACGAAGAGGAAATGTTTAGTCCTTTGTTTGATGATATGGAAAATTTAAAACCAGTTATCCCTGCTGGTAATTCTGATTCTGCATCATTAGATAATGTGTTTGAATTATTAAATATTTCTGGACATTCAGCACCTTTAGCAAAACTTATGCTAATACCAGATGCTTGGTCTAAAAAAAGTAAAGTTCTTCCAAAAGATCATCAACAACTTTTTAACTTTTTAAATAGTACAATGGAACCTTGGGATGGACCTGCTGCTATAGCTGCAACTGACAATGAGTGGGTTATTGTAGGTAGTGACAGAAATGGACTTAGACCTCTTAGATATACAATTACAAGAGATAAACTTCTATTTGCAGGATCTGAGACAGGAATGATTGATCTAAATGAGAAGAAAATTATTTCAAAAGGAAGACTAGGACCAGGAGAAATTTTGGGTGTGAGAATTGAAAAAGGAAAAGTTTATACAAATAATCAAATAAAGAATTATTTGTCTAAAGAATACAAACATTTCAACAATCAAATAATTGAATTAGATAAATCATTAACTATAGAAAATGAAAAAAGTGAGTTTTTAGGCTCTGATTTAAAAAAGATACAACATTGTTTTGGTTATAGCCTTGAAGACTTGGAGTTAATTTTGCATCCAATGGCAGAGGATGCTAAAGAAGCAACCGGGTCAATGGGAGATGACACTCCCCTTGCAGTTTTATCTGACAAATACAGGCCTCTTTATCATTATTTTAGACAGAATTTTAGTCAGGTGACCAATCCCCCGATCGACTCTCTTAGGGAAAATAAAGTGATGAGCTTGAAAACAAGATTTGGAAATTTAGGAAATATTCTAGATTTTTCTAATCTTACCGAGGAAAATATTTATGTTTTAGATAGTCCAATTTTATCAAACACTCAGTTTGAAAAATTTATAAAGTATTTCGGAGATAACTATAAAATTTTAGATTGTACATTCAACACTGAGCAAAGTTTAGAAGAAGCTATAGAATTATTAAAAAATAACGCTGAAAAAGCAGTTAGAGAGGGTAATACTCAACTTATTTTATCTGACAAAAATATATCTGAAACAAAATTACCAATGCCAATGCTTTTATGTATTGGTGCAATAAATACTCATTTAATAAAATTAGGCTTGAGAGGCTATGCATCAATTAATGTACAAACAGGGGATGCCTTAGACACCCATTCATTTGCAACATTAATAGGTGTTGGAGCTACAACGGTTAATCCTTACCTAGCATTTGATAGTTTGCATCAAAGATATTCAAAAAAACTTTTTGGTAATTTCTCTTTTGATGAGTGTGTAGCCAGATATATTAAATCAGTAAATCTTGGACTATTAAAAATAATGTCAAAGATGGGTATATCAGTTTTAAGTTCATATAGAGGTGGATGCAATTTTGAAACAGTTGGATTGAGTAGAACAATTGTAAAAGATTATTTTCCAGGAGTATTATCTAAAATTTCTGGAATAGGACTAACTGGTATTGAAAAAAAAATAAGATCAATACATAAAGATGCGTTTGATATTCACTCAAACATTTTACCAATTGGTGGAATTTACAGGTATAGAAAAAATGGTGAAACACATCAATATCAAGGAAAATTAATTCATCTTTTACAAGCAGCTGTAGGCTCAAATTCGTATGAAACTTATAAAAAATATACTAAGGGTATTTACGGTTTAAAGCCAATTAGTTTAAGAGATTTAATTGATTTTAAAAAGCAGGAGGCAATTGATATTGACCAAGTGGAGCCAATTACTGAGATAATGAAAAGATTTGGAAGTGGAAGTATGTCTCATGGAGCCTTGTCAAAAGAGGCACATGAAACACTTGCTATGGGAATGAACAGAATTAAAGGTGCTTCATGCAGTGGAGAAGGTGGAGAAGATGAAGAGAGATTTAAAGTATTAGATAATGGAGATAGTGCAAATTCTAGAGTAAAACAAATTGCTTCTGCAAGATTTGGAGTAACTATTAACTATTTAAATAATTGTAATGAGATTGAAATCAAAATTGCTCAAGGAGCAAAACCTGGAGAAGGTGGTCAATTACCAGGATTTAAAGTAACAGAGGAAATTGCAAGACTAAGACATTCTACGCCTGGTGTAACCTTAATATCGCCACCTCCACACCACGATATTTACTCAATTGAAGACTTAGCTCAACTTATTTATGACTTAAAGCAGATTAATCCAAAGGCAAGAGTTGGTGTAAAACTAGTTGCCTCTTCAGGTATAGGAACAATTGCTGCAGGTGTTGCTAAAGCAAAAGCAGATATAATTTTAATTTCAGGTCATAATGGTGGGACTGGTGCCACTCCACAAACAAGTGTTAAATATGTCGGTATTCCATGGGAAATGGGACTAACAGAGGCAAACCAAGTATTAACTTTAAACAAATTAAGACACCTAGTTACATTAAGAACAGATGGAGGAATTAAAACAGGAAGAGACGTTGTAATAGCTGCAATGATGGGAGCCGAAGAATTTGGCGTAGCAACAACAGCGCTAGTTGCAATGGGTTGTATAATGGTGAGACAATGTCATTCTAATACATGTCCAGTTGGAGTTTGTACTCAAGATGATGAATTAAGAAAAAAATTTACTGGCACTCCAGATAAAATAGTAAATCTATTTTCTTTTATAGCTCAAGAAGTAAGAGAAATTTTATCAAGTTTAGGATTTAAAAATTTAAATGAAGTAATTGGAAGAACAGATTTACTAAGACAAGTCAGTAAAGGATCACCGAATTTAGATGACCTAGATTTAAATCCTTTATTTGTTCAAGCTGATCCAGGCACAAATAAAAGATATTGTGAAACTCCTATAATAAATGAAGTACCAGATACTTTAGACCAAAAAATTTGGCCTGAGATAGAAAGTTTAATTAACAGAAAATTGCCGTTAGAAAATGTTTATTCAATTGAAAATACAGATAGAGCTGTTGGAACAAGAATTTCATATAATCTCTATAAAAAATTTGGTAATAATAAATTAGGGGAAAATACTTTTGCGATTAACTTTAAAGGTTCTGCTGGTCAATCTTTTGGTGCCTTCGGTGTTAAAGGACTTAAACTAATATTAAAGGGAGATGCAAATGATTACGTTGCAAAAGGTCTATCAGGTGCATCTATCGTGATTAAACTTCGAGATGAAAGTAATTTAATTTCAAATGAAAATACTATTATAGGAAATACAGTCTTATATGGAGCAACATCAGGATATCTTTTTGCAGCTGGACAGGCAGGTGAAAGATTTGCTGTTAGAAATTCGGGTGCTACTGCAGTCATAGAAGGATGTGATTCAAATGGTTGTGAGTACATGACAGGTGGGTCAATAGTAATATTGGGAGAGGTAGGTGATAATTTTGGAGCTGGTATGACTGGTGGTATGGCATTTATATATGACCCAAAAAGCCAGTTTGCAAAAAAAGCTAATCCCGAAACAATAGTTTGGCAAACTCCCGAGACAGAATATTGGAAAAACTATCTAAAAGATTTAGTTTTAAAACACAATGAGGAAACTAATTCTAATTTATCAGCACAGATTATTGAAAATTTTGATGATGAAATTAAAAATTTCTTACAAGTTTGCCCTAAAGAAATGTTAAATAAATTAGAAAACCCTATTACAAATAAAAGTTTAGTTGGAAAAGCTAGTTAACTTTTTTGATTATAGATTTTAACTCTTTGCAAATAATATTTAAATTTTTTTTTGAAGAAAGGCTGTGATCTCCATTTTTTATCACTAGTAGTTTTTTTTCTGCTTTAGGAAAAATTTTCAAAACTTTTCTCGAATACATTACTGGAACCACCTCATCCTTCTGCCCATGAATCATAGTTACAGGATTTGTATTATATAATTTTCTGTTAAGAACTTTATTGCTGGTTTTTTTACCATCTAAAATTAGCTGTTTTGTTATTAAATACTCATAATCACCATTTTTAATTTTTGAAATACCTTTTTTCAAAATTTCACTTTTCGTTTTTTTTGGAAATTTTTTCCACATAATTCTTGTAAGAAACTCAGGAGCAGATCCAATTCCTAAAAAACCTTTAATTTGTGGACTATAATATCTATGCATTAACAAAGAAATCCAGCCGCCCATGCTAGATCCAATTAGTATAAAGTCATTCTTTTTAACTATTTTACTTATTGTAATTCTCGCGTCATTTGACCATTTAGTGATGTTACCTCTTGTGAATTCTCCCGATGATCTTCCATGACCAAAGTATTCCAGAGCTAAAAATCCAAGATTATTTTGAATAGAAAACTTTAAAAATTTCTTTGGTTTATCACCGTCAATATCTGATGCAAAACCAGGTAAAAAAACTACGTAAAGTTTTTTTTTATAATTATTTGCTATATATCTTAGTTTTTTATATTTAGAAATTCTTAGAAATTTATATTTTTTCATATAAAGTAATAAAGTTGACCAAGTTTATAATATTATTACCACATGCAGTCTAAATTAAAAGTCCTTCAAGTAATTCCTAAACTAGGTTACGGTGGAGCTGAAACCGGTTGTTATGATATTGCCCATTATTTACCAGAAAATAATGTTGGATCTTATTTAATAACAAGTGGTGGTGAATTATTAAAATTTATTGATAAAAAAAAAGTTAAAGTAATAAGACTCCCAGTTCAATCTAAAAATCCAATACTTATTCTTCTAAACTCTATATTTATTTCAATTTTTATTTTATTAAATGGTATCAATATTGTTCATGCTAGAAGCAGAGCCCCAGCTTGGTCATGTTTAATAGCAACAAAAATTACTAGAAGAAAATTTGTTACTACTTTCCATGGAACATACAATTTCAATAGCAATATAAAAAAATTTTATAACTCGGTTATGGTCAGATCAGATTTGATTATTGCAGGATCAAATTTTATATTTTCTCATATTAAAGAAAACTATTCAGAATATTTATCTGATAGAAAAAAATTACTTTCAATTTTTCGTGGTATTAACACAGATTATTATGATGCATCTACTACTCTAGAAGCTGATGAAGATAATCTGTTTAAATCTTGGGAATTGATTGTTGGTAAAAAAATAATTCTATTACCTGGAAGGCTTACTGCTTGGAAGGGCCAAGAAATGTTTTTAGAAGCTTTAAATAAAGTAAATATTCAATTAGGCAATGATGCATTCATTGCAGTTATTCTCGGTAATGATCAAGGTAGGGACCTTTACAAAAAAAAACTTATAAGACTTGTCGAGCAATATAGACTTACAAAACAAATTAGATTTATAGACCATTGTAAAAATATGCCTTTAGCCTACAAAATTTCAGATATAGTGATTTCAGCATCAATAGAACCAGAAGCATTTGGTAGGGTATCAGTTGAAGCACAATCTATGCAGAAAATGATTGTAGCGAGTAACTTAGGTGGATCTAATGAAACTGTGATAGATGGAAGAACTGGTATTTTATTTGAAGCAGGAAACTCTGATGAATTATCTGAAAAAATAATTAAAGTAATGAATATGGATCCTAATGAACTCAGTAAAATGGGTAATAATGGAAGAGAAAATGTATTAAAAAAATTTAATGTTGAAAAAATGTGTTTTTCTACTTATTCAGAATACAAAAAACTATTTAATTAATGCCAGATATTACATTACCAGACGGAAAAAAAATTAATTTTAAAAAAAGTATTTCAGGATTTGAAGTTGCAGAAAAAATTAGCAAATCTCTATCAAAACAAGCCTTGCTTATAAGTGTTGATGGAGAATTAAAAGATTTAAATCATAGTATTTCAAAAGATTCTTCAATTAAGATATTTACTTCAAAAGATAAAGAAGGTTTAGAGACCATAAGACATGATACTGCTCATATACTAGCTATGGCAGTTCAAGAATTATTTCCAGGGACACAAGTTACAATAGGGCCAGTTATCGAAGATGGCTTTTATTACGATTTTGCGAGAAAAGAACCTTTTACAACAGAAGATTTGGAAAAAATTGAAAATAAAATGAAAGAAATAGTAGATCGAGATGAAAAAACTTACAGAGAGGTTTGGAAAAGAAATGATGCAATTGAACATTTTAAAAAAAAGGGAGAAATATATAAAGCTGAGATAATAGAAGGTATTCCAGAGGGAGAAGATGTGTCTTTATATTTTCATGGAGATTGGCATGATTTATGCAGAGGCCCTCATTTAAGTTCAACTGGTAAAATTGGAAAATATTTTAAATTAACAAAGGTCTCAGGTGCCTACTGGAGAGGCGACTCTAATAATGAAATGTTACAAAGAGTATATGGAACAAGTTGGTCTACTCAAAAAGAATTAGATGATTATTTAAATAGAATTGAAGAGGCCGAAAAAAGAGATCACAGAAAAATTGGAAAAGAAATGGATTTATTTCATTTCAGAGAAGAAAGTCCTGGATCTGTATTTTGGCATCAAAAAGGGTGGAGCCTATTCCAAAAACTTATTTCATATATGAGAATGAAACAAGAAACAGCAGGGTATCAAGAAATAAATACTCCAGAAATATTAGATCGCTCACTCTGGGAAAAATCTGGTCATTGGGAAAAATTTGGCGCCAATATGTATACTTCTACTACACCTGATGAAAAAGTATTTGCAATAAAACCGATGAATTGTCCAGGTTGTGTGCAAGTTTTTAATCAAGGTTTAAAAAGTTATCGAGATTTACCACTTAAAATGTCAGAATTTGGAAAGGTTCATAGGTATGAACCATCAGGCGCACTTCATGGATTATTAAGAGTTAGAGCTTTCACCCAAGATGATGCACATATTTTTTGTACCGAGGAACAAATTACTGAAGAATGTTTAACTGTAACTAATTTAATTTTGGAAATTTATAAAGATTTAGGATTTGAAGAAGTAATTTTAAAATATTCTGATAGACCAGAATTAAGAGTTGGTGACGATCAGGTTTGGGATAAATCAGAGGCTGCTTTATTAGAAGCAATTAAAGCAACAAAATTAGAATATTCTATTAATAAGGGTGAAGGCGCTTTTTATGGTCCAAAAATAGAATTTGTTTTGAGAGATGCTATTGGTAGAGATTGGCAATGTGGAACATTGCAAGTCGATTTAAATTTGCCAGGCAGATTAGGCGCTTCATTTGTAGATAGTGATGGTAACAAAAAAGTTCCTGTCATGCTTCATAGAGCATTATTTGGATCTTTGGAGAGGTTTATTGGAATTTTAATTGAAAATTATTCTGGAAAATTGCCTTTTTGGCTTTGTCCTATACAAACAATAGTTATTCCCATCTCAAGTGATTTTGATGATTATGCAAAACAAGTAAACATTCAGTTAAAAAAAGTAGGGCTTTCTTCTGAAGTAGATTTAAAAAATCACAATTTAAATTATAAAATTAGAGAACATTCATTAACCAAAGTCCCTATGCTACTTATTTGTGGAAAAAAAGAAGTTGACAGCAACACAGTAACTATTAGAAGATTGGATTCTAAAAAACAAGAAACTATGGATTTAAAAGAATTCTTAAAAAAATACTCTGCTCTTAACAAAGCACCCTCAATTTAGTGGCAGATTTCAAACAAAATTATTTTCAGAGAAGAACAAAATCTAGAGGACCTAGAACAAATCAAAGAATAACTTCACAAGATGTCCAGGTTATTGCGAGTGATGGTGATAATTTAGGTATTCTTAATTTACAAGATGCAATCAGCAGAGCTAAAGAAGAAGGTTTAGATTTAATTGAAATAGCACCTAACGCAAAACCTCCAGTATGCAAAATAATGGATATGGGAAAATATAAATATGATGCCCAAAAAAAAGCTAACAAGGCAAAGAAAAAACAGAAAAAGATTGAACTAAAAGAAATTAAATTACGACCAGTCACTGAAGTTCACGATTATTCATTTAAAATTAAAAATGCTCAAAAATTTATTGCAAAAGGTGATAAGGTAAAATTTACTATTAGATTTAAAGGAAGAGAGCTTCAGCATTCTAGTTTAGGCCATGAGCTTATGGATAAGATAAAAATAGATATGGAAGCTATTGGACGTGTAGAACTTCAGCCAAAGTTTGATGGCAAGCAGATGATCATGGTTATTCAGCCTTTATAAGCTATATTTGTAGTTGTAAATTAATAACAATATTTGTATAACCCCTCAAAAATTATGCCTAAATTAAAAACAAAAAGTTCAGCAAAAAAAAGATTTAAGGTTTCTGCAAGAGGAAAAGTTATAACTGCTCAAGCGGGCAAAAGACACGGTATGATAAAAAGAACTAATTCTCAGATTAGAAAGCAAAGAGGAACTACGGTACTATCTAAGCAAGATAGCAAGATTGTAAAATCTTATATGCCGTACAACTTAAGAGGATAAAATGGCTAGAGTAAAAAGAGGTGTAACTAGTAGAGCAAAACATAAGAAGGTTTTAAAAGCTGTTAAGGGTCAGTGGGGCAGACGAAAAAATACTATAAGAGCTGCAAGACAGGCTATGGAAAAGGCCATGCAGTATGCTTACAGAGATAGAAGAAATAAAAAAAGAGATTTTAAATCATTATGGATTACAAGAATAAACGCTGGGGTAAGAGCTGAAGGAATGACTTATTCCAAGTTTGTTAATGGTTTAAGCAAATCTGGTATTAAAATTGACAGAAAAATACTAGCTGAAATTGCTTATGATAATCCTGAAGCATTTAAAACTATAGTTAAAAAAGCTCAAGCTGCACTGAATTAATATTCATTGTTGTTTTTCTAGAGTTAACAAATATTCTACAAATATGTCTGATATTAAAAAAATTAAAGATGAGTATTTGAATAAATTAGACAGTGATTTAAATGTTGAAATTTTAAATCAAATAAAAACAGAATTATTTGGTAAAAATGGAAAAATTTCTAATTCTTTTAAATCATTAGGGTCTCTGCCAAATGATGAAAGAAAAAAGTTTGCATCAGACTTAAATTCAATAAAAGAAGAGCTACAATATAAAATAGATTTTAAACTTCAAGAAATCGAAACAAAAGAGATTAATTCTAAACTTGAAAATGAAAAAGTAGATGTAACATTGCCAGAAAGAGAATTTAGTAGGGGAAAAATACATCCTGTTTCGCAAGTAATTGACGAGATATCATCGATATTTTCAGAAATTGGATTTAGTGTTGAGGAGGGGCCAGATATAGAGAATGAGCATTATAATTTTACTGCATTAAATACACCTGATAATCATCCAGCGAGAGATATGCATGATACTTTTTATTTAGATAATAATAAGGAGTTATTACTAAGAACTCATACATCACCAGTACAGGTTAGAACTATGTTAAATGGAAAACCTCCGTTTAAAATAATAGCTCCAGGTAGAACATATAGATCTGATAGTGACCAAACTCATTCTCCCATGTTTCATCAAGTTGAAGGACTTCACATTGATAAAGATATAAATATGGGTCATCTAAAAGGATGCTTGAACTATTTTATAAAATCATTTTTTGAAGTGGACAAAATCAAAATGAGATTTAGACCAAGCCACTTTCCTTTTACTGAACCATCTGCAGAGGTGGATATTGGTTATGAAATAAAGAATGGAAAAATAGTTATTGGCGAGGGAGATAAGTGGTTAGAAATTCTTGGTTGTGGCATGGTGCATCCAAATGTGCTTAAAAATGTAAAAGTAAATCCAAATAAATATCAAGGTTATGCTTTTGGTATTGGAATAGACAGACTTGGAATGCTCAAGTATGGAATCAATGATTTAAGAGCTTTTTTTGAGACTGATTATAGGTGGCTTAATCATTTTGGTTTTGACCCATTGGATGTTCCATCAAATTACAGAGGTCTTAGTAGATGAAATTTACAATAGGTTGGTTAAAAGAGCATCTCGACACAAAAATACAAGATAATGGCTTAATTGAAAAATTAACAGATATTGGGCTTGAAGTTGAAAGTTTTGAAAATTTAAATTCTGATTTAGACAATTTTAAAGTAGCAAAAATAATTAATACTGAACAACACCCAAATGCAGATAGACTTAGAGTATGTGATGTTGATATTGGCAAGGAAAATAACGTTAAAGTAGTGTGTGGAGCGCCAAATGCTAAAAAAGATCTTTTAACTGTTTACGCAGGTCCAGGATCAATAATTCCAAAAAATAATATGAAACTTACAATCAGTAAGATTAGAGGAGTTACTTCCTATGGAATGCTATGTTCTGAGTCTGAATTGAATTTATCAGATGAAAGTGCAGGAATCACAGAACTAAAAACAACCAAGTACTCTGATAAAATAGGCGAAAATTTTTTTAAAAATAAAAATGAGAAAGTTGTAGATTTATCAATCACACCTAATCGTCCTGATTGCTTGGGGGTAAGAGGTGTAGCTAGAGATCTTGCAGCTGCTGGAGCTGGTAAATTAAAAAATATTTCTAACAAAAATATTAAAAAAAATGGATCTCAAGCAATCAAAGTTTCAATCACAAAAGAGAAAAATCAAGGTTGTACTGTATTTGGTAGTTGCTTGATCACAGGTGTTACAAATAAAGAAAGTCCAAAATGGCTGAAAGAAAAAATTATTTCACTTGGTCAAAAACCAATTTCAGCAATTGTTGACATAACAAATTATGTAATGCTAGACTTAAATAGACCACTTCATGCATATGACGCAGATAAAATTGACAAAGAAATTATAGTAAGAAATTCAAAAAAGGGTGAAACTTTCGAAGCCCTTGATAACAAACAGTATAAATTAGGTAATGATATGTGTGTTATTTCTGATAAATCTGGAGTTTTAGGCTTGGGAGGAGTAATTGGAGGTACACGTTCTGGAACTGAAATTAATACTAAAAATATTTTATTAGAATCTGCTTATTTTGTTCCTAGATCAATTAGAAAAACTTCAAAATTATTAAATATCGATACTGATGCAAAATTCAGATTTGAAAGAGGAATTGATCCTCGATCAATTGAATTAGGTTTGTCAAAAGCTGCAGAATTAATATCTGAGATTTGTGGTGGTAAAATAAGTAATTTTGATATTCAAAAAACTAATAAGTATGAAAAAAATAAAATTAAATTTAACGTCTCTTTATTTGAAAAAATAACTGGTTTTAAAGTGGATGATAATGAGATTCTAAAAATTTTAACTGACCTAGGATTTGAGTTTTCTAAGAAGAAATTAGAATTAGATTTAAAAATACCTACCTGGAGACCTGATATAACTCAACCAATTGATATAGTTGAAGAAATAGTAAGAATAAAAGGATATGATAACATAAAAACTTTAGAGCCTGAAAAAACTAAAATAAAAGATACATTAAATAAACAACAGAAACTCTTTCACTTTCTACAACGATCTGTCGCCTCAAAAGGTTATTATGAGACTGTAACTTGGTCATTCACTGACTCGAAAATTAATAATTTTTTTAAAGAAAATCTAAAAGAAATTAAAATAGTAAATCCAATAAGTTCAGACTTAGATGTTCTAAGAAATTCGATTTTCACAAATTTGACTTTTTATTTAAAGAAAAATTTAGACAGAGGATTTAAAGATATGTCGCTGTTCGAAATTGGACCAATTTTTAAGAATAGCAAGCCAGGAGAGCAACTGACAGTAATAGGAGCAATAAAATCAGGAAAAGTATCAAGGTTAAATTGGAACGAAAAAGAAAGACCGGTTGATGTCTTTGATGTAAAAAAGGATCTTATTCAGACATTAGTCGAAGCTGGATATGACAGGAAAAGTTTCTTTATAAGAGACAAATCTCCCTCATATTATCACCCAGGCAAAGCTGGATCGGTCTATCTTGATAAGGATGATATTGAACCTGTTGCTTATTTCGGAGACATACATCCAAATATTGTTAAAAAACTTGATATAAAAACTGAAGGTCTAGTGGGTTTTGAGATTTATCTAGATCATCTAAAAGAAAATAAAGTTAAACTTAAAGATCAAAAACCTAATTTTGGGTACTCTGACTATCAAAAATCAGAAAGAGACTTTGCTTTTATAGTTGATAAAAATTTTAAAGCACAGGATTTAATTGAAATTATATCATCAATTGATCAAAATTTAATAAGATCAATTAAAATCTTCGATATTTATGAAGGTGAAAATATCCCTAACAATAAAAAGTCAATAGCTATCAACGTTATAATTCAATCATCTGAAAAAACACTAGAAGAGAGTGATCTTGAAAAAATTAATAAATTAATTATTTCAACTGTCGAAAATAAGTCTGGGGCAAAAATTAGATCCTAAATGTCTTCAGAAATTGATAATATAAGAAATTTTGCAATCATTGCTCACATCGATCATGGCAAGTCAACTATTGCTGATAGAATTATACATAGATGTGGTGGGTTGACAGATAGAGAAATGAAGTCACAGGTTTTAGATTCCATGGATATTGAAAGAGAGAGAGGAATAACAATAAAAGCTCAAACAGTAAAATTAAATTATAAATCAAAAGATGGAAAAAATTATATTCTAAATATTATAGATACCCCAGGCCACGTTGATTTTAGTTATGAAGTTAGTAGATCTTTATATGCTTGTGAAGGTTCTATATTAATTGTAGATAGTACTCAAGGTGTAGAGGCTCAAACCTTAGCAAATGTTTATCAAGCAATGGATATAAATCATGAAATAATTCCGGTTTTAAATAAAATTGATTTACCAGCTTCTGATATAGATAGAACAAATAAACAAATAGAAGATGTGATAGGCATCGATACTGCCAATGCTGTACCTTGTTCTGGAAAAACAGGTGAAGGTATTGATGAAATTTTGGAACAAATTATTCAAATTTTACCAGGACCAAAAGGTGAAAAAGATCAAAAACTTAAGTGTTTATTAGTAGACAGCTGGTATGACACTTACTTAGGAGTAGTGATTTTAGTAAGAGTAATTGATGGAAAAATCAAAAATAATATGAAAATCAAAATGATGTCTACTAATCAGGAGTATTTTGTTGAAAAAGTTGGAGTATTTACTCCTAAACCAAAAGATATAGACGAACTTAATTCAGGGGAAATTGGATTTATAACAACTGGAATAAAAGTTTTATCAGAAACAAAAGTTGGAGATACCATTTGTGATGCTGCTAAGCCATTATCAGAATCACTACCTGGTTTTAAACCAAGTAAACCAGTAGTTTTTTGTGGATTATTTCCTGTCGATAGTTCAGAGTATCAAAAATTAAAAGATGGATTAGCTAAATTAAAATTAAATGATTCAAGTTTTTCTTTTGAGCCTGAATCTTCATCTGCTTTAGGTTTAGGTTTTAGATGTGGTTTTTTAGGTCTATTACATTTAGAAATCGTTACTGAAAGGTTAGAAAGAGAATTTGATATTAATCTATTAACCACAACACCTGGTGTTGTATATAAGATCCATATGAACAATGGTGATATTAAAGATTTACAAAATCCTTCAAGTTTACCAGATCCAACTTTGATAAAATTTATTGAGGAACCATGGATTAAAGCTACAATTATTACCCCTGATCAGTATCTGGGTCCCGTAATGAAAATATGCCAGGATAAAAGAGGTATTCAAAAAAACCTTAGTTACTCTGGAAGTAGGGCTGTTGTAAATTATGAACTACCATTAAATGAAATAGTATTTGATTTCAATGATAGATTAAAATCTATGACGAGTGGATACGCTAGTTTTGACTATGAAATAATTGGTCATAGAGAAGGAGATCTTGTTAAAATGGGTATTTTAGTAAACACAGAACCAGTAGATGCGTTAGCTATGATAATTCACAAAGATTTTGCTCAAAAAACTGGAAGGGAAGTCTGTGAAAAATTAAAAGATTTAATCCCAAGGCATAATTTTATGATACCAGTTCAAGCAGCAATAGGTGGCAAAATTATTGCAAGGGAAACTATTAAAGGTTTTAAAAAAGATGTATTAACAAAAATTCATGGTGGTGGAGCCACTGACAGAAAAAGAAAGTTACTTGAAAAACAAAAAAAAGGAAAAGCAAGGGCTAAACAATTTGGAAAAGTTGAGATTCCACAAGAGGCATTTATAGGTATTCTAAAAATATCTAAAGAGAGATAAATGGAGAGGTGGCCGAGTGGTTGAAGGCGCACGCTTGGAAAGCGTGTATAGGGGAAACTCTATCATGGGTTCGAATCCCATTCTCTCCGCCACTAATTTTCAATCTAAAAAGAGGTTTTATTAGAAAAAATTTACACATAGAAAATTTTTTTAAAAAATCTTAAATTTATGTTGAAAATACTTACTAATTTAAGCTTAAAGCTATAAGAGATTTTATTTAAAATTTTAAAAATGGTATAAAGACTACTTCCATTTAAAAATTAATGAATAAAAATAATACAAACACCTATCAAGCAGACTCTATTAAAGTTTTAAAAGGTCTAGAAGCGGTAAGAAAAAGGCCTGGAATGTATATTGGTGACACAGATGATGGAACAGGTTTACATCATATGGTCTATGAAGTTGTTGATAATTCAATTGATGAAGCATTAGCAGGTCATTGTAAAAAAATTGAAGTAAGTTTAAACTCTGATGGATCGGTTACAGTAGAAGATGATGGCAGAGGAATACCTGTTGACTTTCATAAACAAGAAAAAAAATCTGCTGCAGAAGTCATAATGACCCAACTTCATGCAGGTGGTAAATTTGATCATGATTCATATAAAGTCTCAGGAGGTTTACATGGTGTTGGAGTTTCAGTTGTTAATGCACTTTCTCAAAAATTAGAATTATTTGTTGAAAGAGATGGAAAAAAAAATTTCGTTGAGTTTATAAATGGTGAAACTAAAATACCTCTTAAAGTAATAGGTAAATCAAAAAATACAGGTACAAGAATTAATTTTTTGCCATCTAAAGATATTTTTTCCTCAACAAAATTTAGCTTTTCTATTATTCAAAAAAGAATGCGTGAATTAGCTTTCTTAAATAAGGGAATTAAAATCATAATTAACGATTTAACTCAAAAGAAAATAAAGTCCCAAGAATTTAAATTTGAGGGAGGTATAAATGAGTTTGTAGAATTTTTAGATGAAAAAAGAGAAAAATTAAAAAATAAAAATGAAAACGATTTGTTTAGAAAACCAATTTATATTGAAGGGATAAAGAATAATATAGATGTTCAATGCTCTCTAAAATGGAATGCAGGATATAATGAGGATGTGTACCCTTATACTAATAATATATATCAAAAAGATGGGGGAACCCACCTATTAGGTTTTAGAAGTGCACTAACAAGAGTTGTAAATAAATATGCGTCAGAGCAAAATTTATTAAAAAAAAGCAAAGTTCTACTATCTGGAGATGACGTAAAAGAGGGTTTAACGTGTGTTCTTTCTGTAAAAATACCGGATCCTAAATTTTCTTCGCAAACAAAAGATAAATTAGTTTCATCAGAAGTAAGAAATATTGTTGAAGGTATAGTTAATGAAAAATTATCTATTTGGTTTGATCAAAATCCTTCAGTTTCGAAAATAATTTTAACAAAAATAATTCAGGCTGCTGTTGCAAGAGATGTTGCTAAAAAAGCAAGAGAAAACGTAAGAAGAAAAGGAGCCTTAGAGCTTACTGGACTACCTGGTAAATTGGCAGATTGCCAAAATTCAAAACAAGAGGGAACAGAATTATTTATAGTAGAGGGTGACTCAGCAGGAGGATCAGCCAAACAAGGGAGAAATAGAGAATATCAAGCAGTATTGCCTTTAAGAGGAAAAATATTAAACACTTTTACTGAGTTAAGTGGGTCTAAAAAAAATGTTAGCCAAAGTGAATTAAGAACAAAATCTTTATCAAAGATGATTTCTTCAAATGAAATAGTTACATTGATAAATGCTCTTGGATTAGATCCTAAAACAGACGAAATAAACTTAGAAGATTTAAGATATGGAAAGATTATAATCATGACCGATGCAGATGTTGATGGTTCGCATATAAGGGCGTTACTTTTGACTTTTTTTAATAATATTCCTTTTAATAAATTAATTGAAAAAGGCCATGTTTATTTGGCTCAACCCCCTCTTTTTAAAATTAACAAAGGATCCAAAGGTATTTATATAAAAGATGAGAAAGATCTTGAAGATTACATAATTAAAAATTCTAAGGACTTAAAAAAAATGAAAAAAAATTCAAAAGAGTTTGATAAAACAATTCAATCAGAAAAATCTAAATTAAATATTCAAAGATTTAAAGGACTTGGAGAAATGAATCCTGAAGAATTATGGAATACAACTTTAAATCCAGAAACAAGAAATCTACTTCAAGTTCAATATTCAAAAAATTTACAAAAAGATCAAAACTTAATACAAACATTAATGGGTAATGATGTAGCCTCTAGAAAAGATTTTATTGTAGATAATGCAATAAATGTAGTTAATTTAGATATCTAATTAATGGTGTTAGCTACCAATTCCAAATCATCTCACTTAAATAAAATTACATACGTTAATTTAAGATGGATAGGTATAATTGGACAATTTGTTACAATAAATACTGTCGCTTTCATATTTAATTTTGAATTTAATTTTATTTTAGCAAACATTGTGGTTTTGCTAGGTGTTCTAAGTAATATTTTTCTATTTTACTTTTTTAAAAAAAATCAACTAAATGAAAAAATATCATTAAATTTTCTTACTCTCGATATTATACAATTAAGTTTTCTTCTTTATTTAACTGGTGGTACCATTAATCCATTCTCAATATTTTTAATAATACCAAGTATATTTGCTTCAAATAGTCTAAGTATTAAAACAAACATTTTATTATTATTTTTTACGATTCTTTCAATTATCTTACTGACTTTTTATCATAATGAATTACCTTCTCCCTTAAATACTTATATCTTTAGCAATTATTATTATTATTCAGTGCCTATAGCTTTAATTATTGCACTTATTTTTTTAAGTTTTTTTGCCTTAACATTTGGACATGAGTCAAAAGTTAGAAAAGACGCATTTGATAAAATCCAGGAAGTTATTTCAAAAGAAAATGAATTAGTATCTTTAGGAGGGCAAGCCGCAGCTGCCGCACATTCTTTAGGCACACCACTATCTACAATTAAAATTATTTCTCAAGATTTATATAATAATTTTAAAAATAATAATGATGTAAAAAAAGATATTGAATTATTAGTTAGTCAAGTGGATAGATGTAATGAAATACTAAAAAAATTATCTTTAAATCCAATAGTTGAGGATGATTTTATAGATAAAGATATTACTTTGCACAATTACGTTAAAGAAATTATTAATTCTTTCAAAGAAATATCAGACAAAAATTTTATAATAAATATTGAACAAAATTATAACTCTTTTGAAATTTCAAAATCAATTGAAATAATTTATGGGATTAGAAATTTTATTGGAAATGCCAATAAATTTTCAAAAAAAAACATTTATATTTCTATAACAAGTGACAGTGAAAATTCTTCAATATCTATCGAAGATGATGGTGAGGGATTTCCCAAAGATATATTAACTAAAATTGGTGATCCTTATATAAAATCCTTACAATCTAAAAATGAATCTAGAGCAGGGTTAGGCTTAGGAATATTTATAGGTAAAACTTTATTGGAAAAAAATAAAGCTAAACTTTTAATTAGGAATTCAGAAACTAGAGGTGGTGCTGAAATTAAAATAGAGTGGTTAAATAAAGATTTAAAAAGTATCTAGTGAAGCTTTTTATTTTCAAATAGTCCACTTAATTGATCTATCATAACATCACCCAGTTCTTGTACGTCAGATATTTTGATTGCTTTTTTATAATACCGAGATACATCATGACCAATTCCTATAGCTAATATTTCAACTTCGCTTTTATTTTCAATTAATTTTACGACTTTTTTTAAGTTCTTTTCTAAGAAATCTCCCGAATTAACTGACAAAGTTGAGTCGTCGACGGGGGCGCCATCTGAAATAACCATAAGAATTTTTCTTTCTTCTCTCCTTTTTTTAAGTCTATTAAAAGCCCATGTTATAGCTTCACCATCTATATTTTCTTTTAACAAACCTTCTTTCAGCATTAATCCTAAATTCTTTTTTGATTGTCTCCAATGAGAATCTGCACCTTTATAAATTATGTGCCTTAGATCATTAAGTCTTCCTGGATTTTTTATTTTTCCCAATCTATTCCACTCCTGTCGGCTTTTGCCACCTTTCCAATTTTTTGTAGTAAACCCAAGTATTTCAACTTTTACTGAGCATCTTTCTAAAGTTCTGGATAATATATCAGCACATAAAGCAGCTATTGTAATTGGTCTTCCTCTCATTGAACCAGAGTTGTCAATTAAAAGTGTCACGACTGTATCTTTAAAATCTAAATCCTTTTCTTTTTTAAATGACAAAGAATTATATGGATCAACAATTATTCTAGGTAATTTTGAACTATCTAATAATCCTTCTTCTAGATCGAATTCCCAAGATCGATTTTGTTTTGCCATTAATTGTCTTTGTAATTTGTTTGCTAGTTTTGTAATTAAATCTTGAAAACTTGTAAGCTGTTGGTCTAAATTTTTTCTCAGTTTTTGAATTTCCTCAGCAGTATCTAGACTTTCTGCTTTGGCAACTTCGTCAAATTCAGTAGTAAATATTTTATATTCTTTATCACTTACACTTAAATTCTTTTTTTGGATAACATTTTCTGACTCGGCATCCTCGTTATTTTCACTACCAAGCTGATCTTCAAGTCTAAACTCATTTACGTCATCCTCGCTATCCATTCCTTGGCTTATATTTTCATCTTCGCTTGTTTTGCTAGAGTCATTATTATCTTTGTCTTCATTGTTATTAGAATTATTTTGATCTTGCATATCATCATTTTCTTCATTTTCTTTTTCAGTTGTGTCATCATTTTCGAATATATCCATACTTTCTAAAATTTCAGAAAATTTAGCATTATACACTTCCTGATTTTCTAGATTTTGATTTAAAAATTCAAAGTGTTTGTCTATTGACTTATTAAAATCTTTCTCCCAAAATTTAAGAATTTCTTTATTTTCTTGGTATAATTCGACATTAAAAAATTTGTTTGTCATATAGATTTCAAAAGCATCAACAATATTTGTATCTTCTTTTTTTGTTATTTTTTCTTGTTTAAGATGTTGAAGTCTATTTTTATAATTTTCTTTAAAATTTTTAGAAATTCCTTTTAGCATCTCTGAACCAAGTAGTTCATATCTCACCTTTTCAGCTAGCTGGTAGAGTGTTCTGCAAGAGGGATTTTGTGGATTATTTTTATCCAATAATTTTCTATTTGAAAATCTTCTTTTTAACGCCTCAGAGTCTGTTTCAGCTCTTAGTTTTATAAATTGATTTTTATCATTAATATTTTCAATTTCCCCAATATCATAAACTTTTTCGTCATTTTTTTTATTTTTGTCAACCTTATAGTCATCTGAAATTACTTTGTAGGTTGATTGAAGGGCTTGTTTGAATTTTTCCTTAATACTATCTTCTTTGTTCATCAAATTTGAATATTGATCATTGACTCCGGTAGTTCATCCCCAAAACATCTTTGATAATATTCAGCAATAGTGTTTTTTTCAGCATCATCACATTTGTTTAAAAATGTTACTCTAAATGCGTATCCTATATCTTTGAAAATTTCAGAATTTTCTGCCCAATGTAAAACCGTTCTAGGACTCATTACTGTAGATATATCACCTGCCATAAATCCTTTTCTTGTAAGTGAAGCAACTTTTATCATATTTGAAACTTGTTCTTTACCTTTAGGATTATTTAAATTTTTGTTCTTACCTAATATAATTTCCATTTCTTTATCTAAACTAAGATAGTTTAATGTAGATACAATATTCCATCTATCCATTTGTCCCTGATTAATTTGTTGTGTCCCGTGGTATAGTCCGGTTGTATCACCTAGTCCCACAGTATTTGTTGTTGCAAAAAGCCTAAAAAATTTATTTTGTTTAATAACTTTATTTTTATCTAATAGAGTAAAGCTACCCTCTGACTCAAGTACTCTCTGAATAACGAACATTACATCTGGTCTACCAGCGTCATATTCATCAAAAACTAAGGCTACAGGATTTTGAATTGACCAAGGTAATATTCCCTCTTTAAATTCAGTTACCTGTTTACCATCTTTGATTACTATTGAATCTTTACCTATTAAGTCAATTCTACTAACATGACTATCAAGATTTATTCTTATACAAGGCCAGTTAAGTCTAGCAGCAATTTGTTCGATGTGAGTCGATTTGCCAGTTCCATGGTATCCTTGGATTAAGACTCTTTTATTAAAAGAAAATCCTGACAAAATAGCTAATGTTGTATCTTTATCAAACTTATAAGTTTTATCGATTTCCGGGACATACTCACTTGATTTTGAAAACGCATCAACTTCCATGTCACTTTCAATACCAAAAGTTTGTTTTATAGATAATTTAATGTCAGGGGTATGGTTAATATTTGGTATCAATTTTATCCTTATATGTATTTTTTAATTGAGTATAAGCTAAAGTTATTACTTTAAGCTTGTCCTCAAATTTTTTATTTCCAGAATTCATATCAGGGTGAAATTTTTTGACAAGCTTTTTAAATTTTTCTTGTACTTTTTCCCATTTTAATCCAACACTGATACCTAATATATTAAAAGCTTTTAAATCATTGTTATTAAATTTAAACTTATTCATATTATTAAAATCATTATTAAATTTAAATTTATCCATCTCATCTTTTAAAGCATTACTCCAAAGAACTTTAAAAAAATTATCGGATGAACTAAAACTTTGTGTTGGTTTGTGCCAAGTCATATCAGACCTTAAAAAATCAACTATTTGTTGATCACTCATACCTGTAAAATAATTCCAACTTTTATTAAATTCTTTAACATGGTTTAAACATAGTAATCTATAATCTTTACTATTGTCCCTTTCTTTTGGTGCTTTAAAAAGACCTTCCTCCGTGCAATTATTCCAATCGCAAATATTTTTCATGGTGTATAATACTTTATTAAATGAATATTAATCAACTAATTGAAACTGTAGAAAAAAAAATTTTGTCGCAGGATTGTATTTCAAAAGTTTATATAGAGGACAAGTCATTTTTGCATAAAAATCACAAATCTAATGAAAATGGAAAATTTCACATTGTTCTTTCGATTGAGTCTGAAGAGTTAAAGAATAAAAGTAAGTTATTCTCAACTAGGTTTATTTATAAAATTTTAGATAATGAATTAAAAAATTATATTCATTCATTGCAGATCAAACTACTTTAAACTTTTAGAAATATATTTTTTTAAATCTGAAGGACTAATCTGAAAGTCAACTACTATCTTTCCAAAATCTTTTATTAAAATGAGGTTAATATTATTTGAATTATTTTTCTTATCGCTTCTCATATAATTCATTATTTTAGGTACATGTTTTTTTTTAAATAACTTTTCAATTTTTGGTTTCATATCAATTTTATTAATATGATTTATAATAATATTAAATTTTTTTTTTGATAAAAATCTTCTTTTAAAACTAAATTCTACCGCATTTTTAATACCTAAAATTACAGCTTCTCCATGATTTAATTTTTTAGAAAAGCCTAAAGTAGACTCATAAGAATGAGCAAAGGTATGACCTAAATTTAATACCTTTCTGTAATTCTTCTCTTTCTCATCTTTTTCTACAACTCTTTTTTTTAAATTACAGCTTTTAATTATGGATCTTTCAATGAAAGGTGATTTTAATTTTAAAATTTTTTTATAATTTTTATCCAAATAGAGAAAATTATTAAAATTATCTATAATACTACTTTTTAATATTTCAGCATATCCACAAATAATTTCTCTTTTCGGTAAAGAAGCTAAAATATTCACATCAGAAACAACCAAATCAGGTTGATAAAAACTCCCAATCAAATTTTTTCCAAATTTATTATTTACACCTGTTTTGCCTCCTATGGATGAGTCTACTTGAGACAGTAAAGTTGTTGGGATATTTACGTATTTCATCCCTCTTTTAAATGTACTAGATGCGAAACCAACTATATCTCCAATAATTCCTCCACCAAAAGAAATAACACAGTCCTCCCTATTAAACCTGTTTTCAAATAAAACTGTATGGATTTTTTCAATTGTTCGGTAATTTTTGTTTTTTTCTGATGCCGTTATTTCTATTTTAAAAAGTTTATTTATTTTTAACTTTTTGTATAAAATTCTTTTAAACTTTTGAGGAATATTTTTGTCTGCAACTATTAAACATTTATCAAATTTTAATTGATTAGCTTTTAAAATTTTGTCAATTTTACTTATTAAATCTCTTCCAATTAGAATTGGGTAGTTCTTAGAGCTTGTTTTAATTGAAATTTTATTTGTATTCATAAATATCTATTATCTTATTTATAATTTCAACTTTGTCTAATTTATCACAATTAATCCTGTAACTTGACATGCTATAAAATTTTGATCTTTCTTTTATTAAATTGTTAATTTGACCCTTAGTAAGATTTATTGCTAATGGTCTTTTCTTGCTCTTATATATCCTTTTTATTATTGTTTCATTTTTCCAATCTAACCAAAAAGATAAACAATTTTTCTTACACGTTTTTCTGATTGAGGAGTTAATAAAACCTCCACCACCCAAAGATATTACAGAATTTTCTGAACTAAGAAATTTTAAAGAAATTTTTTCTTCAATTTTACGAAAATACTTCTCTCCATATTTATTAAAAATTTCTGATATTTTAGAATCCTCAGTTTCCTCAATTTTTTTATCAATATCAATAAATGTTAAGTTTAATTTTTTTGACAAAATTTTGCCTATTGATGATTTCCCAGATCCCATCATTCCAATTAATACAATATTTTTATTTGATTTCATGAGTTTCTATATTGAAAAAACACAAATATGTCTTATTTTGAAATTATTAAATTATATGCAATTTACAAAAAATACAAGTAAAGACAAAATTTTTAGCTTAGGCACAATTTTAAAAATTATAATAGCAATTTTCATAATTGTATTTGGCATTATTTTGATTAACCAGATTAATTTGCCAGCTCCAGACAAAAAAATTGAAAAAATTTTACCAAATGAAAATTTCAAAACAATTAAGTAAAATTTTAATTTCTGCCTCTTTTTTTTTGTTTGTTCTATCTGTACAGGCTCAGGAAGTTAAAGAGATTTGGTCAGAGATAGAAAAAAAAGAAATTAAAAATACTGAGTCAAAAAATAATGTAGACACATCTATTAATACAGACCAGCTTGAAGACGTTAAAGTAAAACTTTCTGATGAGAATATTGTAATAGATCAAAATTTAGATAACTCTAATATTTTATTGGCTGGACTATTTGACCCTGATGATAATGATCTAAACCTTAATATGTGGTCAAAAACAGATGGAATAAAAATTAAAAAGTTACTAGAAAAAATACAGTCTAAAAAATTATCAAGTTTCTCTGAAAGGTTAATGGATGTAGCATTGTTAACAAACTCTTATGTTCCAAATCAAAATTTTTCATTAAACGAATTCGAAAATTTCACGCTTGACCATCTAATAAAAAAAAAAGATTTTGATTTAGTTGAAGAATTTATTCAAAAAAATTCATCTATAAAAGATAAAGAAAGACTCATAAAACATGTAGCTGATTATTACTTGTCATTAAACAAAATAGAAAATTCATGCTCTGCTATTGATAGTTTAAGTTTAATAACTGATGAATACTTAACATATTTCAAAATTTATTGTTTAATAACTCAGAATAAAAAAGATGAGGCTCAGTTGTTGTTTGATCTTAACTCTGAGCTAGATCCTTTGAATGACTTTTTTGTTAGGAAGTTTGAAGTATTAATGGGTTATGAAGACAATAATTTTATATTATCTGATGAAAATATTCTTTATTTTCATTTATCTCATAAAACAGACAAGAAATTTTTATACTATCCATCCGTAGAGTCTGAGGAATTTATTTGGAAATATCTGTCTAACTCGAACTTACTTAAAAATCTAAATGATTTTAACCTCAGTGATATTGATCAAGTAAAGTTTTTAGAGAAAGCAACCAGTGAAGGTATTTTTGATGAAAAAGATCTATTGAATTTGTATAAAAAATTCCAATTTGAGATTGATGACCTTATCAACTATGAGGATTCATTAAAAAACTTACCAGATTATGAAGGAAGAGCTCTAATGTATCAGAGGTTTTTGCTAACAGATAATCTTGAAAATAAACTTTTATTATTATCAAAATTGAATAATTCCTTTGAAAACTCAAATTTTAAAAAATCATTTGATGATGAATTATCTAAGTTATTAAAAAAAATGGATAAAAAAGAAATTCCTTTAAAGTTTTCTGACTTCTACCAAACTAATTTAATTACTGAAGAAAACAGAAAAAATAAAATTAAGTTTAATAATGAAATTTTTCATCAATCAAAAGTATTAAATTATTTTTTGAATAAGCAAAGCCTGCCTAAAACACAAAAATTAACCGACAATTTGTTGTCAAAGATGAAAAAAGATAAAAATTACTCTTTCAACTTTAAAGATGTTGTATTACTACAATCATTGAGATCAGATGGAATTCAAATAGATCAAATTGATGAACTATCTCAATATAAATCTGAATTAAATTCAGAAATTGACAAAATGATAGAGAATAAGGAGTCGGGCATGATACTATTGAAATTAGTTGAGATTATTGGCGAAAAAGAATTAAATGAATTAAATAGTGAGTCGCTCAATTTTGTAATTGAAATTATGAATAGAACAAAATTAATTAGTTTGAGAAATGAACTATTGTTGGAAATTCTTCCATTAAAAGTTTAAAATACTTCGATCAATCATGACAATAAAAACTATTATAACTGAACCTAACGAGATTTTAAGACAAGTCTCAAAACCAGTGTCATCTGTGGGTAAAGAAGAAAGAAAGTTAATGGATGACATGTTGGAAACGATGTATGCAGCTAATGGTATTGGATTAGCAGCAATTCAAATTGGCATCCCTAAAAGGATTATAGTGATGGATATTTCAAAAAATGGGGAAAAAAATCCAATGTATTTTGTAAATCCAATAATTAAAAACAAAGATAAAGATAAAACAACATATGAAGAGGGATGTTTATCCGTCCCAAATTATTTCGCAGAAGTTGATAGACCTAAATATTGTGAGGTTGAATATTTAGATTACAATGGAGAAAATAAAATTTTAGAAGCTGACGGGCTCCTTGCAACTTGTATACAGCACGAAATGGATCATCTTGAAGGAATTTTATTTATAGACTACTTATCAAAATTGAAAAAAACAATGATTGTTAAAAAATTATCAAAAAGAAAAAATTCTCCTGATAGAATTATTGTTTAATGAGCAAAAAAATTGCTTTCATGGGTACTCCCACCATTTCTGGGCAAATACTCAAATCATTGTATCAAAATGGTTTTGATATTGAGGTCGTTTATACTCAACCACCTGTAGCATCAAATAGAGGACACAGATTAAATAAGTCACCCGTTCATATAATGGCTGAAATATTAAATATTCCTGTCAGAACTCCAATTGTATTAGATAATACTGAAGAAAAAAACTTTCTTCATAAACAAAATATTAGTTTAGGTATCGTTGTTGCTTACGGACAGATTCTTAAAAAAGATATTTTAGAAATTCCAAAATATGGATGGATAAATATTCATTATTCACTTTTACCAAAATTACGAGGTGCAGCTCCCATTCAAAGAGCAATTATGGAAAATGAAATATCAACAGGTATTTCTATAATGAAAATTAATGAGGGTTTAGACTCTGGTCCAGTCTGTAATCAATATTCAATAAATATTTTAGAAAATGAAAATACAGAGGATTTATCTCAAAGATTAAGTAATTTAGCATGTGAAAAAATACTACAAAATATTGATGATATATTTGATAACAAAGCAAATTTTAAAGAACAAGATCATAGTAAATCTACATATGCAAAAAAAATTAAAAAAGAAGAAGGAAAAATAAATTGGGAGGATAGTAATTTAAAAATAATAGGAAAAATTAATGGTCTATATCCTAATCCAGGAGGTTGGTTTGAATTTAAAGGGGAAAGATACAAGATACTAAGAGCAGAAAAATCAATTTTAAGTGGAAAATCAGGATATGTCTTATCAGATAATTTTGAAATTGGTTGTGGTGAAAATTCAATAAAGATTATTGAGATACAAAGACAAGGTAAAACAGTTCAAAAAACTAAGGAATTTCTGCGCGGTAGCCAAATTACTAAAGGCACTGATTTGAATTAAACATGTTCAGATATCAAATTCTAATAGAATATGTGGGAACTTCTTTCATTGGCTGGCAAGTACAAACAAAAGGTAAAACTATACAAGGATTAATTCAAAAAAAAATTTCGAATCTTTTAAGCGAAAAAATTACACTTATTGGCTCAGGAAGAACAGATTCAGGTGTTCATGCAATTGAGCAATCTGCACATTTTGATATCACTAAAAAAATCCAAAATTTAAATAAATTTTTAAAATCAATTAATTATTTTTTAAATAAATACGAAATAGCCATTTTAAAAATAAAAAGAAAAAATATGAAATTTCATGCACGTTTTTCTGCAAAAGAAAGAGTTTATAAATATGTTATTTTCAATCAATTAAGTAAACCGATCCTTCAAAATAAGCGAGGATGGTTTGTTATTAAAAACCTCGAATTAGAGATAATGAAAAAAGCAGCAAAAAAGTTAATTGGAACTCATGATTTTTCAACTTTTAGAGCATCTGGATGTAATGCAAAGAGCTCCATAAGATTAATTAAATCAGTTAAAATTAAAAAGACAAAAAACAAAATTGAATTAGAGTTTAGATCTCAATCATTTTTAAAACAACAAGTTAGATCAATGGTTGGTTGTTTAAAATATATAGGCGAAAAAAAATGGACATTAAAAAAATTTACAAGTGTAATTAAATCCAAAAATAGGAATTTATGCGCACCACCAGCACCTGCAGAGGGATTATTTTTGAAAAAAGTTTTATACTAATTTTTCCTATTACCCATTGAGAATTTTTTATTAATTCTCCACCTTGATTCTGCTCTTACAATATAGCCACAACAATTTTTTGAGTTACATTTACAAGGAAATTGTTTGTAATCTTTGTCATAACCAAATCCATAGTCACAAGTTAATTCCTCACCTTTTTTAATATCTTTTATAGCCTTAACCCAAATTTTTAGCCCCTTACCATCGTAGTCACAATTATTTTCACATGAGTGATTTATTAGACCAGCTATATTCCATGGGAAATCCCCATCGAGATCATATCTTTTATTTACTGTAAATAAATATATTGGCTTACTGTTATCGTATTTGTCAGAATTTTCAGTTTGTTTTTTGGTAATCAATTTACCAATATAATCTATTATTTTTTCACCTTCTTTTATATTTCTTGTGGCGTAAAGTCCTTTACCTTTTTTATCAATATCAGACTTTTTAATCTTGTATAGTTTCATAAGTTTGTGTTTAGTGCCTAAAAAAATATTATCAATTAAATTCTATCAAAGCATCAACATGTCTTTGGGTACTATTTTGTAAGGCTTTAAGATCATAACCACCTTCAAGAATTGAAACGACCCTACCATTACAAAACGATTTAGAATATTCTAAAGTCCTTTTGGTAATTTTATAAAAATCCTCTGAACTTAATCTCATTTGCGCTAATGGGTCGTCAATATGTGCGTCAAAACCTGCAGAAAATAACAAAAATTCAGGTTTAAACTGCTTTATTTTAGTTAAAACATTTTCATATGCATTTAAATATATTTCAGATGTTGTTCCAGCTTCTAATGGAATATTTAATACATTATTAAATTTTCCATTTTCCTTATGTGAACCTGAGCCTGGGTAATAAGGGTATTGGTGAGTAGATATATATAATACCTTTTCATTATCATAAAAAATATCTTGAGTTCCATTACCATGGTGAACATCAAAATCAATTATTGCAATTTTTTTGTATTTATACTTTTCAATTAGATAATTAGCACCAACGGCTACATTATTATAAATACAAAATCCCATTGCTTTATCTTTTTCTGCATGATGACCTGGAGGTCTTACAGCACAAAAAGCATTCTTAAATTCTTTATCTTGTACTCCATCTATTGCTGTGATAATTGATCCTACTGCATCTTTAGTAGCATCTTTACTACCAGGGGAAACAATTGTATCACCATCTAAAAATACTAAACCTTTTTTTGGAAAAGATTGTTTAACATGATCAATATAGTCTAATGAATGGGTTTTATTTAAAAAAAATTCATCAAATTTTTTGGGTTTTTTCCATATAAGATTTTTATTATCTACTTTTTTAAAGTTATCAATTATTGCGGTAACCCTATCAATTTTTTCTGGATGGCCATTTCCTGTATTGTGGTTTTTATAAGTATCTGAAGTAATTAGACCAGTCTTCACTTAAAATAATTTTTTAAAACTTTTGAATATATTAAACTCAATTTTTTTAAATCAGTAAGTGAGACAGCCTCATCAACTTTATGCATAGTTTTTCCTACTAGGCCAAATTCTAAACAAGGAGCTATTTTCCTAATGAACCTTGCATCTGATGTGCCTCCAGTAGTTGAAAGTTTAGGTTTTATTCTAGTAACTTTTTTAATAACATTTTGTATCATAAATGTTGTACTATTAGGCTTTGTAAGAAAAGCTTCACCTGAAACACTATAATCAATCTTATATTTAGATTTAGTTTTATTACATATTTTTTTTAAAATTTTATTAATTTTCTTTTTAATGGAATTTGAAGTATGCAAATTATTAAATCTTATATTAAATGAAGCATATGCAACACCTGGAATTACATTGTCTGCAACATTATTTATATTAATTTTTGTAATCTCAAGATTTGTTGGTTGAAAATCCTTCGTACCTTTGTCAAATCGTAAATCTTTTAGTTCTTTAAGTATTCTTACTAGAGCAGTCGAAGGGTTATTTGCTCTATGAGGATATGCCACATGCCCTTGAACTCCAATAACTGTTAATCGACCATTCATACTTCCTCTTCGGCCAATTTTAATCATTTCACCTAATTTATTAGGATTAGTTGGCTCTCCCACCAAGCAAAAATCTATTTTCTCTCTTTTCTTTTTTAAATATTCTATAACTTTCTTGGTTCCATTAATGGCAACACCTTCCTCATCTCCTGTGATTAAAAGACTAATCGATCCATTAAATCCTCTATTTTTTTCAACGAAAATACTTATAGCAGACACAAATGCAGCTATTGAGCTTTTCATATCATTTGCACCCCTCCCAATTAAATGTCCATTTTTAATTGTTGGTTTAAATGGATTTACTGTCCAATCTCTTAAATTTCCAGCAGGAACAACATCAAGATGTCCAGCATAACAAAAATTAGGACTTTTGTTTCCTAATCTTGCATATAGATTTTTTACCGGCGCATTTCCTTTTTCTTTGAACTCTAGAATTTTAGTTTTAAAGCCAAGTTTTATCAATTTTTTTTCCAAAAATTTCATTATTCCAGCATCTATAGGAGTTACAGTTGGAAATTTAATTAGCTCTTTAGCTAACTGAAGTTCATTTATAATTTTCATCGAAACTATTCTCTCAAGAGATCGTTAATAGAAGTTTTAGATCTTGTCTTCTCGTCTACTTGCTTAATTATTACAGCACAATATAGAGAGGGCGCAGTTGGGTTATTTTTATCAGGAAGTGAACCTGGTACTACAACTGAATAAGGAGGAATTTTTCCATAAGTAATTTCTCCAGTTTTTCTATTAACAATTTTTGTTGATTGTCCTATATACATGCCCATACTCAGTACGGATCCTTCTCCTACAATTACACCTTCCACAACTTCAGACATTGCACCTAAAAAAACATTATCCTCGATAATAGTTGGTAGAGCTTGCGCAGGTTCTAAAACTCCACCCACACCTGATCCTGCAGAGATATGACAATTTTTTCCAATTTGGCTACAGCTTCCAGCTCTTGCAAATGTATCAATCATTGTTCCTTCGTCTATGTATGCACCAATGTTAACGTAACATGGCATTAAAACTGCATTCTTGCCAACAAAACTTCCTTTTCTTACTGGTGAGTTAGGCACCATTCTAAAACCTGCTTTCTCATGATCTTCTTTTTTCCATCCTGCAGTCTTACCCTTTAGTAAATGAGCTTTATCATACCAACTACTATATGGACCATTTAAATTCTCCATTGGATATAATCTAAAACTTAACATGATTGCTTTTTTCAAATGTTGATGAGTTACCCATTCACCATTAATTTTTTCAGCAACTCGTGACTTTCCACTATCTAAATCATCAATAACTTGATTTATAGTATCTTTTAAAGACTGATCAGAAGTGGGATTTATTTCATCCCTTTTTTCCCAAGCTTCATTTATTACATTTTCTATACTCATAATTTATGCGTTTTTTAATAACCTTATTTCTTTTAAAAATAAAGAGAGATTTTCTATTTTATAGTCAATATAGTCTTTATCAGATTCTTTTTTACCCCAATATTCATTATTGATTAGCCAGACTGTCGTAGCTCCTCTTTCTTTACCAATTGACAAATTTTTTGCAATGTCTTCAATATAAATTGTTTCTTTAGGATCAATATCAAATTTTTTTATCATCAGATCGAATGCTTTCGCTGCAGGTTTGGGGCTGTATTCCGCGTCTACTATATCAAATACATTCTCAAATAGATCATCAATCCCCAAATGTGTAGTTATATTACTAACATGCTCACTAGAACCATTAGTAAAAACGAATTTTCTTAAATCTAACTTTTCTATTTCACCTCTCAAAACAACATCCTTTTCCATAAAAGATAAGTCAATGTCATGAACGAAATTCAAAAACTCTTTAGGAGGAATATCGTGATGTATCATTAATCCATTTAGACTTGTATTATATTTATGAAAGTATTCAGTTTGTAACTTTTTAGCTTCGACTAAGTTAATTTTTAATTTTTCAGAAATGTATTGTGTCATTCTTTTACTTACTTGACCAAATACAGATTCTAAATCCTGATAAAGAACTCCATCACAATCAAATAAAATATTTTTTATATTTTTCATTTTCTTATTAATGTACCAGCACCTTTGTCTGAGAATAATTCAAAAAGAATTGAATGTTTTTTTCTTCCATCAATAATTCCGACACCTGTAACTCCATTCATTACTGCATCTAAGCAAGTGTTGATTTTAGGAATCATGCCCTCTGTTATAATTTCATTGTTTATCATCTCTAAAATTTCTGACGATGTAATTTCCTCAACCAGTTTTTTTTCTTTATCAAGTACACCTTCAACATTTGTCATTAATAATAATCTTCTACATTTCAAAGATTTAGCTATAGCACCTGCAGCTGTGTCTCCGTTAATATTAAATGTTTGATTATTTTTACCTAAACCTAAAGGTGATATTATTGGAACTGAACTTTCTTTTATTATATCTTTTATAATATTTATATTAATTTTACTTGGCTCTCCAACGAATCCAAGTTCCTCTGCTTCTGGAATAACCTCAATAACATTATTTTTTTTTGTGTTGATTGATACCGCGTTTGATCCTTTTTCAATTAAAGAATTAACAATGTCCTCATTGAAATCAATAAGGACATCCTCAACTATATTTATAATTTTTTCATCCGTAACCCTTAAACCTCTAATAAATTTTGATTGAATATTTGATTTTTCTAACTCTCTTTTAATTCTAGGGCCTCCTCCGTGGACTATTATTATTGACAATCCTAACTTATTTAGAATATTTATATCTGAAATAAAATTGTTAAAAATATTTCTATCAATAAAAACGTTTCCTCCATATTTAATGACTATTAATTCATTCTTATATTTATCTATATATTTTTTAACTTCCTTGATGGAAGGACCATCTTTTGGTACTATTTTTTCTATTTCCATTTCTATTAAACAGTTTTGACAGTCGTTCTTTTGATTATTATGTACTGTTGTGCCATTGTTAAAATATTATTTATAGTCCAGTAAATAACCAGTCCTGCAGGGAAAGGAGCTAGTATTACTGTCAAAAATAAAGGAAAGAACATAAATATTTTTGCTTGAACAGGATCGGGAGGCGTTGGATTTAGTTTTTGCTGCATCCACATTGAAACACCCATTAAGCATGGCCATATACCTATTAGTAAAAAAGAGGGGGGATCCCATGGAATTAGTCCAAATAAATTAAATATGGATGTAGGATCTCTTTCACTTAAATCTTTTATCCAACCAAAAAATGGCTGATGTCTCATCTCAATTGTTACAAACAAAACTTTATAAATTGCAAAGAAAAAAGGTATCTGTATAAAAATTGGAAGACACCCACTTATTGGATTAACTTTTTCTCTTTTGTATAACGCCATCATCTCTTGTTGGAGTTTCATTTTATCTTCTTTATGCAACTCTTTTAGTCTTGTCATTTCTGGCTGAAGGACTTTCATTTTAGCCATTGACCTAAATGAGTAATTTGCAAGTGGAAAAAATGCTAATCTTATACAAGCAGTTATCATTATAATTGCTATTCCAAAATTGCCAGCTAGATTAAAGAAATATTGGATTGCAAAGAATAAAGGTTTTACAATGAAGTAAAACCACCCCCAATCTATTGCTAAATCAAACTTATTAATATTCTCACTCTCAGCATATCCATCAATAACGTTTACTTCTTTTGCAGCAATAATTAATCTGATTGAGTTACTTTTAGTTTCATTTGCACCAACTTCAGTTGCATTTGTCTCAATAAAATTTGCTCTAAACTTATTTTTGTAATCAAAATCAGATCTAAAACTTTTATCTTTTTCAGGGATCAGACTAGTAAGCCAATATTTATCAGTTATACCAAGCCATCCAGATTTTGCATTCTTGGAGTATTTTTTTTCCTCAATATCATCATAATCTTCTTCAACCAATTGATCATCAAAAACTCCAATTAGGCCCTCATGCAAAATGTAAAAATTAGTTACATCGGGGGCAACATTTCTAATAATTTGTCCATATGGATAAAAATTGTAAGTTTTATCTGAATTGTTAATAATTGTTTGATTAATATTGAAAAGATATTGTTTATCTAAACTTATTTCTTTTACGAATTTAATATTTTGATTGTTAGTCCAACTTAATTTTACTGGGGAATTAGGTGTAAGTTTATTATTTCCCTCTATATTCCACAGAGATTTTGAGTTTGGTAAGTCAATATTTTTACTAGTTGTTGCCCAACCTGTTTCTACATAATATCCATTATTGGACTGTTTAGGATTTAGCAGAATTACATTATCATCTCCATTTAAAGTATTAGTATAATTTTTAAAAGTTAAGTCATCTATTGATGACCCAATTAATGAAATTGACCCTTTAATTTTATCATTTTCAAAAAGAATTCTATCATTTTCTTTTAAAGCCTCATTTCTAGATATTTTAATTATTTCTTCGTCCTGAACTAATAACGGTGCATCTGTTGACGAATTTTCACTGGTAATATTTTTATCATTTTGTATATCTTTTTGTTCCACTACAGCTGGAGCAAAGAACAAACTATAAAGAATTATTACTGCCGCACTTAAAGATATCGCAGCAATTACATTTTTTGTATCCATAAATTACTTTTTCTTTTTAACTGGATCAAATCCTTCTCCACCACCCAAAAATTTTATTGGATGGCAACTAAGTATTCTTTTAAATCCATTAATACTTCCCTTTAAAATTCCATTTTCTTTTAAATTTTCAATAAAATAATCAGAACATGTTGGAAGATATCTGCAGTTATTTCCTAAATATGGAGATATCAGAATTTGATAAAACCTTATAATCTTAATCATTAAAAATTTGATAAAATTAGTCATTTAATTTTTTTAAAGTCTTCTAGTGTTGCGTTTTTTATTGTTTCATAAGGATCCCTGCTTACGGATATTCTTGCAATCAATAAATAACAATAATCAAGATTAAGGTTAATTGACTTCACAGCTTCGTTCATAATATTTCTTAGCCTTCTTTTAATTCTATTTCTAGTCACTGCATTCCCAATTTTCTTTTTGGCTACAAAACTTATATTTAATTTATTATTATTTTTATCAGAAAGTTTTTTAAAGAAAATTGTTAAGTATTTGTTAGAAATTTTTTTTCCATTCAGAATAGACTTAAAATCCTCATTTTTAGAAAGGCTAACAATCTTGTTTTTCATTAAGCGTTTGTCAATTTTTTTCTTCCTTTGGCTCTTCTTCTTTTTAATACTTTTCTTCCACCCTTTGTTTTTTTTTTAGCTCTAAATCCAACAGCCCTTTTTCTTTTTCTGTTACTTGGTTGATATGTACGTTTCATTGTTGTTAAATTAATGTTAAATTTCGGTAGTTATACAAATATATATATATAAGTACAGCGATTTTTAATAAGTTAAAAATCAATGAATAGAGAAAAAAAAATTAAACTATTTTTAGGCTCTGCCTACATTTTGATAGTATTTGTTTTTTTATTGATTTTTTTTAACAACTTTTCCCTTCAGGATTTTTCAAGTTATCAATTAATAAGACAAAATAGAGATGCTTTAGAAAATTTTAAAAATAGTAATATTTTTTTATCAAGTATTATTTTTTTAATAGGCACCATAGTCTGGGTCCTTTTATTAGGTTTTGGATCTCCAGTTTTTCTAGTTGGTGGTTTTATTTTTGGAAAGTGGTTAGGAACCGTAATCATAGTATTTGGATTGTCTATTGGTGCAACACTTCTTTATATGTTTGCAAATTATTTTTTAAGGGATTTGGTTGAGGAAAA
>CACFXK010000011.1 GCA_902570125.1 uncultured Pelagibacteraceae bacterium
ATAGTTTTTGCTAGTTTAGAAGACAAAGTAGGTCTTGCAGTTGGGATAACAGATGAACTTATTGATAAGTATGATGCAGTCACATTTGCTAAAACAGGATCTGAAATTATTGGTGGAAAAGGTGGTGGTGGCAGAAAAGATTTTGCACAAGCAGGAGGCCAATTTAAAAATAAAATAAATGAGGCTTTTGAAAAAATTAAAACTTTAATTTAGTTTTTGTCTCAACTTACCGTCTAAAGTATCTAAAAACTGATTAGTTGTTAAATACTTTGTTGAAGGTCCTATTAAAATAGCTAAATCCTTAGTCATTGAACCTTCTTCAACACAATCAACACACACTTTTTCAAGTGTTTCTGCAAATTTTATTAATTCTTCATTCCCATCTAATTTTCCTCTATGAGCCAAACCTCTTGTCCAAGCAAAAATAGATGCAATAGGATTTGTTGATGTTTCTTTGCCTTGTTGATGCATTCTAAAGTGTCTTGTTACTGTTCCATGTGCGGCTTCAGCTTCCATTGTTTTACCATCTGGAGCAAGCAAAACACTTGTCATTAAACCCAAAGATCCATATCCTTGAGCAACAGTATCTGATTGTACATCTCCATCATAATTTTTACACGCCCAAATATATTTACCATGCCATTTCATTGCACATGCCACCATGTCATCTATTAATCTATGTTCATAAGTAATTTTATTTTCATTAAATCTATCTTTAAATTCCTTTTCAAAAACTTCTTTAAAAATATCTTTAAATCTTCCATCGTATCTTTTTAAAATTGTATTTTTAGTAGAAAGATAAACTGGCCATTTTTTAATTAATCCGTAGTTAAAACAAGATCTTGCAAAGTCTTCTATTGATTTATCCAAATTATACATTGATAATGCAATTCCAGGACCTGGGAAATTGAAGACTTCATATTTTCTCTCATCAGAACCATCTTCAGCAGTCCATTTGATTTCTAACTTACCTTTACCAGGTACTGTAAAGTCTGTTGCTCTGTATTGATCACCAAATGCATGCCTGCCTATGATCAATGGATCTGTCCATGAGGGCACAAGTTTTGGAATATTTTTACAAATTATAGGTTCTCTAAAAACAGTTCCTCCAATTATATTTCTTATTGTACCATTTGGAGATCTCCACATTTTTTTAAGATTAAATTCTCTTACTCTAGCTTCATCAGGAGTGATGGTTGCACACTTAATACCAACACCATTTCTTTTAATTGCATTTGCACATTCAATTGTTATTTTGTCTTCAGTTTTATCCCTACTTTCCATTCCTAAATCGTAGTACTCAATTTTGAGATCAAGGTAAGTTAAAACGAGCTTATTTTTTATGAAGTCCCATATCACTCTGGTCATTTCATCGCCATCTAACTCTACGATAGGGTTTTTAACCTTAATTTTACTCATTTTTTCGATATATCTTAATAGTTGAATTTATTCTTTTTGTATACATATTAATCCAAAATTATCAATTATAGGTTTGTCATGAGTAAAATATTTCCAAAAATACACAATGAAGGTTACAAATTTATTATTATTTTTGCAATCGCAACTATAATTCTCTATTTCATAAATGGATTTCTTGGGTTTTTAGGATTGATATTAACCATTTGGTGCTATTATTTTTTTAGAGATCCTGAAAGAATTTCTATCGGAGATGACAGTTATCTCACAAGTCCAGCTGATGGAGTTGTATTGCAAGTAATGGATACTAATGGTCCCAAAGAATTAGGTTTAGAAAATAAACAAATGAAAAAAATAAGTATTTTTATGGATGTCTTTGATTGCCATGTAAATAGGTCTCCATGTTCTGGAGCAATATCTGAGATACTTTATAAACCAGGAAAGTTTTTTAATGCATCTTTAGATAAGGCAAGTGAAGATAATGAGAGAAATTATTATAAAATAAAAAATTCTGATGGGGAAGATATAATTGTTGTCCAAATAGCAGGACTTGTTGCAAGACGGATTGTAACAGAGGTTTCTAAAGATGAGCTTGTAGAACAAGGTTCAAGAATAGGCATGATCAGATTTGGAAGTAGAGCTGATATGTATTTTGAAAATTATTCTCCTTTAGTAAAAGTTGATCAAAAAACTATAGCTGGCGAAACTTTAATTGCAAAAAAATAATTTAATGGAGCTACAAAATAAAAATATTAAATTAGTTTCTAATAAAAAAACAAGAGTTATTCTACCAAATATTTTAACACTTGTTGGAGTATGTATTGGACTGACTTCAATAAAGTTTGCATTTGACGGTAAATTTGAATTATCAATTATCGCAGTTATTGTTGCTGCAATTATTGATGGGTTAGATGGCAGAATTGCAAGGTTAATTAAAGGAACTTCTAAAGTTGGAAAAGAACTAGACTCTCTCACTGATGTTATAAGTTTTGGTGTTGCTCCAGCTTTTATAATGTATTTTTGGGCTTTGTCTGAAACTGGTAGAGTAGGTTGGTTAATTTCGTTAATTTATGTTGTTTGTGTTGCACTTAGATTAGCAAGGTTTAATGTTTCATCCAACGAAGAGAGTTCTTGGAAAGATAATTTTTTTGAGGGTATTCCATCTCCTGCGGGTGGAGTTCTAGTTTTAATGCCTTTGATATTAAGTATTAGTGAATTTAAATTTATAAATTTAAATTATCAAATTATTGTGCCTATTATGTTTATTATTATTTCAATATTATTAATAAGCAAAATACCCACTTATTCTTTTAAAAGGATAGCAGTCCCAAGAAGTACATCAATATTTTTATTATTTGGAATAATCTTATATTTTGGCTTAATTCTTGTTTATACATTTAATGCTATTATTATTTCAGGTGTAATTTATTTGTTAATGGTACCAATAAGTTCAATGCATTATCTTATGATTAAAAAGAATGTAAAAGCCATCGCTGATGACACCGATCATCATGAAGATGTATTATAAATGAGGGAAAATACAATAATCTCATTAGCAGATTCAAATTATTTCAATCTTCTGAACGAATTAATTGACTCAATTAATAGATTTGAACAAAGCAAAACAGTAGATATTTGTATCATGGATGCAGGATTAACCGATGAACAAATTAAAGTATTAGAAAAAAAAGTATTTCAAATCAAAAAGGCTGAGTGGGATATAGAAGTTCCAAATTCTAAGATAAAAGGAAGAGAATGGTTGAAAAGTCAGGTATCTAGAGCATTCTTGCCAAATTATTTTCCAGGATATAAAAAATATTTATGGATAGATGCTGATGCTTGGGTAAACTCTTGGTATGCTATCGATCTTTATTTTAAAGGATGTGAGAATAAAAAATTAGCAATAGCAACATCAGCAGATAGATCCTATGGAAGAGTTTTAAGAGCAGAATGGGTATTTGGAAGTTTTGCAAGAATAAAATCACAAAATTACAAACATGCGAAGTCATCTGGATTTTCAGAAAAAGTTTCAAGAGAAGTTGCACTCAAACCTCATTTAAATATTGGATTATTTTGCTTGGAAGAAAGTGCTCCTCATTGGGAAATTTGGCAAAAAAATTTAAAAAAAGCATTGTCCTCTGGAAAAATTTGGGGTTCAGAGCAAATAGCGATGAATATTACGATATATTCAGACAATTTAGATGTGGAAATTCTACCTGCTTATTGCAACTGGACTCTAATTGAAGCAATTAAATTTGACAAAAAACAAAAAACTTTTGTTGAACCATATTTACCAAACCATGAAATAGGAATTATTCATTTAGCAGGAAAAAATAATGACATTATAAGAAATAATAAAAATTATATATCCAAAATTAAAACATTAGATGGAGATATAATTGAAAAATCTTTAAGGTTTGAGAATTAGTTGAAAAAGAATAAATTTTCTAAGAATTGGATCATTAAGCAAAAAAGAGACATTTATGTCAAAAAATCAAAATTAGAGGGTTACAGGTCAAGAGCTGTATATAAATTGCAAGAAATAAACGATAAATTTAAAATAATAAAAAATAATATTTTAGTTATAGATCTTGGTGCAGCCCCAGGTAGTTGGTCTCAGTATATATCAAGAAATTTTAGTAAAACTAAAATAATTTCAATTGATTTAAAGGATATTGAGCCAATTACAAATTTAGTACATATAATTGGGGATTTTACTGAGGAGCAGCAAAAAAAAAATATCAAAAATTATTTTGGTAAGAAAGTAGATCTTATAGTCTCTGATATGGCTGTAAACACTACAGGTAATAAAAGTGTAGACTCATTAGTTACAGGAGAACTATGTTTAGAGGCAATGAATTTTGCAATTGAATTTCTAAATAAAAAAGGAAATTTTATTTCTAAGCTTTTTATGGGATCATCTTTTAACGAGATTGTCGCATTAGGTAAAAAATCTTTTAAAGATGTTGATATTTTTAAGCCACCTTCAAGCAGAAAAGATTCTAAAGAAAATTTTATAATTTGTAGAAATTTAAGATAGTTATCCTTTTATTTTTCCAAGAATCATTTATATAGGGACATGGAAACTATTAAAGAAGCTTTAACATTTGATGATGTTACTTTAGCGCCAAATTACTCATCAATTCTACCTAGTGAAGTAAACACCTCTGTGAATTTAACAGAAAGTTTAAAGATAAAAATACCTCTTTTGTCATCTGCAATGGATACTGTTACAGAGTCGTCAATGGGGATCGCAATGGGGATCGCTGGGGGATTAGGAATAATTCATAGAAACTTAAATATCCAAGAACAGATTAAAGAAATTAGAAAAGTAAAATCAAAAAAAATATTAATAGGCGCAGCAGTTGGTGCAAGCGAAAAAGAATTAAATAGAGCTGAAAAAATACTAAAAGAAAACTTAGATATAATAGTAATTGATACAGCTCACGGACATACGAAAAAAGTAGGAGATATAATTAAAAAAATAAAAAAAATACGTCCCAAAAAAACAGCAATTTGCGCTGGAAATATAGCTACAGCGGAAGCTGCAAAGTTTTTGGTTGGATTAGGTGTTGATATTATAAAAGTAGGAATAGGCCCAGGTTCTATTTGTACAACAAGACTTGTAGCAGGAATAGGAGTTCCACAACTAAGTGCTATATTAAATGTTAAAAGAGGAATTGGGAAAAGTAAAACAAGATTAATTGCTGATGGTGGAATAAAATTTTCTGGTGATATTGCTAAAGCATTAGCAGCTGGTGCAGATGCAGTTATGATTGGTTCATTATTTGCAGGCACAGATGAAGCACCTGGAAAAAAAATAAAGAAAAATGGTAAATTATATAAATATTTTAGGGGTATGGGGTCAATAGGTGCAATGAATAAAGGTTCAGCAGACAGATATTTTCAGACGAAACAAAAAGATTCATCAAAATATGTAGCGGAAGGTGTAGAGGGATACATTAAATACAAAGGTAAAGTTGATAAAATAATATACAACTTAGTTGGAGGTTTGAAATCTTCAATGGGTTACATGGGAGCTAAGAAAGTAATTGATCTGAGAAAAAAACCAAAATTTGTTAAAATTACTAAAGCAGGTTTTTATGAAAGTATGGTACATAATATAGATGTTGTGAAAAAATAAATATGAAATACTTAATTTTAATTTTTACATTTATTTCATTTAGCCTTTTTGCTAAGGCTAATGAAAATAATTTTTTTGAGGAAGCCAAGGATTTGTTTGACAAAAGAAAATATGAAGATTCAAAGTTTTTATTTCATAGAAATATAGTCTATAACCCAAAAGACTCAGCATCTTACCTTTATTTAGCTAAAATTTTTAAAATTGAAGAAGATAAAAGACAAGAAGAAAAGAATATAAAAACTACTTTACTTTTAGACCCTAAGAATGAAGAGGCAATGTTCCTTTTAATTGATATGGAATTAGAAAGATCAAATTTTTCAAAAGCAGATGAATTGAGTAAAGATTTTAAGAAAATTTGTGTAGATTTGTGTGAAAAAATTGCTTCAATTGAAAGTCGTTTAAAAGATTTTGAAAGAAAAGATGCGTCTTGAAGACACTCTTAATAAAATACTAATTGTAGACTTCGGTTCCCAATTTACACAATTAATTGCAAGAAAAATCAGAGAACTGGGTATATATTGTGAGATAGTAAGTCACAAAAAAATAGAAAAATTCACAAACTTTAAAAAAAATATTAAAGGAATAGTTTTATCTGGTGGTCCTTTAAATGTCTATGAGAGTAAAAAAGTAAAATTTAATAATAAAATTCTTAAACTAGGAGTACCTGTACTGGGTATATGTTTTGGTCATCAAATTATTTCAAAAGCAATGGGAGGAAGTGTAAGAAGTTCTAAGCAGAGAGAATTTGGGCTTGCTGAAGTAAAAGAAACCAGGAAAAGTAAGTTAACTAAAGATTTTTTTTCTAAGGGAAAAAATAATGTATGGATGAGCCATGCAGATCAAGTAACAAAATTACCAAAAAATTTTAAAATAATTGCACAAACTATAAATTCTAAGATGTGTATTATTGAAAATTTAGAAAAAAAATTTTTTGGTATTCAATTTCACCCAGAAGTAAGCCACACTATTAAAGGAAAGTTAATACTTAAAAATTTTATATTTTCTATATGTAAATTAACTAAAAATTGGTCTTCAAGAGACCAGAAAAAAAAATTAATAAATGAAGTAAGAAATAGCGTAGGAAATTCAAAGGTAATTTGTGCACTATCTGGAGGTGTTGATAGCAGTGTAGTTGCTAAATTACTATCAAACGCAATAGGAAAAAAATTAACATGTATTTTTGTTAATACTGGTTTACTTAGAAAAGATGAAGAAAATCAAGTTGTAAACACATTTAAGAAGAGATTTAAAATTAATCTAATCTATGTAAATGCAGAAAATTTATTTTTGACAAAATTAAAAAAATGTTTCCGATCCAGAAAAAAAAAGAAAAATAATAGGAAATCTTTTTATTAAAATTTTTGAAAAATACGCGAATAAAATTAAAAATGTAAAATTCTTGGCCCAAGGCACTTTGTATCCTGATTTAATTGAAAGTAAATCTGTTACAGGTAGCCAAACATCGAAAATTAAATCACATCATAATGTAGGTGGTTTACCAAAAAAAATGAAACTTAAATTAGTAGAGCCATTGAAATATCTTTTTAAAGATGAAGTTAGAAAATTAGGATTAGAACTTGGATTAAGTCATGAAATTATATCTAGACACCCATTTCCAGGACCAGGTCTTGCAATAAGAATGCCTGGTATAATCACTAAAGAAAAAATAAAAATTTTAAAAGAGGCAGATAATTACTATATCAAATCTTTAAAAGAAAATAATCTTTATGATAAGATTTGGCAGGCATATGCTGCTTTACTTCCAGTTAAGACTGTTGGGGTTATGGGAGATAATAGAACTTATGAATATCTTTGTTTATTAAGGGCAATCACCTCAGAAGATGGAATGACAGCAGATTTCTTTCAATTTAATAAATCTTTCATGCAGTCAATATCTAACCAAATTGTAAATAATATTAGAGGTATTAATAGAGTTGTTTATGATATTACTTCAAAGCCACCAAGCACTATTGAATTGGAATAATAAGAATATATAAGTAAATTATATGAAATATTTACACACAATGATCAGAGTTTCAAATATTGAAGATTCACTTAAATTTTTTTGTGATGGCTTAGGATTAAAAGAAACAAAAAGAATGGAAAATGAAAGAGGAAGATACACACTAGTTTTTCTTGCAGCTCCAAATGATGAAAATGCAGAAATAGAATTAACCTATAACTGGGATGGAGACAATTTAGGTGAAGGATCAAGAAATTTTGGACATTTAGCTTACAGAGTTGATAATATTTATGAGACTTGTCAGAGATTAAAAGATATGGGTTACACAATAAACAGACCTCCCAGAGATGGTCACATGGCTTTTGTTAGATCTCCAGATAAAATATCAGTTGAAATTCTTCAAGAAGGTAACTTAGAACCCATAGAACCTTGGAAATCTATGGAAAATACGGGTACTTGGTAAGCAGATATTTATGCTTACAAAAACGAGTAGGCTAGTTCTTAAAAAAAAAAATAAGTCAAAAATTGTTTGTTTAACTGCTTATTCAAAAAATATAGCTGAAGAGATTGATAACTTCACAGATTTAATACTTGTTGGGGACTCTTTGGGTTCAGTTTTATATAATTTTGAAACCACAAGAAAAGTAAATTTATCAATGATGATTGAGCATTCCAAGAGTGTAAGAAAAGGAGTTAAAAAAAGTTTATTGATTATTGACATGCCTTTCAATACATACAAAAATAAATCTCAAGCACTTAAGAATTGTAAAAAAGTAATGAAAGAAACAAAATGTGATGGCGTAAAATTAGAAGGAGGGGGGAAAATTATAGAAATTGTTAAACATTTAATAAAATATAAAATTCCTGTAATGGGTCATATAGGTATAACACCACAAACTGTAAGAGGAAAATTTAGATACAAAGGTAAAACAGATATAGAAAAAAAAAATTTGTTAAAAGATTCCAAATCTTTAGAAGATGCTGGAGTATTTGCAATTGTTTTAGAATGTATTGAAAAAAAAGTTTCAAAAAAAATTACAGAATCAATTAACATTCCTACAATAGGGATAGGCTCATCAAATTTTTGTGATGGTCAGATTTTAGTTACTGATGATTTATTGGGACTAACAGATAATAAAATAAAATTTGTAAAAAAATATGCTGATTTGAAAAGCAATGTAAGGAAAGCAGTTAAAAAATTTAAATTAGATGTTAAGAAAGGCTCATATCCGTCAATTAAATATTCTTATTAAAAATATTTTTTGAACTCTTCGTTTATATTTAAAATTTCTAAGTCTACAAGTCCTCCAATAATAAGTTGTATTGCTAATATAAGAATAAATGCCATTCCAACATAGACGACCCATAAATGTTTCTGTACGTAATTAGCTAGATAAGTGGCCATTGCACCTGTAAGTACTACAGATAAAATTAAACCAAAAATCATGAATCCAAAGTTACCCTTAGAAGCCCCAACAACACCTATAACATTATCGAAACTGATTGTAATATCTGCAAAAAGTACTTTATACATACCCTTAGCAAATGATGGTTCTAAAGATTTTTTTGTAGGTGATTTAGTTTGCTTTTGAACTTGTAAAAGATCTTTTCTTAAATCGTTAACTATCCAAATTAATAGCAAACCTCCTAGAATTTTTATAAAGTAAAATTTAAATAAATATGTAGCAAATATTGCAAATAAAACTTTAAAGACTAAAGCGCCAACTACTCCCCAAAATATAATTTTTTTTCTATTTTTAGGGACAAAATTAGATGCGATAAGGCCAATTATTATGGCATTATCAGCAGTTAAAATTATATTTATAAATATAATTTGTAGTAAAATAAGGGCTTCTTCGATCAAAGTAACTTTATAATAGTAGTATTTTCTTATTTTTCAATAAAACATAGAAAATTTTCTATTGATTTAACAAATAATACATAATCAGATGTATTTTTTTAAAAATAAGGAGGATTAATGAAAAATTTAAAAACTTTAATTTCTATTTTATTTTCTGTTTTGTTAACAGCTAACGTAAATGCTGCTGAGAAGTGGGATATGGCTTTAGCTTATGGTGCAAGCAATTTTCATTCAGCTAATGCTGCAGAATTTGCTAAAAACGTTTCAGAAAAAAGTGGAGGTAAATTAACTATTGTAACTCACCCTGGGGGAGCATTATTTAAAGGTGGAGAAATCTTTAGAGCTGTCAGAACTGGACAAGCTCAAATGGGAGAGAGATTTATGTCGGCTCTTGGAAAAGTAGATCCAATTCTTGAGATTGACTCACAACCATTCTTAGCAACATCTTATGACGATGCTATGAAACTTTATCAAGCATCGAAACCAGCAATCATAGAAAGCTTAAGTCAAAAAGGATTGGTATTTTTGTATGCTGTACCATGGCCTGCACAAGGTTTGTATAGTAAAAACGAGATTAATAGTGTTTCAGATTTACAAGGTTTAAAATTTAGAGCTTATAATTCAGCAACAATTAGAATTGCTGAACTAACTGGTATGGCTCCAACAAAAATTGAAGCTGCAGAAATAAGTCAAGCATTTTCAACTGGAGCAGTTGAGAGCATGATTACTTCACCAACTACTGGAAAAAATAGTAAAATTTGGGAGAATGGAGTAAAATATTTCTATGATATAGCTGCTTGGTTCCCAAAAAATATGGTAGTTGCTCATAGAGGATCTTGGAACAAACTAGATGCAGATACTCAAAAACTAATAATGAAAGAAGCAACTGCTGCAGAAGAAAAAGGTTGGATGCTTTCTAGAGTTGGAAATATTGAGGATAAGAAAGCTTTAGCTGCTGCAGGAATGACAGTAGGTAAAGTAAACGCTGATTTAGAAAAACATTTCCAAAAAGTTGGAAAAAAAATGGCAAAGGAATGGAAGAAAAAGGCTGGCAAAACAGGAGCTAGCGTACTTGCTGCTTACAAATAAAATTAATATAATGAGAAAGGCCGTTTAAAAAAACGGCCTTTTTTATGTTACAAAAAATTAATAAATCATTAAATAATCTTTATAATTTCTCAGGATATATCGCTGCATTTTTTTTAATTTTGATAGCAGCTTTTATTTTAACTGGAATTGCCTCAAGAATGTTTGGTTTTTATATAAGAGGTTTAGCTGAATATTCTGGTTACTGTATGGCCGCTTCCTCATTTTTTGCACTTTCATACACTTTTGTAAATGGAGGTCATATAAGGATCACATTATTTTTAGAAAAAGCCTCTGATCTAAGAAAAAAATTTCTAGAAATTTGGAGTTTAATCATAGCATCTATTTTTTCAGGATATATGGCATTTTATTTTCTTAAAATGTTAAAGATATCTTATGAGTTTCAAGAAAGAAGTGAAGGTGCTGACGAAATATTAATTTGGATACCTCAATCAAGTGTAGCAATTGGTTCATTATTATTTTTTATATGTGTCTTTCATCAATTAATTTTAAGAATAGTTAACAAGTATGATTGAAATTTTATTAGCATTTTTTTTTATTAGTGTTTTACTGTTTTTTTTAGGATCTGGGATATGGGTAGCCATCAGTATGGTTGGGGTATCTTCAATAGGCATGATTTTGTTTACTTCTAGACCAGTAGGAGATGCGATGGCCACAACAATATGGGGAGCTTCATCATCGTGGACACTAACAGCATTACCATTATTTGTGTGGATGGGTGAAATTCTTTTTAGAACTAAATTATCAGAAAATTTATTTGAGGGATTGGCACCATGGCTTCAGAAGTTACCAGGCGGTTTGATACATGTTAATGTTGTTGGTTGTGCCTTGTTTGCAGCTATCTCCGGATCATCTGCTGCCACAGTTGCTACAGTTGGAAAAATGTCAATTCCAGAACTAAGAAAAAGAAAATATCCTGAAAAAATTTTGCTTGGAAGTTTGGCAGGTTCAGGAACTTTAGGTTTATTAATTCCACCCTCAATAATTTTAATTATTTATGGTGTGACCGTTCAAGAGTCAATTGCAAAACTTTTTATAGCTGGAATAATTCCAGGGATAATGATTGCTCTAATCTTTATGGGCTATGTAATTGTTTGGTCTTTATTAAATAAAAATAAAATGCCAACAAATTATGAAAATTTTTCATTTTTAAATAAACTAGGTAAATCCAAACAATTAATTCCAGTTATTTTATTAATACTTGGAGTAATAGGTTCAATATATACTGGTATAGCAACAGCAACCGAGGCTGCATCTTTAGGTGTTGTTGGAGCTTTAATTCTCTCTTATTTTCAAAAGAGTTTAACCTATAAAACATTTAAAGACTCATTGCTTGGAGCAACTAAAACTTCATGTATGATTGCATTTATTTTAGCTGGGGCAACTTTCTTGTCACTTGCAATGGGATTTACAGGTTTGCCCAGAAATCTAGCGTTGTGGATACAGAATATGGAGTTATCACCTTATGTATTAATATTTGTATTAATGGTTTTTTACATAATTCTTGGGATGTTTCTTGATGGAATTTCTGCAGTTGTTCTTACAATGGCAATAATTGAACCAATGATAAGACAGGCAGGCTTTGATATGATTTGGTTTGGAATATTTTTAGTTATTGTTGTAGAAATGGCTCAAATTACACCACCTGTTGGTTTTAATCTATTTGTTCTCCAAGGAATGGCAAACAAAGATATGGGGTTCATAGCAAAAAGTGCCTTCCCGTTATTTTTATTAATGATTTTTGCAGTTTTATTGATTGTAATGTTCCCACAAATCGCTTTATGGATGCCCGAACAAATGATTCAAAATATCAATTAGTATTTTGATTTTTTGGTTCCTTCAATAATTTCTTTTAACTCTTGATACTCCTCACAATTACAGCTTTTCAAAATTTCCAATCTTTCTTTTGCTAAATCAATTCTGTTGGTCACAACATATAATTCACCTAAGTATTCATTTATACCAACATGCTTTGGATCGACTTGCAAACCTAACAAATAATATTTTTCTCCTGCTTCAAAGTCCCCAAGTTTTCTAGTTGTAAAACCCAGGTAATTTAGTGTATCAGCTTGTAAGGGCTTTTCTTTGTCGAGTTTTAATAAAATTTTTTGAGCTTTTTCGTATCTTTTTAATGCTTTATCCATTTTATTTTTAGATTCATATTTTTTAGCAGCTTCAATTATTTTTACAGCATTTTTATAGCTCGGTTTTTTATCTGATGAACTTGTTCCAGCAGCAAAAGTTTCAACAGTTAAAAAAAAGAGTATGAGCAGAGTAAATAGTTTTTTAATCATAATTATATAAACTTTTTCATTTTATTTAGAGGCTTCAATTCTAAATTATTTTTTATCAAGTTTTCTCTTACCTGTTTTGCAGTCGAAAGAGAACTTACATTATCTCCATGTATGCAAATTGAATCGATTTCACAAGGTATTTGTTTTCCACTGTGACAATTAAGGGTTTGGTTTTTTACCATATTGAATACATGTTCTTTAGCTTGCTCAGGATCAGTTATTAGGGCATGATCCTTACTTCTTGATACAAGCGTTCCATCGTCTTCATAATTTCTATCTGCAAAAATTTCACATGCAATTTTCATATTTAATTTTTTAGCTGCAATTTCCATTTTTGAACCTGTTGGTACTAAATAGATTATATCTTTATCAATACTATAAATAGTTTTTGCTAAAATTGTTGCTAGTTCAAGGTCTTCACAAGCCATATTATTCAAGGCTCCATGTGGCTTAATATGAGAAACTTTTTCATCTAATTTAATGGCAATATTTTGCAAAATTTCATATTGATCTGTTAAAAGCTTAGAAATCTCATCAGCACCAAGATTAATCCTTTTTCTTCCAAAGTTTTCTGGGTCATTAAAAGATGGATGTGCACCAATACTTACATTGTTTTGCTTTGAAATCTCTACAACTTCTCTCATGGTTTCCTCGTCACCAGCGTGATACCCACAAGCCACATTTGCAGAGTTTACTATTTTGAGTAAATCGGGATCATTCTCATTTGAATGATGCTTTGATTTTTCACCTAAATCACAATTTAAATTAATTTCCATACTATAAAGCTTAAAGTATAACATGACATGATTAAAAATATATCAAATCTTGGTGACGCAGCATTGTACTGTGACTTTGGTACTGAGGTAAATAAAGAAATAAACAGAAATGTTATAAATTATTTTAATAATTTAAGAGAAAGTAATTTTTTAGGTATTACAAATATTACACCAAGTTATAATAAACTAGTAATCAGTTTCGATTTAAAACTTACGAGTTATGCTAAATTAAAAAAACAAGTTGAAAATTTAGAGTTAAAAAAAAATAATAATTCAAAAAATAATCTAATTAAAATCCCAGTTTGTTGTGCAGAGGAATTTGCACTAGATATAAAACGTTTACAAAAATTATTAAAAATAAATGAAGCAAAAATTTATGAAAAATTCTTTTCAAAAAATTATTATTGTTATATGACAGGTTTTATTGCGGGAATGCCATTCTTAGGAGATATGGATAAATCTCTTTTTGCAAAACGTTTAGAAACACCAAGAGTTAAAGTCCCAAAAAATTCCATAGGTATTACAGAGCAATTTTGTAATATTTATACTTTTGAAAGCCCAGGTGGTTGGAATATAATTGGCAAAACACCAGTTGATATTTTTGATAATAAAAAAAATACTGAACCAAATCTAATTAATCCAGGTGATACAATATCATTTTATCCAATTTCTAAACTAGAATATGAAAAAAAATATGAATAAAAACTATTTTGAGGTATTACGACCAGGTATCAATTCTACATTTCAAGACAATGGTAGAAATAATTTTTATCACATAGGCATACCTTTTAGTGGAGCAATGGATAATAGGAATTTTTTATTAGCAAATACTATTTCAAATAATAAAATAAATAATCCGGTCCTAGAATTTGCATATCAAGGTCCAAAATTGAAATATATTGGAGAAAATATCTCCATCAATGTTACTGGAGATGTTAATTTTAAAATTATAAGAAAAAACAAAAATTTAGAATTTAGTTGTTACGAAAATATTGTTTTAGAAAATAATGATTGCTTAGATATACTGTCTACTAATCGATCTGTATATGGTTATTTATCTATTGGAGGCACATTTGAGGTAGATTATTATTTAAACAGTTGTTCTACAAATACTAAGGCTAAAATTGGCGCAAATAGTGGTGAAAAACTTGAGATAGGACAAATAATTAAATTAAAAAATATAAAAAAAATCCTGCCAAAAAATAAAATAGAATACCTAAATTCTAAAATTGAAAATATTAGAATAATAAAAGGACCCCATTTTGATTATTTTTCAAAGAATGCAATAGATTCATTTTTTAGTAATGAATTTAATGTAACCAAATTAAGTGACCGTATGGGCATAAGACTTAAAGGACCTAAGATTAATAATATTAAAAACACAAATATAAAGTCAGAAGGTTTAGTGAAGGGTGTTATCCAAATTACTGCAGATGGGGATCCAATAATTATGCTCTCTGATCATGGAACAATAGGAGGTTATCCTAAGATTGGAGTTGTAATAAGTGCTGATTATGACAAACTAGTACAAATACCTCCAGGATCAAAAATTAAATTTAAAGAAATTAATTTAAAAGATGCAGAAACTATTTTTAAGTTGTATGAGATGGAAACTCAAAATTTGATTTCCAATATTAAATGAATTTTATTTCAAAGCTACCAGGTCCATTATTAATCTTTTTTGGCGCATTTTGTCTTAGTTTCGGTGGGTTGATTGTCAAATCATTTGAAGGATCAACTTTATGGCAAATCTTATTTTGGAGACAGGTTTTTTTTATAATTGTTGTAACTATTTTTTTAATTGTAACTTACAAAGGAGAGGTATTTAAAAAAATTTATGTATCGGGAATTCCTGGCTTAATTGGTGGAATTATATTGGGTATTGGATTTAGCAGTTACGTTTACGCTATGTATAATACTACTGTTGCAAATACAAATTTCATAATACAAACACAAACAATTTTCTTAGCGATATTTGGATATTTTTTTTTGAAAGAAAAAATTTCAAAAATTACTTTAGCTTCTATCATTTTAGCAATTTCTGGATTAATTTTAATGCTAGGAAATACTCTATCAAGTGGACAAATGTCTGGAAATATCGTTGCCTTTGTAATGCCAATTACCTTTGCATCTCTAATTTTAATTGTAAGAAGATATCCTCATGTAGATATGGTGCCCCTACAATTAGTTGCTGGAATAGTTGCAATGATAATAGGTTTTTTAGCTTCAACAAAAATTTCTATATCTTTAAATGATATGTTTTTGGCATTTTTGTCTGGGACATTTCAAATAGGACTTGGCTTTATTTTTATAACAATTGGTGCGAGAAAAACTCTATCAGCTATGGTTGGCATAATAATGCTTACAGAGGCGATACTTGGTCCTCTTTGGGCTTGGCTATTTGTAAATGAAAATCCTTCATTCTATGTATTAATAGGAGGAAGCATTATAATTTTTGCAGTTTTTCTACAATTTGTCTCATCCTTTACAAAAGAAAATAAATATAATCCTCAATAATGAAATTAGCTATTATAGGCTCTGGTATATCAGGTCTAAGTGCAGCGTATAGTTTATCTAAAAAATATAAAGTAGATCTATTTGAGAAAGAAGACCATTTTGGAGGTCATTCTCATACTATTGATGTTAATGTTGGAGATAATATAGTCCCTGTTGATATAGGCTTTATTGTATTTAATAAAAAAACCTATCCAAATTTAATAAATTTTTTTCAAGAAAATGATATTGCTATCGAAAAAAGCAATATGTCATTCTCAGTATCTGTTAGAGACTCAAATATAGAATATTGTGGAAAAGGTCTTTCCGGAATTTTTAGCAATAAATCAAACTTGTTAAATATAAAATTTTTGAAGATGTTTTTTACTATAATTAGTTTTTATAAACAAAGTGAAAACCAAGATCCCCTTAAAGAAAATATTACTTTAGGCAGCTATTTAGACAATTTAAAACTGTCAGAGTATTTTATCAAATTCCATATTATACCTATGGTATCAGCTATATGGTCAATGCCTCCTTACGAGGCAAAACAAATGCCTTTGAAATTTTTTTTTAAATTTTTTCAAAATCATGGATTATTTAAATTAAAAGATCGACCGCAATGGTTCACAGTTTCCAAAAGAAGTAGAACATATGTAGATAAAATTCTAAGCAAAATCAGTGGTGAATATTATAAAAACTATAATATTAATAAAATTAAAAGAATTGGATCAGGAGTTCAGGTTTATTATGGAGATAAAAATGAATATTTTACTTATGATAAAGTCGTATTGGCCACTCATGCTAATCAAGCTCTCTCTTTAATTGAAAATCCTGAAGAAATAGAAAATAAGATCTTAAGTAATTTTAAATATAAAACAAATGAGGCTATAGTCCATGAGGATATAAGTTATATGCCAAATAATAAAAGTGCTTGGTGTTCATGGAATTCCTCGATCGAATCTGAGAATAGTGAAAAAAATTCAATTACTTATTGGTTAAACCTATTACAAAATTTAAATATAAGTAAAAATATTTTTTTAACATTAAATCCTTATTTAGAGATACCCGAAGAAAAAATAATCCGAAAAGTTATATTTACACACCCTTACTTTGATCAAAATGCAATCAATAGCCAGAAAGATCTTCACCTAATTCAAAATAAAAATAATATTTTATTTTGTGGTAGTTATTTTGGATATGGATTCCATGAAGATGGTATAAAATCATCAATAGATATGATTAAGTATATAAATGCTTAAAAACTCTAAGATATACGTAGGAAAAGTAATACATAGACGATTTAAACCTAAAAATCATTATTTCAAATATAGGGTTTTTTCATTACTAATAGACTTAGATGATTTAAATGAAATTGATAATAAAATTAAAATATTTTCATATAATAAATTCAATATCATTAGTTTTTTTGATAAAGACCATGGGGATAGAGATGGTACCTGTTTAAAAAACTGGGTAAAAAAAAAACTAGAAAATATTGGTATCGACAATAAAGACGTTAAAATCAAATTATTCTGTTATCCAAGAATATTGGGTTATGTATTTAATCCTCTAAGTGTTTTCTTTATATATGATAAGTACGATAAGATAATCTCTTTATTTTATGAGGTTAAAAATACATTTGGTGAACAACACACATACATTTTCAAAGCTGAAGATAATGAAACTTTAAAAAATAGTTGTGTAAAAAAATTTCATGTATCGCCTTTCATAGATATGGAGTGTAGTTACAAATTTAGAGTAAATAAACCCTCAGACAAAATATCAGTTATAATTGACCAATCTGATAATGATGGTAAACTTTTATTCGCATCCCAGGACGGTACCGCAAAAGAATTTAGTAATAAAAATCTATTCGTTTCCTATATTTTTCACCCCTTGATGACATTTAAAGTTATTGTCGCAATCCACTATGAGGCATTTAAACTATGGTTAAAAGGAATAAAGTTTATTAAAAAAAAAATAAATATTAAAAAATAATAGTTCGGTAGAAAAAAGTGAATTTGAATAAATTATCAGACAAAATTGTCTTTAACTCACTAAAATTTATTAAACATGGAAATTTAAAAATAATAAACCATGATGGAAAAGAATATACCTTCGGAAATGGTAATGAAAAATTAAATGCTAATCTAAAAATAAATAAACCAGGGTTAACTTTTAAAATTATCAAAAATGGAAGTGTAGGTCTAGCAGAAGCATATATGGATAATTATTTTGAGACAAATAATTTAACTAATCTTATAGAGCTTGCGGCAAAAAATATAAAAATAGTTCATAAATTTTCTGGCTCTTTCGATCTTTCAATATTTAATAAAATTAAAGGTTTGTTTATTAAAAATAATAAATCTAGGAGTAAAGAAAACATTAGAAAACATTATGATTTAGGGAATGAATTTTTCTCATTATGGCTTGATAAAACCCTAACTTATTCGAGCGCAATTTTTGACGATAGTAATGATTTGGAAAAAGCTCAGTTAAATAAATATAAAAAACTCTCGAGTCTTGTTAAGCCTAAATCAGGTGATAAGATGCTTGAGATTGGCTGTGGCTGGGGAGGATTTGCAGAATATATTGGAAAAAATTATGACGTAAAGTTAGATTGCATAACAATCTCCAAAAAACAATACGAATATTCAAAAGAAAGAATTCACAAAGAGGGTTTGAATGAAAAAATAAATATACAAATGTTAGATTTTAGAGATGTTAAAAATAATTATAATTCAATAGCCTCTATAGAAATGATAGAAGCAGTAGGGCAGAGTTATTTAAAAAACTATTTTAATACTATCAAAGAAAACTTAGTTGATGGAGGAACAGCAGCTATACAATCAATTACTATAGATGAATCCATCTATGATAGATATAAAAGTAAAACTGATTTTATCCAAAAATATATTTTTCCTGGTGGTTTTTTACCTAGTAAAAATGAGTTAGTAAAACTAGCAAATCAATCTGGACTTAAGTTTGAGAATTGTAATTCATATGGTGATCATTACTCAAATACACTAAATATTTGGAGAGAAGAGTTCTTAGAAAAATGGGAACAAATTTCATCCCAAGGCTTTGACAATACTTTTAAAAGAATGTGGAATTTTTATTTATCTTATTGTGAAGCAGGTTTTAAATCAAAAAATATAGACTTAATCCAATTTGCTCTTCAAAAATAAATAATACTATGAAAATAAAATATTTATTATTGATAATAATCTCAGTATTGATTACAAGTTGTTCATCAAACCAAGCAATGAAACCAGAAGATTTCAAAAACCAAAAACCTAGATTAATAATAGAAGAGTATTTATCTGGAAATGTAAAAGCATGGGGAATTTTACAAAATAGATCAGGTAAAGTGACAAGACAATTTTCTGCAGACCTAGATGGAAAGTGGGATGGAAAACAATTAATACTTGACGAAAAATTTGTTTGGAACGATGGAGAAATTCAAAATAGGCAATGGACAATCAATAAAATCGATGAACATAACTATGAAGGCACTGCTGGAGATGTAGTTGGAACTGCAAAGGGTTTTTCTTATGGTCCTGCATTTAAGTTTGAATATGTACTGTTAGTTCCTGTAAAAGGAAGAGAAATGAAAATAACTTTTGATGATTGGATCTTTATGCAAGATGAAAGAGTAGCAATTAATAGAGCAAAAATGACAAAGTTTGGTATTAAAGTTGCAGAATTAACTGTGATGTTTGTTAAAGATTAAATTTATTTTTTTTGAAGCTTCGTCATTTTTCTTATCAAATATAAGTAGATCCCATTTGGCAAAATCTTAAAAAATTTTAATATTAAAAATAAACTTCTAGGAAAAGCTATTTCAAATGAATTTTTATTTATTAAACCATCATAAATCTGTTCAGCCGCATATTGTGTGGTTTTTAAAAATGGCATTTTAAATGTGTTTTTATCCGTAAGTCTTGTTTTGATAAATCCAGGGCTGACTAGACATACGCGAACATCATATCTTTGAAAATCAAGATATAAACTTTCTGCTAAATTAATAAGAGCTGCTTTTGCAGGCCCATAGGCAGTTGAATTTGGCAATCCTCTGTATCCTGCAGTAGAAGATACAATAGATATAACTCCTTGCCTTTTTTCTTTGTAATATTTTTCAACAGCTTTAATACAGTTTATGGTTCCAATATAATTGACATTTGTAACATCAATTATATTCTGAAGATCAAAATTCTTCTCTTTTTCAGGCTCATAAATTGCAGTAGAAAAAAAACAAATATCAACCTTATTGTATTTCTCCACGATTGTTTTAAAAACTGAATTACATGCTTCATAATCAACAATATCTAATTTCAAATAATCAATATTTTCATTTTTATCTGAAATATCTTTTAAGACTTCCTCACGTCTTGATGATATAATTACCTGCCATCCTTTATTTGCAAACTTTAATGCAACTGCTTTTCCTATTCCACTGCTACCGCCAGTTATCCAAATTACTTTTTTCATCTATTTTCTTTGTTTTATCTCATAAATTTTTATCGACATGCGACAAGAATTGAATAGTATTAATTATATTGAGAACTATATCAACCATATGTTCAAAATTATAATCATATATGAGTTAATTTTCGTCGCGTTTTGGAATATTCTTTATTATTCTAACTCTGGAGTAGAGAACTGGTTCCAAGAAAAAATTTTGACAGCCATCTTTGTGTTTCTATCTACCATGGCTTTAGGACTAACTTTAATTTATGTAATTTATTATAGTTTAAAAATTACAGGGCTATCAAAAATCTTAAAATCACTTAAAGATCCTAGAAAAAGCAATACACAATAATTAATTACTAGAGGCGCATCTCTTAGAGCAATACTTAACTTTTTCCCAATTAAGTTTCCATTTTTTTCTCCAAGAAAAAGGCTTGTTACAAACTTTGCATACCTTAGTTGGTAGGTTTTGTTTTTTCATTTAATTGTTTTCTGTTTTTTAAAAATAAGAAAAATGCAGCAATTTCGTATATATAATGAAAAATAATAAATAAGGGTTTTATTGAAAAAATTTTAGATAGGATTTTATATTTTGGTATTTTTGACCAAATTATAATAAATGCTTTAGCACCTCCAATAACTTCACCATCATTTATTACATGCAACCTTCTGAGCAACTCTTTTTGCGACTTAGATGTTATTTTTATAGCCTCATCATTATTTGTAATATCTATCCACTCCAAATCACTATTTGCAATTTTTTTATAATGATTTATTTCCATTCTACAAATATTGCAAGAATCGTTAAAATAAACTTTAATTCCCATAAGTATTATCTTTAATGAATTTGTTTGCTTCTGATAATATTAATTTTTTTCTATCTTCTTTCATTTTATCAAAAATTCTTACCATCATAGACAACCTTGGATTTTTCAAAAAAAATTTTCTATTTCTATCTATGAAACGCCAATAAAGACCATCCATAACATTACACCAGTTGCCCCTTTTAAAATCCATCATTTTCATAAAATAACTTGATCCACAGATATAAGGCTTAGTTGCGAAAATTCCACCATCACTAAACAAACCCATTCCATAAACATTTGGAACCATAACCCAATCAGATGAGTCCACAAACATTTCCATGAACCATTTATAAACTGATTTTGGTTCAACTTCGCATAAATTCATAATATTTGACAATATCATTAATCTTTCAATGTGGTGCGACCAACCAAATTTGCTAGCATTTTTAATTGCATGATCTAAAGGATCCAAACCAGTGCTGCCATCATAGAATGTATCTTTCATTTTTCTATTATGTTTAAAGAAATTTCCACTTTCCATTTCTTTACTATAATTTTGATATATTCCTCTCATAAACTCTCTCCAACCAATTATTTGTCTTATATAACCTTCTAAAGAATTTAGTCTCACACTCTTACTATGGTGATAAGTCATTATTTTTTGAATGATAATGTCTGGAGTTATTAAACCTAGATTTAAATACGGACTAAGAGCACTGTGAAATAAAATATTATTTTTTTGATCAACAGCATCTTCGTAATCACCAAATAGGTTTAATTTATCTTTAATAAAAAAATCTAATAATTTTGAAATATCTTTATATTCAGTTGCAAACCAAAATTTTTTGGTATCACCTGGATGTTTACTAAATAATTTTTCAATAATTGGTTTTAAACTTTTTGTATGTTTAGTTTCTTTAATTTCTGGAAATTTTGGTATTAAGATATTTTTTGGCAGTTTTTTTCTATTATCCTCGTCAAAACTCCATTTTCCTCCCTCTGGTGTGCCATCTTTGTTTAACAAAATGTTTAATCTTTCTCGCTTTTCTTTATAAAACTTTGCCATAAAGGGTTTTTTTGTTTTTGATAAATATTTTTTAAAATCTTCACGACTATCTAAAAACATTGGCGATCGAATTATATTCCACTGAATATTTTGTTTTTTTAAAAAATTATATATTTTTGTTTCAAAAAATTTATCCTCTACTTCAAAACTAGTTACTTCTTTTATCTTATTCATCTTTAACAATTTTTCTAATTTCTTCGTATAGTCCTTTTTAAAATCAGTAGAATCAATTTTTGAGTAATTAAGCTTAAATTTATTTTCCTTCAATTTATCCGCATAAGATCTCATTGAAGATAAAAATAGTAGAATTTTTAATTTATGATGTCTTTCATATGTACATAATTGGTAGTCTTCTGACATAAAAAATAGGTGGTCTTTTTTGAAGCGGTCGAGGTTTTTTAATGGAAATAACTGATTTCCAAGTATAAAAAATAATTTCATTAATTATTATATGTCAGAAAAATATCTAATTGTCGGTGCGACAGGTTCTATCGGATCCAATTTAGCAGAGCAAATGTATTCTTCTGGTAAAGAAATTCATTTAGTTGGAAGAGATGAAAGTCAACTTAAAAATTTAGCTGAGAAATTGAACTCTTCTTATACTGTGGCAGATGTATTACACGAGGCGTTCGTGGATACAATTAAATCAGACATACCAGAAATCAAAGGTGTAGCATATTGTGTTGGATCTATAGATTTGAAGCCTTTAAAGATGGCAACTGAGAATGATTTCAATAAATGTATGAAACTTAATTTTTATTCTGCGGTGGACTTAATAAAAGGATATCAAGATAACCTAAAACAAAATAATGGTTCAATTGTTTTATTTTCAACAGTTGCAGCTCAAAGAGGTTTTACAAATCATTCAATAATAGCATCAACCAAAGCGGCTATTGAGGGACTAACTGTATCATTAGCAGCTGAATTTGCTCCAAACATAAGAGTTAATAGTGTTGCTCTAAGTTTAACTAATTCTAAGATAGCTCAACCAATGTTAAAAAATATAGCAATTGCTCAAGGAATAGCTAAAGCCCATCCACTTAAAAGACTAGGTGAGGGTAAAGATGGAGCAGCTTTAGCAAAATTTTTACTTACCGAGGAAAGTTCCTGGGTAACGGGTCAAATAATTGCAGTTGATGGTGGAAGATCAAAACTTTCATAAAGTGAAAAAAATAATATACGTTTTAATTCTTTTTTTCGTATTTGCCTCAAAATCGTATTCACAAAACTTTAAATTAGAAAAATTAGTTAACCTAGACTCACCTTGGGGATCCTCTTTTATTAATAGTAATGAAATAATAATTACAGAAAAAAGTGGCAAAATAAAAATTGTAAATATTTTATCTAGAGAAGTTCAAGAAATTAGTCATCAACTTAACTTTGTTGTCCATGGTCAAGGAGGCTTATTAGATATTATTCATAAAGACAATAATATTTGGATTTCATATACTGAAGATAGAGGTGGATATAAAACTAGCACTTCTATTGCAAAAGCAGAATTTAATAGGAAACAATTAAACTTTAAAAATATTTTTCAATCAAATCCCCCAATAGACTCTGGTTATCATTTTGGATCAAGATTAGTTATCAAAGATAATTTTTTATTTGCTTCTGCGGGTGAGAGAGGACAAGGTATGATTGCACAAGACGCCTCAAAGCACCCAGGTAGTATTATAAGAATTCATTTAGATGGAAGTATACCAAAAGATAATCCAAAGTTTGAGGGTATGGTAGATTGGTTGCCAGAGATTTATCAAATTGGAATTAGAAATCCTCAAGGGATGGCACTTTCTGAATTTGATGGAAAAGTTTACATGAGTAATCATGGGGCAAAAGGTGGAGATTGGTTCGGAGAAGTTAAAAAAGGTGAAAATTATGGATGGAAAATTTTAGGATGGGGAGGAACCAATTATTCTGGAATTCCAATTGGCCCAAAATGGAAACCTGGATTTACAAAAGCTATTCAATATTGGGTACCCTCAATAGCAACTAGTGCAATAACTATTTATAAAGGTGATGAGTTTAATGAGTGGAATAGTCATGCTTTAATCACTTCTTTAAAAGATAAATCCTTAAGAAAACTGATATTTGATGACTTATCAAATGTAAAAGAAGAGGTTATTTTTAAAAATAAAATTGGAAGAATTAGAGACATTCAAGTGCATCCCTCTAACGGAAAAATTTATTTTTTATCTCAAGATGCTTTATGGTTAATGCAAAGAAAATAGTATATATTAAAATTTATGGATGATGTTGTCATAGTTGGTGGAGGTATAATAGGCGCTGCAACTGCATACTTTTTATCAATGGAAGGTAGAAAAGTTAAGGTAATTGAGAGAGACCCTACATATAAGACTGCCTCATTTCCTTTATCTTTAGGTGGATTTAGAAGACAATTTTTTCAAAAAGAAAATATACTTTTAGGTAAGTTTGCTAGAGAATTCATTTTTAAAATACCAGAATTATTAAAAACAAAAAAAAATCCAAACCCAACGGCAAGCATGGTTCCTAATGGATACCTTTTAATGTTTGGACCAGAACATGCAGAGGAACAATATAAAGCTTTGGAAAATCATAGAGAATGCGATGCTGGTACAAAAAATATTAAAGGTTCAGAATTAAATAAAATTTTTCCATATATAAATAACGAAGGTATAGAAACAGCTACATATACTGATAACAAAAGTGAAGGTTGGATTGATCCTTTTATGTTTCATAGTGCTTTAAAAAGTAAAGCAATTGAGTTAGGCGCAGAGTTTCTTAAAGGTGAGGTTAAAAATTTGTCTGAGATAAATGCAAAAACTATCATTTCAGCAGCGGGATGTTGGACTAAAGAATTGTTATCAGATATTCCAGTTGAACCACAAAAGCACACTGTATTTCGAGTTAAATGTCCAAAACATTTTCCTGATATGCCACTAACCGGAGATTTAACAACAGGTGTATATTGGAGACCAGAGGGTAAAGAGTTCTTAGCAGGTTCACCTATATCTGTATTTGATGCGAAAGATTTAGAACCAGCATGGAATGATTTTGAAGAATTAGTTTGGCCTGCTCTGGCAAAAAGAGTTCCAGCCTTTGAAGAACTAAAATTAACCGGTGGTTGGGCAGGATTTTATGATTGTAATAAACTTGATAACAACGCAGTTGTAGGCAAACATCCAAAATATGACAATGTTTATTTAGCCTCTGGTTTCACTGGAAGAGGTTTAATGCAGGCACCAGGTATTGGAAGGGCTCTGACTGAATTGATTACAACAGGTAGCTACCAATCAATAGATATAAGTGTTTTTGATGTAGAAAGAGTTTTAAAAAGTAATGCTAGACCAGAACCTTACGTTTTATAATTTTTTAACATAAACTCCTAGTATTCCGTTAAATATAGATACAGCTAATATCAATAATTGTCCTTTAAACGAGTAAAATTCAAAGGATGGATAAAAACTTATCCCAATCGAAAAAAAAAGATAAGTTAACACAAAAGGCCGATAAAATTTTTTTATAAAATTTAAAATTTTCACTTACTTTCTAGTTGCAATATAAACGCCAATTGTTGCAAGTATAAATCCTGCTATATCAATATTAGATAACTTTTCTCCTAAAAATAAATAGGCCATCATAGCTGTTGTAGGTGGGACAAGAAAAAATAATGTTGAAGTTTTACTCACTGAGCCTGCTTTTATTAAAAACATTAAAATTGTGAAGGCTCCAAATGACACTAGAATAATCTGATGTGTCATTCCTAATAAAAATCCTGTTGTAAAATTTATATAAGGAGTTTCAAATGTTAATATTAAAATTAAATTAAAAGCACAGCCACCAAAAGCTTGAAATCCATTATTAACTGATAATGGAACATTACCACTTAATTTTTTTTGCCACAAAGTTCCTGTAGTGATTGCAGCAAGAGCAATAAAACAAGTTACTAGTCCATCCTTTGGGAACTCATCTCCAAAATCTACTCCAAGCACTAGTAAAGAGCCAATAAAACCAAATATAATACCAACCCACTGTCTCCACCCTATTACTTCCTTATAAATTGGTCCTGATAATAAGTTAGTTAATATTGGCTGAAGAGTAACTATTAAAGCTACAACACTTGCAGGGACTCCTACATGAAACGCGTACCAACAACCGCCAAGATATAATCCATGAAATAATACACCTGTAGTTATGCTTTCTAATATATATCTCACTTTTGTAAAAATTATCTCTTTTTTAAGTAATGCGAATAAGAAGAAACCTATAGTTACAATTCCAAATCTAAAGGAAAGTGCCGCAAAAGGTGTTGCATTCTGAACTATAATATCACCTGAGATGAATGCAGATGACCATAGCAATATAAATAGTAAAGGAAATGTTTTAATCATTTATTGAGGATTTAAGTCACAAAATTTCCTAACTAAATTTTGACAAGCATTTTGCCAATATTTTTACCGTTTAATAAATCAATAAATGACTTTGGAGCATTCTCTATTCCTTCGTAGATAGTTTCTTTAAATTTTATTTTACCATCTGCCAACCATTTTGACATTTCAGTTTCAAATAGTTCTCTTTCATTATCGTGATCAAAAATAAGAAATCCTTTAATTGTAAGTCTTTTTACTAAAACATAAGCCATATTTTTCAAACCAGATCCAGGATTTGTTGCATTCATCTGTGAAATTCTTCCACAAATCACAATACGACCATATGTTTTCATTTGGAAAATAGCGGACTCTAAAAAGTCTCCACCAACATTATCAAAATAAAGATCAAAACCATCAGGACAAATTTCCTTGAAATGTAATACAAGGTTTTCTACTTTCTTATAATTAAAAGCATGATCAACTTTTAATTCATTTTTTAACCAATCAACTTTTTCATCAGACCCTGTGCTGGCAATAACTTTACATCCAAGATTTTTTGCAATTTGACAAACTGTAGATCCAACACTACCTCCAGCAGAAGAGACTAATATAGTTTGCCCAGATTTCAATTTTCCATGTTTGAAAAGTCCAATATAAGCTGTGTGCCCTGTCATTCCAAGTGGACCCAAGTATGACTGTATAGGTATATCAATTGGTTTTAGTTTCTTTAGTTCATCAGAACTACAAACAAATTTATCTCTCATACCAAGACTGCTAAATACTAAATCTCCAACACTAAAATCTTTATCATTTGAGAGTTCTACTTTACCAATTGCATACCCTTCCATTTCCTCACCGATTTTAAATGGTGGTTTATAATTTTTTCTCTCAGTCATTCTTGCACGCATGTATGGATCAACTGATATCCATGAATTTGACACTAAAATATTTTTTTCATCATTAATTGAAATTTCTTTTGATTTTATTTCAAAATCTGTCTCTTTTGGTAATCCGGTTGGAATATAATTTTTTAAAGATACGTATTTACTAACCACAGACATATTAATTCCCCCAAATACTATTTAATATTGCTTCGCGTCTACATCCTTTTTTATATCTTAGGTAATTAAGAAAATTTATTTGGTAATAATCTTGATGAACAGCCTCTGCAATATAAAATTTATCAAATTTTCTTACATAAGTTACTACTTTTTTTTCGAATTTTTTCTCTATTTCCTTAATACTATTTTCTATTAAGTTTTTTTGCTCATCATTTTGATAAAATGCCACTGATCTATAACTATATCCCTTGTCACAAAATTGTCCTACAGCATCAAATGGATCAATATTTACCCAGAATTCTTCTAAGAGTTTTTCATAGCTAACTACTTCTGGAATATATATGACTTCAATAACCTCAAAATGACCTGTGTTTCCATATGTAACTTCTTTATAAGTTGGATTTTCTGTAGTACCACCTGAATAGCCAGAGATAACTTTTGAAACACCAAGAATATTCTCAAAAGATTCCTCCATACACCAAAAGCATCCTCCAGCAAAATAGGCTTTTTCAAAATTTGGTGAATTGGCAAAGCTGATTGAAGAAATAAGAAAGAAAATTATTGATAAAATTTTTTTCATTAAAGGTAGCTATCTAGATTAATGATAGCTTACCTTTAATGTTTTGTATTTAAAACTCTATTTTTTTTGATATTTTGCCGCTTCTTCAGAACCGCCTGTAGCACTTCCTTTACTGTAAGAGTGAGCACCCATTCCTGCTAACTGACCATCTTTGACAATTAAATATTGATCTCTCATTTCAGTACCATCAAAAAAGCACTCAAGTATTTCTCTAACACCGTCTGCGTATCTAGCCTGGGCAGATAGTGAAGTTCCAGAAGTATGAGGTGTCATTCCATGGTTTGGCATTGTTCTCCATACATGATCGTTTGGAGCTGGTTGAGGAAACCACACGTCTCCTGCATACCCACTTAGTTGACCACTTTCTAAAGCTTTAGCAATTGCATCTCTATTACAAATTTTACCTCTTGCTGTATTTACAATATATGCACCTTTTTTCATTTTAGATATCATTTCATCATCAAATAAATTTTCTGTTTCAGGATGAAGAGGACAGTTAATTGTAACAACATCACATACTTTAACCATAGACTCTACAGTTTCATGAAAAGTAAGATTTAACTCTTTTTCAACTGACTCAGGTAATCTATGTCTATCAAAATAATGAAGATGTACATCAAATGGTTTCATTTTTCTTAATGCATCTAAACCAATTCTTCCAGCCGCAACTGTTCCAATGTGCATTCCTTCAACATCGTAAGACCTTTGAACTGCATCAGCAATATTCCATCCACCTTCATTAACAATTCGGTGTTGGTTGTGATAATCTCTTACCATTGATACAATCATCATTACTATGTGCTCAGCAACTGATCTTGAATTACAAAATGTTACTTCGACAACATCAATTTTATTATCCATTGCTGCCTGCAAATCTACATGGTCTGAACCAATTCCTGCTGTGATCGCAATTTTTAAATTTTTTGCCTTTTCAATTCTTTCTTTTGTTAAATAATATGGAAAGAATGGTTGAGAAATAACTATATCAGCATCAACGATATGTTTGTCAGCTTCGCATCCATCACCATCTTTACTATTTGTTACAACTAACTCATGACCGTTACTCTCTAAAAATTTTCTTAATCCTAATTCACCAGATACACATCCTAATAGTTCTCCAGGCGTAAAATCTCTACCTTTTGGACTTGGTAGTGTCATCCCATCTGGATATTTTTCTAGTTTTGGAAGATCTGACAATGGGTAGCTTTTAGGCATCCCACCTTTTGGATCATCATATAATACGCAAAGTACTTTCATTTTTTCTCCTAATATTTATGTTTTAAAATCTCTCTATAGATATTTTCTTAAGAAAGTGTAGCATAAAATTAGAACATCAATCAAACTAATAGTAGTTGATCAGGGGTATTTCTTTTTAGCAACGAATTTATTCAAAATAATTCCAAAGGCTATTATAATCAAACATCCAGTTAATATTGGAGAGAATAAATAGTCAAACGATACTGAGCCCAATATGACTATAATAGGATTTCCTCCAGCTGGGGGGTGGGTTACATCTAGTAAAATCATAAATCCAACACCGAGACCTACCGCTAAAGGTATTGATATATAAATTGGCAATGGGATAAAATTATAAAATAGAATTCCAATTGTTGAAGTTACTAGATGTCCAAATAATATATTTTTAGGTTTCGCAAATGGACTTTCTGGGTAACCATATAAAAGAACCATTGAGGATCCAAATGATGCAATTAAAAAAAGTCCAAAATTAGTTTTATAAGTTAATAAAGTGAGAACACCAATTGTTATAGTTGTGAAAATCAACGCTAAAAGGGATCTTATAACTTTATCTTTATTCATTTATTGTATTACTTTTTTTAAAGCTTTTATTGGAAGCGTTAAACATTCTTTTCTTGCATAATTTTTTTTATCAAAGATTTTTTTAAACTCTTTCCATTCACTTGGAAATGAAATATTTTCTTTATCATTAAACTTATCCAATAATTTTAAAAAATTTTTAATTTTATCTTTACTTTTTTTCTTAAAATTTTTTGTAGCTAAATTTGCAGATGCATTGCAATATATGCATGATTGAGATTGATAAGAAAAATCTTTTATAACATTGTCTTTAATAATTAAAAAAATTTCAATCTCATCACCACAAATTTGACTTTTATATTTCATCGAATGAGTGCAGTTATTAATATGTTTATTGTTTTTGGTATCAGAAGCTATTTTTAAAATATTAATATCCATTAATTTAAGTATTTATTTGATTGTTATTATACAAATTTATATTTATATTTTCATACTTCTTATATAAAAAAATAGCACATGCTAAACTTAAAAAATCCTAAAGTAGCCATCCCAATCGTATTAATCGCTGGTATTTTTTGGTCATTTGGTCCATATGTTGTAAGGCATATCGATCAGCCAGAAACAGTTCCTTGGCAATATTTATTTACAAGAGGAATAGTTATTTTTCTTTTGCTTAATATGTATTTGTTCCTTGAGGAAGGAAAAGAGTTTTATAAAAATTATTTTAAAGTGGGTATATCGGGTCTAATTGGAGGTATTGGCCTTGGTACCGCGATGATAACATTTATATGGTCAATTACTAATACGACAGCAGCTATCACTTTACTTTGTCTTGCGGCAATGCCATTTATAGCAGCCTTATTAGGATTTTTATTTTTAAAAGAAAAAATTTCATTAACAGTATGGATTGCGATTGTAGTTGCAGCAGCGGGTATATGTATAATGGCTTTTGACAATTCTGGTAAAAATTCATTGCCAGGGCTTGTGTTTGGACTTATTTCTGCATTAGGTTTCTCAATTTTTTCTGTTTCACTTAGATGGAGAAAAGAAACGCCGAAATTTACTACTGTAGCTTTTGCGGGTTTTTTCTGTTTCATATTTTCTGCTGTAATGCTGATGTCGAACGATGCTAATTTTTTATCTACTGGAAAAAATGAAGCCTTATTTGCTACTCATGGAACTCTTGTATGCATGGGTTTGATTTTGTATTCAATTGGATCAAAAAATATTCCAGCAGCTGATCTAACCTTACTCTCACTTACTGAGGTAATTGGTGGAATATTCTGGGTCTGGTTACCATGGATGGGAATTAATGAAGTCCCATCTACGAATACTATTATTGGTGGATTTTTTATTTTTATGTCAATTTTTTACTACAGCCTCATTATGCAGTCTAATAGAAGATTTATAGGTTTAAACTAAAATGAACAATGAAAATGTAATTGTCAATAGTTGGAATGAATGGGATCCATTGAAACATGTAATAGTAGGTAAAGCAGATGGTACTTGTATACCTGCCCCTGAGCCAGCATTAGATGCCAAAGTTCCAGAAGACAGCGATATGAGAGGAAAATTTGGTCCAAGAACTAAAGATACTGTAGATAAAGCAAATCAGCTTTTAGATAATTTTTCAAATATATTAAAAAAAAGAGGGATTAAAGTTGATAGACCAGACCCAATTGATTTTAATCAAAAAACATCTACACCTGATTGGCAAGCGGAGACGATGTTTGGATGCATGCCACCGAGAGATGTTTTGTTAACTGTCGGTAATGAAATTTTAGAGGCTACGATGAGTTATCGTTGCCGATGGTTTGAATATCTATGTTACCGACCACTTTTAAAACAATATTATAATTCAGATCCAAATATGAGACACGAATCTGCTCCTAAACCAAGATTAACAGATGAGGATTACAGAGAAGATTACTTATCAGATAAAATAGGAATTCAAAAAAGACTAGAATGGACAGAAAATAAATATTTTGTAACCACTGAAGAGGAGCCATTATTTGATGCTGCTGACGTTCTAAGATTTGGTAAAGATTTAGTAGTACAACATGGTTTTACAACAAATTTAAAAGGAATTGATTGGTTAAAAAGACATTATAAAGATCACAGGGTTCATGCTGTTAATTTTCCAGGTGATCCTTATCCAATTCATATAGATGCAACCTTTACACCTATCAAGGAGGGTTTAATAATTAACAATCCTCAAAGAAGGCTTCCTAAAAAGCAAAGAAGATTGTTTGAAAATAACGGATGGGAAATTATTGATAGTGCTCAACCTGCACACAACGAACCCCCACCTCTTTGTTATTCTTCAACATGGCTATCAATGAATGTTTTAGTTTTAGATCCTAAAACTGTATGTGTAGAAAAAAGTGAAGTATACCAAGCAGAACAATTAGATAAATTAGGAATGGAGGTTGTTCCTGTTGAGCTTAGAGACGCTTATGCATTTGGAGGTGGATTGCATTGTTGTACAGCAGATGTTTATAGAGAAGGTGAATTAAAAGATTATTTTCCAAAGCAATAATTGTGACTCAGATAAAAACAAAAAGAGAAAGAGTAAAATTTGCTTCAGATAACGTTACAGGTGCATGTCCAGAAGTCTTAAATGCACTTCTTAAAGCTAATGATGAGGATAAAACTCCGTATGGTAATGATGAGTTGTCAAAAAATTTACAAAATAAATTTTCAGAAATATTTGAAAAAGAAGTTATAGTTTTTCCAACAGCCTCAGGAACAGCAGCTAATGCTTTAGCTTTATCAACCATGACTCCTTCTTTTGGAAATATCTATTGCCATAGACTTTCCCATATAAATGTAGATGAATGTGGAGCTCCCGAATTTTATACTGGAGGCGCAAAGTTAGTAAATCTGGACGGTAATAATGGAAAAATTATAGCTGAAGAACTAGATAGAAATATTTCTGGAAAAGGTGTGGTACATCATACCCAACCTTCATCAGTAAGTATTACTCAATTGTGTGAAACAGGTGTTGCTTACAATTTAGATGAAATAAAAAAAATATCAGAGATTACTCATAAACATGATCTAAATATTCATATGGATGGTGCAAGATTTGCAAATGCATTAGTTTCATTAAACTGTACTCCAGCAGAAATGACATGGAAGTCTGGAATTGATGTACTATCATTTGGAGCAACTAAAAATGGATGCCTAGCAGCAGAAGCCATTATTTTTTTTAAACCAGAGTTGGTTGGAAATTTAGCTTTTTTAATGAAAAGAGCAGGGCATTTACTATCAAAGATGCGTTTTGTATCAGCTCAATTAGATGCTTATATCTCAAATGAGGTTTGGTTAAAAAATGCAAAGCATGCAAATGCTATGGGGAAAAAATTAAGCCAAGGTTTACTGAAACACAAAAATATTGAATTAGCTTACCCAACAGATGCAAATGAAGTTTTTGTCAAAATACCAAAAAATATAATTGATCAATTTAATTCGCATGGTTACAAAATTAACGATGATGAGTGGGAAGATAAAGCTGTTCGATTAGTTGCTGCCTGGAATACTCATCCAGATGATGTAGAAGCGTTTTTAAATATAATTAAATCTTAATTTAGCTAGGATTTTCTTTAAGAAAATTTATGTAATTAACTATTTCATCAAATTTTTCATCCTCAATATCTTTATAACTTGCATTAAATTTACTCTTTACGCAAATTGCGACGTGTGCATAAGGATTTCTGCCTTTAGGATGATTAGGATGATCTGGAAGTTGTCCTTGTAAATAATCGCCGGCTTCCTGAATAATTTTCCAGAGTTTACTTGCGTTTTCTTTGTTCACACCTTCACTTTTCTTATTTTAGCTCAAAAAGTTCTAGTTTGTAAACTAGTTACATTATTTTCTCAAGTTTCCAAGCTTCATCTTTAGCATTAAACTTTGCGTTCCAGTCTTTAGATCTTTGATCTTCAAATAAGGCATAAAATTTTTCTTCATCAGTGACATTTGCAATAAAAATCATTTTACCTTCACGAATGTGTGCCCATTCAAATGATGAAGTACATTTTGCAAGATCATCTTTAAATATACTGTATAATTCATCTGCATCTTTTTTAGTTCCTTCATATGTTGTTGTTCCAACAAAGTTCATAGTTTTTCCTTTCATTAATAAATTAAAATAATATAGACACAATAAATTCCCAATCAATAAGATTTTCAACTAATTTATCTCAACTTGTTCAAGTTTCAGGACTAGTTTCTCTAAAAAATCCTACAACACAGAACCATAAACTTAAAAGATTTTTTAATTTATTAATCAACTGGTTTGTTCTTATTTATATCTACTTCATCATAGGATTTACCAAATCTCACTTCATCAAATAGCATTACGGTTGTTGGAATTTTATTTTCCCATTTATATTTAAAAGGTTTTATTATATTTTTTTGACCACTTGGTTGAGTCATGGTCTTCATTCCCTTTGGTTTATTTCTATTTATTTGAGATAAGTAATCACCAACTCTAAATTTATAAATACCATATCTCATATTAATTTGTTGTTTGTTACTGCTCCACCCATGGCTTTTGGACTCTTTAATATGTTTGCTTTTTACAAATGGAATATAATGGGTGCACTCATTAATCTGTTCTCCATTCCACCATAGCTCAAAATATTTTTCACCTTTAATTCTTTCTCTACTATAATTAGTTTTAACTATAAAATCATTCCAACTACCTTTTTTAAAAGAGAATCCATGGCATCTCTTATAGTGACCTAATCTCACTTGAAAGCCTGAACCCTGTGTAGAAACCATCCATAATGGCATATCTACACCTTTCATTTTAGCTTGAAACAAAGACATCTTTGATGCTACGAAATCGTATCCAAAATCTTCGGGTATATAGATACTCAAAGCATAAAATACTGGTTCTTTAAATTTTTTACTTGAGTAATGAAGTTTTTTTAAATGTCTTTCTGTTCTTTGAGCACCCCATTTACAATCTTGTTTTTTACATTCACCATGTCTAATTTCAAACTTTTGAGCTGATTTACCAGCACGAACATTCTTATCGACTATTTCAAAATGCTCTTTGATATCCATGTGATGCCACTTAGTTTTTTTAATTGTAACAGGCTCTGTATAACCTAAATTACATGTAAAAAAGATTAGAACAACAATCCCAAAAATTTTTTCCATTTAAAATCCACCTCGCCAATTATTTTTAGATTTCAAATCTTTCTCTTCTTGTTTTGAAGTAGGTCTAAATAAATAAAAACCCACTACAACAATTACGAATATACCTAAAATAATTTCAATCATGTTTAATTAATCTCTAAAATTAATAAATTCAATCGGAAGCCCTATATCTATTGCTTCTATGGCAGATATTGCTTCTTGAAGATCATCTCTTTTCTTTCCTTGAGCTCTTAATTCTTCTCCTTGAATTTTAATTTGGATTTTAAGTTTTAGTTTTTTTACATCAGCAATAATCTTCTTAGCATTTTCTTGGCTTATACCCTCAGCTAATTCACTAACCTGCCTTATAGTTCCACCAGCTGCACCCTCTGAATTTTTAATAATTAATACTCTTGGATCTACTTTTCTTCTTATAAGGTGAACTTGTAACAATTCATTTACTTGTTTTAATTTTAATTCATCTGGAGCTAGTGTAGTTATTATTTTATCTTTTCTTTCAATAGAAATATTAAGCCCCTTAAAATCGTATCGGTTAGCAATTTCCCTTAAACAATTAGCAAGAGCATTATCAAACTCTTGATAATTGATTTTACTTATAACATCAAATGAAGGCATACTTTTTAATACTACTTACATTAATATATTTTTTAATTAGAACAACCTTCATCAGAGCTACTTTATTCACATTTTCTTTATTCTTTTAATTTTTTGGTAACCAAGAGTTATAGAATGGATTATTTTTATCAATTGGAAGTTTGATATTTATATTTTGTCTTGAAGATTGGTAAACAGCAGTTACAAACTCTAATGATTTTCTAGCATCTGACAATGTTACCTCATCACTTGAAGAGCCATCTAGTTTCTTTGCTACTTCATCAAACATTCCTGCGTACCATGATTTAGTTTTTTCGACTTTTGACAATACCTCTTCAATTTGACTTTTTGAAATAGGAGCTCTTGGTAAAAATACCCATTCATCGTCAGCTGGATTATAAGGTTTATCTGGAGATGCTCCCGATTCTACTGTCAGTCCATCAAAACAGAATTTTAGTCTACTGGTATCATTTGCTGCACCAAGGGTGATAGAGCTGGTGACCAATGTTCCATCTTCCATTTCAATTGATAAAGACGCACAGTCTTCAACCTCAATATCATTTACTCTTGTTGTTAATTTTGCAAATACATTTGAAACTGGGCCTAGTATCATGCTCACCAAGTCATGAATATGTATAGCATGACTTAATATTGCCCCACCTTGTTCACCATCCCAAGTACCTCTCCAAGGTTTTGAATAATAATCTTTTCCTCTATTCCAATGAGTCTCCAATGAGGCGATTAAAGGTTTTCCAGCAAGTCCTGACTTTATTAGTGCCTTAAATTTAGAAAATCCTAATCCATACCTATATTGGAATACAGGAAAAATTATCTTTCCTGTTTCTTTACTTATATTTTCTAGCTCATCAATTTCTTTAAGACTTGAAACCAATGGTTTTTCACAAATTACATGCTTTCCAGCTTCAAGAGATTTTTTGCACGCAGAAAAATGTAAATGGGGTGGAAGACAAATATCAATTATATCAATTTCCTTTATTTTTAATACATCATCAAAGTTTAATGACATTTTAGTATCATTATTTGACGCCAAGATCCTATCTATTGCATCTCTTGTTAAACCACACAATGTATGAACACTAAATCGGTCTGATACTTTTTGAAAGTCTTCAAAATGTTTAGCTCCTATATTAGTTCCTATTATTGCTACCTGATATTTTTTCATTATTTTTCTGCTAATTCTTGAGCTTTAATTGCTAGTTCCATTGATAAGTAAGTAAGTTCTTGCGAACAAGCAGTATCAGTTCTATTCAAAACATCTTGAATTAAATTAGCAAAGTAGGGAAGTTTTTCATTCGAACAGTCAATATGTTTAACTTCATCATTATTTGCCAAAAATAGTTGATTTCCTTTTTCAGATTTTGCTAAATCTGTGTATTTTCTAATTTCAATAAAACCTTTATCACCCAAGACAAATAACCTTCCATCTCCCCAAGTAGGAAGCGCATCAGGAGTAAACCAGTCTAAACGAACATATCCATGACCACCATTTCCAGTAAGATTAACTTCACCGAAATCTTGAAAACCAGCAGATTTTTTCTTAGTTGTATTTTCAACTAACGCATGATTTACTTTAGCTTCATTTGAATTTGTAAATACTAAAAATTGGTGAATTTGATGTGAGCCTATATCTGTTATTATTCCACCATAACTATCACGATCATAAAACCAATCTGGTCTTTCATAATTACCTTGCCTGTGGGGACCAGTACCAATTGTTTGTTTAACTTTACCGATTTTACCTTCCGCGACTAACTCTTCAGCTTTTGTAACAGCGGCTACATGAAATCTTTCTGAAAAATTAATTGACCAAATTTTTCCTGTCTCCTTAACTGTTTGTTTTAGATTATTAAGTTGCTCAAGTGTTGTACATCCTGGCTTATCGACCATGACATCTTTTCCAGCTTTCATTGCGTCTATAGATAGATTTGCCCTATCTTTAGGAATGGATGAAATTAAAATCATATCAATTGTATCATCATTTAAAATATCACTTTTATTATCTACTCTTTTAATTCGAGGATATTTTTTTCTAAATTCATTTAAAGTTAACGGAGAACCTTGTGTCCAAAAATAATTACAACTACATCCCTCTTTAAGCATCTTATCAAGCATGTCGAAGATATGACCATGATCAATACCCAATACTCCAAGATTTATAGTTTTAGTCATAAACTATTTTAGCAGAATAAAAGTTTTAAATAAGATTTTAATTATTGGGAAGGGTTATTCTCTACAATAACTGTTTCTTCGGTTTCTACTGGTTTTATTGGGTCTTCGATAGGCTCTGTCGCTGGATTAAGTTCTAAGCCAATAGGTGTTATTGTTGTAGGAAGAGGTGTGAATTGAGAGTCAGGGTTTTCAATAACCTCTCTTACATTCATCCTGTAAATTCCATATGCTCCTATTAAACAGTGAAATATAATTAGAAATATAAAGTAACCATTCTCTCCTATAAAATCCATAAACATAGAACATAAAAAAGGTCCACTAATTGCACCCATTCCGAAGGTAAATTGTAAACCCGCACCTGCAGCGACAAATTTTTCTTTAGCTATAAAATCATTAGTGTGAGCAAATATTAATGCAAACATAGGAAGACTAAAGAAAGCATATAAACCTGTAAAAATATAAAACCAAAACTTCGAGCTTGCTAAACCTTCAGGTAAATGCATCGTGCCCACTGAAAAAATTGCACATAACGCAAAGAAAGCCGAAGCAAATGTGGAATATACTGTAACTGTTCTTCTGTCATAAATATCTGATAGTTTACCAATTGGCCATTGCGAAATAGCTCCAGAAATAGCTATTAAAAATGTTACAAAAGAAATTTCAAAAATACTAAAATTCATTGACGCTGCATAAACAGCAATTAAAGCAAACATTGCAGAGTGACAAATTCCACATAAAAGTGCACTTACCATTCCAAAAGGAGAGGCTTCATAAAGTTCTTTAATTTTCATTCCAATAATTTTTTTAAATTTTGGAGGTTTTTTCTTAGTTAATAATATTGGAACAAGTGACAATGACATGAATAAAGAAACAAGTATAAATGGCTGAAAATTTTCTGGTTTACTGAAGTTTAAAAAAAACATTCCAATCGCCATAGATGCGTAAAGAACGATCATATAAATTGATAAAACACTTCCTCTGTTTTTATTGCTTGCTCGGTCGTTTAACCAGCTTTCAGCAATTGTATATAAACATACCATTGAAAAACCTGAGGCAATTCTTAATAGAAACCATGTAAAAGGATTGATGATTATAGAGTGTACTAAAACAACGATAGAAGCAATTGATGCAAAAGCAGCAAATACTCTTATATGACCAACTCTTGATACTAAAATTGGAACTGTTTTTGCTCCTATAAAATAGCCTACAAAATATCCAGACAACATAAAGCCGGTTGCTGTTAAGCTGAAACTTTCATGAACAGCTCTTACTCCAAGTAAAGAAACTTGAAAGCCATGAGCTATCATAATTAGACCCATGCCCGTGAATAATGCCCAGGAGTTTTTAAGTATCTTTTCCATAATTTCGCTATCTATGGATGATTTGATATTAAATCAAGAAATTAATTAATTATTTTTTCAGTCTCTCTTAGTTTTATAAATGAGTGGATACCCAAAGTAATAATGATTACGGCACCTCCAATAATTGTCTCAAGGGTTGGCTGCTCTTTGACAACTAACCAAACCCAAATTGGACCTATTATCGTTTCTAATAAGAAAAATAGATTTACTTCCTCTGCTGGTATAAATCTTGGTGCGATTGTTACTAAAACAAAAGGTAAGGCTACACAAATAATGCACATTACTGGTATGTAAATTTGATCGGTTCCATTTAAATTAAAGTTTTCGACAAAAAAGAAAGCAAATACTGCAACTCCTAATTTGCCCATTACAGCAGAAGGCAAAAGATCTCTGTCCTTGGCATATCTAATAAGAACTGCATTTACTGCTAATCCTGCAGCTGTAACAAATCCCATTATATTCCCAAAAAGATTACCAACTTGTAGCGAGTCGTAAAAAATAAACAAAGCCGCCAAAAATGTGATGAAAATGGCGATCCAAGTCCCTTTACTAGGCATTTCTTTTAAGAATACTGCCCCAAGTATTGCTGAAAGCATAGGCGCTAAAGCAATCATTATTAACGTATTGGCTACGTTAGTATTTTGAATAGAGACAATGAAAGTAATATTGCAAATAGAAAAGCTAATAGCATAAAATATACCAACTATACCGACTTTTAAAAAGGCATTAATAAAATTTTGCCTATAAAACAATAATAATCCAATTAAGACTATAAAGAAAGGAATGGCTCCTCTATAAAAAAGCATTCCCCATGTTTCTATGTCTGAAAGCCTGATAAGTAATGAATCAGGTGTAATGAACATTACAGCTACGAAGGCTAGTAGTGAACCTTTCTTTTGATCTGATAATTTATTCAAGCTCCTAAACCTTTCCAAAATATCTTAGCAAGATTGATTTTAGAAAGGTCATAGTATGTTTTTAATCCAGTAGGAGACGTTACATTAATATCTCCATTTAGTTTCTGATCTATGAAGTCAATTCCAGCAAAATAAATCTTATCATTCTTTAATTTTTTTCCTATAAGTCTTGAAATTTTTATTTCTTGTCTTGTAAGTTTTGTAAGTTTAGGCACAGCACCTTTGCTCATATTGCTCAAATATGAACCTTTTTTTGGAACTCTTGAGATTGCTCCACATACTTTACCATTAATAATAAAAACTCTCTTATCTCCTTTAGATATATTTTTTAAAAATTTTTGAAACATTGAATGACCATTTTTATTTAAAAAATTTGTAATAAGTTTTTTATTAAACTTATTTTTAATGAGATGAATTTGATTACCGCCATATCCATTTATGGGTTTCATAATCATACTTTTATTTTGTTTATAAAATTTCTTAATTTCTTCTATATTATTTGAAAACAAAGTATTAGGCATAAATTTGATAAAATACTTTGAGTATAGTTTTTCCGATACATTTCTGATACCGGTTGGATTATTTATTACTTTTACTTTTTTCAAGCCATCTAAAATGAGAGTAGTTATTAAATATTCTGAATTAAATGGAGGATCCTGCCTAATTAAAATAAATTTAAGATTTTCAACGTCAATTTTTTGTTTTTTATAAATTTTATAAAATTTTTTTCTTTCATAATTAAATTTTACAAATACTCCATTTGCATAAGTTTTTTTTTTGATGATAGATAAGTTTGAGGGAGTATAATAAAATATTTTATATCCTAGTTTCTGAGCTTCATGAGCTAAAAATATTGATGTGTCAGAAGATATGTTAATTTTATCTAATTTATCGCCTTGTATGCCTATTATTTTATTTATCATATAAATCTTCTAAATTTTGAAATTTAGAGAATTTATTTATAACATGACTGGCCACTGTTTCTTTATTATTGATAATCTTATTTAGATGTTCCAAGTATTTAGTTTCGTTTGTACCGCTTTTTCCAATAAAATCTCTCTTTTCTAAGCCTTTTTCAGCAATTTTTAACAAGTTAGAGATCCAATAAATCATATCTTTACCCATTAAATTAGTATCAAGTCCTTTCATAGGCGCATCTTTATAAGCATTCAATAAATCTTTCTTTTCCCATTTTGAAATAAATTCTAATGCTTCGTCTAAATTTCCATATAAAAGACCAGTAAAAAAAGCAGGACCAGCGCAGATACAGTTCCAACCACAAGTGTCCATAGACCTTAATTCAATATATTGTTTTAATCTATTCTCTGTAAATATAGTACTTAAATGCAATCCAAGATCGTCAATACTTGGTAAAGAATTATTTATTTCTTGAATATTACCATTCATATAATCAGAAAATTTATAATTTTTACCAGATAAATATTTATTATCTTTTTTTATAAACAGTATTGGATAATCCATTACAAAATCAGCATATTTTTCAAAATCAACATTTTCTAAAAAAATTTCTGGAAGGCCACCCCTTGATGTTTCTTGCCATACTTTTGATCGGTATGATAAGTATTTACTATCTTTTTTCTCAACTATTGATGAGTTTGCAAAAAGTGCAATACTTAACGGAACTAAACTATTTACTAATTTAAACTTTTTTATAAAATCATTTTCAGACGTGTAGTCTATATTTAGCTGTGTCCCTGATGTTCTATACATCATATCTAAACTAAGGGACCCACCTTTAGGCATATCCATTGTCATTACTTCATATCTTTTTTTAGGATTATTTGGAATTTCAGACAACTTAGATATTGGATCAAATCCAGCACTTACTATTTTTAAATCTAATTTTTCAACAACTTGTTTAAGTTCAAACAAATAATTATTAGCTTCAGAGCAAACTTCATGAATATTAGCTAGTTGAGCACCTGCAAGCTCAATCTGATTTCCTGGTTCTAAAGTTATACTCTTATTATCTTTATTTAACGCTATAACATTCTCACCTTCATATGATGGTTTCCAACCAAATTCATATAAAATTTTGAAAATCTCTTTAATTGTAGAATAATTAATTCTTTTATTATTTTTCTTGTAGAAAAGAAATTTTTCGTGCTCAACGCCTATTTTGGAATTTATAGGCTCCTTAATTCCTGATTTAAAATGATCTATTATGTTATCTTTATTCATATTAATGATTTAATCACTCTTACTTAGATATTCAACAGCTTCGCTTATGTTTGTTAATTTGTTAGAACAAGTTTGGTTTTTACATATAATAACACTAGGTTTTGTATCATTATTTAATTGGTAAACAAATGTTGCAACTCCTAGATATTTTTTTTGTAAATAAAGCTGCATTTCCTTAATAGAT
>CACFXK010000012.1 GCA_902570125.1 uncultured Pelagibacteraceae bacterium
CTTCCTTAGAAACTATATCTTTGAAAGGTTCAATATTTGATTTAAAAAATTCTTTGGTTACTTCTTCAATTTTACTGTAACTCATACTTTTTACTAATTAAATTAACCTTAAAATATTTATGTAAAACATTTGTTTAAAAATTATTAAGATATTGTTTAATTTTAATGTAAATTATAATTAAACTTTGTAATGAATTTGAAATAATTATTTAACATTAAATACATGTGAATCTTTTACTAAGGATTCGTGCCAATAAATACTTTATTTAGAAAAGTTAACCAACATAAAAGGTTTAATATAAATACCTATGATTTTTTTAAGCCTTCGTTTAACGTCAAACTAGCTGAAAGCAGAGGAGAAATAAAACTCGCACAAAAGCTTAGGTATAAAGTCTTCTTCTCCGAAAGAATTAAAAACCCTATATATAATATAGGAAATTTTAGAAGAGACTCTGATAAATTTGACAATTATGCAGATCATATAATTGTGACCCACAAAAAATCAAAATTTTCCAAAACAAGAGTAGTAGGAACTTATCGTTTACTTAAGCAATCTGTTGCGGAAAAAAAATCAGGTTTTTATAGTTGTGATGAATTTAATTTAGATAATTTACTAAATTCTGGAGTTTACGACAATATGCTAGAATTAAGTCGATCATGTATATCTTATAAATTTAGAAATAAAAATGTTCTTAAATTAATGTGGAAAGAAATATATAATTATATTAACAGAAATAATATAGATGCTTTGTTTGGTACGGCCAGTTTCTTAAGTACTAATATTAACAAGATTGAAGATCAATTGATATATCTTAACAATTATCATAAAATGTCAGGTAACATTACAGTCAGTGCTTTACCAAAATGTAGACTAAATATTGATTATCAAAAAAACATTAATGTGAATATTAAATTAATTTCAAAATTACCAACTTTAATTAAAGCTTATATAAAGTTTAACGCTTCTATTGGGAAAGGTGCAGTAATTGATAATAAATTTAAGACAACTGATGTTTTTGTTTTTTTACCAATTGAAAAAATAAATAAAGAATATGTTAATAAAATTTTAGACTAATGCAGCAAATTTTAGAGAAAATTTCAAAAATTGATGAAATCAAATCTATATATAAAGTTAATTATGAAGAGTTAAAACAGTCAAAGAATTTTTGGAAAAAAACTTTAGATATTTTTAACATTAATTACATCGCAGAAAATGTTGCCAATATACCTGAAGAAGGATCAAGTATAATAGTTGCAAATCATCCATTTGGATTATTAGATGGACTTATAATTTGTTCAATAATTTGTGATATCCGACAGGATTATAAAATTTTAATTAACGAAGAACTTTCACAAATTGATCAAATAAGAGAGTACTTATTGCCAATTAAATTTTCAAAATTTACAGAGGATATAAAAAAAAATATCATTTCTAAAAAGAAGGCAATTGAACACTTAAATGCAAATGGAATTTTAATAACTTTTCCTTCAGGAGAAGTTGCTACATCCTCTTTTATTTTTAATGAGGCTAATGAAAGAAGATGGAAACCATTAATTGGATCTATAATTAATAAAACCAAGGCGGAAATTATTCCTGTACGTTTTTTTGGTAAGAATAGCTTATTCTTTCAAACAGTAGGCTTTATAAATAATAATTTAAGAAGAATTTTATTTATAAGAGAATTAATAAATAAAAAAAATCGAACATATAAGCTTAGTATTGGTGAAAAAATCTCCTCGCTACAAAAAGAAAAATTAAATAATAAACAAATTGTTGATAAACTTAGATCTATAGTTTTAAATATTAACTAGTAGACATGAAACTTTTCGACATGTAAATGTTTTGTAGCGTCGGCATTGCTTTTCCCTTTCTTTTTTGTCTCGAAGTGTGTCGTGAGTGTGTCGAGATTTTATTAAAACTTTACATGAAAGTTTATGGCGGGGGCTAACGCCCCCACAAGCTTAATTAAGTTGTTAATCTAAGCTATAAATTGTAACTGATCTTTCTTTATCAACTTCGTTAGCACTTATAAACAAGTTCCGTTGTGGAATAGCAACCAAACCTTCTGGTCCAATACCCGTTGGTAAAATAGAAACTAATTCTGGGTTTTTCAAATCGTTTGCTTTATAAACGCCGATAGCATTTGCTCTTTCAGCACCAACAAAGATATAACGTGTATCACCATATATTGCTACTTCAACTGACTCTGGTTCTACACCTTTTTTCTCTGCACGTTTTTCTGGCCAGTAACCTGCTGAAGCGAGTGCTCTTTCATATGACGAACCTGACTCGTATACCACTGCACCATTTTTATTGAAGATTGTCCATCCACGACTACCACCACGTTTTGCTTGACCTGGTGCTTCATGTTTATAGTCACCTTCATTTGCAGTTGCAAAATGATCATCGTCAATCCACTTAACTGCGTCTGGTTCTCTACGAACATTCTCAATGGTATCAACCATCTTTAGTTCACCATCTTTTTTGTTATCAATACCTACTAATGTTACTAGTCCTGCATCAAACTCTGAAATTACTTTTCCACTTCGATCAATAACCGCCATCCAGTTATTCTCTTGCATAGTAACAACTATTTCACCTAAATTGTTGATATCAACAAACTCAGGCTCTGGATCGTTAGGAGCAATAGTTGAAAAACCAACTAGGTCCGCTTTAGTAACACTGTTATCAGCTAAATTAACAATTGCCACAAAACCCCCTGGAAGTTGTGGAATTTTTTCATCATTGATATCTTCGTTACGCTCATTTTCAATAGCGACTGCCACAAAAGTTCCATCTGGACTAACTGCAACCGAGTCTGGTTGTCCGCCTAATTCAACTTTTGTAACTTCTTTTCCTGAGGCAAGATCAACAACTAATAAGTGACCACTTGGTTCTACATAGTTTGGAGAAGTATTAATACCTACAAATGCTTGTCCATTTTTGATTGCAACACTAGTTGGTTCACCACCCAAATCCATTGAGCCTAATGGTTTCGGATTTGCTGGATCAGTAATATCAATCATGCCTAATGCGTTTGCAGGGCTATCGCTATATACCAGTTTCATGCCATCTGCTGTTGCCGCAATTATTTCTGCTGATGTTTCTTCTGCACTAGGGTTATTTGCTGGTGTTCCAAATTTCCCAATTTCTTTAAAATCTGCATTTACTGTGCTAACAAATGCGGTCGAAGCCAGAAGGCCTGCTAAGATAAATTTTATCATTATATATTCCTTTTTTGATTTTCTGTAAAGTTATCTAAATAATATGAAAAATTTGTAACAGTTTAATTAAAATTATATTTTATTAAGTTCTAAATAATTTGTCAGATAAATTTTGTAGTTTATCTCCCCAGAAAACTTCTTTTTGAATTCTTTTAAAGTCTATATCAAAAACTGTAGACATAGCTGAAGCGTATACAGATCTAGCATCAATTGTTGAATTTAAATCCCTTCCTTCAAATAATTCTTTTTTCTTTAATCCAGGCCAATCAGAATAAACTTGAGATTGTTTTAGTAGACCACCTGCCATAAATATTGCTGAACCATAACCATGTTCTGTTCCACGCCCACCATTTTGCTCAATAGTTCTTCCAAATTCAGTTAAAGTTAAGACTAAAGTATTTTCTATTTCTAAACCTAGACCTTTTTCTAAACTTTTAAAAATTGAGTCCATTTCAATTAAGCTATCTGAGTGAGAACCATTGACTCCTCCTTGTGCAGCATGTGTATCGAAACCATCAACTTCAAAAACAGCAACCCTAGGACCATTTATTTTTTTAAGTTCTAGACCTGCTTTCAATGCTAAAGATGAATTCTTTCTAGACATAGAGGTACCTCCATTATTCATCATAGATCTGTTAGCAATTATTTCCATCATGTTAGCTAAATCATGTTCAGATTTATCTGCATAAATTGATTTTAGAAGTTGCAAAAGTTCTGTTCTTGGAAGTCTTTTTTTTGAAGGATAAAAATTATCATTACTAGGAATTCCTCTAAGAAGTAAAGGCATTGGTAATGCCAATGCAAGACCATCCCCTTTTAGTTCAGCTAATTTCATTCCTCTTCCTAGCCAACCAGTTTTAATTGCATAAGGAATATGACCACCTGTTTCCATAAGATTTTGACCATCAAAATGAGATCTTTTTGTATACGGGATATTCGTTGCATGCACGATCGCTCCTAGATTATTTTGCCATAAATTATGAAAATTTTTTAGTTTGGGATGAAGTGCAAAGTCAGAATTTAATTTAATTGTTTTATCTAAAATTAAATCTTTTCTTCTTTTTTCAAAATTCTTATCACCTATTATTGGAACGGCACATAAACCATCCATTCCACCTCTTAACATTATAATAACAAGATTTTTTTTCTTATCAGTGCTTGCTAAAACAGGAAAATTAAAACCAGCTAAAAATAATGTAGTTGCTGAACCTTTTAAAAAATTTCTTCTTGATATTTTCATGATTTAAGTGTCTCCGGTAAATTAAATAATATTACATGTTTATGAACAAGTTCTTTGTGCTGATTTAATATCTGAAGAATTTCATTTGGATTATCATAATTTTTTTGAATCATTTCTTCATAAAATTCAGGTGTCTGCGACTTACTTGATTTTCTATAGTAAGCTTCTTTTGCGTAAACTAGCCTTCTAATTAACAATTCAGGGGACATCCAATCGTCAGATATATCTGACCATCCATTAGGTTGTTTTGCTAAATACGGATGATGACCTAATTCTCTTAGCAAACGTTCTGATGATCTTTGACCATTTGTTGGTTTTTGGCCTAAAGAGTATAAATCCATCAACGTAGGTGTTGGGATTAAATCTACATCAGACATTTTACTCATTTGTAGAAGCCAATTCTCTGGATTTTGAAATTTGTTATGTTTATCAGAATAATTGAAAGCAACTTCAATTGCTGCCTTATGAACCTCTGGTAAAAAACCATCTGATTTTTCCCAAGCTTTTATAATTGGTTCCATCATTTCTTTCGTAGGATTATCAGTAATTAAATATCTACAAAGTTTCATGGCTATAAATTCTCTACACGATGAATGATTAACTAAATCTGTAATTGCATTTGATAAACCTTTTCTTCCACTTTTATATTTTTTACCTAAAACTATTTTTGAACCAGGTTGATGGGCCTTCGGATCAAAATGGACATCTCCAGTTTCTAATCTTTTTTTTCCCCATTCGGGTCTCCAACCTGACATAATATATGCCATTTGAATTACATCTTCTTGAGAGTAACCACAATTTGGTGAAACAGTGTGCAGTTCTAAAAGTTCTCTTGCATGATTTTCATTTACACCTCTTTTTTTTCCTTCCTTTTTAGCCCAAATTGCATTTTGACTTTTTGGACCAATATTTTGTTCGTTATCCAGATGATGTATCATAGACCAACCTTTAGTTGCCTCTTGAGCCATTTTTTCAAAATTTTGATTCATATTAGCTCTAATAATTTCTCGCTGATATGCTCCAGTTGTATATTGTGCTAAAAAATCTTTTTCACTAATTGCGAAATGATTTCCCCAAAAGTACCAAAGTTTTGCTAAAACTGGTGTTTCACTTTTTATAGCCTCTGAATGTCTAATACAAAGTTCAAGGTTCCACCAAAATTTTTGTCCAGTTGCATGCCTTAACTTATTTTTTTCTCTTTTGTAGCCATCTTTATCATTTTTAAATTTTTTTCTTAAAACTTTTCTATCTCCATAAACCCATTCTCTGTAATAACCTCTAAGCTCTTTCTCTGGTAAGATTTTTCCTTTCCAGGAATACTCAGGAATTTCATTTAATTGATTTGTAGCCCATTGTAATGGGTCAGAAGGTGCCTTATCGTCTGGTCCAAGGCCAAATGCCACTTTACGATAAAAATTTTTCATAAATTATTTTAAAATATATTATTTCAAAATGTCAATGTCTGAAATGTTTGTTAAAGAATTATTAAACTCATTCAAATTTTCTCTCCCTGAAATTTTTAAAATAACTAGACCAAAAATAATGATTAAAGCTAAAGGGATTGCTGTAATTACGCTTATATACTCTGCCATTATTATTAAATATATTGCATAAAATGCTATCGATCTAAAGATTACCCCAGTTTTAAATACAGCAATAATTGCTAAAGAATGCTTTATCAAATTTAAAAAGCTCATCTTTGAAGGGCCAAAGTATCTTGAGCCTCTTATTGATGGAGATTTAATTAAATTATTTTCAGTTTTTGCCAAAGAACCAGAAAAACTACTCCAAGTTGCTTTCTCTTCCATTAATTTTTTAACAGTTTGTTTTGTAAGGCAAGTGAAATTTCCAAATTTTATAAATTTTCCTGTAAATGTATAAGTAATTATTTTGTGAAAAAAATAACAGATTTTAAAAATAAAACCTTCTGATCTTTTTACTCTCTCTCCAACAATGGTATTATTAGGATTATCTTTAATCTTTTGTACAAAGTTTCTAATCTCTTCTGGTCTGTCTTCTCCATCACCATCCATTGGAATTACATAATCAAAATCTTCATTTTCTGAAATATGTTTGAGCCCTGCTGCAATACAACGTGTATGTCCTTTATTATTTCTCATATTTATTAATTTTAGTGATTTAATATTATTTAAATTTTTAGTTTCTAAAATTTTTTCCTCAGTAGAAGCATCGTTTACTACTATTACTGAAAATGCTGCTTTCAGCTCAGAAATATTAATATCAATTTCTTCAATTAATTTTGATGCAGATTTAAAGTCATTAAAGACTGGAATTAAAATTACTATTTTCATTAACTTACTGAGCCTATAAGTCTAAATAGAGAAGCAAAGAAACCATATCCTGAGAGTTCAATTAAAATAACAATTCCAATAATGAATAAAAGTCTCTTGTTTTTTTGGTTTAATTGAAATTTCATTTATATGTTAAGCATTTCATATCTTTGTTGCACAATTGGACTTCGGTTGAACTATAAATCCATTTTGGTCTTTCTGGAAGATGGTAAGATATATTTCCTGCAATCCATTCATTGCCCTTAATATATTCCATTTTTCCAAGATCCTTAGCCTCAGTTTCATAAAAAAGTTTGGCCTGTTGAGCTAACTTTTTACCATCAAAATCGGTTCTTTTATCAGTTTGAGTAATTGAAATATAAGAATACAAACTTGGAGATAATAAAAATAATGCTAAAAAGACAGAGGTAAAAGTTCTCATTTTTTCAAAATTAATTTGTGATTTCAAAACATAAACAAATAACAAGCCAAAGCTTATGTAAAATGGAGTCATCCACATAGTTCTTATTTTTGCGCCCATAGTAAATGATGTTAGAAAAATAAATAAAATTGGAATTAAATTAATTGATACCAAAAACAAAAGTCTTTCATCATTTAAATTAATATTTATTTTAAATTTTTTAACTAAAACAAAAATCATTAGTAAAAAAGGCAATAATATACCAATTTGTTTACCTAAAAAAATCGTAGGATGTTTTATGTGGTTTAAAATACTTACTTCTTCTGAACCAGTTCGTAGAAGTCCATAAGTGATGGTTATATATTCATTTTCGGTTAACCAAATAATGTGTGGTAATAAAATTAAAATAAAAGGGATAAAAGAAACGAGACATTTATAATTTAATCTTTTTGTATAAATCATGTAAATTAAAAGAACATCTATAGCTAAACCTAAATAGATAAATAAATACTTAGATAGAAATCCAAGTCCAGCAAATATACCAAGTAACAGCCAATCAATTGTTTTATTATTCTTAATTCCCCTCCATAAATAAAAGACAGAAAGAGACCAAAAGGGAGTTAAACAGACATTTACATTAAATTCAGGTGAAGTGAAGTTATAAAAATATATTCCCTCTAATAATAGAACAGATAATAAACAATAAATTTTATTATCAAAAAAATCTTCAGCTAACTTAAAAACTACAATAAATGAGACTACGATACAAATTTGAGACAATAAATAATAAACCCAGTCTTTTGGTCCAAAGATTTGATAAATTAATTCGGGTAAAAACGCACTCATTGGTGGGTGCTTGTTAAAGCCCCAATCTAAATTACTTCCCCATGCTAAAGCCTCGATAATATCAAGTGGTAAATTGTGATTTGTTAAACTTGGAACTAATGTCCAGATTAATAAGTGCGCAAAAACAAAAATATAAAATAAATTACTAATATTTTTTTTATAAATGGCCATTTTTATTAATTTATACAATTAAAGCATTCTTGACACTTAATAAATGATGAATATATTCACCGAATTCATAAATTTGGGTATGGTAAAAATCTCTAAAAAATATATTCCTAAAGAAACTGAAAAGTATATGTGTGCTAAGCACCTTGCTTTTTTTAAACAAAAATTAACTGAATGGAAGAAAGACTTAAAGAAAACTAACAATGAAGCAATATTTAATGCTTCAATGGATGACAATAGTGCTTCAGCAGATATTGTTGATCAAGCGAGCTCTTATACAGAAAAAAATGTTGAGATGAGAGCAATCAATCGACAGATAAAATTAATTTCTAAAATTGATGGAGCTTTGAAAAAAATACAAGATGGAACTTATGGTTTCTGTGAAGAAACTGCAGAACCGATCGGTCTTAAAAGATTAATGGCAAGACCTGTTGCAACTTTATGCATAGCAGCACAAGAAAAACACGAAAAAGAGGAAAAAGTTTACGCTGACATTTAAGGGTAATCTATTTCAGCATCTTTATTTAATACTTTAAATCCTTTAATCACCGCGGGACGTTTAGCTATATCAACATACCACCTTGATAAATCTTTAAAGTTTTCTAATCCTATGTCATGTCTTTTATGTCTTGCAATCCAAGACCATGTTGCGATATCTGCAATCGAATACTCTTTGCCTGCTAAATAATCACTCGCAGAAAGCCTTGCTTCTAAATCTTCATAAAGTTTTCTTGTAATCTTAAAATATCTTTCTTCTCCCCACTCACTTTTGCCTTGATGATAAAAGTGAAATTGATGATGCTGACCGATCATTGGACCGATTAAACCCATTTGAGCCATTAACCATTGATTTATCTCTAACCTATTCTCTTCAGGATAAAACATGTTACTTTTTTCACCAAGATACATCAGTATTGCTCCGGACTCGAAAATTGACTTATTATTTTCGTGATCTTTAATAACTGGTATCTTGTTAAAAGGACTAATTTTTTTAAATTCTGGTTTATGTTGTTCGCCTTCACTTAGGTTGACTTTTGTTATTTTATACTCAAGATTTATCTCTTCGAGCATAATGCTAATTTTCCAACCATTTGGAGTGTCAGCAGTAAATAACTCAATCACTATTTTACACCCAATCTGTCTTTAATGGTGCTGGATGCTGTTGTAAATTCAAATCTATATTTTTCGTTAGGTCTTGCATACTTGAAACAACCTCTGGCAGCTAAAGCACCTTCATGAAAACCTGATAGTATTAATTTAAGTTTTCCTGGATAAGTACATATATCACCAATAGCAAATATACCTTTCTTGTTAGTTTCAAAGTTTTCAGTATTAACTGGAATTACTTTTTTATCTAAGTTAAGGCCCCATTCTGCTATTGGTCCAAGTTGCATAATCAAACCAAAAAATCCCAAAACATAATCTGCTTTTAATATTTTACTTTCCCCATCTTCACTTTTAATTTCAACTTCTTCTAAAGATCCATTTCCTTTGACATCTTTAATTGAGTACTTGGTAAATAATTTAATTATATTTTTTTCACTTAATTCTTTAATTTTTTTAACACTCGCAGGTACGCCTCTAAACTCGTCTCTTCTATGGATAAGTGACACTTTAGAAGTATTAGATAGTTCAATCGCCCAATCAAGAGCGCTATCACCTCCACCAAATATTACAACCGACTTATCTTTAAAAATTGTTTTGTCTTTTATTGAGTATAAAACTGAAGTTCCATCAAATTTTTCTGCACTTTTTGTTGGAAACTTTCTTGGTTCAAAAGAACCAACTCCACCAGCAATTACAACATTTGGAGTTAGGAATTTTTTTCCACTAGTTGTTTTAACAATCCAATTATCGTTTTCATTTGTAAGTTCTTGGACTCTGTCATTTAAATGAAAATTAAATTTAAATGGTTTAATTTGTTCTATTAAATTATTTGTAAGTTCTTCACCAGTACACTTTGGAACTGCAGGAATATCATAAATTGGTTTATCTGGATAAAGTTCAATACATTGACCACCAATTTTATCCAGGTTATCAACTATTTCACATTTCAATCCAATAATTCCAAGTTGATGTGCACAAAATAATCCAGTTGGACCTGCACCGATAATAACAACATCAGTTTTAATCATTAAACTTGTTTCTCCGGCATATGCACTGTTAAACCATCTAAGTCATCTGACACCATTATTTGACAACTTAATCTACTTTTAGAATTTGGTTCATAAGCTTGGTCTAACATATCATCTTCACCCATTTCTTTTTTTGGTAACTTGTTGTACCAATCCTCTTTGACATAAACATGGCATGTAGCACAAGACATGCTCCCTCCACAATCTGCATCAATACCAGGAATATCATTTTGAACGGCACCTTCCATGACCGTAAGCCCATTTTGGACCTCAACTATGTGCTCTTTTCCATTATGTTCAATATATTTGATTTTAGCCATTGATTTTATATAAGCACAAAAAAAAATAGGGCAAGTAATCAAACTTGCCCTATTTTATATTTCGTAACTAACTGTTACTACGCTCTTCTTGTAGAGTTAGATACTGCACAAGACCAGATAATTAAACCAAATGCGATTTTATTAACAAAGTCTGCTAAGTTATAGATAACGTTTAACGCGTTACCATCTATTCCACCTGTTAGGTAACCAAAAATGTAACCTAATGGGTAAATAGCCCAACCTACAGTAACAATCATTCTTAAAGCTCCAAATGCAGTTACTAAAGATTTATTTCCAGATTTGGCAGCAACTTTTCCTGCTTCTCCTGAAAAGATTTCATAAAGAATATAAATCCATCCAGCCATACCGATTATGAAACCTAGTGTAGCGTTAATGAATCCAGCTTCTCCAAGATATCCACCTATTAACATAACTAGTGAACCAATTAAGATTCTCCAGAATATGTTGGTGTCAACTTTTCGTACTGCTGAAAGAATTAAGTAAAATTCTACTAGCTGTAGTGGTACAGTAATTAACCAGTCAATGTATCTGTAAACAGTTGGAGTATCACCTGTTTCGATCCATACCGCTCTCATATACATGTAGTGAATAAATGCTATACCTGTTACCAATCCAGCTACGTTTACTGATTTTCTCCATTGTGAACTGACGTTAGCCTGTTCCATAAAGAAAAACGCTGTAGCTGCTAACATACCCATTGATATTAACCAAAACGAAATACCTACAAAATCGTCTGTGGCTAAAAAGGCAGTTGCTGCGTTAGCTGCCGTAGTTGCTCCGAAAAGCACTGCCGCTAATGCTAACATTTTCATTGTCTTCATAAAAAACTCCCTCATAGTTAGTTTTTTTATTAGTTTAAATTTAAACTACAGACCAATCTAATGATTAGCCTAAAGTTAGGGGTTAAATAACAAATAAAATAAGTTTGTTGAAGAGTTATTTTGAAGCAATAAGTATTGATTTTATTAGCTTTATGAAATTAAATACAACCTGTTATATAAAATCATTATAAAAGTGTGTCAAAAAACAAATCACTATGAAAAATAGTTTTAAAGAAATTTATGAAGAATCTATTCAAAATCCTGAGGAATTTTGGAAAAATGTGTCAGATGATATTTTTTGGTTTAAAAAACCAACCAAGATTCTAAACAAATCTAATCCTCCATTTTATAAGTGGTTTGAAGATGGTGTTACAAACACCTGTTACAATGCAATTGATGTTCATATTGACAATGGTTATGGTGATAAGACTGCTTTAATCTATGATAGCCCTATAACTAACAGTAAAGCAAAATTTACATATAGTGAATTAGTAGAAAAAATATCAAAATTTGCAGGAGCACTACATAATCAAGGTATTAAAAAAGGTGACAGAGTAATTATCTACATGCCGATGATTCCCGAAGCAGTTATAGCAATGCTAGCTTGTGGAAGAATTGGTGCAATACACTCGGTTGTCTTTGGAGGATTTGCATCAAATGAACTTGCGAGTAGAATTGATGATAGTAAAGCAAAGATTTTAATTACTGCCTCTTGTGGGTTTGAGCCAGGAAGAACTGTTGAATATAGACCTTTAGTTGATGGAGCATTAAAACTTGCAAAACACAAAGTTGAAAAAGTAATTTTCTTTCAAAGGAAAGATCACGAAGTAAAATTAAACTCACCGCTAGAAATCAGCTGGGAGGAAGCACTTGTTAATGCAAAAAATAAAGATTGTGTTGAGATTGGAGCAAATGAATTTGCCTATATTTTGTACACATCAGGAACTACAGGTATACCAAAAGGAATAGTTAGAGATGTAGGAGGTCATATCGTAGCTCTTAAATGGACAATGAAAAATATTTATAATATCGATGAGAATGATGTTTGGTGGTCAGCTAGTGACATAGGGTGGATTGTTGGTCATTCGTACATTGTTTACGCTCCATTATTCAAAGGATGCACTACACTTTTATTTGAAGGAAAACCAGTTGGAACTCCTGATGCAGGAGTTTTTTGGAGAATAATTTCAGAGTATAAAATTAAATCTTTGTTTACAGCTCCCACGGCATTTAGAGCAATTAAAAAAGAAGACCCAGATGGAAAGTTTTTCTCTAAATATGATTTAAGTTCTTTTGAATCTTTATTCCTAGCTGGTGAAAGAGCTGATCCAGATACAATTAAGTGGGCTGAAAATCTTTTAAATGTTCCCGTTATAGATCATTGGTGGCAAACGGAAACTAGTTGGGCAATTAGTTCAAATTGTACTGGAATAGAAATGCAAAAAACTAAGTATGGTTCAGCATGTAAAGCAGTTCCAGGTTATGATGTAAAAGTAATTAAACCTGATCATTCAATAGCAAAAACAAATGAGATGGGAGATATAGTTGTTAAATTACCTTTACCTCCAGGAACCTTTCCTACGCTTTGGAATGCTGATAAAAGATATGAAGAAAATTATATGAGTAATTACAAGGGTTACTATCAAACTTATGATGCAGGACACATTGATGAAGATGGATATATTTGGATTATGTCACGAACTGATGACATTATAAATGTTGCTGGTCACAGATTATCGACAGGTGCAATTGAAGAGGTATTATCTGAACATCAATCAGTTGCAGAGTGTGCTGTTCTTGGAATTGCAGACAAATTAAAAGGACAATTGCCTATTGGTTTAGTTGTTTTAAAATCTGGTGTTGAAAAAGACAATGAAACTATCTCAAAGGAATGTATTAAAATGGTAAGAGATAAAATTGGACCAGTTGCAGCTTTTAAAGTTGTAATAGTTATAAAAAGATTACCGAAAACAAGATCAGGAAAAATATTGAGAGGAACTATTCGTAAAATTGCCGACAAGGAAGATTATAAAATGCCAGCGACGATCGATGATCCAGCAATTTTAGAGGAAATTACTCAAAGTTTAATAGAAAATAAAATTCTGATTAAATAAATTAGATTAATTATCAAACTTGATGGGCCTACCTGATGCTTCTCCAAGTATTTCTCCATCTTTCATTTTAATATCTCCATTTATGATTGTATAAACTGGAGTTCCCTTAAACTTATGCCCATCGAAAGGTGACCATCCACACTTGCTCTCTATTTTTTCATTTTTGATTTCGATAATTTTGTTCATATCCACGATTGTAAAGTCCGCATCATAGTTTTCCTTTATATATCCCTTACCTACAATACCAAAAATTTTCGCTGGATTTTCACAGATTAGATTCATAAGCTGAACTAAAGTTAGTTTTCCATCATTTACATGGTTTAACATCACAGGTAATAAGGTCTGAACTCCTGGCATTCCTGAAGGAGTATCTGGATATTCTTTATCTTTATTTACTCTCAGATGAGGAGCGTGATCTGAACCGATAGTATCATTATAATTATTTCTTACTGCATACCACAGTCTGTCGTAATGACTTTTTTCTCTAATAGGTGGATTCATCTGAGCATAAGTTCCAAGTTTATCGTAACAATCTGGAGCAAACATTGTTAAATGCTGTGGGGTTATTTCAAAAGTTATGTCTCCCTTATTCTGAGATAAAAAATCAATCTCCTGTTTTGTAGTAATATGCAAAATATGAGCTTTTTTACCTAATCTTTTTGCAATTTTAACAATTTTTCTGGTAGAGGAAATTGCACACTCTTCATCTCTCCATATAGGATGAGAATGAACATTACCTTTTTCTCTTAATTTTTTTCTAAGATTTAAAATATCCTCATCTTCTGAATGAACTGCAACAATTTTAGATGTGCTTTCAAATACTTTTTCAATATCTTCTTCTTTATGGACTAGTAAAGTTCCCGTAGAAGAGCCTGCAAACAGTTTTACTCCACAACACCCGTCTAAACCTTTAAGATCAGCTAATTCACTTTGATTGGTGGGAGTTGCTCCAAAATAAAATGCATGATTACAATACATTCTATTCTTTGCTAAATCTATTTTTCTTTGAAATTCTGCTTTGTTTGTAGTTGCAGGATTAGTATTAGGCATTTCAAATACTGAGGTTATACCTCCAACAATTGCTGCTCTACTTCCAGAAGCTAAATCCTCAGTGTCTGTTGAACCTGGTTCTCTAAAATGCGTCTGAGTGTCAATACAGCCAGGAAGAACAGTAAGTCCAGTTGCATCTATTGATTCATTTGAATCTTCATCTAACTTACCAATTTTTATAATCTTGCTGTTTTGAATGCCTATATCAACATCTTTGAGATCTTTATCAATATAACACTTCCCATTTTTGATTATTAGGTCTAACATTTATAAAAAAACTACTTATATCATTCGTTATAATATTACAATATGAATAGAAATAATATTTACATCCTAGAGGATAGGGGTCTTCTTTATATTAATGGAGATGATGCTAAAGAATTTTTACAAAATATAATTACAAACAACATTGAAAATGTATCAGATTATAGAAGTTGTTTTTCAGCTCTATTAACACCACAAGGCAAATATCTTTACGATTTTATAATTATTAAACATAAATCAGGCTATTTTTTGGATTGTGAAAAGAAAATTATTGAGAATTTATATAAACAGTTAAATTTATACAAGCTTAGATCTAAAGTAGAAATTTTAAATCTAAGTAATGAGTTTGTTGTTGCAAATTTAACAAAGGAAAAATTTCTAGAATTGGAAAATTCTAAAGATGAGATGGGTTTTACTATAAAATTTAGAGAAGATCCTATTCTTTTAGATCCAAGGTCTGATAAATTAGGAGCTAGATTAGTGATTAATTTAGAAAAATTGTATCTTTCTATAAAAAAATTGGAATTAAAAGTTTCTGATGTAAATGAATATTATAATTACAGTCATGAATTAGGAATTGCTCAAATTGATACAAATAACCTGCAAAATAAAATATTCGGAATTGAATGTAATTTTGAAGAACTAAATGGAATTGACTTTAGAAAAGGATGTTATGTAGGGCAAGAAAATACGGCTAGAATAAAACTTAAAGATAAACTTAATAAAAGACTATTTGCAATTAAAGTTTTAGATGGAGAGATCAATAGTGACGAAATTACTTATGAAAATAAAAACTTAGGAAAGTTATTGATCAATAATAAAAATCCATTTGCTTTACTAAAACTAGAAGATAGAAGCTTTAATTTTGATAAAGATCTAAGGTGTGGTGATGCAAAAATAAAAGTCTTAAGACCTAATTGGATATAAATTATTTAATAAATTTTGATAAATCTGGTTTGAAATAGTCTGGTCCTTTCATAACTTTTCCAAATTCATTATATATTGGTTTTCCATCTTTTCCCAATTTACTCATATTAGATTTTTGAACTTCTTCAAAACATTTATCTAAATTAATACCAAAAGCATGACCTGCGCCATAAGTAACATACAAAATATCTGTTAATGCATCTGCAACTTCAGTCAAATTTTTTTCTGATATTGCCTGTTTAAGTTCCTCTAACTCTTCATTAATTAATGAAATTCTTAACGAATTTATTTTATCAGTGCTTAAACTTGATGAATCTTTTACATCTTGATTAAAAGTTTTCATAAACACACCAACTTTTTCAAAATTTGTCATTTTACTCCTATATGATTTTGTTATTATTTAATGTATAAGTGTATAAATATACTCTCTAAACTAAAATATGAAATTCAGAAAAGAATATGATAGCATTGGTTCTATAAATGTACCTGTGGATAAGTATTGGGGCGCATCCACACAAAGATCAAAAAAATACTTTGATATTGGAGATGTATTAGTCAGACCAAAGTTAATAAAATCCATAGCTATTATAAAAAAAGCAGCTGCTATTACAAATTATAAAAGCAAAGATATTAATTCAAAAATTTATAAATCAATTGTACGAGCTTCTAATGAAGTTATTTCAGGAAAATTAGATAATCATTTCCCTCTTAAAGTTTGGCAAACTGGTTCTGGCACACAAACAAATATGAATGTGAATGAAGTAATTTCAAATAGAGCAATTGAAATACTTAAGGGAAAAAAGGGTACAAAAAAACCCGTTCATCCAAATGATCATGTTAATAAATCACAGTCAACTAATGATGTATTTCCCACAGCAATGCATATTGCAATAGCAATGGAAACTAGAGAAAAACTATTACCAAGCTTAGTATTATTAAATAAAGAATTAAAAAAAAAGGTAAGTGAATTTAATAAAATAGTCAAAATAGGCAGAACACACCTTCAGGATGCTACCCCTTTATCATTGGGTCAAGAATTTTCTGGCTACCAATCTCAACTTGAAGAATGCATTAAAAGAATAAAAGTTTCACTTAATGAAATTTATTATTTAGCACAAGGTGGAACCGCTGTTGGAACTGGCATAAATACCAAAAAAAATTTTGATAAGAAAATAGTAAATGAAATTAAAAAAATCACAAAGTTACCTTTTAAGCCAGCTAAAAATAAGTTTGCTGCACTTGCTGCTCATGATGCAATAGTTAATTATTCAGGTACATTAAATACAACTGCAGTATGTTTAATGAAAATAGCAAATGATATTAGGTTTTTAGGATCAGGACCAAGAGCTGGATATGGAGAGTTGATTTTGCCAGAGAATGAACCTGGATCATCAATTATGCCTGGTAAAGTAAACCCAACTCAATGTGAGGCTGTAACAATGGTATGTGTGAAAGTAATTGGAAATCACAACGGTATTACAATGGCTGGTTCACATGGTCATTTTGAACTTAATGTCTTTAAACCCTTAATAATTCATAATGTACTTCAATCAATCAAAATTCTCTCAGATAGCACAAAAAGTTTTGCAAAGTATTGTATCTCTGGACTAAAAGCTGACAAAATTAGAATTAAACATTTATTAGATAACTCTTTAATGCTAGTTACTGCCTTATCTCCTAAGATTGGCTACGATAATGCTGCAAAGATTGCTAAGAATGCATTAAAAAATAAAACTACTCTAAAAGCTGAAGCTCTGAAATCAGGATTAATAAATGAAAGAGAGTATGATATAATAGTTGATCCAAATAAAATGATAAAACCAGTCTAACTATTAATAATATTTTTAACTAATGATTTAAGCTCTTGGGAATTTCTAATATTATATCTAGAGTCAACATTGTTTTTGCCCTTATAAATTGATTGATTAACTTTTATATCAAATATTGATACAAATCCGGTTTTAATATTTCTCTCAATTTTAAATTTAATAACATTAATATTCTTCACTTTATCTAATTTTACCTGGAATTTTTTGGCAAACTGTTTTTTATTTTTTATTAATAAAGAATTTGATGAACTAAAAATTATATCACCATTTTCTTCGCTATATTTAACTTCAGTTTTAATTGAGCCAATATCACCAATATTGAATAAAACTTCACTAAAATTTATAGTTTTTTGACTTATATTTAAACTTATATTGCCATTTCTTATAAGTTCATGCTCAATATTAGTTAAATGGAATTTGATATCTCCATTTAGATTACCTAATAAATCAGGTCTTAAATTTAAAATAGAAAATATTAATTCATCTACCAAAAAATTAAGATTTTGCTTATTCAAAGTAATATTTGAATTGAGATAAAAAGGTGATAACTCAATTGTGGTGTCAATTTTAATATCATTATTATTTTCTGGAGATTTTAAAGAAATAATATTATTTTTTAATTGATATAATATTTCAATATTTTCATTTAGGAACTTAAGTAAAGTTGTACCATTAAAACTAGAATTATTATCATAGTTTAATTCATTTTTTATCAAAATATTTGGTTCTTCAAAATCTACTTCTATTTGTGAATTCATTTGAGAATTATATTTTTTTTTCCATAATGAATTAAAATTTAAATCAAACAAATTTCCTTTAATACTTAATTTTTTAAAATCGTCTATTTTAGAGGTAGCAAAATTAACTTTTTCTATTGGAGATATAATTAAAGTATCATCATTATCATCTATTATAAATACTTTACTTTTTTTAATAGAAAATGGTTCACTTTTAGCTTTATGAAAAAAATTTCTTAAAACATCATATTCTTTTTTTTTTATTAAAAAATTGGTATTTTGAATTTCAAATTTCTCAAAATCAATTTTAGTTTTTGGATATAAACTATTAGTTTTCGTAAAAACTTTTAAATTCTTAATATCAAATGAAATATTTTTATTATTTTCATTTATTGATAAAGATGAATCGCTAATTAATAAATGAGGCTTTGGAAGTAATTGATACTTTATGTCACCATTTATATTTAATTTAATATTAAAATCAGAAGAAAACTTATTTTCAATGATATTTTCTATGCTTTTATAATTAAATAAAACTGGTATTGATAAATAAATGCCAAGTGTAAAAAACAATGCTACTAGTAAGAAAATGCCTTTAGTAAATATTGGTATTTTCTTAGTTTTATTCATAGATTTAATATCGCTTAAATTAAAAAAAAATAAACGATGAATTTAGATTATTTAACAAATCTTAATAAAAGTCAGGAAGAGGCAGTTCTATATTTAAATGGACCTCTTTTGATTGTTGCAGGAGCAGGCTCAGGAAAAACAAGGGTTCTTACAGCCAGAATTGCACATATTGTAAAACAACATAAGGCTTTCCCAAATCAAGTCCTGGCAGTGACATTTACAAATAAAGCAGCAAAAGAAATGCAATTAAGAGTCTCTAAATTCTTAAGAAAAGAGGCAACTGGCCTTCCTTGGTTAGGTACCTTTCACTCAATTAGCGCAAAAATATTAAGAAAACATGCAGAAGCAGCTGGATTAAAATCAAATTTTTCAATTATTGATCAAGATGATCAAGTTAGATTAATAAAAAATATCTGTAAATCTGAGAACATAGACACAAAAAAAATATCCCCGAGATATATTTTGGCAGTAATTGACAAATGGAAAAATAAAGGCTTTTACCCTGATGAAGTTGTACTTAATCGTAAAGACATATTAGAAAAAAGCTTTCTTGGGATATATAAAATATATCAACAAAAACTAATAGATTTAAATGCTGCTGATTTCAGTGACCTAATACTTCACACAGTAAAAATTTTTGAAACAAATAGAGATATATCAAAAATCTATTCTAAAAAGTTTAAATATATTTTAGTCGATGAATATCAAGATACAAACTTTATTCAAAGTGAATGGTTAAAATATTTAGCAGAGCATAATCAAAATATTTGCTGTGTTGGGGATGATGATCAGTCTATATATAGTTGGAGGGGAGCAGAAATTAAAAATTTTCTTCAATTTGAAAGTGTTTACGAGAATACAAAAATAATAAGATTAGAAAAAAATTATAGATCAACTCAAAATATTTTAAATGTAGCATCAAATATTATTAAAAATAATCAAAATAGAGTTGGAAAAAAACTTTTTACTGACCAAGAAGATGGTGAACTTGTGACTTTAAACTGTTTTAGAAATGTGAAAGATGAGGCAACTGAAATTGGTTCTAATATTGAAGATTTTAAAAATAAATTTTCATTAAATGAAGTCGCAATTCTTGTAAGAGCTATTTTTCAAACCAGAGAATTCGAAGAAAGATTTTTAAAAATTGGTGTTCCATATAGAATTATTGGAGGTATTAAATTTTATGAAAGAGCTGAAGTAAAAGATTGTGTTGCATACTTAAAAACCGTGTTTCAACCGCAGGATGATTTGGCCTTTGAGAGAATTTTAAATGTCCCAAAAAGATCTATTGGCGATACTACTGTAAAAGCTATTAATAATTTTGCTAAATTAAATAAATGCTCATTAGAAGTTGCTTCAAAACATTTGATCGAACAAAACAAAATTAAACCAAAAACAAAATTAGGCTTAAATTCTCTTCTAAATCTTTTAGCCAAATGGAGAAATGATTTAATGAATAAAATGAATCATAATAAGTTATTACAGACAATTCTTGATGAGTCTGGGTATAGTGAAATGCTTAAAAATAAGAAGGACTTAGAAAATGAAAATAGATTAGAAAATATAAAAGAATTATTAAGTGCGATGAAAGAATTTGATAATTTGGAGAGTTTTTTAGAGCATGTTGCTCTTGCGACATCGTTAGATCAAGATTGGCAGAGTGAAAAGGTTAATTTAATGACAATACACGCTTCTAAAGGACTAGAATTTGATGTCGTATTCTTACCTGGGTGGGAAGAAGGTTTATTTCCGCATCAGAAAAGTATTGAGGAAAAAGGCGAAAGCGGATTAGAAGAGGAAAGAAGGTTGGCTTATGTTGCGATTACCAGGGCAAAAAAACTCGCTAAAATATCATTTTCTATGAATAGATTTTACCAGGGAGATTGGATTGACAGCATGGCATCAAGGTTTGTGGATGAACTACCAGATGAATATATTAAAAAAAATAATAATTTTGTAGATGAAAAAGAGGAAGATTTTGAATTCAATCAAGATATGGATTTTGATAATGATAGTGAAATAAGGAGTCCTGGTTGGATAAGGTATCAAAAAAAACTAAAATGAATACTGAAATAAATAATATTATCATTTCAAATAATTTAGATGGATATATTTTGCCAAAAAACGACAATTATTTTACCGAATATTCTAAATTAAATAATCTTCAATCAATTACAAAATTCTCTGGCTCTGCAGGTTTCGCAATTTTTTTGAAAAAAAAAAAATATTTATTTGTTGACGGTAGATATACTATTCAAGCAGAAAAAGAGTCAGGAAAAAATTTTGAAATTTGCGAAATTCCATATGTGTGGCCTAAAGATATTTTAAAAAAACAGATGAAAATTGGATTTGATCCAGATCTTTTTACATGGACAACTCTAAATAAATACTTTGGTGACTGTTATAACTTAATTCCTTTAAATTTTAAATTTAAAAATAAAAACAAAATTAAAAATAACTATCCATTTTTTAGTTTAGATTCTTTTGTGGCAGGCGAAAGTATAAATAGAAAAATTGATAAATTAATTCAAATTATGAAAAATAAGAAAATCAATTATACATTTGTTAGCTCAGGCGAAAATATTTGTTGGCTTTTGAATATTAGAGGAAAAGATCTTCCAAATTCTCCGGTTGCCAATTGTAAAATAATCTTGACAGATAAAAAACAAATTTATTTTTTTTCAAATCAAAATAAAATAAACAAAATAAAATTAAGTCTAAAAAAAATTAAAATTCAATTTTTAGAAGAAAATGATATTTTTAAATGCTTGATTGGCCTTAAGAATGGAAATTTTAGCGTTGATAGTAATACCTGCTCAGTTTTTGAGGAAAGCTTAATTAATTGTAAATTCAAAATTCTTCATAGAGAAGATCCTATATATTTTTTAAAATCTTCAAAAAATAAAACTGAAATTAAAAACATGGTTAACGCACATATTGAGGATGGTGTTGCTTTGACAAAATTTTTATATTGGATCAAAAATCGTGAAATAAATAACCTTACTGAAAAAAAAATCGAGAAAAAATTGGAAATTTTTAGAAAAAGGAGTAAAAATTATTTATATCCAAGTTTCGATACAATTGCTGGATCTGGACCAAATGGAGCCATTATTCATTATAGATCTGATAAATATTCAAATAGAAGCTTAAAAAAAAATGATTTACTGCTACTTGACTCTGGTGGTCAATATAAATGGGGAACCACAGATGTAACAAGGACAGTATGTTTCTCTAACGTTTCAAATAGAATAAAAAATATATTTACCAGAGTTCTTAAGGGTCATATTGGTGTTGCCTTATCAAATATAAAAAAAGAAAAAAATGGCCATAATATTGATAAAATTGCAAGAAAAAGTCTCAATAATATAGGCCTTGATTATCGTCATGGTACAGGTCATGGGGTGGGAGCATTTCTTAATGTTCATGAAGGACCACAAGGAATATCTAAAAATAACTTCGTAAAATTAAAAGAAGGAATGGTTTTAAGTAATGAGCCTGGTTTTTATAAAAAAAAATGATTTTGGAATAAGAATTGAAAATTTAGTGTTTATTAAAAAAATGAAATCTAAACTTATATTTAAAAATCTGACAATGGCACCAATTGATACTGACCTGGTTAATCTTAAAATGCTGAACAAAAAAGAAAAGAATTATTTATTTAAGTACCACTTTGAAGTTTATAATAATATTTCACCATTCTTAAATAAAAATGAAAAAAAATGGTTAGCTAGCTTAATCTAACAAATTAAGCCACTCTTTCTGAGATAAAATTTTTATTCCGAATTGTTTAGCTTGTTGGACTTTTCGAATAGTAGGCTTTTCACCTATTATTAAATATTTTAATTTTTTATTAACGGAGCTTACAACAGATCCTGAATTTTCTTCAATTAAAGATTTTGCTTCAGCTCTACTCATATTTATTAATTTTCCAGTAAACATAAACGTATTGTTTAATAATTTACCACCTTTATTTATTTTTAAATTGGAAATATTTAATAGTGAGGATAATTTCTCAATTATTCTGTAATTTGACTTATTTTCAAAAAACTTTTTTAAGGAATTAATTTGAGTTTCTCCAATTCCATCTATATTTAAAAATTCATTTAAATTTTTATTTTGAATGAAGTTTAAAAAATTTGTAATTGACTTTGTATATTCTGCCAAAAGTTTTGCATTTTCAATACCAATATGTCTAATACCCAAAGAATAAAGAAATCTATCCAAAGAAACTTTTTTTGATTGATCTATTGAATATTTCAAATTTGAGACTGATAGATTGCCCCAACCATCTAATTGAGAAATTTGTTTATAATCTAGATTAAAAATATCTTGTGGAAATCTTATTAATTTAAGATCCCAAAACTTCTCAACAACTTTTTTTCCCAAACCATCAATATTAAGAGCTTCCTTTGATATGAAATGTTTGATTTTTTCTACTGCTATTTTTTCACAGTCAAATCCTCTATCAGGGCATCTTCTTACTGCATCATATTTTTTAGTTACTTTATTGAATTCCTTTATTGTATCAAAACCGCAGGGGCATTTTTTTGGAAAAATAAATTTTTTTGAATTTTTTTTCCTTTTTTTTAGGTCTACTAAAACAACATGAGGAATAACGTCACCTGCTCTTTCTACTTTTACGGTATCCCCTAGTCTTATATCTTTTCTAATTATTTCATCTTCGTTATGAAGTGTTGCATTAGAAACTACTACCCCACCAATGTTTAGAGGTTTAATTCTTGCAACTGGAGTTAATGCACCAGTTCTACCAACCTGGATATTTATGTCAGTAATTTGAGAATATCCACTATCTGCTGAAAATTTATGAGCTATAGCCCACCTAGGTGAATTTGCTGTAAATCCCAATCTTTTTTGAAGTTCGAGGCTATCAATTTTATAAACTAAACCATCTACATCATATTCTAAATCAAACCGATCATTTTCAAATTTTTTATGAAAATTTTCTAAACTTTTAATTGTTTTTAAAACTTTATTATGTTCGTTTGTTTTAAATCCCCATTTTTTAAGAGAATGTAAAAATTCAGATTGTTTTTTAATTTTTTCATTTGTAAAGAAACCATATGTATAGGCAATGAACTTTAAAGGTATTTTTTTTGTTTCCTCGGGGTTTTTTTGTCTAAGAGATCCAGATGCTGCGTTTCTTGGATTGGCAAAATCATTTTTTAATTCACTAAAATCTTTTTTTTTAATGAAGACTTCTCCTCTAATATCAATATCTTTAGGGAAATCTTTGTTTGATATTTTTTGAGGTATATCACTAATAGTTTTTAAATTTTCTGTAATTACCTCTCCTGTAGTACCGTCACCTCTTGAAGCTCCCATTACTAACAAACCATTTTTATAAGTTAATGATGCTGATATTCCATCTATTTTTGGTTCAACACTATATTCAAATTCAATTTTTTTATTAAGATAATTAAATATTTTCTTTTGAAAATTTTCTAGGTCGTTAATATCAAATGCATTTGACAAAGATAGCATTTTAACTCTGTGTTCAGTTTTAATAAAGTTTTTAGAAGGGGTATAGCCTAAAGAAACTGAAGGGGATGAAGTATCCTTTAAATAGGGGAATTTTTTTTCTAAGTTTAATATTTCTTTTTTGATTTGATCAAATTCATTATCAGATATTTTTGGTGAACTTTCTTCGAAATAAAGTTTATTATGTTTTTTAAGTTCCTTAATTTTTTTATTATAAGTATTTCTTATCTCACTTTCCTTCATTTTATTATTATTTGAATAAAGCTTTAAATTTTTTTAACAAAGATTTTTCTTTTTTAATATCTTTTTTAATTTCAGATTTTTCATAATTGGTATTTAAAATTCTATAAGACCTTTCATACCAATCACTTGATTGGTAATTGTATCCTAATAAAACAGTATACTTCTTTGCCTCATCAATAAGTCCTAATTTATAATGTAATTCTACCAATCTAAATAATGCTTCTTCTACAAATATTGTAGTATCATATTCATTAACTATTTTTTTATATCTATTCATTGCTGGTATCCATTTTTGTCTCTCCAAATAATAATTGGCAAGATAAAGTTCCTTAGAAGCTAATATTTCTTCAATTAATTCTAACTTATATTGTGCATCTACGGCAAAATCTGTATTAGGGTATTCTTTATTCAATAATATAAAATATTTTTTAGCTTTAACTATTTCTCCAAGATCTTTTTTTTCGTCTACAATTTGATTATAATGGCAAATACCTAGTAAATAATAAGCATAATCAGTATCTGGATGATTTTTATATTTTTCTAAAAATCTCTCTAATTCGTATATTGCATCTGTAAAATATAGTTGAGTATAATATGCATAAGCAGCCATTAATGTTGACCTTGGCGCCCAAATAGATTGAGGGTACAGAAGTTCCACCTCATTAAATTTTTTTGCTGCAAAAAAAATATCTCCTTTATTAAATTCTTTTAATCCCTCATTGTAAGCTTCTATCATCTGCATTTCTAAATTTTTTTCTTTAATTAATGAAACTTTTTCCTTTTTTTCAGAGCAAGCAAATAATGCAAAAATGATTATAAAAATTAAAAAAAAGTTGTGTATTTTCATTAAAGAATTTTAACAGAATTTTTTTAAAATTCTAATTTTTAAGCAATAGATTTTAAATAATGTCGATTATGTAACAATGAATTTGGTAGATTTTTTCCTTTAATTTCAATTAAAGAATAGTTTCTATTATCACTAAAAACTTTTCTTAAAAGCTTGTTTGTCAAACTATGACCACCATGTCTGCACTTTAAAGAACCTATTAATCTATATCCGACAAGATAAAGATCCCCCATGCAATCTAGAATTTTATGGTTTACAAACTCATTTTTATTTCTTAAACCACCTTCATTAAGTATTTTGTCTTCTTTAACAACAATTGCATTATTTAATGATCCACCTTTTCCAAGACCTAACTGCTTTAACTTTTCTATATCTTCGTATAAGCAAAACGTTCTAGAATTAAATATATTATCTAGTTTATCTTCAAAAACATTTACTTTATTTTTTTGATTTTTAATTAATTGATTTTTATAATTTATTTCGAATTCTATCTCTAATGTTGTATTTGATTTTTCAATAGATATAAACTTATTTCCCTCTTTTATTTCAACCCTATTATTAATTTTTATTAATTTAATTGGAATATCGCTATTTCTTAATCCAGTTTTTTTCAAAACCTTGACAAAATCTATTGCTGATCCGTCAAGTATTGGAACTTCTTGAGAATCTAATTCTACAATTGCATTATCTATACCCAAACCCAAAAAGGCTCCCATAAGATGTTCGATTGTAGAGACTCTTACACCATGTTCATTTGAAATTGTTGTGCAAAGTGTTGCTTCGCAAACATTTTCAAAATTAGGTATCACAACATTATTTTGCTTTAAATCAATTCTTTTAAAAATTATGCCTGTATTTGGAGATGCTGGAAAAATACTTAGATTTACCTTCTCACCAGTATGAATACCAATACCAGAATAAAACACTTTATCAGCTATAGTTGATTGGGTGAGTAGAGACATGAAGTAAATATATTAAAATTTATGAAAATTTAATATTCAAGTAATATTACAGGAAAATACGGTTATTTTGAAAAAAAATTAAAAAAACCCTCGAAAAAACCAACTTTTTTTGCCCGTTTTTTTTCTTGAGTAAGATGACTTTCTTCACTTTGCTTATAAGCAAAACCTGCCTCACAAATCTTCGATGCATTTTCTTCATAATAAATAAATTCTGAAAAATTATTTTTGGTTTTAAAATTACTATTGTTAGATATTAACTTAGATCCATCCCCAATGAAAATGATTGATGGCTTATCCGAAGTGTCAATATTTTTAAAATAATTATTTTTATTTATTGCCAATTCAATTATTTCATCAACCCTGGCTTCAATAACCTGTTTAAGTAAATCTATTGATATTTTTTTTTTTGTAATTTCGCTATATAAATTTATATCATCAAGATTCTTATTATCGAAAAATATTTCATTTTCATTTTTATTATATTTTATCTTTAGAAGTTCAGAAAATTCGATATCCAATTTTAAAATTTTCGAAATATCTTTGGTAATACTATTTCCACCTAAATTAATAGAATTAAAAAAATCAAATTTATTATTGTTAAAAATTAAAGCACTTGTTCGTTCATACCCAATATCTAAAAATATAAAGTTATTTTTCATTTTTAGTACTTTTTGATAAAAAAAAGTTTTTACATAGCTTGCACAATATATATTAGAAATATTTAAGTTGTTTTTTTTAAAAATAGAAGAAATTTCATAAATTAAAGATTTATTGAGACAAATAAATTTTAAATTTAGAATTAAAGATTTAGTTTTTATATTATTTGATATTGCTTCTAATTTTTGGTTATTATCTATAATAATATTATTTATAACAATATGAATAACTTGATCTTTAAAATTATTTTCTGAAATTATAAAGTTAGCTTCATCTATTAAGCTACTGTAATGCTTATCTACAAAAGTTGCTTGGTCAAAATTTTTTTTAATTGAAAGGTCAACAGAATAAAATTTTGATGAATCATATAAAATATTTACATTATCTAGATGTGTTGTTAATTGTTTTTCAGCATCCCTGACTAAATCTTTTAGACAATTTTCTGCACTTTTAATTTGAGAATTTTTTTCAATTTTAATTTTTGAAGAATAAATACATTCAAATTTATTATCAAATACACCTAATCTTAAATTTTTTGATCCAAAATCAATTAGTACTTCAAATTTACTCATTACTGTTTGTTAATATAATTTGATTGGGGACTCGAAGATCAACTATTTTTATATTTATCAATTTTTTATTTTTTAATAATTTTTTGTAAATTTGTATTGATTCATCAATATTTTTAGATGGCAACATTAATGTGTGTCCATTTGAAAAAAGTAAATCCCATCTTTTATTTTTAAAATAATAATACTTTTCAATCTTTGATGGGTTTATCTTATGATAATTTAAATTTTCATATAAATTTATAAAGTTATTAATTTCAAAATTACCAAATACAATTGGAGTAACTTTTTTTTCAAAAAGTTGATCTGAAATAATAAATTTTCCGTTTTTACCTATATAGAATTCTTCTCCGTTTTTAAAAGTTTTAGCTAAGATATCAGTTTTCGATAATTTAATATTTATAGATGAAGGTATAATTTTATTTACATAAATATTTTCTAAATAATTGAACTTATTTAAGCTTTCAAAAACTTTGTCTTCACTTAATTTAAAGATATTTTTATTATAAAAATTGTTTAATTCTTTTTCTACCATTTTTTTTTCATGATTGGGCAAACCAGAAATAATTATATTTTTTAAAATAAATTTATCTTGGTAATTATTGAATAAATTAAAATTAAAAATTGAAGTTAAAAAAATAAAGAAAATTAGGCAAAGATAAAATTTGCTTTTACTTATTGACAGAAGCATCTTTAATTATTTCTTCTATAAGTTGTTTAAAATTAATATTCTTATATCTTGCAATTTCTGGAACTAAAGATAGGGATGTCATCCCAGGTTGTGTATTAAGTTCTAACAAATAAAATTTATTATTATAAAATCTAAAATCTGACCGTGATATTCCTCTACATTTTAATAATTTGTGTGCTTTCATGGCAATTGAATTTACTTTATTATAATTTTTAATACTAATATTGACTGGTATGATATGTTCAGTTTTAGCACTGACACTATACTTTGCTTTGTAATCATAAAATTTTCTTTTAGGTTTTAACTCTATTATTCCTAATTTTTTATTACCTAATATTGCTGCTTGAATTTCTCTTCCTGGTATGTATTCTTCAATCAAAATTTCTTTAAATTTGAGTAATTTCATCAAATTTTTGTAAAAATTTATTTTATCCGCAATGTATACTCCCACACTAGATCCTTCATTGATTGGCTTAAGAACCACAGGAAATTTTAACTTTTTATCTATTTTTTTAATCAAATCTTTATAATTAAAATTATTTTTAAATGAAAATTTGACATATGAAGGTGTAAGTATTTTATTTTTTATGAATATTTTTTTTGATATTTCTTTATCAATTGCAAGTGAGGAAGATAAAACTCCAGAATGAGTATATTTTACTTTTTCAGATTCTAAAATTGATTGTATATATCCATCCTCTCCGTATCTTCCATGTAATAGATTAAAAACTATATCTGGCTTGAATTTTCTTAATTTTTTAGTGAACTCTCCATTAGGTTCTATTAACAAGAGCTTGTATCTTCTATCTTTTTTTAACTCTTTAATTACACTTTTGGCTGTGATTAAACTAATTGCTCTCTCATTAGAATACCCTCCTGCTAAAATTAAGATTTTAAACATTATTCAACTACAACAATTTCTAGTTCCAATTTTATACCTGTTTTATCTTTTACTTTTTTTTTTACAAAATTAATTAATGACTTCATGTCTGCAGATTTTGCATTTTTTTTATTTACAAAAAAGTTTGCGTGTTTTTTTGAAATAATTGCATCTCCAAAACTAGTTTCTTCAGGAACACTTAATCTTATTAATTCCCAAACTTTCTTATCTGTTTGTTTAATTGGATTTTTGAAAGTACTTCCACTTGTTTTTATTTTGGTGGGTTGAGTAAGTTCTTTTTTATCTTTAAGTTCATTCATATAATTATTTATGACTGAGCTATTTTTTTCTTTTCCTTTAAAAGTTGCACTTAAAAATATTAAATTTTTTGGTAGTTCAATTGATCTATAATTAAAATTAATTTTACTAGCAGGTAAACTTCTTACGAGACCTTTATAATCAATTAATTGAATGGAGATAAGAATATCTTTAAATTCTTTCTTAAAACAACCAGAATTCATTCTAATACCGCCACCAATAGAACCTGGAATACAAGACATAAATTCTAACCCCGAAATATTATTTTCTTTTGCAAATTCTGATACTTTTTTTTGAGTAGCAGCTGTTCCTGCTATAATTGTATCTTTATTTAATAAAGAAATATTAGAAAAACTTTTGCCTAACTTAATTATTGTGCCTTTGTATGTTTCATCATCAAATAATACGTTGGATCCATTTCCTAAGATAAATATTTTACCACGCAAATCATATAATTTAAGGTATTCTATTAAACCTTTAAGTGAGTGTGGTCTAAAGAAAATTTTAGCTTTTCCTCCAATATTAAACCAGTTAAGATTTTTAATATTTTGATCAAAAAAAATATCTCCGTCTAAAGATAATGCTGATTTTTTTATGTCTTTAATCTCCATTAAAATATATTTTTTAAATTTTTCATCCAGTTTGAGATTGTTCCTGCACCCATCCCTATATAAATTTTTTCACCAAATAAATTCTGTTTTATAAACTTTTTTAGTTGAACTTCGTCTTCGACTTTAATTAATCTAACTTTAGAATTTTTTATTATTAAATTTGCGAATGAATTATATGTGAAATTAAGTCTTAATTTTTCGTTAGCTGAATAAATAGGACATAATAAAACTGTATCTGCCATTTTGAAACATTTTGAAAATTCTGATTTCAAATTTATCACTCTCGAAATTCTGTGAGGTTGAAAAACACAAATAATTTTTTTATTTTTATATACACTCTTTACACTACTCAAAACTGAACTTATTTCAGTTGGATGATGGGCATAGTCATCATAAAAACTCGCTTTATTATGATCAAACAAGTGAGTAAATCTTCTTTGAACTCCTTTAAAATTGTATATTCCTAGTTTAATATATTTCTCAGGTAATCCAATCGTGAATGCCAGTGCAACTGCCGCCGTTGCATTTCTTATATTATGCATCCCAATCATAGGTAATTTAATATTTTTAATTTTTTTTTTTTTACTAGGAATATTTATTTTAACATCAAAAATAGATAGATTAGGGTACTGCTTAATGTTTACAATTTGGAAATTTGATCCTTTATATTTACCATATGTGTAAAAATTTTTATTTTTTGACTTTTGAAGTACACTTTTAAGAATTTCATCATCATTACATGCAAAACATTTTCCAACAGAAGGTATTTTATCAATAAATTTTAAAAAACTTTTTTTAAGATTATTTATATTTTTATAATAATCTAGATGCTCAGAATCTAAATTAGTAATGATAGAATAAGTAAAAGGTATTTTCAAAAAACTTCCATCTGACTCATCAGACTCTGTAATACACCAATTACTTTTTCCCAATTTAGCAGAATTACCAATTGAATTTAGTATACCGCCATTAATTATAGTAGGATCCAAATTTCCTGAGGTAAAAATATTAGATACTAATGATGTTGTAGTTGTTTTGCCATGTGAACCAGTCACAACAACATTTCTCATGAAGGATACTATATGACCCAGCATATCACCTCTTGTGTAAATTGGTAAATTTCTTTTAATTGCTTCTGATACTTCGGGATTATTTTTTTTTATTGCAGAGGAAGTTACAAGAACTGTTGTTTTTTTTATATTTTCTTTTTTATGATTTATGAATACTTTGATTTTTTTTTCGTTTAATCTTTCGATATTTCTGTTTTTGTTAATGTCACTGCCTTGAACTTTATAACCTAAACCATTCATAATCATAGCTAGACCACTCATTCCTATTCCACCAATGCCAACAAAGTGAATAAGTTCATTTTTTCCTAAATCAATTTTCATTTATAAGTTCAATTATTTTAGATTTATTTTTTTCCCAAGTATTCTCTTTATTTAGTTCTATCAAATTTTTTTTTTTTGAAAAATATTCATTTTGATTTTCAAATATTTTATTCATCAAGTCTAAGAAGTTATTTTTATCAATGTCTTTCTGTATTATTAACCAACAACATTTATTTTTTTCATAAAATTTTGCATTATAATATTGATGATTATCTTTAGCATACGGGAATGGAATTGCCACAAATGGAATATTTAAATAAGCTAATTCTGAAATTGTAGATGCACCAGATCGTGTAATAGCTAGATCATAATTTATAGCTTTAATTAATAATTTATCATCAAATTCAAATAATTCATGTTCTATAGAATTTTTTTGATACAAACCTTTTATAATTTCTTTAGATGTTTGATTAATTACTTGCTGTAAAACACGAATATTCTGAGTTTTTGAAAGCTTTATAATTGTTTTGGAAATGAATTCATCAAAAAATTTTGCCCCCTGACTTCCTCCAATTATTAGTATTTTTTTTTGTTTATCTAAAATAGTTTTTTCATTTCTTTGATATTTATAGATTTCTTTTCTAAGTAATGGGTTGATTGGATAAACTTTATTTAATAATTTTTTTGAAACACCTTTTAAATTTTTGTCATAGCAAATGACTTTTGTAGCAAAGCTTAGTGTTAACTTATTAGTTCTACCTATAACTGAATTTGGTTCAAAAATATAAGTTTTTATATTTAATAAATTTGAAGCTAAACACAATGGTAATGACATATACCCTCCAGTACTAATTAAAGTATTATAATTATTTAATTTTAAGTATTTATAAGATTTTAGAATTGAAATGAAAAATTTTATTAAATTAAATGGAAGTAACAATAAATTTGAAAATAAATTTGGAACATCTATTAGTGAAAAATTATAATAATTATTATTAATATACTTTGATCCTCTTAAATCTGTTACAATTTGTACTTCAAAATTATCTTTTAGCATATCATATATGCTTAACGATGGAATTACATGACCACCAGATCCACCAGTTACAATAAGTATTTTTTTCATATATTTATTCTATTTTTCTTTTTGTTAAGTTAAGAATTATTCCTGACACAATTGCAGTACTAACTATCGAAGAACCACCATAACTCAAAAATGGTAAAGTCATGCCTGTAGTCGGTAATAATCTAATGTTAACTCCCACATGTATAAAAGTTTGTAATAAAATTAAAGAGACGCATCCAATCAAAATTAGTCTTAATAAATCTTTATTTATAATTTTAATTTTTTGAATGATTTTATATGAGAAAATTAGATACAAAAATAATATTCCGATTACTATTATTGCACCGAATTCCTCAGCTATAACTGAAACTATATAATCAGTATGGGCCTCAGGAACTCTTGAATTAAGTGTTCCTTCTCCAATCCCTTTGCCAAAAAATCCACCGTTTATAATAGCATCACTTGCCTTTTCAGCTTGATAATTATTGCCCGAGCTTGAGTCCAAAAAAGCAAAAAGTCTAATTTTTATGTATTCAAATTTAGAAACAAACATAACTAAGTAACTCAAAATCGATCCAACCAAAAAAAAGAACATAAAAAAGACAAATATATTTATGCCAGAAACAAAAATTAAAGATAACCATACCATTGATATTAAAAGTGTTTGTCCAATATCTGGCTGGTAAATAAGTAACATTAATATGGGTAAAATTAATACAGTACTTAAGAAATATTTAAAATACAGTCTTCTACTTTGAATAGTTAACATTAAAGATAACGTTACTATAAAAAAAGGCTTAATTATCTCAACTGGCTGGAATCTTGGTAAAAAGATCAAATCTAACCATCTTTTTGATCCTTTGACCTCAATACCAATAAAAGGAACTAACATTAAACTTAAAAATGCAATTAAAAATAAGAATAAAGAAAATTTTGTTAAAATTTTTTGATTTAAAAAAGAAAGCATAATTAAGATCGCAATTGCTAAAATTATATAAGCAGAATGTTTAAAAAAAAAATAATAGGATTTTGTATCTAATTTATCGGAAGCTATTAAAGATGTTGAAACTAACGAAAAAAAAAGCCCTAATAAAAATAAACTTAAAATTAAGAATAGTAAAATTTTATCTATATTTTTCCACCAATCATAAATACTATCATAATATTCATTCATATTTTAATTTTGTTTAAATATATGTTGAATAATTTTATTAAAAAATTTTCCTCTTTCCTCAAAATTCTTAAATTGATCAAAAGAGGCAGCGCAAGGACTAAAAAGAATTATTTTCTTTTTAAAATCATTTTTAATATCATTATTTAAAATTTTAATGGCTTTTGAAAGTGTTAATGAACTTTTATAGAAAATTTTACTTGGCAAGGAATTAATTAAAAAATTTCTATCTTTACCATAAACATATGCTTTTATATTAGAAAAGTATTTTTTTTTTAATTTGAATTTATCTCCTTTTTTAGCAAGGCCCCCCAATATCCAGTAGATATTTTCATAACTTTCAAGTAATGGGATTGTTGACGAAAAACTAGTTGATTTCGAGTCATTTATGATTAATAATTTTTTTGATTTATGTATTATTTGTTGCCTATAATTTAATCCTTTAAATTTATTTGCAGTATCTATTACTTTTTTAAAATTTATTTTTAAAATTTTAGCGATTGATAAAACATAACTAAGATTTTTTTTGTTACTAGAATTGTTAAAATATATATTATCTATTTTTTTAAAGTATCTGTTATATTCTAAATAATTTACTTTTATAACTTTTGATTTTAATTGATTGTTTTTAGTTAATTCACTAATAAATTTATTTTCGTTATCTAAAAAAGCATAGTCATTTTTATTTTGCGATTTGACTATCTTAAATTTTGCCTCTGCATAGTTTTTAAAAGTTCCATGTCTCTCTAAATGATCGGGATTTAAATTAAGTATCATTGAATACTTAGATTTAAAATATTTGCTATAATCAAGTTGATAAGAGGATGCTTCGATTACAAAAATTGTTTTTTTTTTTATTTTTTTCTCCATTAATATTGGATATCCAATATTACCAGTTAGCCTAACATCCATCTTGTTATTTTTCAGGACTTCAAAGAGCAGTTTCGAAGTGGTAGATTTACCGTTAGTACCAGTAATCGTAATTTTATTTATTTTTGGATAGGTAATTTCAAATATATCAAGTTCAGTAATAATTTTAGATCTATTTTTGGTTAAATAATTAGAAATTTTACATTTTTTTATATCAATACCTGGACTTATGACAATATAATCAAATCTAATAAGTGTTAATTTATTAACATTAATTAATTTTTTTCTTAGTTTAGATGGGATGTTTTTTTTATTATCATCAAATATTTTACATATATTATTTCTGTTTAAAAAATTAAAACAAGATATTCCAGATTTGCCAAATCCATATATTAAAATTTTCTTATTTTTAAAAAACACTTGTCTATCATTCATTATCTTAATTTTAATGTCGCCAAACCTATCATCGCCAAAATGATTGATATGATCCAAAATCTTATAACTACAGTCGACTCTGGCCAGCCTTTTTTTTCAAAATGATGATGAATTGGGGCCATTTTAAAAATTCTTTTTCCAGTAAGTTTGAATGATATTACTTGTGCAATTACTGATACAGCTTCTAAAACAAACAATCCGCCTGTAATTGCTAAAACAATTTCATGTTTGGTAATAATACCAACTGCTCCTAATGATCCCCCTAAGGCTAAAGATCCTGTATCACCCATAAATATTTTAGCAGGTGGAGCATTAAACCATAAAAAACCTAGACATGATCCTATTATTGCTCCACAGAAAATAGATGCCTCTCCTACGCCTTCAATATAGGTAATTTGTAAATATCCTGAAAAAACTATATTTCCTGTTACATAGCTAATAAAAGCAAAACAAGCTGCAACCAATATTACAGGCACAGTGGCTAAGCCATCGAGCCCATCCGTCAAGTTTACCGCATTAGATGATCCTACAATTACAAATAGATAAAATGGAATAAAAAACCAACCTAAATTAATTATTAAATTTTTAAAAAATGGAAAATACAAGTTTTCAAGTTCATTAGATCCACTATAAAAATAGAGAATAAAAATTCCAATTAAAGCTAATATTATTTGAATTATAATCTTTAAACTTGAACTTATGCCGTTTGAATTATTTTTTTTTATTTTTTGATAGTCATCATAGCCTCCAAGTAATCCAAAAGCTCCAACTATATAAAGTAAGAACCAATTGTAAGGATTTGAAAAATCACCCCATAAAAGAACACCTGAGAAAATACCCAGTAAAATCATTAGACCTCCCATTGTAGGAGTTCCTATTTTTTTTACGATATGTTCACTTGGACCATCTTCCCTAATTGGGTCATGAATTTTATGTGAAGAAAAATAATTAATTAATGGGCCTCCAATTAAAAAAACTACTATCATTGACGTAAACATAGATAGACCAGTTCTTACTGTTAAATATTTAAAAACATTTAAAAAACTGAAGATCTCAACTAAATTAGAAAAGAGACTAAAAAGCATGCAATTTGCCTATTTTTAAGCTTTGGCTTATTTTATTTAATCCAGTTGAATTTGAACCTTTAATCATTAGAAATTCACCATCCTTAATATCATTTCTTATAAAATTTAGGATATCTTTTTTTGAATTTAATATTTTTCCTCTTTTTTGTGGTCTAATTTTGTTAAATGTATGAATAACATCTTTACCATAAACATATACTCTATCAATTTTAGTATCATTAATATGTTGTGCAGCTTCTAAATGAAGTTTTTTAGAATATTTACCAAGTTCTAGCATGTCTCCTAATAGAATTAGTTTTCTTTTAGATTTTGAATTAAAATTATTTAGTTTATTTATTGCAAATTGGAGTGATAAAGGATTAGAATTATAACTTTCATCAATTAGTTTAATTTTTTTTTTATTAAACTTAACTAAATTTAAATCTCCTCTACCCTCTGGAAATTTATAATCATTAAAGAAAAATTTATCTAATTTTTCCAAATCGA
>CACFXK010000013.1 GCA_902570125.1 uncultured Pelagibacteraceae bacterium
ATCTAAATGACGATCAATATTGTATTGATTTAGCAGCCAAAAATATGAATTCACTTGTGAGAATTTTAAAACCAAAAGGAGTTATTACTGCACAAGTTGGTTCCCAAGATAAAAAACCGAAACAAGTAGAAAGTTGGCTAAATGTATTCAATGAAAACTTTGGAAATACAAAATTATCCAGGATTTACATTCCAAGCTTTGATTGTTCCTGGAACTTTTCATCATCAATAAACCATTAATTTTCTTTTTAATTAATTAAATTTATGAAATAATCTAATTATATATTTTGGAGGTAAAATGAGTAAATTTAAAACATTTGGACTAGGAATTATAATTTCTTTTTTCCTAGTATTGAGTGCAAATGCGGGCTCAATAAAGATAGGAACTGAGGGAGCATATCCACCTTGGAATTCTAAAGATGCCGCAGGTAATCTCAACGGTTTTGAGGTTGATTTAGCCAAAGCCTTGTGTGAAATAATGAAACATAACTGCACAATAGTTGAACAAGATTGGGATGGAATGATCCCAGCACTAACATCGAAAAAATTTGATGCAATAATGGCTGGTATGTCAATCACATCTGAAAGATTAAAAACTATAAATTTTTCTCAAGGGTATGCAGATGAAGTTGCATCATTAGCTGTGATGAAGGGATCAAATATTGAAAATATTAACGCACCAGAGGGAATTAACCTTAATATTGGTGGCTCTGATGTTGATAAAGCACTTAAAACATTGACTAATTCTTTGTCCGGTAAAACCGTTTGTACACAAATAGGTACGATTCACCAAAACTTTTTAGAGTCAGGTGATGTTGGTAAGATAAAACTTAAAACTTATAAAACTCAAGACGAAGTTAACCTAGACTTAACAAATGGTAGATGTGATGTTGCCCTTGCAGCTGCAGTTGCATTCACTGATTATGCTGAGAAATCTGGGGAGGCAGTAGTTTTGACTGGTCCTACTTTCTCGGGTGGAGCATTTGGTAATGGTGTTGGTGTAGGAATTAGAAAAGGAGACTCTAAGCTTCTTAATGAATTTAATGCAGCAATAGATAAAGCTAGAGACGATGGTATTATTAGCAAACTAGCCATTAAATGGTTCGGTTTTGATGCTTCTATGTAATTAATTTTAGATATGGCGACTATAATATATAGTCGCCAATCTATATGGAACTTCTTTCATTTGGAGATACTGGTTGGGGAGACGAACTATTTTTTGCAACCTTAATGACAATTGCTGTATCTATTGCTGCAATGGCAATCGGATTTGTATTTGCTTTAATATTTACTCCTCTAAAATTATCTAAAAATAAATCACTTAATATTATTGGAAATTGTTACACTACCATAATTAGAGGAGTTCCAGAACTATTAGTAATATACTTGTTATTTTTTGGCGGAACAGGAGCCGCTATGTATGTGGCTTCAATTTTTGGGTATGATGGTTATATTGAAATAAATGCATTTATAACTGGTGCTCTTGCAATTGGGATTATTTCTGGAGCCTATTCTACTGAAGTTTTCAGGGGTGCTATTTTATCAATCGATAAAGGTCAATTTGAGGCTTCAAAAGTTTTGGGTATAAAAAAATATATTCAATTTTACAAAATTATTTTACCGCAAATGTTGAGGTTATCAATTCCAAACCTAAGTAACGTTTGGCAAATTACTTTAAAAGATACCTCTTTAATTTCTGTTACAGGATTAGTAGAAATAATGAGGCAATCTTATATTGCTGCTGGTTCAACTAGAGATCCTTTATTTTTTTATTCAGTAGCAGCTGTCTTATATTTAATGCTTACATTCCTAAGTATGAAATTAATTAATAAATTAGAAATAAAATATAGCAAAGGATACTGATGGATATAAAATTAATGATTAGTATTTTTCCTAGCTTGTTAAATGGTGCAGTTATCACTCTTCAACTCTTAGTATTTTCAATGTTTTTTGGATTAATAATAGGTTTAATATTTGCAATTTTAAGAATTAATAAAAATCCAATAATTAATAAGTTTGCCTATGGATATTCTTATTTTTTTAGAGGAACACCATTACTAGTTCAATTATATTTAATTTATTATGGATTAGCTAATATAGAGTTTTTGAGAAATTCATTTTTTTGGGTAATAATAAAGGAGCCATATTGGTGTGCAATTATTGCATTTTCTTTAAATACAGGGGCTTATACGTCCGAGATACTAAGATCAGCATTTCAGACAATTAAAAAAGGTTACATTGAAGCTGCTCAAAGTTTAGGTGTAACAAAAAAAATAACTTTTTACAGAATTCAATTGCCCATAGCGATAAAACAATCACTTCCGGCATATGGGAATGAAATAATATTAATGCTCAAAGGTACCTCTCTTGCAAGTGTTATAACAATTATGGATTTAATGGGTGAAGCTAGAAAAGTAAATGTTTTAACTTTTAAACCTTTTGAGGCTTTTATTACAGCAGGAATAATTTATTTATTTATTACATTTATAATTCACAATATTATAAAGTATTTAGAAAAAAAATATGGATTTCAAACATGAAAGTAGCTTGTATTCAATTATCTAGTGGGGAGGATTATAATAAAAATTTTAAAGAAATTGAAAAATATATTAATCAAGCAATTGCAAATAAAGCAGACTTAATAATTACTCCAGAAACTTCTTCATTGATGTCTGCTAACAAAAATAATTTATTTAAATATTCATATGAAATGAAACATGATCCAATAATAAAAAAAGTAAAAATTATAGCCAAAACAAAGAGGAAATGGATACTTCTTGGCTCAATGTGCATTAAAGAAAAAGGCAAATTAAGAAATAGATCTATTCTTATTGGACCTAACGGTAATATAAATACTTATTATGATAAAATAAATATGTTTGATGTTAAAGTTTCAAAAAAAGAACAACATAAAGAAAGCAAAGTATTTAAGGCAGGTAAAAAATTAGTATCAACTAAATTACCCTGGGGAAATATAGGTCTTTCAATTTGTTATGATTTAAGATTTCCAGAACTTTATAGAAACTTATCAAAAAGAAATCTAAGTTTTATCACAGTTCCATCTGCATTTACTAAAACAACTGGTCAAAGACATTGGTTAACTTTATTAAAAGCAAGAGCAATTGAAAACTTTTGTTATATTTTTGCACCTAATCAAACAGGAAAAAATACGATTAAAAGAGAAACTTTTGGGCATACAGTTATTATTTCACCCGATGGTAAAATAATGGCTCTTAAGAAAGTTGGTAAAGGAATTATATATTCAAATATAATTCCAAAAATAGCCATGGATTTAAGAAAAGTTATTCCAAGCCTTAAATAACTAATTTAAATTTTTAAGTAAATTCTATTAAAATAAAAAACTAATGTGAGAGCTCGTAAAATCAAAAATATAGTGAGTGAAATCCATAAACCTTGATTACCGAACCCTTTAACAAGCATAAATGAACTTATTAAATGAATAACAACAGAGATAAACATGGCATTTCTCAGCTCTTTTGTTTGAGATGCTCCAATAAATATTCCATCTAATTGGTAACAAAAAGACGAAACAAAAGGCAGAAGCACTAACCAAAATGAATACTGATAACTAATGTCTCTTACATTCTCTATGTCAGTCATAAAATCTATAAATGAATTTTTGAAAAACAGGTAAAACAGAGAAATCAAAATTCCAGTTAAAGAACTCAAAATAAAAGAGTTTTTAACTATATTTGTAAAAAGTATTTTATTTTTTTTACCAATAGAATATCCAACTATACCTTCAGTTGAAAAGGCATAAGCATCTAAAATAAATGCAGATAAAAATATAAGATTTAATAAAATTGTATTAGCTGCAATAAATTCTTCGCCAATTCTCCCACCTAGATAAGTAAACCAAAAAAAAGAAAAACTTAATAAAAGAGTTCTTAAAAATATATTTAAATTTACCTCTAATAAATTTTTTAATTTTGACGTATTTACAATTTCCTTAATATTAAAGTTTAAAGATACATATTTTCTTAAATAATAGAAAATATAAAATAAAAATAAAAACGATGTTACTCCTGTAGCAAGCAAAGTTCCATATGCGACACCTTTAATATTTAAATTGAATTTTAATACTAAAATAGAGCTAAATAAAATATTTAGAATAGACAATAAAACAATTGCAACACTTGAAATTTTTGTCTTTTGTAATCCAATAAATAAACCTACAACAATATAAATTGTCAATTCAAAAAAAGATGAGTAAATTCTTATATTAAAATAATCATTGAATTTTTTTTCTGTATCAAGCGATAGATCAAAAAATATTAGACATAAATTTAATAATTGTTTTTGGAATAGTATTAATAAAATTGATATTGAAATCACAAATAATAGATTTCTAAAAACTATATTTAAGATACTTTTATAATCATTTCTTCCAAATGATTGACTTACAAGGCCAACAGTTCCCATTCTTAAAAAACCAAAACTCCAAAATACTAATGAAAAAAAACTGGATGCTATACTTGTAGCAGTGAGATAACCTTGATTATTCATATTACCCATTAATGTCGTATCAACAATTCCAACCAGAGGTGTTGCAAGGTTAGCAAAAAATATTGGTATAGATAAACTCAATATGTATTTTATTGAAGATTTATCGCTCACTTAATAATTAGTAGCTTGTATATTCTTTAATTTCTTTAATTTTAGAGCCTGTATGATTATTAACTTCTAGTTTAAGTTTTGCTCTGTCATCATTTAAAAAGTGCACATCTCTTGAGAGTTTTATAAATTTTTCACCAAAATCGGAATTTTTTTCACATAATCTTTTATTATCTTCAATAACCCAGAGTTTTGAATTAATTTCTTTTAATGAATTGAATAATTCACTTAGTTTTTCATCTGATTTAAAATTTTTATTTAATTGATCTTTCAGTACACTATATTCATCATTTATAAATTTAAGTTTCTCGAGATCCTTAATTTTTTCTTTTTTGATTTCTAAAATTGAAATTTTATCTAAAAGTTCACCTACAGATACTTCAACTAAAATTTTATTCATATATAAACATAGTGTGTTAAGTTGTTAAAAATATGTCTAATATTCTTATAATTAAACACGGATCTTTAGGTGATATAGCCCAAGCGAGTGGTGCAATTCAAGATATTTCTGATTTTCACAAAGATGATAAAGTATATTTATTAACATCAAAGCCTTACATTGATCTTTTCAAAAAAAATCCATGTTTAGAGGACATAATTTTGGATAAGAGATTATCAAGATTTAATCTGATTTATTTATTCAATCTCATGCGCAAATTAAAAAAATATAAATTTTTAAAAGTTTTTGATTTACAAAATTCTTCTCGTTCAAATTTCTATAAGAAAATATTGTTCCCAAATGCTAGTAATCTTGTTTGGTCGTCTTCTGAAACCACATTGCCAAAAGATAAATCCAAGGATGAATTTGATAAAAATCCTGTTTTAGACAGATTTAAACATCAATTAGAAACATCTGGGGTTAGTTCTAAATACACTATGTTTCCTGATTTTAGTTGGGCTTGTTCCAATATTGAAAATATAAAAAAAAAATTTGATTTAAATAAATATATAATTTTATTTCCTTTTTGCTCTCCACATTTACAGATTAAAAAATGGCCTAATTATAATAAACTTATAGATTTAATTAAGAATAAATTTAAAGATGAATATAAGATTATAGTAGCTCCGGGTCCTGATGAAATTACTATGACAAAAGAAATTAATGCGATTTCAATTTTAAAAGAAAATAGATCTTTAGATATTTCTGAACTTGCTACATTAATAAAAGACAGTTCTTTCGTTGTAGCAAATGACACTGGACCTGCACATATAGCAGCACATTTAGATACTAAAGGCTTAGCCTTATTTGGCTCTCATACTACTGCATATAAAGTGAGTATAGAGAGAGAAAATTTTAAAGCAATTCAAGTAACAGATTTAAATAAATTATCACCTGAAAAGGTTTTTGAATATTTAACAAAATCATTAAATTAATGGAAATAAATTTCCTTTTTTTTATAAGTGTTGTTCCTGCAATAATTTTGTACGGTATAGCAAAATCTGGATTAGGAGGTTCCATATCATTAATATCAGTCCCATTGATGACAGTTGTGATGCCATTGCAACAAGCTTTAGCAATTATTCTACCTATTTTAATTTTTTCAGACATGATTGCTGTTTACAGATTTAGAAAAGAGTTTAATTTTAGTATACTCAGGGTAATTGTGCCGTTTGCAGCAATAGGGATTGTAATTGGCTCTCTTACATTCAATCATTTTTCAGAGGATTTGCTTAAATTAATAGTTGGAATAATGGGATTTTTATTTGCTGGACACTATTTTTTGTTCAAAAAAGAAAAGACAGTTCCTGCTAAGCAAAACTTTTTAAAAGGTGCAATTTGTTCATCTATTGCAGGATTTTCTAGTTTTTGTGTGCATGCTGGTGGAACACCCACAAGTCTTTATTTACTTCCATTAAGGTTAAAAAAAGAAATATATGTAGGAACGAGAATTATCTTTTTTAGTTGTGTTAACTTAATAAAGCTACCTTTGTATATTTATCTATCAATGATGAATTTTGATACCTTATTTCAATCTGTCTCACTTTTTCCATTGGCTTTAATTGGAATATTTATTGGTTATCAATTGCTTAAAATTATAGATGAAAATTTGTTTTATAACATTATCTATGGTTTAATTCTTGTCAGTAGTACAAAGTTAATATTTGATTTTATTTAAACTTTGTATTTTTAATAGAGTTGTTCCCAAATTTTTTAAGCAAAAATGGTAAAAAAGCTACAATTATTAATATTCTTAAAAAATGATGATAACTTACAAAAATAGGATCAATATTATAGGCAACGCTAATTACAACCATTTCATGAATTCCTCCTGGAGCAAAACTTAAAAAAGTTGGAATAAAATCAAATCCTAAATACTGAAGAAAGTAAGCTGTAATCATTGCAACAATAACTAAAATAGAACAAACAATTATTCCATGAAAAATATAAAAAAATAATTCTTTAAGTTTTAATCCATTTAATCTGCTTCCAAGAGCAGTACCCAAAAAAATGAATGCTATATTTATTACTGTATCTGGGAATCTAGAGTTAACAATCTCAAAAGTATAAAATAATCCAGATAAGGCCATTGCACCAACAAGTATAGGTGAAGGGATATTAAATTTTTTTAGCAATTTAGAAAATAAATAACAAATGACTATTAAAAAAATAATTTCTAAAAAATATCTTAGATCGTAAATATTTTCATAATTATATCCTGCAATTTCAGAAAATCCTAACTTGCTAATAAATAATATAGGTACAAAACTTACAATAAATATAACTCTTGTGGCTTGAGGAATTAAAACTTGTTTATGATTTTCTTTTTTTCCATACTCTAAAAGTGCTGCAGCTATTGGGACAAATGCCCCAGGTAGTGCGGCAAGTGTTGCAATAAACTTATCAAATTTACAAACTTTAATAAAATAATATCCTGCTAAAATAGTACTGACTACAGTACAAACAACCATAGCCATAGATGAGAATATCCATAAATGAATTTTATATAATAAAGATACATTCAACGTTCCACCTAAAATAATACCAACCATCAGAAAAACTGGATTAAGTAATTTTGTTGAGAATTCAATTTTAAAATTAGTAAAAGCAATACACAGATTTAAACCTAAAGCACCTAGCAACCAAGGTAAAGGAAGACCAATTAGAGTTCCAATATAACCTCCTATTACCCCTATGATTAAAGCCTTATAACTAATGTTAAGCTCATTTAATAATTTTTTAAATGGAATCATGTTTAATATTTAAATAATAAATCCTCATTGACACTGAATTTTAATTTATGTTTAATAACTAATTATAATTATAATAGGAGAAAAAATAATGAAACTAATTAAATCAATAATTTCAGTTTTATTCTCAGCAATTCTTATACTTTCAGCAACAACAACTAGTTCATTAGCAATTGATAAATTGCACTTTGTAATTGGTGGTGGTGCTGGTGGTGGTTGGGATGGAACTGCTAGAGGTACTGGAGAAGCTTTAACAAAAGCTGGTATGTTAAAAAGTGCATCATTTGAAAATATGTCAGGTGGTGGTGGTGGAAAAGCATTAGCTTATATGATTAATAATAAGCCTGCTAATACAGTCTTAGTTCAATCAACACCATTAGTTTTAAGATCAATTACAAGACACAAAGGTTATGTAAGTGGAAGTGGAACTTTATCATATAAAGATGTTGTGCCGATAGCGGGAGTTATTGGTGATTACGGTGCAATAGCAGTTGCCAAAGATTCACCTTATAAAAATTTCAAAGATGTAGTTGATGCGTACAAAAAAGATGCAAGCTCTATTAAAATGGCTGGAGGATCAGTAAGAGGAAGCATGGACCATTTAATTGGTGCTCTAGCTTTCCAAGCTGCTGGTGCCAATCCTAATGACGTTGCTTATATTCCTTATGATGCTGGTGGAAAAGCTTTAGCTGGACTGTTGTCTGGTGAAACACAAATTATCTCTACTGGTTTAGGTGAGCTAATGGGTGCTAGAGACCAAGTAAGAATTATTGGTATTACAGCTCCTTCAAGAGTTTCTGATGCTCCAGATGCACCAACTCTTAAAGAACAAGGTTATGATGTGCAATTTGTTAACTGGAGAGGTTTCTTTGGACCTCCAGGAATGAGTAGTGCAGATAAATCTAAAATTGCCAAAATGTTAGGTGATGTACAAAAAACTTCTGAATGGGAAACTGTTAGAGCAAGAAATGCATGGGTTAATATTTACAATCCAGAAGGTAAGTTTGTCTCTTTCTTAGAAAAACAAACTGAAGAAATGACAGCTCTTATGAAGAAATTAGGAGTTATATAATCTTAAAAGATTATTAAAAAATTAGAGCAGTGAATATAAATACTACAAAAGTTATATCACTGCTCTTTTTTATATTTTCAGCATTTTATTTATATACAGCTTATCAAATTCAAGTTTTTGCATTCGACGAAAATGCACCTTTTAATGCAAGAACATTCCCAATTTATCTAGGTTATGCAGGCCTTTTTTTTTCAGGATTAAAACTAATTTTACCAGACTCTAATACAATAAAAGTTCAACATAAAACTTTAGAATATAAAAAAACAGTAATACTTATTATTATTGCGATAATTTATGGTGCTACAATTTTAAAAGTTGGTTATTTTTTAACTACATCATTATTTTTGTTCTCTTCATATTATTTTTTAGGAGAGAGAAGATGGGTCTTAATGTTTTTATTGTCTTTTCCTTTTGTAGCAGCTTTTATGTATTTGCTTCATGGCGTTCTTGATATTTATTTAAGAGATCCATTCTTACAATCAATTGGAGTTATGGGATGATTGAAGGAATTCTAATTGGTTTAACAACTGCACTAACTTTACAAAATATTTTAATGGTAATGCTTGGCTGTTTTTTTGGAACAATTATTGGAATGCTGCCAGGACTTGGACCAATGACAGCGATAGCTTTAATGATACCAATTACTTATGGTTTTGACCCAGCAACTGGTTTAATTTTAATGGCAGGAGTTTATTATGGAGCAGTATTTGGAGGTTCCACATCATCAATACTGTTAAACGCACCTGGTGTTCCAGGAACTGTCGCAACATCATTTGATGGTTACCCAATGGCTCAACAAGGTAAAGCGGGAAAAGCTTTAGCAATTGCTGCTTGGAGTTCTTTTGCTGGTGGAACATTATCTGCCATTTATCTATTATTTATGGCTCCAAGTTTATCAAAAGTAAGTTTATCATTTAGATCACCAGATTACTTTGCTTTAATGATTTTAGGTTTAACTGCAATCGCAGCTTTTTCCTCAAAAGGTCAATTTTTAAAAGCAATGATGATGGTAGTGCTAGGATTAATGCTAGCTTCTGTTGGTCAAGATAGCTTATCAGATATTACAAGATTTACATTTAATAATATGAACTTAACTGATGGTATTAGTTTCGTACTTGTTGTGATGGCAACATTTGCAATGAGTGAAGCCTTAACAATTATTTTAAAAAGAAATGATCCAACGAGTGCTGCTAAACAAGTGTCATTGACTGAACTTGGTTCAATTAAAATTAATAAAGAAGAAAGAACCAAAATGTACAAGACAATACCTAGGTCATCAGTAATTGGTTTTTTAATTGGGGTTTTGCCTGGAGCAGGGGCTACTATTGCTTCTTTTTTAGCTTACGGAATGGAAAGAAATATTGTTAACGATGAAGAAAAAGAAAAATTTGGCAAGGGGAGTGTAAATGGATTATCTGCACCAGAAACTGCAAATAATGCAGCATGTTCAGGATCATTTGTTCCGATGCTTACTTTAGGTATACCTGGTAGTGGAACCACTGCCGTAATGTTAGGGGCTTTATTAGGTTTTGGAGTTCAACCTGGACCAAGATTGTATATGACAAACCCTGAGATTTTTTGGTCCATAATTATGTCAATGTATATTGGGATGGTAATTTTATTAATTCTAAATTTACCTCTTATTCCTTATATAGCTAGAATTCTAGCAGTCCCAAAAAATTATCTAATACCGTTAATCCTATTTTTTTCTATTACTGGAATTTATGTAATGTCATTTAATAACTTTGATATTTATTTAATGATTGGAATTGCAGTTGTTGCAACTTTTATGCGGCTTTATGATTTTCCAATGCCACCATTAATACTCGCGTTTGTTCTTGGTGGTTTAATGGAGGAGAATTTAAGAAGATCTTTATTGTTAAGTAATGGATCTTGGGAATTCTTATGGGATAGAACTCTTACTGCATGTATTTTATTAACCACAATACTAATTGTAGTTTGGCATATATATAAAACTATGTTTAAAAAGACTAAGGGCTAAGTAATATAAATTTTATCTGACAGACCGTAACAAAGTATAGCCATCATAATCAAAAAAACTGCAGGCGCTATAATCCCTTCATTTGTAACTTTTTCATTAAGACCAGTTTTATCAATTTTAAGCGAGTAGAAATTTGTTCCTAAAACGCATGCATGTATAATAAATATTAAATTAAAAAATGCCCAAGTACCTTCAACTCCATTTGGTCTAACAAACATTATATAAATAGCCATTATTACCCAACCAAGCATTAGCGCTCCAACAAATCTAACCATTACAGCTGCACTATGATCTATACCAAACTTATCCATAAATTTTTTGGTTCCAACAATTGTTTGAAAACAATATGCGGTTATCGCTATAAAATGTGCAAGAAATACAATTAAGTAGAAAATGTTATTAAATTTAGCAATCATATAATTATTTTATAAGATTCTCTTATATTTTTCAATTGCCTTATCCCAAAGAAAGTTTTCAGAATTATTTTTTGCTTCTTTTCCGTATTCTAAATACTTATTATCTTTAAAAAGGTTCTCTATACTTGAATAGATATCCTCAAGTTTATTTCCATCACATATCAAACCAGTTTTTTCGTGGATTATTGCATCTGAGGCTCCTCCATCTTTCCCACCAATTGACGGAATGCCATATTGTGCAGCTTCTACATAAGCAATACCAAAACCTTCAACTGACTTTTTATAAATTATTGAAGGCATTACAAAAATATCTGACTTAGAAATAAGAGCATTTTTTAAATCTGAAGGAATATCTTTTAAGAAATTAACTTGTTCTTCTAATTTAAGTTCAATTACTAATTTTTTTAATTTTTCCTCTTCCTCACCGTATCCGATACATGTATAGACAATTTCTGGATAAATTTCTTTTAGATTTCTAACAGCCATAATTACTTTTTCATGATTTTTTCTTTTATCGAATCTAGACACTGTAATTATTCTATTTTTTTTTCCTTTAAGTATTTCATCTGCCTCATTCAAATATTTTTCAGGAACTTCAACGGCTGGATCAACACCAGGATTAATAACAACTATTTTTCTTTCATCTACTCCAAGATCTATAGCTAAGTTTTTTGTATAATTTGAATTTGCAACAACGTGATCAATATTATTTAGAACTGATAGTACTTTCTTATTTAATCCAGAGCCTTTAGGGTGATTTATTTCCTTTGAATGAATTAGACAGATTTTTTTTTTATTTGTTTTGATTAATTCTAAACTTTTCCAATGGTCGGCAATTAAACATTCCACATTTTTGTTATTTTCAATATAATCATTAATTAAATAAGATTTTCTATATTTTCTAATTAGCTTCATTCCACTTACTCTTTCTATTGAAAATGAAACTGTATTGTCAAACTCTTCATGATTTTCATGATAGTCTGCAAAAACTTTTATAAGATTAAGTTTTGAAAGAGACCTTGCCAGTCCCCACATTAAATTTTGCATACCTCCTAATTCTGGAGGAAAAGTTCTAGTTATTACTAAATACATTATTCTTTAAAACCACTTAATACTACAGCCCATACTTGGAAATTGTTCTTTTGGACCATTGTTAGTTTTTGCAATCATTTTCAAAGCTTTTTTAAGTTCGCTATCTCCACTTTCTATTGGTTTCAAATTTTTTAACTCTCTAATTCTTCCTCTATATTGAAGTTCAAGATCTTTGTTGTATCCAAAAAAATCTGGAGTACAGACTGCACCATAAGTCTTTGCTACTTCTTGAGTTTCATCTATTACATATGGAAAATTAAAATTATGATTTTTTGAAAATTTAATCATATTATCAAATGAGTCTTCTTCATATCTTTTTGGGTCATTTGACATTATTGCTATAGATTTAATTCCATCATTTTCTAATTCTTTACAATCTTCAACAACACTTTTGATCACTGCCAAAACATATGGACAGTGATTACAGATAAACATTATTAGTGTTCCATTTTCACCCTTTGCATCATTTAGTGAAATTATTTTATTATCTGTAGATTTAAGTTCAAAGTTATCAGCTTTTTTACCGAAGTCACATATTGGTGTTTTAGTTAATGCCATGTTAAAAGACTATATAATTTATGTTTTACGATTTAAAAGACAAAAAACCAAAAAACCTTGGCGAAAATTGGGTAGCACCAAACGCTGTTATAATTGGTGATGTAACATTAGATAAAAACTCTAGTGTCTGGTTTAATGCAACATTAAGAGGTGATATAGAAAATATTTATTTAGGGGAAGGGTCAAATGTTCAAGACGGAAGTGTTTTGCATACTGACCCAGGCTATCCATTAATAATTGGAAAAAATGTAACAATAGGTCATTTAGTAATGCTTCATGGCTGCACAATTGATGACAATTCCTTAATTGGCATTGGAGCTGTAGTTCTTAATAAAGCAAAAATTGGAAAGAATTGTATCATTGGAGCTAAATCATTGATCACGGAAAATAAAGAAATTCCAGACAATTCCTTGGTAGTGGGCTCTCCAGGAAAAGTAATTCGTCAATTAACTGATGATGAAATTGAAGCTGTTAAAAAAAATGCAATTAGATATCAGGAAAACTGGAAAAAATATTCAAAGTCTATATTTTAATGAATAAACTTTTTTATAGTTTATTAATATTATTTTTATCAACTCAATTCTCCCAGGCTTTTGAAAGATTTATACCTTTAGAGCTTTTCACAGGTGGAAAAATTAGAAATGATACAGAAATTAAATTTACAAAAGCTAATTTGGTATTTGGAGAAAAGAAAAAAAAGGAAATTATAGGTCCTGAAGATTGGCATCATCCAGAAACTGGAGAAAAAATAAAAGTTTATAAAAGAACAAGAAAAGGGCAAAGTGGTCTCAAAACCCAACTATTTACTATAACTAACGATGGACAATGCATAGGAAGAATTTGGGATAGTAGACGTGGTGGTAGAATAATTGAAAATGGATGTAAATTTCCCTTGGGAATTTGGAAAGAAGGAGAAAAAAGAACATTTAAAGGATCTTCTGGAGGCAAACCTAGAAAAATTGAATTAACAATTTTAAAATTAGGAAAAAAACAAAATAGCAGCATAAAATTTAATTGGAAATTATATAATATGAAAAATGGAAAATTAATGGATGATAATGATTATACTTTTTCTCCAGGAAAAGCCATGGTAGGCTTAAATGATAAAAACATATCTAAATGATTAAAATATTAATAATAGTTTTTTCCCTATTTTCAAATGCCGTTTTTGCATCAGATGAAAAAGCTGGAAGATATTTTGAAGATCAGCCAGATGTTACTGATGAACCTCAAGTTCATTTTATTTATCTCTTAAACAAAGATAGTGAGGACAGAGAATGGGATATAAATGGAAAAATGGAGAAAGAGTTATCAGAAGCAAATGAAAAAATGTTTGAAATGACAAAAGGCAAGCAAAAATTTAGATATGACATGAGGGAAGATGGAAAAATGGATATTTCTTTTGTTAGGTTTGACAAACAATATGAAGGAAACTATGGGATGAATTACCCTGACGCTTACTTAACAAAATTAGGATTTAATAGTCCAAATAAATTGTATTTTGCATGGGTTGATGTAGGGCATAGGGATGGTGGACAAGGGAGCGTGCATCATGGATATATTTTTTTAAAAAGTAAACATAACCGAAGTAAAAATAAAAGAATTCTAATTACCTTACATGAATTAATGCATGTAAATGGATTTGCTTGGCCATGCACAAAAGGAGCTAAAAAATCACACAAGACTGGAACAATAATTGGAGGGCCTGACGGGGGAGACAAGTATAATTTAGGCTCATCATTGTATAATCATAAAGATCCTACTTGTCCTGATTTTAAAGATTCTGTCTTTTTAGACCCGACTTCTATTACACCATTTAATCCTGTTTACTTAAAATGTGCAATGGCTGCTGAAGTTGGTCGAGGTATTTCTCCTGATAGCAATTATGAATGGAGAGATAGATATTCTCATAAAAAACTAAAAAAAATTAAAAAAAAAAGAACTTGGTGTACATATAATAGATATAAAGAGTTCAATAACTTCTAGAGATGAAAAAGATATTAATAATATTTATTTCATTTATTTTAATAATTCCAAATGCATATGCTGATAAATGCTATGATAGTAACACAACTCCAATAATTTTAGATAGCGATAAAAAACCGGGCAGATTTTTTGAGGATCAACCAGATGTTAATGATGATTTTCAAGTTCATGTTGTTTACACTTTATTAAAGGACTCTAAAGATAAAGAAGGGGATATAAATGGAGATGTAGAAAAATGGGTAGAGATTGCAGATAATTGGATTTTGAAGAAAACTGCAAAAGCAAATAAAAAATCAAATTTTAATAATGGTGAAGGTCAGAAATTAAAATGGGATAGACGTGAAGATGGAAAGCTGGATATTACATTTCTTAGAGTTAATAGAACCAAAAAAGATATGAAAAAATCAAAATGGGGAAGTTGTGCAAATGTATTCGGAAGATCTATAATTAACAGTGGTATGAATAATCCTAAAAAAATTTATTTTAACTTTGGAGACTTTAGTTATAAAGATTGGCCATTTTCTGGTGGGTTTCCAATATTCAATGTATTTTCTAAACATCAAAAAAAATGGCCACTTAATAAAAAAGAGGTTGGATATTTTATTTTACACGAAGTTTTACACGCTATGGGAGGAATTTATACATGTTCGCCAAATTATATTGAAGGACATAATACTAAAAAAACAAAAGATATGATGAGCAGGTCAGGCGATGGAACAAATCATACTTTAGATCCAAAGAATGATGATTATTGGGGTCATGACATTGAAAGTTGTCCAGATATGCAAGATAGTGTTTATTTTACTCCTACTTCAGATACTCCTTTTGACCCATTTGAAGTAACCTGCCTCTCAAAAGATAAATGGAAAGTTACCAAACAAGACTATAACAAATTTGAACCTGAAGAAGGTATTGGATATCAATGTTTTTATGCTAGAAGAGATGTTACTGCATCTTGGGAAGATGAGTTAGACATTTATCAGGAAAACTAATTTATCTAAAAAGCAAATCATTAACAGAATAAACAATTAATCCTAAAATAATTACAAAAAATATAAAAAAAGCTATTTGTTCACTAACTTTCTTAGTAACTCTAGTTTCACCCTTTTTAAACTTTCTGATTTGGAAAATACCAAATCTCATTACAGCTAAGCCACCTAATACAAGTGCTACAGCAATAATAAATCCACTTAGCATTTTATGGGACAAGCCAGTTTTGTTTATTATTTGAAATATCAAATCTTGCTCTTCTATGACCTTTTGCTGCAAGATAAAGCCACTCAATACTTTCAATATTACATTGTATTACTGTAAAGTTTTTATAACCCTCCTCACTTTGCTCCATCGTAAAGCCTGATTTTTCAATATCTTCACTTAAACCTGAGCTTGGTTCATCCGTTTCTGTTCCTGGTCCATTTTTTACTAAATAACATTTTCGACTTACATGAGCTGTTTTTAACCATGATTGTTCAGTTATCTCATTATCATGATTGACTTTGCAATTAACTTTAACACGTAACTGAATTTTTTCTTCTTTGTCATAGAATATTAATGCTGCGTTGTTATTTTTTTTTAATTTTGGAATTTTGTCAGATCGTATATCGCTATGAAACTGAAGAAGATTATTTGATTGGTCAGATTTTCTAAGAACAACAATTCTTCCATCAAAGTCTGATTGGTTCCCACAAACAAAAACTGGAATTCGAAAAGGTGATGATCTATTAGTCACTGCATCATCAAGCATCGACCATATTTTTTTCTTTATTTCAGAAAAGTCCTCATAGTATGGGACAGTATTTGACATTGGTTTATTATTTTTTTTTAAGTCTAGCGATCAGACTAGAACTATCCCAACGGTTACCACCCATTTTTTGAACATCTGCATAATATTCATCAACAATTTCTGTTATTGGGACAGGCGAACCATTTCTTTTTGCTTCTTCAATAACTATCTTTAAATCTTTTCTCATCCAATCTACTGCAAATCCATAATCAAATTTATCTTCAACCATTGTTTTATATCTGTTTTCCATTTGCCAAGATTGGGCTGCACCTTTTGATATTGTTTCCATAACCTTATCAATATCTAATCCAGCATTTATACCAAAATTAATAGCCTCTGATAAACCTTGAACAACTCCTGCAATACACATTTGATTCATCATTTTGGTTAGTTGACCACTTCCTGATGGACCAATTAATTTTACTTTTTTACTATAGCAATCAATTACTGGTTCTGCTTTTTTGAAAATCTCTTCATCACCCCCAACCATAACAGTTAGAATTCCACCTTCAGCACCTGATTGACCGCCAGAAATTGGTGCATCTAAAAATGCAAATCCTTTTTCTTTTGCTTTATTATAAAGTTCTCTTGATACTTCTGCAGATACAGTTGAATTATCTACGTAGATTGAACCTTCTTTAGCGCTATGAAATAATCCGTTTTCGCCTAAAGTAACTTGTTTCAAATCTTCATCGTTACCCACACAAGTGAAAATAAAATCTGCACCTTCCGCAGCTTCTTTTGGTGTTGAAGCCATTTTACCTTTATATTCAGTAATCCATTTTTCAGCTTTAGCAGTTGTTCTATTAAAAACAGTTACATTGTGGCCAGCTTTTGATATATAACCAGCCATCGGATAACCCATTACCCCGAGACCTATGAAAGCAACATTACAAGTCATAAATTATTTATATGTTTAAAAGTTTAAGTTTAAAAGTAATTATTTTCGGTTTTATTTTTACATTTTTTTCGTGTTTTGGACAGAGTTTTTTTATAGGACTGTTTAATTCTAGTATAAGAGAAACACTTTCTATAACACATGGACAATTTGGCACGATTTATGCATCTGCAACTCTATTTAGCAGTCTGCTTCTTATTTGGATTGGAAAAAAAATTGATGATGTAAATGTGATAAAGTTTGCAATCTTTGTTACGATACTTTTATCTTTTTCCTCTTTTTTCTTTTCCAAAACATCATCAGTAGCTTTTTTATTTGTTGCAATATTTTTAATGAGGTTTTCTGGACAAGGATTAATGTCTCATACAGCTTCAACTACTATTTCAAGATATTTTACAAAATCTAGAGGTAAAGCGTTAAGCATTATTTGGTTTGGTCTATCTTCAGCAGAATTTATAATGCCTGTATTAATTGTTTATCTCTTAACAATGATTATTTGGCAAGACTTATGGGTAATCTTTTCTTTAATAGTTTTAATTTTTTTACCTTTAGCATCTTACATTTTAGTTAAAGATGTGAAATTAGATACTAGAGAGAGCAACCAAAATGAAAAACTAAAAGAGGATAATATTAAAAACTGGAAAAGAATTGAAGTTCTTAAGGATTATAGGTTTTATATTGTTTCATTAAATATGTTAGCAATGCCCTGGATAGCTACAGGAGTATTTGTATATCAATCATTTGTCACTAATTCAAAAGGATGGGGTGAATATACAATTGCGCAATCTTTTATGTCTTACTCGATTTTTTCTGTAATTACTCTAATTGTTGCAGGTTATTTAATTGATAAGTTTACAAGTAGAAAATTACTAATCTATATGAATATTCCATTATTCTTAGGAACTTTAGTGATCATATATTTTGATGCTCCACAAACTGCTTTTTTATTTCTTGGATTGGTTGGAATATCAAACGGTCTAGCTAACTTATTAGGATCATCAACGTGGGCAGAAATTTATGGGGTAAAATATATTGGATCTATTAAAGCCTTAACTACTGCTTTAATGGTATTTGCAACTGCTTTTGGAACAGCATTATTTGGTTTTTTTATTGATATTGGATTTTCAATTGAAAAAATCGCTTTAATTGCTGCAATTGCAATTGCATGCTCTATAGCCTTACTTTTCACTATTAGAAAAAAATTAAATCCAGTTTATCTCTAATACTGCTTGATTTTTTTAAATTCGGGGTGTATCTAACCGTCCATGGCAAGAGTTACAGTTGAAGATTGTATTGATAAAGTAGAAAGTCCTTATGAATTAGTATTGGTTGCAAAAGAAAGAGCAACACAACTTAATTCAGGATTAGAACCCACATTAGATAGAGATAACGATAAAAATACAGTTATAGCATTAAGAGAAATTGCTGAAGAAACAATTAAAGTTCCAGATTTAACAGAAGCTGCAGTTTACAAATTAAGAAAACATGTTGAGCAAATAGACGACACCTCAGAAGACGAAGATGATATTGGTGATGATTTTGAAAATCTTTACAAAGGAGAAATTTCAAAGAGTGGAGTGCCAATCCTTCCATCTAAAAGAGCTAGAAAAATTCCAGAAAAAATTCAAGTTTCAAAAGATGATTTGGCTGAGCTACAAAATACAGCTGAACAACCCTCATCTGATCCTGTTGAAGAAGCACAAGATGAAGAGGTTGATGTTTCCTTAGATGAAATGAAAGATCAAGAAGAGTCTGTTTCTGATGAAACGGAAAATCAAGAATAAATTAACAAAATTCCTTTATTATTTTTTCCCTGTGCTCATCTAAATCAGGGATATCACCTCTTGTATTTTCATCTTTGTAGGAGGACATTTTGATTGGGTTTCCTGCAGATTTAAATTCACCAATGATTTTGTGGTATGACTTTACAATCATATTTCTTTCTTGAATTTGAGGATTTTCTACAGCTTGTTTTATATTAAAAATTGGCCCACATGGAATTTTCAATTCTTCCATTTCTTTAACCCATTCATCTGTAGATTTTGAGCTCAATTGTTTTTCGAAAATTTCTTTTAAGTGATCCATGTTTTCACATCTTAGTGAATTAGAATTAAATCTTTCATCATTTGCAGTTTCAGGAATTTTTAATACGTCACAAAGTTTTGTAAAAAGTTTATCATTTCCTGCAGCAATAATTATATAACTATCTTTCGTTTTAAAAGTTTCAAAGGGAGCAATAGATGGATGTCTTGAACCCATAGGTCCTGGAATTTCATTTTTGGAAAGATATCTTGCAATTGCATTTTCTAAAATTGCTATTTGGCAATCTAACATTGAGACATCTATAAAAGCTCCTTTGCCAGTTTTTTGTCTATCGTATAAAGCTGCATTAATTCCAATTGCTGTAAAAAGCCCTGCTGTGATATCACCAATAGAGGTTCCAACCCTTGTTGGTTCTGAGTTTGGATGGCCAGTTACACTCATTAAGCCTCCCATACCTTGAACGACCATGTCATATGCTGGTAGCTCTTTTAAAGGTCCAGTTTGGCCAAATCCTGATGCCGATGCATAAATTAATTTAGGATATTTTTTACTTACATCCTTCCATCCAAAACCCCACTTTTCTAATGTACCAGGTTTAAAATTTTCAACTAAAATATCTGCTTTAGATAAAATTTTATCAAAAATTTTTTTGTCCTCATCATTCTTTAAGTTTAATGCGATACTTTCTTTACCTCTATTTAATGACATAAAGTATGCAGAATAATCTTTAACAAAAGGCCCAAATTTTCGAGAGTCGTCACCTGTTTCTGGTGCTTCAATTTTTATAACTCTTGCACCTAAATCTGAGAGTATCATCGTACAATAAGGTCCTACTAAAACCCTTGTTAAATCAACAACTAATAAATTTTTTAATGGTCCATCCATAATTAAATATATGACATTTCCTTATATTGACTCTTACTAATAAGTTCAATTTAATATGTTTATTAAATTAATTTAAAGAGGGGAAAACATGTTTAAAAAAATAAGTTTTTATTTCACAACATTATTTTTAGCTTTCTCATTAATTGGATCAGCTTATGCTGTTACATTAAAAGCTAGTCACCAATGGCCAGGTACTCCAAGAGCCGATGGTTCTTTTGATCCAAGACATGAAATGGTTCAAATAATTGCTGATGAAGTAAAAAAAGCAGGTGTAGATTTGGATATTAGAATTTATCCAGCAAAGTCACTTTATAAACCAAAAGAACAATGGAAACCAATGACTACTGGTCAGCTAGATATTTCTGCATTTCCATTAGCATATGCATCGAAATTTCATCCTGAATTTGATGCAACACTAATGCCAGGAACAGTAAAAAATCATGATCATGCCTTAAGATTTAATAAAGGTCCAATGATGACTGAGATCAAGAGAATCATTAATGATGCTGGTGTAGTTGTATTATCTGATGCTTGGCTTGGTGGGGGATTTGCATCAAAATCTAAATGTATAAAAAACCCGTCAGATGCTAAAGGACAGGTAATGAGAGCAGCTGGTAAAGCATTTAACCAAATGTTAGAAGCAGCAGGAGCAGGTATTCAAAGTATGCCTTCATCTGAAATTTATACTGGATTACAAACTGGAGTATTAACTGGTGCAAATACTAGTTCAGGAAGTTTTGTAAGTTACAAAATTTATGAGCAAGTATCTTGTGCAACACCTCCAGGAAAATTTGGATTATGGTTTATGTATGAGCCAATTTTAATGTCAAAGATGAGTTTTGATAAATTAAATTCAAAACAACAAAATGCTTTAATGGAGGCAGGTAAAGTTGCTGAGAAATATATGACTGCGCAAGTTGAAAATTTAGATAAAAAATTTGAAGACGCATATAAAGCAGCAGGAGTTAAGTTGGTATATATGGATGCAAACGACCATGCGGCTTGGGTTGAGATTGCAAAACAATCTTCTCATAAAGCATTTGCTGAAAAAGTTCCAGGTGGCGATAAGCTGATGGAAATGGCTTTGGCAGTTAAATAAAAAGATATATAAAGAACCCCTATTTGAAAATTAAATAGGGGTTTTTTTTATGAAAGAGAAATATTTAAAATTTTGTAATTTATCATCAAAGGCTTGTGGTGCCTTTGCTGTTCTAGCCTTAATCTTATCAATTTTGGTAATTGTTGAGCTTGTATTTGAAAGATATTTTTTTCAAAGAGCAATCACTTGGCAAACAGAGTTAGTCACAATGCTTTTAGTTGCTTCAACTTTCATTGGAAGCGCCTATGTTTTAAGTGAAAAAGCACATGTCAGTATGGAATGGATTTATGATTTTTTATCGAAAAAAAATATTCTAAGACTTAAAATATTTACATCATTAATAAGCTTATTATTTTTTTTAATTTTATTCTATTTTGGATTTTTAATGGTGGAGGAAGCTTTTACTAAAAATTATTCGACAGGAACGGTTTGGGATCCACCTTTATGGATACCTTATTCTTCAATGATGATTGGAGCAGCTTTAATGATACTTCAATACATTGCTGAAATTATTAAACTTTTTGATGAAGAGGGTATTAATTAATGGATCCTTTATTAATAGCAGTAATAGTTGCAGTCTTTACTTTAATAGTTTTATTTTCAGGAATACCAATCGCTTTTGGTTTAAGTTTTGTCTCGATAGCACTTTTAGTAGCATTTGAAGGGTTTCAAATGTTAGACGTTTTTGCTGAAACCTTTTATGCAGGATTAAACTCTTTTGTTCTACTTTCAATACCAATGTTTATTTTGATGGGAATGGCAGTTGCTAATTCTCCAGCAGGAAAAGACCTATATACTGGATTAGATAGATGGCTTTGGAGAGTTCCAGGTGGATTAGTAATATCTAATATTGGGGCTTGTTCAGTTTTCGCTGCTCTTAGTGGATCAAGCCCAGCAACTTGTGCAGCAATCGGAACCATGGGAATACCTGAAATGAGAAAAAGAGGATATTCCGATCAAATAGCAACTGGAACAATTGCAGCTGGCGGAACCTTGGGAGTTTTAATTCCTCCTAGTATTGTTTTAATTGTTTATGGAATTGCAACAGGAACATCAATTGGAAGGTTATTTTTATGTGGGTTAGTACCCGGATTTATGTTGGCTGGTATGTTTGCGATATGGGCCCTTATACATAGTTATTTTATTGATAAAGACTCAGCAAAGGCTTTAAAAAATAGAACACCTCCTACATTTAAAGAAAAAATTGAGGTGCTACCAAGAATTCTTCCTTTTTTAGCAATTATAGCAGGTGTCTTATATGTTTTATATGGTGGTGTTGCGACACCCTCAGAAGCATCAGGTGTTGGAGCATTTTTAGTTTTTGTATTGATAGCTGTAGTTTATAAAATTTATCAACCAAAAAAAATATGGAATATTGTTAAAGTTTCGATGAAAGAAAGTGTGATGATAATGTTCATCATTGCAGCATCTTATCTTTTTGCATTTACACTATCTCAACTTTACGTAACCCAATCTTTAGCGCAGAGTATGGTAGAGTTAAGTTCAAACAAATGGGTCGTATTTATTTTAATTAATATTTTTCTATTAATAGCAGGTTTCTTTTTGCCTCCGGTTGCTGTCATTGTGATGACTTCAGCAATATTGTTACCAGTTATAACCACATTAGGTTTTGATCCATACTGGTTTGCAATTGTATTTACGATAAATATGGAAATTGGCCTTATTACTCCACCTGTTGGACTAAACCTTTATATAATCAAGGGTATTACGCCAGATGTAAGTTTGTCAGAAATATTAAAAGGATCTATACCTTTTATGATAATTATGGCTTTAGCTATATTAATACTATGTATTTTTCCTGAAATTGTTACCTGGCTGCCTGATAAAATAATGGGCAAAAGTCTAGGTTTTTAATATATAAAAAACATCATGCTGAATATAAAAAGAATTTTTGAGACTATAGCTGATGCTGGACAAAAGATTTTAGAAAAAAAATCTATCAAAAGCATTGCAAAAAAAAGAGATCTTCTAGATCTTTGTGATGATTTACTATCAACTAAAGGTGCAGCTTTTGGAATAACACTAGCAAGAGATATCTTATTCAGATATCAAAATTTATCTTTAGAGGATAAAAATAAATTTTTAATTGAAGTAAATAATAAATATAAACCTGACTCATTAAAAATAGATGAAGCTATTAAAAGTTACAGCAAATCAAAGGATACCTCATCTATATTAAATCTATCTCGGGTTGCATCAGGAATAAGAAAAGAGCTATTTGTAAGACTAAATATGGCTCCAAACGGCACCTCAGAGATAGTCTCCTTAAGAGAGGATTTATTAAACTTAATAAAAGACCAACCTGAACTTAAAAGCTTAGATTATGACTTAATTGATATATTTAAAAATTGGTTTAATCCAGGTTTTCTAAAATTAAGAAAGATTACATGGGATACAAAAGCAAATATTTTAGAAAAATTATTAAAGTATGAAAAAGTACATTCAATGAAAGATATGAATGAACTTAAAAGAAGACTTGGAAAAGATAGAAGATTTTTTGCTTATTTTCATCCAGCATTAGATGACGAACCAATAATATTTGTTGAAATTGCTTTAACAAAAGGTCTTGGTCAGTCAATACAAGAATTAACAAGACCTTCAGAGGAAAAAACAAAAAATTATGATACAGCAACTTTTTATTCAATTAGCAATTGTCAGGAAGGTTTATCAAGAGTAACGTTAGGAAATTTTTTAATAAAAAGAGTTGTTTATGAGCTTCAAGAAGAACTTCCAGATGTAAAGTATTTTGGAACATTATCTCCTATGGTAGGATTTGCTGATTGGTTTAAAAAAATGGAAAGTGTTCAAGCTGCTGAAATACTAGGAGAAGCAAACAAAAATAGTTTAGATTTTTTAAAGTCTTCTGATTTAAAAATAGGAGACAAAAGAATTGCCGATAATAAGGCTTTGATTAGTAAGTTAGCAGTAAATTATTTAGCAAAACAGAAGAATGATTTTGGTTTCCCAATAAATGATGTTTGCAGATTTCATTTAAAAAATGGAGCTGATATTGATGATATTGCAGTAAACGCGAATGTTTCTGAAGTTGGTTTCAAAAGGTCTTTTGGTGTCATGGTTAACTATAGATACGAACTAGCTAAAATTGAGAAAAATCATCAAGAATATGTAAACGAAAAGAAAGTTAACATTTCTAATAAAGTTAAAAAACATGTCTAAGATTAACAGATTGGTATCAGTTGCACCTATGATGGATTGTACTGATAGGCATGAAAGATACTTTTTAAGATTGATCAGCAAAAATGTCCTTCTTTACACTGAAATGGTTGTATCTGAGGCTATTGATCGGGGAGATAAAGAAAAATTATTATCTTTTGACCTCAGAGAAAAACCAGTTGCACTTCAATTAGGTGGCTCTACACCAAAATTATTAGCAAATTCAGCAAAAATTGGTGAGGAATTTGGTTATGATGAAATTAATTTAAACCTAGGGTGTCCAAGTAAAAAAGTTCAAAAAAATAGATTTGGTGCGTGTTTAATCAAGGAACCAAATTTAGTGGCTGATTGTTTGTCAGAAATGATTAATTCAACATCTTTGCCAGTCACAGTTAAGACTAGAATTGGATATGACGATGTTGAGGATTACGAACATTTTTTTAATTTCATAAAAACTTTAAAGGAGACGGGAGTTAAAACTTTTATAATACATGCTAGAAAAGCAATGTTGGGTAAATTTACACCTAAACAAAATCTAAATATACCTCCCTTAAAATATGATTATGTTTATAAACTAAAGCAAGATTTCAAAGACCTTGAAATAATTATTAATGGCGGTGTCACTTCAGTAGAAGAAGTAAAATATCATTTACATAAAGTAGATGGAGTAATGATTGGAAGATCAGTTTATCATTCTCCTTACCTTTTAGCTGATATTGAAAAAGAGATATTCAATAATCATGATATCAAAGAACGTGAAGAAATTGTTGAGGAGTTAATTGACTATGTTAAGGCTCAAGTACAAATGGGCACAAGAGTAAATCAAGTTATGAGACATACACTTGGTTTATTCCATGGACAAACAGGTTCAAGCCATTGGAAAAGATATTTGAGTGAAAATATGTGTGTAAGAGATGCGGATGTAAAAAAAATTGATCATATTATGGATAAAGTTAGACTTTCTCCTAAATTACATTCGGCAGGTCGAATTGATTAATACTATTCTTTCTAATCAGTATTATCTTTTAATTTTATTAATGATATTTACTGCATTTCCAGTTGGGTTTTTTGCAGGTTATTTTGGGATAGGTGGAGGTTTAATATCTGTGCCTGTACTTTTTTTTATTTTTGAAACAGCAGATGTTGACAAATCTTATTTGATGCATCTTTCAGTAGGAACCGCTTTTTCTATTACAATTTTTACTTCCTTTGTTTCAGTTATGACTCATAGAAAACATAAAGCTGTAGATACAAATATTTTAAAAACTTATGGTCTATTTGTTATATTCGGAGTTTTGTTGGGTACTTATATGGCAGCATTATTAAATACAAAATCTTTAGTTTTATTTTTTGCTGTAGTTGTATATTTTTTTGGTGGATATTTATTGCTAGTAAAACAGGAGTTAAAAAAAAATAAGAAATTTAAGTTACTACCAAGAGCAACCTTTGGTTTTATCTCAGGTTTTATATCTGCACCTATGGGTATTACAGGAGCTATGATGAATGTTCCAATCCTAAGATATTTTGGATATCCTATAAGTAGAGCAATTGGAAGTTCTGCTGCAATAGGATTTATAATAGCATCTATTGGCTCAATTGGTTTTTTGACATCTGGTTTTTTACTAAATGCAAATCTTCCTTTAAGCTTAGGTTTTGTAAATATTCCTGCTTTTTTAATATTTATTCCAATTACATCTTTTATGGCCAGAGTTGGAGCAAATATGGTTCACACCACAGATAAAAATAAAACTCAAAGAATGTTTGGGGTATTTTTATATGTAATAGGGACTCTCTTTTTGATTAGGTTCTTAGATCTTTAATTAAATCTTTTGGTCGTATTCACCTATTTTACCAGTTTTTTGAAGCAAATCGTCAATAAAATCGAAGATTTTTTTCTTTCTTTCATCAGATGTTGGACTTTCGGTAACGACTACTAGTGATGGTTTATTAGATGAGGCCCTTATTAAACCCCAAGAGCCGTCTTTAAAAGAAAATCTGATACCATTTACTGTAAGTATGTCCTTAATTTCTTGATTATCAATTAGAACATTATTTGTTTTTAAATCATCAATTTGTTTAATTATTTCTTCAACAATTTGATATTTTTCATTATCTTTACAAAAAGGAGCCATGGTAGGTGATTGATAGGTATTAGGTAATTCACTTATGATCTCACTCATTTTTTTATGATTATTATTTAGTAAATGGCAAACTTGAATAGCTGAATTTATACCATCATCATATCCGTAACCTAAAGGTTTGTTAAAAAAGAAATGACCACTTTTTTCAAAGCCTGCAAGTGCTTTTTCATTATTTACTTTTCTTTTGATATGTGAATGTCCAGTTTTCCAATACAATGTTTCACACGAGTTATTTTTCAAAACTTCATCTGTCGAATACAATCCAGTTGATTTAACATCTACAATAAATTTAGATCCCTTGTGGTTTGAGGATAAGTTCCTTGCAATCAATAATCCAATCTTATCTGAAAAAATTTCATTACCATCGTTATCAATTACACCTACACGATCACCATCTCCATCAAATCCAAATCCGATGTCAGCATTATTATCTTTTACAGATTTACTTATTGCATGTAACATTTCAAGATCTTCAGGATTAGGATTGTACTTTGGAAAAGTATAGTCCAAATTGCAATCAAGCTCTATTACATCACATCCTATTCCTCTTAATATGTCCGGTGCAAATATTCCTGCTGTTCCATTGCCACAGGCAACCACAGCTTTAATTTTTTTCTTAATTTTATTTTTATTTATAAGATCATCTTTATAAATACTTTGAAAATTAGATATTTCTTTTTCATTTCCATTACCTACAATAAATTTGTTATTTAATGTTATATCTTTTAATTCTTTCATTTCTTCTGGTGCATGAGTTAATCCTTTCTTGATTCCCATCTTTACACCTGTCCAACCATTTTCATTATGACTTGCAGTTACCATTGCAATAGCATCACTTTCTAAATTGAATTGTGCAAAATAAACCATCGGCGATAACGCTAATCCTACATCTTCAACATTACAACCCGTTGAGATAAGTCCTTTTTTCAAAGCTGACTTTATTTCCTCGCTATAAGATCTATAATCATGACCAACTATGATTCTTGGATTTTCTTTTTTTGTATGATTAATAACCTGAGTTCCTAAACCTTTTCCCAAATTTGTCACACCTTCTAAATTGATATTATCAGGGTACAACCATCGCGCGTCGTACTCTCTAAAGCCAAAAGGATCAATTTTTATTGAATTATTCATGTTAATATTTTTATATTTTGTTTATTTTTTTATTGATAATTTTTTTCTTAAGTTCTATAAATGTTCTATTGATTTGTTGGTCATATAGTATATTTACCAAACCATCATACAACATCTAGTTGTTTTACTTAACTAAGTATAGTACAAAAAAGGAGCTAAATGAACAAGATTTTATCACAAGCTATTAGGAAAGCTGTCTCTGATTATACACCAAATGTGAATCAAGATCCTAAAGATAAAAGATTAGATTTATTTTCTCTCAATAGCGAAACAGAACTATTTCAAAATTCAAAAGGCATAACAATTAAAATTGATAGAAGCAGAGATGATAATTTAACTGACTTTGGAAAAGCTACTCTTAAAGATAGATATTTAGGTGCTAACGAATCTTTTCAAGATTTGTTTGCTAGAGTTGCAAGTCATTATGCTGATGACAACTTGCACGCTCAAAGATTATATAATTACATTAGTAATCTTTGGTTCATGCCCGCAACACCAGTTTTATCAAATGGAGGAACTACAAGAGGATTGCCAATATCTTGTTTTCTAAATGAAGCTAGCGATAGTCTTAACGGTATTCTAGATCTATGGAGCGAGAACGTTTGGCTCGCAGCACGCGGTGGAGGAATTGGAAGCTACTGGGGAAACCTTAGATCAATAGGTGAGAAAATTGGAAGAGTTGGTAAAACTTCAGGCATAATTCCATTCATTAAAGTGATGGACTCTTTGACTATGGCAATTAGCCAAGGCTCATTAAGAAGAGGTTCTGCTGCTTGTTATATTCCAATAGATCATCCAGAAATTGAAGAGTTTATTGAGATGAGAAGACCAACTGGGGGAGATCCAAATAGAAAATCATTGAATTTACACCACGGTGTTTTAGTTTCAGATGCTTTCATGAGAGCCGTTGAACTTGATGAAAAATGGGGACTTAAAAGTCCAAAAGATGGAGCAGTTCAAGCAACCGTATCTGCAAGAAACTTATGGATAAGATTACTTACAGCAAGAATTGAAACAGGAGAGCCGTATATTATATTCATCGATACTGTTAATAGACAAATTCCTCAACATCATAAATTAGCAGGTCTTACCGTTAAAACTTCAAATCTGTGCAGTGAGATAACTCTTCCTACTGGAATTGATAAAGATGGCAAAGATAGAACCGCAGTATGCTGTTTATCATCTTTAAATGTTGAAAAATATGATGACTGGAAAGATGATGAAAATTTCATAGGTGATGTGATGAGATTTTTAGATAATGTAATGACAGATTTTATTGAAAATGCACCAGAGCAATTTAGTGATGCAACTTACTCGGCAATGAGAGAAAGAAGCGTAGGTCTAGGTGTTATGGGGCTACATTCTTATTATCAGAAGAAAATGATCCCAATCGAATCTGTTATGAGCAAAGTTTGGAACAAAAAAATGTTCGAACATATCCAAAAGCATGTTGATAAGGCATCAAAAGATTTAGCGGAGGAAAGAGGACCATGTCCTGATGCATCTGATTATGGTGTTATGGAAAGATTTTCAAATAAAACTGCTATAGCACCTACAGCTTCTATCTCAATTATATGTGGCGGAACATCTCCAGGTGTTGAACCAATTGCAGCTAATAGTTTTACTCATAAAACATTGTCTGGTTCATTCAATGTTCGAAATAAATACTTAAGACAATTATTAGAAAAACATGGAAAAGATACAGATGAAGTATGGTCAAGCATTACAACAAACCAAGGATCTGTCTCACATTTAGGTTTTTTAACTCAAGAAGAAAAAGATGTTTTCAAAACAGCTTTTGAGTTAGATCAAAGATGGCTTGTAGATTTAAGTGCAGATAGAACTCCGCATATTTCACAAGCACAATCTATTAATCTATTTTTACCTGCAGATGTACACAAAAAAGATTTACATCAAATCCACTTCCAAGCTTGGAAGAAAGGATTGAAGAGCCTTTACTATTGTAGGTCTAAATCAATACAGCGTGCTGAAAATGTTAATGATGCAAACTCAACTGACATTGCAGCAAACGTTTATAAATCAAAAAATGAAAGTAACAATCAACAAGATTACGAGGAGTGTTTATCATGTCAGTAGCAGAAAAAATTAATAAAGAAATAGTTCAACCAAAAAAAATGGGTCTGTTAGTTGAGAACCCAGTTTACAAACCTTTTAGATATCCATGGTGCTATGATGCATGGTTAACTCAACAAAGAATTCATTGGCTGCCTGAGGAAGTTCCATTAGGAGATGATGTAAGAGATTGGCAAAAAAATTTATCACAACCAGAAAAAAATTTATTAACTCAGATTTTTAGATTTTTTACTCAAGCTGATGTTGAAGTTAATAATTGTTACTTAAGACATTACACAACTGTATTTAAACCGACTGAAGTATTAATGATGATGACTGCATTTGCTTCAATGGAAACTGTTCATGTCGCGGCTTATTCACATCTTTTAGATACAATTGGAATGCCAGAATCAGAATATTCAGCGTTCATGAAGTATAAAGAAATGAAAGATAAGTACGATTATATGCAAAACTTTAATGTAAATTCAAAAGAAGACATTGCCAAAACTGTAGCAGTATTTAGTGCATTTACAGAAGGTCTACAATTATTTGCAAGCTTTGCAATCTTACTTAACTTCCCAAGACATAATAAGATGAAGGGTATGGGCCAAATTGTTACTTGGTCAGTAAGAGATGAAACTCTTCATTGTAATTCAATGATAAGAATCTTTAAGGAATTTATAAAAGAGAATCCAGAAATTTGGACACCAAAACTTAAAAAAGAACTTTATGAAGCTTGCAGAACAATAGTTGAGCATGAAGATTCGTTTATTGATTTAGCTTTTGAAATGGGACCTATGGAAGGATTAACCGCTAAAGAAGTAAAAGAGTATATAAGATTTATTGCAAATAGAAGACTAGATCAGTTAGGCTTAGAACCTATTTATGATGTTCAAAAAAATCCATTAACATGGCTTGATACTATGTTAAATGCAGTTGAACATATGAACTTCTTCGAAGGTAGAGCAACAGAATATTCTAAAGCATCTACAAGAGGATCTTGGACAGAAGCTTTTTCTTAAGATCATCTTTGATTTAATTGGAGTACTTTACGGTGTTTGCTACCTTTATAGCTTGCTAAAGGTCTAATAAGTTTATTAGCAGCATGCTGCTCAATAATGTGAGCTGACCAACCCGTAATTCTTGAAATTACAAATATTGGTGTGAAAAAATCAGTATCAAACCCCATTAAATGGTAAGTAGGTCCAGTAGGGTAGTCTACGTTTGGATAGATATTTTTTCGGTCTATCATTACTTTTTCTACAATGTCATAAATTTTTTCAAATTTTTTATCTTTTTTGATTTTAGCAACTTTTCCGAAATATTCTCTCATTGTAGGAACTCTTGAATCTCCACTTTTATAAACTCTATGACCAAACCCCATTACAACGTCTTTATTATCTAAAGCTTTATTGATCCATTTAAGTGCATTTTCTGGTTTTTTGATTTTATTCATCATATGCATGACTTCCTCATTAGCACCTCCATGAAGAGGTCCTTTTAAACTTGCTATAGCACCTGTGATGGCACCATGAATATCAGACAAACTACTTGTTATAGTTCTGGCAGTAAAAGTTGAAACATTAAAACTATGTTCTGCATATAAGATTAAAGAAACATCAAAGGCTTTAACTATATCTTTATTTGGTACTTTGCCAAAACACATGTGAAAAAAGTTTTCAGAAAATGAAAGTTTGCTTTTTGGAGGTATAATTCTCTTTCCTTTTCTTGCTCTATAAAATGCAGCAAGTG
>CACFXK010000014.1 GCA_902570125.1 uncultured Pelagibacteraceae bacterium
AAGCGGCTTCAAATAATGTAATTGCAATAATTACTCTAACCAATTTATCCATAAAAAAATCTTCAGGAAGAAACATTGGAAACATTACAGATGACATAAATAATACTGTAATCAATGGAACACCTCTCCAAAATTCAATATAACAAATTGATATATATTTTATTGCTGGAAGACTAGATCTTCTTCCCAATGCAAATATCATACCTAGTGGGAAACAGAAAATTAGACAGAAAAAAGAAACTATAAAAGTAAGTGACAATCCTCCCCATGCACCCGTTTCTACCCACTGAAGACCAAATGATCCTCCGGAAATTAAATAGTAAATTACTAGATATGCAATCACTGGATAAATAATTACATAGTATAAAGCTAGATATTTTTTCAAATTTTCTTTCATGAAATATCCAACAAAGCCTAGTGCTATAACTAATATAAATGCAGTATTAATCCTCCAATGAAATTCATTGGGATACATTCCATACATAAATCTTCTGAACCAAACTTTAATATATGTCCAACAAGCGCCTGTACCCGTACAAGCATCTTTTGAGTCGCCAGAAATAGTGGCATCAAAAATCATCCAACTTAGAGACTGCGGAAGAGCTTTTATAATTGAAAATAATATTAATAGAGTTAATAAAGCATTAAAATTATTTGTATTTATATTTTTATTTAATAAATCTAATGTTCTGTTTCCTGAATAATCAATTCTCATCATATTTAATCCGATTAAACCTATTATTAATGGAAACAAAGTAGTTAAGGATCCAGGTAAAAAAGATGTTAAATTTACTTTTAAAAAGGCATTTGATATTACATCAATTAAACTTACTAAAACTAAAAAAGAACCAATAATAGAATAGTTTTTAATATTATCTCTGTTAGGTTTTAAAAAATTTAGTGTTTGCATCGTTTACTTTTCTTTAATTTCAATTTTTTTGTTATACCAATTCATTATTGCTGCAATAGTTAAACTAATAGTAAGATAGGTTAGCATTGTTATTGAAACAATTTCTATTGCCTTACCTGTCTGCATCAAAGCAGTTCCTGCAAATACAAGCACTAAATCAGGGTATGCAATAGCAGCAGCTAATGACGAATTTTTAGTTAAATTTAAATATTGGTTTGTTGTAGGTGGTATAATAATTCTTAATGCTTGAGGCATAATTACTAATTTTAAAACCTGATTAGGTGTCAAACCAACAGAAGCTGCAGCCTCTTTTTGGCCTTTGCTTACACCTTCAATACCGGCTCTAACACATTCTGCTACAAAAGTAGAAGTATATAAAGATAGTGCTAGAACTAATGCTATTAATTCAGGTGGTAAACTTATTCCACCTTCATAAATATAAGAAATCTTTGATAATTTTTTGAGCTCAGGTATTTCAAATTCTAAGGTTACACCACCAAATATGAATGATAAAAGAGGCAATATAATTAATAGAGATACTGAATAAAGGAGTACCGGAATTTGTTTACCTTGTGTGTCTCTTAATCTATTTGCATAATTCCTTAATACGATAATTGCAATTATTGCTGCAAGACCACAATATAGAAATACATTCAAATTTTCCCATACCATTGCTGGTATGTAATAACCTTTTACAGTCATATAAGTTACCCCAAACCATGCATCAGCTTTTTCTGGCATAGGTAACGCTCTAAGAGCCGCGTAATACCAAAAGAATATTTGTAACAGTAATGGAATATTTCTAAAAAACTCGACATACCATGCGGCTGTATTTTTTATTAGGTAATTTGATGATAGTCTTGCTACACCAATTATAACACCCAGTATTGTGCAAATAATTATACTTATAAATGAAACTAACAAAGTGTTTAGAAGTCCAACTAGAAAGGCACGAGCATAAGAATCTGATCCACTGTATTCAATTAAAGAAAATTGAACATCAAATGACGATTCTTGCGATAAAAATCCAAAACCAAAATCAATACCTCTATTATCCATATTGGTTTGGGCATTCATGGTTAGGAACCCAAAAATAAGAACAACAAATAATATAGCTAAAATCTGAGGTATATATTTTTTTATAATGTTGTTCATAGGAAACTATAATAAAAAAAAGGGCTAGAAATATCTAGCCCTTTTTAATTGATTTGAAATAAAATTATCTTGCTGGTGGTACGTATAATATTCCACCTTTAGTCCATAATTCGTTCGGACCTCTATCAGGTAGAATTCCAGTGTCTGCTATGTTTCTTTTGTAGCTTTCACCGTAGTTACCAACTTGTTTGATAATTCTTAAGTTCCATTCGTTGTCTAAACCAAAAGCTGCACCTAATTCACCTTCAGCTCCAACTAATCTTTTGATTGCAGGATTGTTTGAAGTTTTCATCATGTCAGCATTTGATGAGTTAACACCATATTCTTCAGCTTCGATCATAGTATTTAAAGACCATCTTACTATATCTTCCCAAACAGAATCACCTTGACGCACTACTGGTCCTAGTGGCTCTTTTGAAATTGTTTCAGGTAATACTACGTGATCATCTGGAGCTGATAATTTAGTTCTTTGTGCAGCAAGACCAGATTTATCAGTTGTGTATGTATCACATCTACCCGCATCATAAGCAGCTACGACTTCGTCAGCTTTTTCAAAAACTACTGGCTCGTATGAAATTCCTCTAGAGTCGAAAAAGTCTCTCATGTTAAGCTCAGTTGTAGTTCCTAAGTTTGTACAAACTGAAGTTCCATTTTTAAATTCACTTGTAGATGCTATTCCAGAACCTTTTCTTACCATAAAACCTTGTCCATCATAAAAGTTTACACCAACAAATGTTAAACCAATGTCAGCATCTCTAGATAGTGTCCAAGTTGTGTTTCTTGATAAAATGTCGATTTCACCTGAAGTAAGTGCAGTAAATCTTTCTTTTGCACTTAAAGGAGTGAACTTAACTTTAGTTGCATCTCCTAATGTAGCAGCAGCAACAGCTCTACATACATCAACATCTATTCCTGTCCAATTTCCAGATTCGTCTGCATTTGAAAATCCAGGTAGACCCTGAGAAACACCACATCTTACGAATCCTCTTTTTTTTGTGTTCTCAAGAGTTTTTGATTTCTTAGCAGCCATTGTTTCTGTTGAAAATGCAAATAGAACAGCAAACATAGCGACCACAGAAGTCAATCGTTTTATTATTTTAAACATTATTTTCCTCTTTTATTATTTATTTGTTAACAAATTATTCAAAAGTAATTTTTGAATACATTAGTAAAGCAGAAAGTAATACAACCATCAACGGTAAAATAACCTCATCAATATTGATCAATTAAAGATGGCGCGCCCTGGAGGATTCGAACCTCCGACCCTCGGTTTAGAAAACCGATGCTCTATCCAGCTGAGCTAAGGGCGCAAGAAGAATACTTTATAATACTAAATTAGTTTTTGAAAAGATATTTTTTAAATAATATTAGTATTGTTAATAGCTCTACCCTTCCTATTATCATGAAAATTATTAAATAAATCTTAGTCAAAAAAGAAAGATTATAAAAATCAAAATTAGCGAGCTCAAACATACTTGAATTGACTGTATTCATTATTGTTAAGATAGAAAGCTTAAATGAATTTTCAAATTGAATATCTGAAAGCGTTAAAAAAAGAGTTAACGTAGATAGAGAAATAATGAAAATAATTATCGAAAAGAAATATTTATTTATATCCGATTTTTCAGTGTTCTCTTTTATTAATATAACTTTGTTTGAATAGATTTGATTTGGTTTTGTGTGTGATAATAGATTATTTAAAGAAAATTTTAATAAACTTAAGACCTTTATAACTCTTATGCCTGAACTAGTTGAAAAGAAAGAACCTCCAATCACAACCATAATGAAAAAAACAAATATTAAATTGCTTGGTGTATCTTTAAACGAAATACCAATATTTGATATACTACTTGATATGGCAACTAAAATTGTTGGAAAATTGTTACTTGAATTTAAAAAAACAAATGAAAAGGAAACTATAATTAACAAATAAATTAAGAGATTAAAATCCTCACTTAAAAAATTTAATTTTTTTTTGTTAAAAAATATAAGATTGTATACTAAAAATAAGCTAAAAAATGACAACATCATAGTAAATGATAAAATAATTTTACTTAAGTCACTTTGAAATAAAAAATCAACTCTATTTACAGGTAAAAAACCTCCCGATGATATTATTGATAATGATAAATTAAATGCATCAAAAGTTCTTAAATTAATAATCTTAAAAAGAATAAATATAATTAAAGTTAATGAAGAGTAAATTATTACAATTTTAAATGATTGTTTAAAAATTTCGTTATAATTAAAAGATAAATATTCAGTGAATGATTGCTTAAGGTTCTTATCAAAAATATCAATCAATAGTAAAATGGAAAAAAGAAAATAAATTCCTCCAATCCATTGAGATGTTGACCGCCATAAAATTAAGCTTTCATCTAACTGTTTAATATTTTCAAAAATTGTAAAACCAGTTGATGTAAAACCAGATATAGCCTCAAAATATGCGTTTAAAAACGAAATATTTTGAATACTAAAATAATATGGAATTGATATTATTAATGGAAATAATACGTAACCCAACAATACAGTAAATATTTTTTCATAAAGAGTAATTTTTTTGGTATTTTTTCTATTATAAAATAATAACAACCCCCCTAAAATAAGACTTATAAACAAAGTATAAATATAATTTTCTATGTTAAAAAAAATATCAAAATAATTTGAATAAATAATATTAAAAAAAGAAAAGATGCTTATTAAAAATAAAAAAGATCCAATATAAAGAGTACTAAATTTTGTCATATTAAAATTAGATTGAACTAATTCTAAACATGTTTTCTACAATAGGTAATTGATCTCTTTTGGATAAAAGAACAACCGTATCATCTTTTTGGAAAACGTAACTTGATCTTGGAATAATAACGTTTTCATCTCTTAATATTGCTCCAATTCTAATGTCATCAGGTAAATTTGAGTCTTTCAATTGTTTATTAATTAACTCAGAGGTTTCAATAATATCTGCCTCTATAACCTCATATTCACCATTTAAAATTGTATAGGCATTTTCAATTGTTCCTTTATGAACATGTTTCAAAATACTGGAAACTGTACTCATTCTTGGATCAATTAAGTCATCAATTTTTAAAGAAGATTGCAATAAAGAATAGTTAGGTTTATTTATCAATGCCATAGTTCTTTTATCTTTAGAGAATTTTTCAACAATTACACTTACCATTAAGTTATCTTCGTCATCATTAGTTAAGGCCAAAACTGTTTCAACTTCATCAATATTAGCCTCGCTCAAAACATCTTCATCCAAACCATTACCATTTATCACAATAGTATCATTAAGTTCATTAGCTATATATTCTGCTCTAGACTTATCTTTTTCAATTATCTTAACTCTTGCAGAGTCGAATGATTGTTCAATATTTTTAGCAAGATTAAAACCAATATTTCCACCCCCAATAATCAACATTTTATTTGAAATTTTTTCATTATGTCCAAATACAGTTAAAGTTTCTTGCATTTGACTACTGTTAACAACAACATAAGCTTTATCGTTAAGTTGAAGTTGATCTGTTTTTTTCATTACAACAAATTTTTCATTTCTAATTACGCCAAGAATGTAAGCATTTAATTTTGGAAATTTTTTTGTGAGTTCATTTAAATTAACTCCTTGGATTGAACATTTTTCATCTATCAAAATTTCTAATAGTCTAATTTTATTTTCTGCAAAAGGTACATTATCTAAAGCTCCAGGTGCCTCTAATTTTCGCTGAATAGATTTTGCAATTTCAATTTCTGGAGAAATAATATTATCAATTGGTAAATTTTCTCTGTTAAATAATCCAGAATATTTAGGATCAAGATATTCTTGGAATCTAATTCTTGCAATTTTTTTTGGGACTTGAAATAAAGAAAAAGCTATTTGGCATATCAACATATTTATCTCATCATTTCTGGTTACAGCAATGATCATATCTGCGTCCTTTGTATTAGCTTTTTCTAATATCGCAGGAGAGGTTGCTTTACCAACAATTGCTTTTACATCTAAAGTTTCATTTATTTTTTGAATATCATCGCTAGATTGATCAATCATCGTAATTGAGTGATTTTGCTCTATTAACATCTTTGCAATTGTAGATCCTACTCTACCTGCGCCACATATAATAATGTTCATTAGTTTAGATCCTTCACACCAAGTAGTTTTAATTTTCTATGTAATGCTGATCTTTCCATGCCTATAAATTTTGCGGTCTTAGAAATGTTTCCACTAAATTTTTTTAATTGTGAAACTAAATATTGTTTTTCAAAACTTTCTCTAGCTTCTTTTAATGGAACAGTAAGAGTTTCTGTTACAGAAAACTCATCTTCAATTGACTTAGATAAGGATTCTTTTATTATATTCATTAACCTTTCGTTATCATTGCCTGGTGCCAATATGGCAATTCTTTCTATCAAATTTCTTAATTCTCTGACATTTCCTGGCCAATCATAATTTAGTAGATAATTATTATCAATAATCTTAAATTTTTTAAAATTGTTAGCTTCGCAAATATTTTCAATGAAATAATCTATTAGTATTGGAATATCATCTATTCTCTTGTTTAAAGGATCAATTTTAATATTAAATACATTTAATCGATGGAATAAATCTTCTCGAAAATTTCCAAATTTAATCTCCTGTTTCACATCCTTGCTGTTAGTACAAATAATTCGCACATCAACCTTAATATCATGATTGCTATTTATTCTTTTGAATTTTTGATCTATTACAACTCTTAAAATTTTTGATTGTGTCTCAAGTGGAATTTCTGTAACTTCATCAATTAATAATATACCTCCTGATGCTTTCTCAAGAGCTCCATAAAATATTGAACCATCTTTCTTTTCTTCTCCAAATAACTCAAGTTCATATTTTTTTGCATCTAGAAGTGCTCCATTGATTATTATAAATGGACCATCTCTTCGTTTAGAATTTTTATGTATTTTTCTTGAAATTAATTCCTTTCCTGATCCAGTCGGTCCACTAATGAATATTCTACTTTCAGATTTTGATAATTTATTTATCTGATCTTTGATAGAGAGAATGTTTGAGCTTTTTCCTACTAATTCAAATGTATGAAAAAGTTTTGTATTTAAGGTTTTATTTTCATTTTTTAAATTATAATTTTCAACTGCTCTATTAACAAAATTTAAAAGTCTTTCTTTATCAAATGGTTTTTGAATAAATTCAAATGCACCAGACTTTAATGAATTAACAGCCATCTCAATGTTAGCATGGCCTGATATCATTATTACAGGTAAATCAGGATTTTTTTTCTTGATGTGATCTAACAATAGAATACCATCGTTATCACCTTTGTCTAATTTAACATCAATTATTGCAACATCAGGAAGTTTTTTATCAATTTCAGTTAATGCTTGATTGAAGTTTGCGGCAACTCTTGTCTTATATCCAGTATCTTTAATTAATTCATCAAGAATTAATCTTATATCTGCATTGTCGTCTATAATTAAAATTTCAGCTGACATTATTTTTTATATGGAATTATAATTTGTATTTTTGCACCATTTTTATGATTTAAAAATTTAATTGATCCTTCATGATCACTTATAATTTTATCTACAATTGATAATCCTAATCCTGTTCCTTTTTCTTTAGTTGTAAAATAAGGTTTAATTATATCTTTGGTTTTTTTATTTTTAAATCCAGTTCCAGTATCAAAAATATTGATGTTTATATAATCTCTTCTCTGTCTAATTTCTATATCTATATTTTTGTCAATTTTATTGTCTTTTTCTGCTTTTTGTTGAATACTTTCAACAGAATTTTTAATAAGATTGAAAAATAATCTATTAAACTGTTCATTGTCAAAATTTAATACTACTTCTTTTGGCAAATGATTAACTAATCCTATTTTAACTGAATTATCAAATTTATTAACTAAGCTAATATTTTCTTTAATGACATTATTTAAGTTGTTTGGTTTAAATAATGGTTTTGGCATTCTAGCAAAATCAGAAAATTCATTTACCAAATTTTCAATTTGCTTTATTTGTTTAAGAATCGTTTTAAGGTTATTTAAATATTTTTCTTGTCTTTCATTCTCAACATTTGGTAAATATTTGGTTTTAAGATTATCAATAGTTAATTGTATTGGTGTTAAAGGATTTTTAATTTCATGAGCTAATTTTCTTGCAACATTTTCCCATGCTTCATGTCGTTCATTAGTAAGTAATTTTTCTTGTTGATTCTTTAATCTTTCAATCATTGAATTAAAGTTTTTATTTAATCGTTCCATTTCAATATCTGCTTTTAGGTCGGGGACTTTTGTATCAAGATTTCCTCTACCAATACTTTCTGAGGCAGTTATCAAATTATTTATTGATATAAAGAAACGTGATGAAAATCTAATAGCAATCGTTATAGATAAAAAGAGTAGAAGTGTAACAAGTGTTATATAAATTATAGCAAATGAAATTCTAATACCTAAATTTTGATTTTCTACAGTATAGTAAAAATTTACAGCTTCTTCCGATTCTATAAGATAATTTGATATATTTTTATCTATATATTTTAATACATACAAAAAAATATTTTCATAATTAGACAATCTTACTACTGCTGCTGATTTATTTTCAAAAGTATTTATTATCTTTAATGGCCTATCATCATTTCTTACCATCTGCATAGCTCTATCTTCAATTTTTTTATATTCTGAATTAGCTGCAGATCTTAATAACTTACCATCTTGATTTATTAAGTGAAGCTGATCAATATCTCTTAAAAATCTCTGAGTATTTAATATAATTTGATATCTTTCAGGGTCAGAATTATATAATTCAGAATATTTATTTAAATCAAATGCTATTAACACTATCTCGGACTCTATTTTATTCCTTTTCTCATCAACATAATTTTTAGCTATTTCATATGAATTATTAACTGCCGTGGTAATTTTTTTGTCAAAATATTTGTCCAGTGCAAAAGAAAAAATAAATAATGAAAAGATAGCAATTAATAATGATGGTATTAAAGTGAAGAGTGCAAATGAAACTATATATTTTCTGTTGGCAACTGAACCTCTTACATTAATATTATTCTTAATAGAATTCTTAATATCAATAAATATTAATCCAAAAAATAAAATTACCAAAACTATGTTTGATATAAGAAGAATTTCAAGGTTTTCTTCATTAAGTTTAATAAAGCTTTTATTGATAAAAGTTAAAAATGTTAAAAAACCTAAGGAAATAGTTAATATAAATATAACTATGATAAACAAATTTCTTTTTAACAAAGCAAACATAATTTAAAAATATATTACAAATAATTTTATAACATTCATGACTAATTGTTTTATACTACTAGCTGCTGGGAAAGGTAAGAGATTTAAATCAAATAATCCTAAGCAATTTACAAATTATTTAAATAAACCCTTATTTATACATTCAGTAGATAAGGCACTAAAGTCTAAATTATTTAAATCAATAATAATTGTATCAAATATTCCAATTAAAAATTTAAAAGATAAATCTATTAAAGTGATTAAAGGCGGTAGAGAGAGATACCAATCATCACAAAAAGCATTAAATTATATAAAAAACAAGAAATTTACAAATGTTTTTATTCATGATGCAGCACGACCAAATTTCTCCATAAAATTATTAAAAAAACTAAACTTAAATCTAAAAAAAAATAAAGCCGTGGTGCCTTATCTTAGAACAGATAACTCAATAAAATATAGAATTAAAAATAAAATTCAGAATTTGAATAGAGAGAATTTGCTATTCACCCAGACGCCGCAATGCTTTAATTTTAAAAGTTTGTTCAATCTCTCCAAATTAAATAATACAAAAATTACTGATGAAGCAACATTATTTTTAGACAATAAAAAAAAAATTAAATTTATAAAAGGTGAGGAAAATAATTTTAAAATTACAAAAAAGTCTGATCTAAATAAAATTAATATTCGAAATTTTTATGGAATTGGATTTGATATACATAAATTAATTAAAAACAAAAAATTATACCTTGGGGGAGTAAAAATTCCATTCCATTCTGGTCTACAAGGTCATTCGGATGGTGATGTAATCATACATGCCATAATAGATGGACTGCTTGGCGCTATGAGAAAAAAAGATATTGGAACTATTTACCCAAGCAACAAAAGAAGATTTCAAAATATAAGATCACCTAATATGTTGTATCCTATTTTGAAAAACTTAGATAAACAAGGATACTTTATAAATAACATCGATATAAATTTAATTTGTGAAAAACCTAAAGTGTCAAAATTTAGAGATAAGATTGTTGTATCTTTGTCTAATTTGCTCAATATAAATAAAGATCAAATTAATCTAAAAGGTAAAACAGTTGAGAAATTGGGTTTGATTGGAAAAGAAGAAGCTATTGCATGTGAAGTGATAGTATCTTTAAATTATTATGCTTAAAAATATAAATTCTTTATTTGTTACAATGTTTGGCATTGGAAAATTGCCAAGAATTCCAGGTAGTTATGCATCTTTAGTAACAGTCATCTTTTTATATATATTATTTCATATTTTTTCAGTACAAGCGGATGTATTTTTGTTTTTTTTAGTAGCAATTTTTATAATTTCACTTTTTGCAGTTAATTTATTTATTAAAGATTTAACTAATAAAGATCCAAAAGAGGTAGTTATTGATGAATTTATTGGTCAATCAATACCCATTTGCCTTTATGAAATTGCCCATAAAGAAGCAACAGATCCAGCAAGGGTTCTAACCTTTTATTTTATAATGTTTATTCTTTTTAGAATTTTTGATATCGCAAAACCCTACCCTGTAAGTTATTACGATAAAAACTTTAAGAATAGCTTTGGTGTTATAATGGATGATATTTGTGCTGGGTTATATGTGGTAGCAATTCTCGTCTTTTATATGATTATTACATCATGAGTAATTTATCCTTAAAAATTGTAAAGTTACTAACTATAAAAAAACTAACAGTATCATTCGCAGAGTCCTGTACTGGAGGACTTTTAGCAAGTTCGATTACATCTATTAGCGGATCATCTAAAGTATTTAATATGGGATTAGTAACTTATTCAAATAATGCAAAAGTAAAATTACTTCAAGTTCCAAAAAAAACTATTACCAAGTATGGAGCAGTAAGCTATGAAACCTGTCTATCGATGGTCAAAAATTTAAGTAAAATTAGTAAAGCAAACATATCAATTTCAATCACAGGAGTCGCAGGACCGAATGGTGGTACAAAAGCAAAACCAGTTGGACTAGTTTATATAGGTCTTAAAAAAGGAAGTAAAATAATAATAAAGAAAAACTATTTTAAAAGTAAGAAAAGAATTTCAATTCAAAAAGCAACTGCCAGGCACGCTCTTAAAATGATTTTGAATATATTATAAACTTTCAGCTCTTTTCTGAAATGCATCAGCTATTTTTTCAAGACCAAATTGAAAAGACTTGGTCATTAAAATATTCAAAAATTTATTTTTAATTTCAAAATCAACATCAAAAGTCACCTCTGTTAAATCTCCTTGCTCAACAAATTTCCAGCTATTTTCTAAATAATTTAAAGGACCGTCAATATTTGTTACAAAAATTGTGTCATCTTTTTTATTAAATTTAACATCACTTTTATAGGTATCAACAAAAGGTCCTTTCCCAATTGTCAAATCAGCAACAATAAGTGTTAGATCTCCTTTTTGTTTTCTTTCATGTACTTTTGAACCCTGACAGAATGGAACAAATTCAGGGTATTTTTCAATATTTAAAACAAACTCTATAAGTTTGTCTTTTTTGTTATCAATTAATCTCTTAACTGATGCTTTTGGCATTAATGAATATTTTTTCTATTATTTTTAAGTTTATTGAAATCTTCATCAGCATGATAAGAAGATCTTGTTAAAGGTGACGAAGATACTAATAAAAATCCTTTAGATTTTGCTATTTTACCTAATTCTTTAAATTCATCTGGATGGTAATATCTATTTAATGGAAAGTGCTTGGCCGAAGGTTGAAGATATTGACCTATAGTTAAGAAATCAACTTCTGCAGATCTTAGATCATCCATAACTTGAATTATCTCATCTTTTGTTTCTCCAAATCCAACCATAATTCCTGATTTTGTAAAAACATTTTTATTGAATTTTTTTGAATTTTTTAAAAGTTCTAATGATCCAAAATATCTTGCCCCCGGTCTAACTTTTAGATAAAGACTTGGAACAGTTTCAATATTATGATTAAAAACATCTGGGCTTGCTTCCAATACTCTTTTATAAGCATCACCTTTTCGTAAAAAATCAGGTGTTAAAACTTCAATTGTTGTATTTGGATTTTTTTTTCTTGTAGCAACAATAACATCATGAAAATGGTTTGATCCACCATCAGAAAGGTCGTCTCTATCAACAGATGTAATAACAACATGTCTTAAACTTAATTTTTTAACTGCATTCGCTATTTTAATTGGCTCAAATTGATCTAATTTTTCCGGTTTTCCCGTTTTCACATCACAAAATGCACATGCTCTTGTACATGTATCACCCATTATCATTAGTGTTGCATGCCTTTTGCTCCAGCATTCAGTAATATTAGGGCAGTTTGCTTCTTGGCAAACTGTTACAAGATTATCTTTATTAACAACTGTTTTAGTTAAAAAAAATTCTTTACTATTTAGTAGCTTGGATCTAATCCAATCAGGTTTCTTTTTGATAGGATTAATCGGTTTATTAACTTTTTCAGGATGTCTTGGTTTATTTTTGATTTCCATTGTCTTTGATTATATAGGTAGTCTCACCTTCTTTTCCAAATAAAAACTTTTCTCTTATTAATATTTCTATGAAATCTAGATCTATATTTTCTGTTAAAAGTGAATTTTTGTGCTCTAAATCTTCTATTTTGCTATTAAGAGTAATTTGATTATTTTTTAGTTGCTTATATATATCTTTCTTTTCCATGTAAGAAATGAGACCTCTATCACCATCTAATAAATTAAAGAAAAAATATATAAACAGGAATGTGATGATAAGAATAAAATAGTTCTTTTTTAATTTTTTTAACATTAATAAATTTTATTCATTTTAGCCGACCTACCAAGATCTTCTTCAATACGAATTAGTTGATTATATTTTGCTATTCTCTCTGATCTTGCAAGAGACCCCGTTTTGATTTGATTTGAATCGGTACCTACTGCTAAATCAGCAATAAATGTATCTTCGGTATCACCAGATCTATGTGAGATTATTGTTTTAAAACCGATAAGTTGAGAAAACTTTATTACCTCCAAGGTTTCAGTAACAGTTCCTATTTGGTTCAATTTTATTAAAATACTATTTGCAGACAAGTTTAGAAAGCCTATTTTTAATCTTTCGAGATTAGTTACGAAAAGATCATCACCTATTATTTGTGTTTTATTTTTTGTTTCATTTATAAATTTTGTCCATGCCTTCCAATCATCTTCACCAAATGGGTCCTCAATTGATTTAATTTGATATTTGTTAATAAGTTGTAAGTATTTTTTAATTGATTGATCAACACTTATGTAATTTTTAGAATGAATTGAATATTTACCTTTTTGAATTAATTCATTTGCTGCAACATCTAAACAAATAGATATATCTTTGCCATTTTTAAATCCTGATTTTTTGATCGCTTGAACTATAAGTTTTAATGCACTTTCATTATCACTTATCATTGGTGCAAAGCCACCTTCATCACCTACATTTATAGAGTGACCTGCTTTTTTTAATAACACTTTTAAATTGTTTATTACTAAAAAACACATTCTGACAGCATCATTAAATGATTTTGCTTTGTCAGGTCTAATCATAAACTCTTGTATTCTAAGGCCATTATCAGCATGTGCACCCCCATTAATAATATTCATTAAAGGAAAAGGGAGCTTAAAATTTTTTTTAACAATAAAATTTTTATATAAAGGTATTTTTTTAACTTTAGCTGATAGTTTTTTTACAGCCATGGATACAGCTAATATTGTATTTGCGCCTAACTTTGTTTTTTGTTTTGTGCCATCTAATTTTATAAGAATACTATCTATTCTCTCTTGGTCATGGATATTTTGATTTATTAATTTTTTTGATATTAATTTATTAACAGTTGCAACTGGTATTAAAACACTTTTTCCTAAGTATTTTTTATTACTCTTATCTCTTTTTTCATAGGCCTCAAAAGTTCCTGTTGAAGCACCTGAAGGACAAATTGCTGACGCACTTAAATTATTTGAAAATACTTCAGCCTCAATGGTAGGATTTCCTCTACTGTCATAAACCTGTCTGGCTACAACTTTTTTGATTTTACTCATTAATTACTTTTTAACTAAATTATCAATTTCTACAATTTGATTGATTAGCTCGTCTAATTTGTCTAAAGGGACCATGTTTGGACCATCTGATGGAGCATTATCAGGGTCCTGATGTGTTTCCAAAAAAATAGCTGCAACGCCTACTGCTACTGCTGCTCTCGACAAATACTCAACAAATTCTCTTTGACCACCACTTTTTTCACCTAAACCACCAGGTTGTTGCACTGAATGAGTTCCATCAAATACTACCGGATAACCATTTTTCGCCATGATGGGAATAGATCTCATATCTGAGACCAACGTGTTATAACCAAAGCTAGCTCCTCTTTCGGTCACTAAAATATTTTCATTACCACTATCAGAAATTTTTTTGGTTACATTCACCATATCCCACGGTGCTAGGAATTGACCTTTTTTTACATTAATAATTTTTTTAGTTTTAGCAGCAGCAATTAATAAATCTGTTTGTCTGCAAAGAAATGCTGGTATCTGAAGAACATCTACATGTTGAGAAACTAGGGAACATTGTTCTTCATTATGTATATCAGTTAGAACAGGCACGTTAATTTCTTTTTTAATTTTATCAAATACAGGAAGAGAGTTTTCTAAACCAGCTCCTCTTTTACCTTTCAAGCTTGTTCTATTAGCCTTATCAAATGAAGTTTTATAAATAAATCCAATATTATACTTTGTTGTGATTTCTTTAATTTTACCCGCCATGTCCAAAGCATGTTGTTCTGTTTCTAGTTGGCAAGGTCCAGAAATAAGACAAATTTTATTCTTATTTGAAATTTCTATACCGTTACAATTAACTATTTTATTTTCCATTAAAAGATTTTGCAGCTTTAACAAATGAAGAGAATAAAGGATGAGGATTTAAAGGTCTAGATTTAAATTCTGGATGAAATTGAACTCCAATAAACCATGGATGATTTTTAAGTTCAATAATTTCAGGTAATTGATTGTCAGGAGAAATTCCTGAAATTATCAAACCTTTTTTTTCAAATTTTTGCATTAAATTTATATTGACCTCATATCTATGTCTGTGTCTCTCTTTAATCATATTAGATTTATAGATATTCTTTATGGCAGAATTATTTCTTAGTTTTGCCTCATAAAGACCTAATCTCATTGTTCCTCCAAGGTTTTTATCAGTCCCTTTTATAATTTTTCCATCTTTATTCCATTCGTCTATTAATCCTATTACAGGAAAACAATTTTTATCTAATTCGCTGGAGCCGGCTTTTTTAATTTTTAAAATATTTCTTGCAAACTCAATCATTGCCATTTGCATTCCAAAACAAATACCTAAAAAAGGTATTTTCCTCTCTCTGGCATATTTAATTGCCTCAATTTTTCCCTCTGTTCCTCTCTTACCAAATCCTCCTGGTATTAATATTCCTGACACATTCTTTAATTTTGATCTGATTTCTTTTGATCTAAGTTTATCTGACTCAATTCTTACTAGGTTAACTTTAACTTTATTTGAAATTCCCCCATGTGTGAGAGCCTCATCAAGTGATTTATAAGCATCTTTTAAGTTTACATATTTGCCTATGATAGCAATATTTACTGTTCTTTTTGTTTTTAAAACTATATTTGTAATTTTTTTCCAAGGAAGCAAGTTTGGTCTTTTTCTAGTTTTTATTTTAAAAAATTTTAAAACTTGCTTATCTAATTTTTGATTGAAGAAACTTATTGGGGCTTCATAAATAGTTTTTACATCAACTGTTTCTATAACATTAGCAATGTCCACATTACAAAATAAGGATATTTTTCTTCTTTGATCTAAAGGAATAGACTGTTGAGATCTACAGATCACTATATCAGGTTGAATTCCTATACTTCTTAATTCTTTAACAGAGTGTTGTGTTGGCTTTGTTTTAATTTCATCTGACGATTTTAAAAAAGGAACAAATGTTAAATGAATAAATAATGATTTTGATCTTCCATTATCGTTAGAAAACTGTCTTATAGCTTCTAAAAAAGGTAAACTCTCAATATCACCAACTGTTCCTCCAATTTCACAAATTACAAAATCTTCATTTGTTATATCTTTTTTTATAAACTCTTTTATTCTATCTGTAACATGTGGAATTACTTGAACTGTTTTTCCGAGATAACCTCCTCTTCTCTCCTTTTTTATGATATCACTATAAATTCTACCTGTAGTAATGTTATCAGACTGTTTGGCTGAAATATTTGTAAATCTTTCATAATGTCCTAAATCTAAATCAGTCTCAGCCCCGTCGTCAGTTACAAAAACCTCACCATGTTGAAAAGGACTCATTGTTCCTGGATCTACATTTAAATATGGATCCATTTTTCTTATTCTCACCTTATAGCCTTGTGATCTTAGCAAATATCCAAGCGATGCTGATGACAAACCTTTACCAAGTGATGAAACCACGCCGCCAGTGACAAATATATATCGCGCCATGGAATTATGTTATAGCCAAAGATTTATAAAAATAAAAGTATTAATTATTATTTTCTGGTAATTTAGGAGCATCATCTGCATTTTCTTCTATTTTATCTATTACAGAAGTGTTTGAAGGAAGATCTCCTCGTGAAATAATGGTTAATCCTAGACTACAAATTATGAATAATGTTGCAACAATAGCAGTTGCTTTAGTCATAAAATTCCCAGCCGACCTTGAAAACATAAAGTTATCTTGAGAAACTCCAATACCCAAGGCTCCGCCTTCAGATTTTTGGAACAAAACTAACAAAACTAAAATAGCTGCTAATATTATATTTATAATTAATAGTATATTTTCCACGACGCCTAATTAATTGATTTTTTCATTATATCAATAAATATTTTTTCATTAGTTGATGCTCCACCAATCAAAAAACCATCAATATTATCGATTCTCATTAAATTTTTTATATTTTTTGGGTTTACGGAGCCTCCATATAAAATCTTAGATTTTGTAAATTTTTTTGAAATCTTTAAGGTGTTTCTTATAAATCTAATATTTTTTTTTAAATCATTTTCACTAGGAATAATGCCTGAACCAATCGACCAAACAGGTTCATAAGCAATTATAATTTTATTTAAATTCTTTAAATTTTTTAAACCTTCAAGTAATTGTTTTTTTAAAACATATTTTGTTTTATTTTTTTTTTTATCAATCAGTTTTTCGCCTATACATAAAATGACATTTAATTTTTCATTAAGTGCAGACTTAATCTTTAAATTAATTTTTTTATTATCATTTTCTGCTCTTGTTTCTGAATGTCCAATTATAACAAACTTACCTCCTAAATCTTTAATCATCTTTGAGCTTATAGCTCCTGTGAAAGGTCCATAGTTTATTTGTGTATGACAATCTTGAGCACCAATTTTTATATTTGATTTTTTTGTTTTATCTACAAAAGATTTGATCAATGTATAAGGTGGACAATAAATAATATTGGCTTTAAGTTTCTTTGTTTTTGAATAACTTATTACTTTATTTAATGAATTAACTGACTTAACTGACCCAAACATCTTCCAATTAGCAATGAAATAAATATTATTATTTGTCATAAAGATTAATATAATTTATATGTTTATTTTTTTTTAGATCAATAAATAAAGGCTATAGAATATGATAAGTAAATTAAGAGGTTTCTCAAATTCAAAGTTAGCTGGAGTACTTGTCGGAATTATTATTATTCCATTTGTATTTTGGGGCATGGGTAGTGTTTTTAGTGGAGGTAATACTAACAATGTTGCTAAGATTAATAATGAAGCAATTTCATCAAAAGATTTTGTAAATTTTATAAACGAATCTAGACTCACAAATGATATTATAAAAGCAAACATCGATAAAAATATTATTGAGCAGATATTATCAGAATTAGTTTCTGAAAAATTAATTGAGATGGAAATTAAAGAATTAAATGTATCAATGTCAGAGACAGCATTGGCAAATAAAATAAGATCTAATTCAATTCTACTTGATGATAATAAAAAGTTTTCAAGAGTTAAGTATGAAAAATTTCTATTAGAAAATAACTTAAGTGCTTCGACTTTTGAAAATTCATTAAAGAAACAAGAGCTAAAAGAAAACTTATTCAATTATATTAGTGGAGGAATTAAGTCGCCTTATTTTTTAAAAAATAAAATATATATAAATGAAAATAAAAAAATCGAGATCGAATTTTTAGATTTAGATTTAGTTCATGACAAAACTGCAACAAATTTAGAAGTTGAAGATTTCATTAAAAATAATCAAGAAATTTTGAAAATTGATTTTATTGATGTCACTTATGCAAAAATTACTCCTAAAAATTTAATAGAAATAGATGAGTTTAATGATGAATTTTTTAAGAAAATTGATGAGATAGAAAATAATATTTTAAACGGATCAAATATTAGAGAAATTAATGAAGTTTATAATCTAAAACTTAATGAAATTAATAATTTTGTATTAAATGATGATTCAGACGAAATACTTGAAGAAATTTACACAAAAAGAAACCAGGATAAGATACAACTAGTTGACAAAAATGATTATTATCTAATTTTTGAAATATCAAATATTAACAAAAAAATCCCAAACAAATCTGATCCAAAATTTTTAGAAAACGTTAAAAAAAATGTTATTTTAAAAAAGAAATTTGAATTTAATAAAAGTCTTTTTGAAAAAATTGATGAAAAAATATTTAATGACGATGAGTTTTTGAAACTATCAAAGGATACAAATAATATTAAGACTATAACTATTAAAAACAGTAATGATTACGAAATTTTTGACCCAGACTCTTTAAAACTTTTATACACATTACCAAAAGAAAGTTTCTCATTAGTAACTGGGGAAACAAATAAAGTTTTTCTTACAAAAATTAAGAATATTTATTATTCAGACATGGAAAAAAATACTGATAATGTTGAAAAATATACTACTAAGGCAAATAACGATATTATTAATGATGTTTATACATCTTATGATCTATCTTTAAATTCAAAATATAAGGTAAAAATTTTCAATCAAACAATTGACAGAGTTAAAAATTATTTTAGATAATGTTAAATATTGATCTAAAGTTATTTAAGAAAAATCACAAAAAAAATAAAAATCAAGTTCTTTACCATGCGATAAAATCAAATGGCCTAAAAGAAATAGAAAATTTAATTAATAACTTTTTAAATGTAAGAAATAGCTTCGTATTCGAGTCTGTTGAAAAAGGTTTCATAAAGGGCAGATATACGATTTTTGGTAAAAATCCTGATAAAATTTGGGAATTTAATAACAATAACTGTGTTTTGAAGTATGAAAATAAAAGAATGAAATTAAGAGGAACTCCAAAAGACAACATTGAGAAAATAATCGAAAATTTTAATTTTAAAATACCAAGTGAATTGCCACCAATTAGCTCAATTATATCAGGGTATTTTTCTTATGATACAATAAGATATATTGAGAAAATTCCTAATACGACAAAAGATGATCTTAAAATTCCTGATGCAAGAATTTTGAGACCAAAAAATCTAGTTGTTTTTGATAATGTTAAAAAAAAATTATTTTTTATAGTTAATTGTTTTTTTGATGAAAAAATAAAAAATTATCAAGTTAAGTATGACCAAATTCAAAAAGAAATAGAAGAAATGATATTTTTGGCAAATTATAGTTACAAGATAAATCAGTCAAAAACTAAGATTTCAAAACCAAAAGTTAAATCAAATATTTCAAAAAAGAAATTCCTTAGCAATGTTTCAAAAGCTAAAAATTACATTAAAATAGGAGATATTTTTCAAGTTGTTTTGAGTCAAAGGTTCGAAACTGATCTTAATAAAGAACCAATAGATATTTATAAAAAATTACGAATTACAAACCCTTCACCTTTCATGTATTTTTTTAACTTTGAGGATTTTCAAATTATAGGTGCGAGTCCTGAGATACTTGTGAGACTTAGAGATAATAAGATAACTATTAGACCTATAGCAGGCACAAGACCTAGAGGTAAAAATAAAAAAGAAGATAAATTTTATGAAATGGATCTTTTAAAAGATAAAAAAGAGCTTTCTGAACACTTAATGCTTCTTGACCTTGGAAGAAATGATACTGGAAAAGTTTCTAAAATTAATTCTGTTAAAGTAACTGAAAGTTTTAGGATAGAGCGATATTCACATGTGATGCACATAGTCTCAAATGTTGAAGGTGTATTTAATAAAAAATTCGGTAAATTTGATACATTATTAGCTGGTTTTCCTGCTGGAACAGTATCTGGTGCGCCTAAAATAAGAGCCATGGAGATTATAGATGAATTAGAAACGACTAGAAGAAAAGTTTATGCTGGTGGTATTGGTTATTTTTCTGCAAATGGTGATTTTGATACTTGCATTGCGCTTAGAACAGCAATTTCAAAAAATAAAAAATTTTACGTACAATCAGGCGCAGGGATTGTTGCTGATAGCAAACCTATTAATGAATTTAACGAAACAGTTAATAAAGCAAAAGCTTTAATTAAGGCATTAGAATAAATAAGATGAAAATAATTTTAATTGATAATTATGATAGTTTTACATTCAATTTATATCACTATCTTTCATCCTTTTCTAAAGTAGATGTTTTAAGAAATGATAAAGTAGATCATCATTATATCTTAAAAAAAGGATATAATAAAATTGTAATATCCCCAGGTCCTGGAAATCCTAATCAATCTGGAAATTGTTTAAAGATAGTGAAAAATTTGTATAAAAAAATGCCAATACTTGGTGTTTGTTTAGGTCATCAAATTATTGGTCAAATATTTGGTTCTAAAATAATTCAAGCTAAAGAACTTATACATGGAAAAACAAGTAATATTATAAATAAGAAAATTGGTATTTTAAATAATTTACCAAAAAATTTCTTAGCTACTAGATATCATAGTTTGGTAATTGATAGAAAATCTTTATCTAAAGATTTAAAAATTACATCTAGTACTTCAGATGGGACAATTATGGGTGTTATGCATAAGAAATACAAAATTCATGGAGTTCAATTTCATCCTGAAAGTATCAAAACAAAATATGGTTTAAAAATTTTAGAGAACTTTGTAAAGGAGTAAAAATGGATCAATTTTTAGAAAAGCTCAGAAACAAAAATAATTTAAATTTTAATGAAAGTAAAAATGCATTTGAGATTTTAATGAATGGTGAGGCCAGTGATCAACAAATTTATGACTTTTTAACTTTATTGTCAGATAAAGGTGAGGTTTCAGATGAAATAGCTGGGGGTGTATATATATTGAGAGATAAGTCAAAAAGAGTAAAAGCTGAAAATTGCATTGATACTTGTGGTACTGGTGGAGATGGAAAAGATACTCTAAATATTTCAACAGCATCAGCGCTGTTGTTAGCAAGCATGGGTGTAAAAGTTGCAAAGCATGGAAATAAAGCAGTTTCCTCAAAATGTGGCTCCGCTGACGTTCTCGAAGCCTTAAACATAAATATCAACTTAGAGCCAAATCAAATCGAAGATCAAATTAAAAATAACAATTTTGGCTTTATGTTTGCTCCAAATTATCACTCAACAATGAAATATGTTGGTCCAACAAGAAAAAAAATAGGAAAAAGAACTATTTTTAATATTATAGGTCCATTAAGCAACCCAGCTCTTGTTAAGAGGCAAGTAATTGGTGTTTTTGACAATAAGCTTCTAAAAGTTTTTGCAAATGCACTAAAAAATCTAAATTTAAAATTTGCATGGATTGTAAATAGTGAGGATGGTCTAGATGAAATATCACCTTACGCTAAAACTAATGTTGTGCAACTGAAAAATAATGAAATATCTGAGTTTATAATTGATCCAAATGAGTTAAATGTTAATGCTGATAAATTTGAAAATTTAGTAGGTGATGATGCTAAATTTAATTCTGATGAAATTTTAAATATTTTTCAAGGGAAAGATAATGATTTTTCAAAAGCAGTATGTCTAAATGCTGCAGCAGGATTAATAGTTTCTGAAAAATATGATGATTTTAAAATTGCTTATAATTATACCAGAGGTTTTATTTTGTCTGGAGCTGCATTCAAATATATAAAAAATATACAGAATGTCTGAAAATATTCTTCAAAAAATAATTGATCAAAAAAAGATTAAAATTGAAAAATTAAAACGTGAAATTGATATTAAGAGCTTGATAGAATCAATTAATGAAAAAAAAGTTTTTTTTGATTTTAAGAAAAAAATACAAACCAATATTTCAGAAAATAAGATATCCGTAATTGCTGAAATAAAAAAAGCTAGTCCATCTGCAGGTATTTTGATAGATGATTACGACCCAGTAAAAATTGCAAATATATATAACTCTAAAAACGTTACTTGTTTGTCTGTATTAACTGAGGAAGACTTTTTTTTAGGAAATTTATCTCATATTTCTGAAATTAAAAAAAAAATTGAATTACCTATTCTTTGTAAAGATTTTTTTGTTGATAAATTTCAAGTGCCTTTAGCAAAAAGTTACGGTGCTGATGCAGTTCTGATTATATTAGCCGGTATTTCTGAAAAAACTGCAGATGAAATATACCAGGAAGCTTTAAAACATAATATGAGTGTAATTGTTGAAGTTCATACTGTTGAGGAGGCAGAAAAATCAGCAAAATATCCTGATGCTTTAATTGGTATTAATAATCGAAACCTTAAAACCCTTAAAACTGAGATAAATACAACTTATGATATATATGATGTTGTTTCAAATCACTCTTCCCCTCTAATTTCTGAGAGTGGTCTCAAAACAAAAGATGAATTGCTTGATATAAAAAACAGGACCTCAATAAGCACTTTTTTAATTGGTGAATCACTTTTAAAAAACTTAAAAAATAATAATATTTTTTCTCTTTTATAGAAATTTTCCTTTATTTATATTACTTTTTAGCTGTTGTATAAATTGAGGAACTTTTATAGAACATCGATGTACTTAATTTGTTCTATGTTAACTAAAAAACAAAAAAACCTGCTTCTCTTTATCAATAAAAAGTTGAGATCTACAGGTGTGTCCCCTTCATATGAGGAAATGAAAGAATCATTAAGTTTAAAATCGAAATCTGGGATTCACAGACTTATTAGTGCATTAGAAGAAAGAGGCTTCATTAAAAGATTAGCCCACAAAGCGAGAGCATTAGAAGTAATTAAGCTACCCGAAACTGCATCTGCAAACGATATTTATAATAGTTTTTCTCCAAGCGTTATTAAGGGAGGATTAGATGAGGAAAATTTTAACAATTCTAAAGATACAGAAATACCTGTGCTAGGAAAAATCGCTGCAGGAACTCCAGTTGAAGCTATACAGAATGAAGTTTCAAGAATTCCACTTCCAGCAAACATTGAAAAAGATGGAGAATTTTTTGGTTTAAAGGTTCAAGGAGACTCTATGATTGAAGCTGGTATTAATGATGGTGATACTGTTATTGTTAAAAAAGCAGATACTGCAGATAATGGAAAAATCGTAGTAGCTTTAATTGATGATCATGAGGCTATGTTGAAAAGAATTAGAAGGAAAGGTAAGACTGTTGCATTAGAAAGTGCAAATAGAAATTACGAAACAAAAATATTTGGCCCAGATAGAGTGAAAGTTCAAGGAATTCTTGTATCTTTATATAGAAACTTTCAATAAAATAGTTTAAATAAATTCCATGAAAAAAGTAGCAACTAGATTTGCTCCTTCTCCTACCGGTCCTCTTCACATTGGCGGGATAAGAACAGCTCTATTTAATTGGTTATATTCAAAAAATAAATCAGGTAAATTTTATTTAAGGATAGAAGATACTGATAAAGAAAGATCTAAAGAAGAACATAAGACTCAAATAATTAACTCTTTAAAATGGATGGGAATTGAACATGATGGTGAAGAGTATATCCAATCAAAAATGATTGGTGAACACGTAACTATTGCTAAAAGATTATTAGAGAATGGAAATGCATATAAATGCTATTGTAGTACAGAGGAAATAGAAGAACAAAAGAAAAGAGCTAAACAAAAAAAAATTCCTTATGTGTACAATCGAAAATGGCGAGATATTGCTGAAGATCAAGCCCCAAAGGATATAAAACCGGTTATAAGATTTAAAAGTAAAGTAGAGGGTACTTCTACGCTAAAAGACTTAGTTCAAGGAGACGTGAAGATTGAAAATAATACTATTGAGGATTTTGTTATTTTAAGAAATGACGAAACACCGACATATAATTTATCTGCATCAGTTGATGACCATAATATGGAAATGACTCATATTATTAGAGGAGATGATCATAAAATTAATACTTTTAAACAAATACAGATATATGAGGCGCTAGGATGGGAAATTCCACAATTTGCTCATATACCTCTTATTCATACAATAGATGGCAAGAAACTATCAAAAAGAGACAGTGCCTCAACATTAGAAGATTACTCAAAAATTGGAATTCTACCAGAGTCACTTAGAAATTATCTTCTAAGGTTAGGATGGTCCTATAAAGATAAGGAAATTTTTAACTTAGATGAAAGTATAAAACTTTTTAACCTAGAGGGAATAGGTAAATCACCTTCAAAACTTGATATGAGTAGAATTCTTTCTCTGAATGAATATTACATTAAAAATAGTGAAGAAGATATTTTGTACAATAAGTTAAAAGAATATTGTGAGATTTATAAAGACAAAATTAAAGAAGAAAAAGAAATTACAATAAAGAACTCTTTAACGTTTTTAAAGAATAAAGCAAAAACACTTGATGACATATTCAATAATTCTAAATACATATTAAATGATAAAGTTATTTTTAATGACAATGATAAAAAACTGATAAACGATGAAGCAAAAAAAATAATACATTTATTTAAAGAAAAGATTTCAGAATTAGAAGTTTTAAATAGAGATAATTTAGAACAAATCATAAATGGTTTAATAAAGTCAAATAATACAAATTTTAAGGGTGTTGGGCAGCCATTACGAATAATCTTAACTGGATCTAAATTTGGTCCAGGAATATATGATATAATATTATCTCTTGGAAAAAATGAGGTAATAAAAAGATTAGGAAATATAGGATAAGATAATATTTGATGCTTCTTCAGACGAAGAGCTTGGAGAAGTCAAAGTTTCAAGAGTTTTTTTTATTTCAACTTTTTGTTTGTCAATTAAATATGGTTTTTTTAGAAAATAGTAAACACTTTTAAATATTTCCTCAGCATTACATTCAGATTGTATCAACTCTGGAATAACTTCTCTATTATTGATAATATTTATCATATTAACAAATTTTATATTTAATAGAATTTTTGCTAAATAAAAATTAACAAAATTCATTTTATATATAATTATTGATGGAACATTCATTTTACAAACTTCCAAAGAAACTGTTCCAGATTTTACTACCGCAAAAATTGATTTTTTTAAAGCTGCAGTTTTAATTTTATCGTCATTAATAATTTCTAGATTTTGAATGTGTTCTTTTGAAATATAATTTGATATAAGTTCTTTACTTTTATCAGTTCCATGAAATATGAAATTATAACTGGCATCCTTGGAATTCATTTTTTTAATAAAATTAATTAGAATTGGCATATGATGGTTTATCTCTGAAGTTCTGCTTCCAGGAAAAATTGATATAATTTTTTTTTTATCTAAAAATTGGTCTATTTGGATATTTTCATTAATTTTTTTATCTAACAATGGGTGACCTACAAAAGTATTGGTTAGTTTTTCTTTATCAAAATATTCTTTTTCAAACCTAAAAAGTAATAAAATATGGTCTAAAAATTCTTTCATTTTCTTTACCCTACCCTTTCTCCACGCCCAAACTTTAGGAGCAATAAAATGAATTACTTTTATTTTTGGGTTTTTTTCTTTAACAAGTTTTGCCACTCTTAGTGTAAAATCGGGACTATCAACACTAAATAAAATATCTGGGTTAAATTTTAAGACTTCATTAACTGTATCTTTTATTTTACGTTTTATTTTAAAAAAGTTAAATAATATATCAGTAAAAGCTATATAGGTTATTTCTTTTTGGTCATAGATTGTCTTTATACCTAATTTTTCCAAGTTTATTCCACCAACACTTAAGAAATCTAAATTAGCTTTTTTTGTTTTTATTTGCGATATTACTTCTGATGCTAATTTATCACCTGAAGGTTCACCTGTAAGAACAAAAATTTTTTTCATATAGCGATGAGAAAGAGTTTATTTTGATTAGCATATTTAATACAGGCATCTTTGTTTAATATAATATTTTGATTTGATTTAATAACAATTCCCTTGATGCCAACATCATTACAATCTTTAAATGTATCAATTCCTATTGTGGGTAAATCTACCCTTAAATCTTGTTTTGTTTTAGGTAGTTTTATTAAAATACCTTTTTTTAATTTGGATTTAGTAACAGATTTTATCATTACTTTTGTGCCTTTTCTTGTTTCTTTTGAAATGATTTTATTGTCTCTTATAATCACTGCTTGTGTATGATTGTGTGAATTTATCTTTTTTAATCCTTTAATTCCTTTATCTATCTCTTCTTTTTCAAATAAAGTTGGTCTAGTTTTTGTATAAATTCCTTTCTTTAATGTTAACTCTGGGTTGAAGGTATTTAATTTAATAACTTTAATTTTATTTTCAGACAAAATTTTAATTAAAACTTTTAATATTGCTGCGTCACCTTTTTTTGATGCTTTAACTATTCTTGGAATGTAAAATAATCCTCTTAAGTCTAATTTTAGTTTAGATATTTTAGGTTTAACTATATTTCCGGCAAATATGACCTTTTTACATTTTTGTGATTTAATAAGATTGAGTATCTCGCCAAATTTACCTATGTTAATGAAAAAACTATTCTTATTTTTTTTAAATTTGTTGTTTTTTGTAAGATCTATGATGAAATATTTTATCTTCCTTTTCTCTATTTTTTTAATAATTTCATTTGGTAGATCTTTTTCTCCTAAAAAAAGCCCTATCATTTTTTAATAAGTGGGAGTGATATTGGTCTTTTTTTGTCTGAATTTATAAAATTAATTATTTTTTTTACAAATTCATTGTTTTTAAGATCATTATTAAGTTTTTCTATATTTTCTCTAAAAGTTGAAGTTTTAAATATTATTTCATAAGCTAATTGTATTTTTTTTATATTATCATTTGAAACTTTAGATCTTCTCAATCCAATAAGATTTAACCCCATTAAATTGTTTCTATTTCCCATTGATAATCCAAATGGAATGACATCACTTAAAACTCCAGTCATTCCTCCAATCATTGCAGACTCCCCAATTCTAGAAAATTGATGTATCGCACAGCTTCCACCAACTATTGCATTATTTTGAATAGTAACGTGTCCACCTACTTGAACGTTGTTAGCTAAGACAGTATCATTTGATATCAGACAATCGTGTGCCACATGACAATAAACCATAAATAAATTGTTATCACCAATTCGAGTTATTCCACCTCCTTGTACTGTTCCGGGATTTATATTTACATACTCTCTAAACTTATTGTTATTACCAATTACTAATGAGTTTTTTTCTCCTTTATATTTTAGATCTTGTGGAGGAGTTCCAATAGATGAGAAAGGATATATTTGATTATTCTCTCCTATCTTTGTATTACCAACTATATTTACATGCGAATGTATAACTGAATTAGTTCCTATTTCCACCTCTGGACCTATAATGCAATAGGGTCCTATCTCAACATTATCTGAAATTTTTGCTTCTGAATCGACTATTGCTGTTTTATGGATCACCTTAAATAGATAACAAATTTAAAATTTATTTCTTATCAACTATTACTACTGATTATTACTTTCTATCTACAATTGTTGCTGCCCATTGAGCATCAGCCATTTTTTTATCACCAACGAAGGCAGTACCCTTGTACTTCCAAACTCTTCCATGTGATCTAATAGCCTCAATATTAAGTTCTAAGACACAATCAGGTATTACCGGATTTCTAAATCTTGCTTTCTCAATTGTCATTAAAAAAACTAATTTATTTTCATAAGTTGCCTTATCTAATCCATTAGCTGTCAGAGCAGCAGCAGCTTGTCCAAAAGCTTCTACTATTAAGACACCAGGCATTACCGGTTCTCCAGGAAAATGACCATTTACAAAAAAGCTATCTTTTTTCACATTAACTATAGCAGTTGCAGAAAAAAGTTTTTTGATATTTCTCAATTCATCTATTAAAAGCATTGGTTCTCTATGGGGTAATAATTCTTTTATTTGCTCTTTGTTTAAGTTAGTCATTTATTTTATTTTCTTTTAAAAAATCTCTTATATTTTTTGCAGGATATCCCATAACCTTTGTATTTGAAGGGATATTTTTAATTACTCCACTTCCTCCACCAATTTTAACATTATCTCCTATTGTTAAATGACCAGAAATACCGGCTTGTCCTCCAATCATTACTTTATTACCAATAGATGAACTTCCTGCAAAACCAACTTGGCCAGTTATTATACAATTTTTTCCAATTTTAACATTATGCCCGATATGTACCTGATTATCTAGAAATGTACCATCTCCAATAATAGTGTTTGAAAGTGATCCTCTATCAATTGTGTTATTACAACCTATTTCAACATCATTGCCTATAATCACAGCACCTACATGTGCATATCTAATATTTTTTTTATTGCCAGGGTA
>CACFXK010000015.1 GCA_902570125.1 uncultured Pelagibacteraceae bacterium
GATTTAGCTTTTAAAAAACCAAAAAAATTATCATCAGAATTTAAAATAATATATCCACCCTCAACAATGTTATTAATAATCTCAGATTTAGCTTGAGCTACACCCCTTAAATTTTTAAAATTTTTTATATGTGCATAAGAAATATTAGTAATAACACCAATATTGGGTATTATTTTTTTGGTTAATAAATCAATTTCTCCTTTCTTATCCATCCCAACTTCAAAAATTCCAATTTTGTCTTCTTTACTTATGTTGAATAAAGAAATTGGTACTCCGTATTTGTTGTTAAAAGATTTTTTTGAATAAGATGTTTGACATAATTTACCCATCATTTGCCCCAACATCTCTTTTAGAGAAGTCTTACCTGCTGATCCTGTAATTGCAATTGACGAAATATTAGAAGAAATTCTTACTAGTTTAGCAATTTCAGAAAATATTTTAAAAGAATTTTTTACATAAATTTTATGTTTAATTTGATTGATTGGTTTATTTTGATGAATTGCAATAGAAGCTCCATTATTTAAAGCCTGATTAATAAATTTATTCCCATCAAAGTTTTTTCCTTTTATACCAAAGAAAATATTATTTTTTTTTGTTTTTCTTGAGTCAATTGAAGCTTCATTAATTTTAATATTTTTTTTTATTTTCTTTTTAATTATCTCTGAAACAATATTTGTTTTCCAATTTCCATTTAAAGATTTATTTTTAATCCTAATAAATTTTTCAATACATTTTTTATCTGAAAAGAATTTTTTAGAGACATATTCCTGGTAGACTTCATGCCCTTTTCCAGCAATAATAACCACTTCATTTGACTTAATATCCATAATTGCTGATTTTATTGCTTTTTCTCTTGATGGTATTTCTAATAATTTACTCTTTGAAATATTTGACTTGATATCTCTTCTTATTTTTATTGGATCTTCACTTCTAGGATTATCATCAGTTAAATATATTTTATCACAATATTTATCAGCAATATTTCCCATTATTTTTCTTTTGTCCTTGTCACGCTCACCTCCACATCCAAATACTAAATTAATTTTTCTCAATTTAAATTGTTCTCTCACATTTTTAATGCAGGTTTTTAAAGCGTCTGGTGTATGGGCATAATCAAGAATAACAATTCCATAATTGTTAAGATTTCCTACCTTCTCTAATCTTCCATTAACTGACTTTATTTTTGGTATGATTTTTAAAATTTTTTCTAATGAAATTTTGCTTTTCATTGCTGCCATAATTGCCATTAGTAAATTTTTAATTTGAACTCTTCCAATTAATTTTGTTGAAAAAGAATATATCTTTTTATCAAATCTAAATGTTATTTTCTGTTCATCTTTCAAAAATTGATGGTCTATTACTGAAAAACTTGATTTGGTATTTCCTAATGTAAGTTTTTTGATTTTATTTAATTTAGTAATTTTATTTAATTTAGATGAAATTTTTAATTCGTTATCATAAATTGCATACGATTTTTTTTTTAATAATTTTTTAAATAATATTAACTTTGAATTTAAATAATTTTTATAAGTTTTATGGTAATCAAGATGATCCCTTGTAAAGTTTGTAAATATACCAATATCAAACTCTAATTCATCTAATCTATTTTGATTTAATCCATGACTCGAAGCCTCCAAAATTACATTTTCAATTTTTCTCTCTTTTAATTTTTTTAAAGTTTTGTTTATTTGAATAGTATCGAGGGTGGTATTTGAAAAATTATTTTTAACTTTTAAACCTGTAATTCCCAATGTTCCAATAGAGGCTGCTTTAATTCTATTAAGTGTAAGAATTTGAAAATAAAAATTTGCTATAGATGATTTACCATTTGTACCAGTAACACCTATTAAGTTTTGTGGTTTTTTGTTATATATTTTAGAGCTAAATTTAGCTAGTAAATTTCTAGGATTGTTATTGTTTAAAAACAAAATATTATTTTTCCAACCATTTATTTTAAATTTGTCAGTGATTATAATTCTTGATCCATTTTTAATCGCATCTTTAATAAAGAAATTTCCATCTGTATTATTTCCTTTAAATGCAAAAAAAATATACCCCGCTTTAACTTTTTTAGAATTAAAAGCTATCCCCTTAAAACTTAATTCATGGTATTTTTTATGTAAATTTGGAAAATAGTCTTTGAGTAACATGATTTACGCTCTTAATATTTTGTGGCTAAAATTGGCCCAATTTTATCCATTATCTGACCTGTTACCCAGACAGTGGTCCAACCCGCTGTATTTCTCCAATTCCCCTTATAAGGATATCTATCATCTCTATAATGATAAATAAATTCTCTATTTGCTTTGGGTTCATCCAACATTACTGCTAACACAAATTTTGGATCCGAGGTTGGAAAAATTGATGCAAAGGTGTTAACTTTCTTTTTAGAATAGCCTCCCTTTGAGGGTTGATCAGCAGTGCCCGTTTTTCCACCTATCTCGTAACCTTTTACATTAGCAAAACCTGCTGTTCCCTCTTTTGTTGATACAATTTTTCTAAGAATAGGATTTATAGTTTCTGATAAGTTTTCATTAAGGATTCTTTGTTTTTGTAATTTTTCCTTCTTTAGTAATGTTGGTGTTATTTCATATCCTCCATTACTTATTATTGAATAACCTTTTGAAAGTTGTAATAAAGTTGTGGCTATCCCATGACCAAATGCAACTGTAGCAAGTTTACATTTACCCCATCTGCCTAATTGAGTTGTGCCTACTTCTTGTATATCGAATTCTAAATTTGATGTAATTCCAATAGTTTGAAGAAACTCATTGTAATTTTCAATACCAACTTTTTCAGCTATTCTAACTGATCCAATATTTCCTGATCTAATAAGAATTTCTTCTGCTGTTAAATCCGATGGTATTTTATCATCATATTCAGATATAGAGTTTCCTGCACACGTAATTCTTTTTTTAAGATCTTTAAATTCTGTTTCTGGTTCAACTACACTGTATTGTAAACCTGCTGCCAAAGTAAACGTTTTAAAAACAGATCCAAATTCATAAACACCTTTAGTTGCTCTATTGATATATTTAACATCGTTTATTTTTTCCCTTTTATTAAGATCAAAGTCTGGAAGAGATACCATTGATAGGATATTTCCATCATTAATATCCATTAAAATTGCAGCACTTCCAATATTTTGGAATATCTCTTTGGATTTTGATAGCTCTTCTTTAATTAAATACTGAAGATCTTTATCAAGAGTTAATTTTAAAGGTTCTTTTGATGTTGTTAGCTCATAATCAAAAGTTTTTTCGATTCCTGATATGCCATTATTATCATTATCTATTTGGCCAATTACATGACTAAATAAATTTCCATTAGGATAAACTCTAGCTATGCTATCCTCTTGTATAAAGGATTTGTCTCCCAAAAGAAGAATTTGCTCGAGTTTTTCAGGACTTATTTTTTTTTTAACATAAAAGAATTTTTTTCCATACATTTTCTTATCAAAACTTTTATTAGGAAAGATTAACTTAAGAGAAATTAACAATTTTTCTTTGTTAATTACTAAATTAGGATTAATTCCTAAATTAATTACAGGAACGCTTTTAGCCAAAATATTTCCCTCATTATCTAAAATACTAGATCTGAAATTGTCTTTTTTGACTATTTTTTTAATTTCAGGGAGTTTTTTTATACTCAATAATATTACCTTAGATGAAAAAATAATTGCTAAAATAAAAAATATAAAAAAAATGAATGCTATTCTCTCAAAAGATATTTTAAGATGTGATTTATTTTCTTTATATAAAAAGCTATCATTAAATTTATCAGAATTTTGAGAGTGATTATCTAATTCACTCATCAATTTGAACCATTTTATTAATTTTTAATTTATCACCTAAAAATTCAATTTTTCTAAGATTTTCAATTTTTTTTTGAATAAGTTTATCCTCAAAAAAAAATTGTTGATACTCCATTAGTTTTTTTGGTGAAGTTAAAATACTATAATCGAGTAAAGTAAGTTCGTAACGATCTTCTAATATTCTAATATTTTCTTTTAATTGAAAAATTTCTTTATCAAGTTTTTTTGTTGAGTTTTTAGTTAAAGTTGTTGCAAATATTAAAAAAATTATAGGTACAAAAAAAAATAATTTTTTCATTTAATTATCTTAGATCCTCAACATTAATTAAATTATTAAATTTTTCTCTAAATTCACTAAAATCACATTTATCATTAATTTTAATTCCATACCTTAATTTAGCTGATCTTGAAGGTGGGTTTTGCCTTATCTCACTCAAGCTTGGTAAAATAGGTTTTTTATTAATTAATTTAAAGCATCTTTCTGAGACCTCAGTTTCAGGTAAATATCTTGAGGAGTTTTTTTGCTCAGAATAGTGTTTAAAAAAAAATTTGACAATTTTGTCTTCTATCGAGTGAAAACTAACTACAACTATTATGCCACCTGTAGGAATTAAATTAAATGAGTTAATCAAGCCATTAATTAATTCACTAATTTCTTTATTCACTAAAATTCTTAGAGCCTGAAAAACTTTAGTGGAATTATGTATTTTTGTTTTTTGATATTTTTTAACATTATCTATAATTTGAACTAAATCTTCTGTTTTTATAATTTTTTCTTTTCTTTTTTTTATAATTTCTCTAGCAATTTTTTTTGAATATTTTTCATCACCAAATACTTTAAATACTTTAGCAAGGTTATTTTCACCCATACTGGATATGATCTCGTTCGCTGAAAAATCATTTAAACCCATTCTCATATTAAGCTTTCCTTTATCAGAAAATGATAAACCTTTTTGAGAATTTTTAATTTGGTTTAGTGAATATCCTAAATCAAAAATTATTCCTTTTAATTTATGATTTTTTAATTTGATTTGATCTAATTGAGAAAATTTAAGATTATAAAATTTAAATCTTTCTTTATATTTGTTTTGAAGTTTCAATGTTTTGTTTAAGACATCTTTGTCTCTATCTAATGCAATAATATTATTATTTTTACTCTCAAGAATTTTTTCTGAATATCCCCCTTGACCAAAAGTACAGTCAATAAATGTGCCACCATAAAGAGGGGAAATAATGCTAATTAATTCATTTAGCAGAACTGGAAAATGTTTTTTTTCCAGGTTTATGGTGGCATTCATTTATTTTTTTGAAGACCATTAATTTTTTTGTCTTCTCAAAAATGCTGGAATTTCTAAATCATCTTCCTCTTCTTTTGTTTCATTTATTTCAGATGTTAATGAAGTTTCATCACTTGTTTCACTAATTGACCCATCAGAATTAAATAGCTCTGGTGTTTCTTCATCAAAATCAAAATTCTCTAATCCATTTGAAGGAGAGGGCTTGCTTTCATCTATTTCAAAAGAGTTCTCGGTAGATCTAGATGATTCATTCTCTATAGTGTTTTTTTCCTCTTCAATATTTGTCGAACTTTCTAATTCTTCTGAATTGTCATTTTCAGATGTTACTTGGCTTTCGGTCTCAGCTTTAACCTCATCTTCTATTTTAAGAGCATTTGCCCCATTGGTTATTATTGAGCTGTTTTGGTTAGAGAATGAAAAAGCTTGAGAAGAGCCTGTATTAGAAAAATCAGAATATCCAGGATTTCTATTTTGTATTCTATGAACCATATTAATCACTGATTTCGGCTCTGGTTGTTGCCCATCCAAAGAAGTCGCTACGATTGAAACTCTCATTAAACCATCAAGACTCTCATCAGTAATTGCTCCAATTATTAGTTCTGCCTCTGGATCTACTTCTGCTCTAACTTTATTTACAGCTTCGTCTACTTCAAAGAGTTTAAGATCCTTTCCACCAGTGATATTGACTAGTAAGCCTTTAGCTCCTTTTAATGTGTAGTCATCTATAAGAGGATTGCTTATAGCCATTTCTGCAGCTTTAACTGCTCTACCTTCGCCTTCAGCCTGACCAGTACCCATCATGGCCTTGCCCATCGAACTCATAACTGTTTCAACATCAGCAAAATCTAAATTTATTAAACCAGGTCTTACCATAAGATCAGTAATGCTTTGAACTCCATGCTTTAATACATCATTGGATAACAAAAACGACTCTTCAAATGTAGTTTGCTCACTTGCAATTTTGAATAAATTTTGATTTGGAACTACAATTATAGTATCAACATGTTTTCTTAATTCTTCAAGACCTTGATTTGCTTTTCTCATTCTTGAAGGGCCTTCATATAAGAAAGGTAGTGTAACAACTCCAATAGTTAAAATATTTAATTCTTTTGCAGCACGAGCAATAACGTGAGCAGCGCCAGTTCCAGTTCCACCACCCATTCCTGCAGTTATGAAAACCATATTAGAGCCTTGAAGAACATTAACAATTTCATTTAAGGATTCATCAGCAGCAGCTTCTCCTATATCTAATTTTGCTCCAGCACCTAACCCTTTTGTTAAATTTAATCCCATTTGGATTTTGGTTTGTGCATGACTTAGTCTTAAATCTTGAGCATCAGTATTTACAGCTATAAACTCTACTCCTTGTAAACCCGACTCTATCATTCCATTAATTGCATTACCTCCTGCTCCTCCGATCCCAAGAACTAATATTCTTGGTTTCAACTCTTTTATATCTGGTGCTTTAAAATTAATTGTCATTTATTCCCCCATTTAGTTATTAAATTTTTGCTCCCATTTAAGGTTAGCCCTATTAATGTTAGATTTTTTTCTAGCAGTGACCCTAAATTTTTCAAAACTTGTTGGTTCCCATATTTGGAAGGTTTTTCCCTGACCAACAAATAACATGCTATTTTTTATTTTTGCATGTCTTAATAATTTTTCTGTAATGAGAATTCTTCCCTCACTATCAAATTGTAAGTTAATACTTTCTGATAATATTGAGGTTGCAAAATAATCCTTCTTATCCTCAAATGGATTTAAAGTGTCTATTGCATTTGAAATTTTTTCAATTCTATCTTGAGGCCAAGCCTCAATTGATTGATTATTGAATGATGGAAAACATACGATTCCATTATATCCCATATTATTGAGATAGCTTCTAAAACTAGCAGGCACAGAAACTCTTCCTTTTTTGTCTAATTTGTTTTCGTAAGTAGATAAAAACATAATCCATAAATTCCATAATTGGGATAATATGGGATATTATGGGTTTTAAATTTAATCGTCAACACCTAATATTATGGTCAAGTATTCTTGATTTGTTCTAAATTTCTACAAAGTAGAAAAATAAATTAATGATTTTATTAAGTAAGAGATAAGAAGTAATAAGTTATGATTTTGCCAGATAAAATATAAGCCGGGTTCTGTCGTTTAAACTTATCATTTCTCTAGACCTTAAATCACTTTAAGGTTCAAGCAACTAACCCAGATGACTAGCCAAAGACTGCTTTTTGTTATTTCTAACAGTGTCATCTCTACTCAGTCTTGCTCCCAGTGGGGTTTTCCATGCGCTAGTTGTTACCAACATAGCCGGTGTGCTCTTACCACACCTTTTCACCCTTGCCTTGATAAGGCGGTTTATTTTCTGTGGCACTATCCCTAGGGTCTCCCCCGCCAGTCGTTAACTGGCACTGTGTCTTTGTAGAGCCCGGACTTTCCTCTTTAATAAATTAAAGCGATAAGTCTTTTATCTGGCAATTGCACATTATAAATTTTTAAATAAAATTCAATTATTTATTACTTAATATTTATCAGGGATTTTGCGATCGTAAAACATTCTAAATCTAATTTCCCATCCACTAATTCAGGTCTAAATCTCATCTGGAAAACTTTTATAATTTTTTTAAGTTCATTAGAATTAGCATGGTTAACGCTATACCCTATTTTTTTCAAATAATTAATAAATTTACGTAAATTAAATTCAAATATTTTACTCCTTTGAGATATTAATTTTTTTGAGTTAATATTATGCCATATTCCAATTTTATTATTAGATAAAACTTTCCATGGAAATTTTTCTCCAGGATCTTTTTTTCTTAAAGGTGCTATATCCGAGTGACCAAGAATATCTTTTTTATTTATTTTATATTTTTTGATTATTAATTTTGAAATTTTTATTAAACATTTAATTTGCTTTTTATTAAATTGTTTATAACCATGTTTATGTCCCGGATTGGATATTTCAATACCTATTGATTTGTAATTTAAAGACTTATGATTTTTCCAGTTTGATTTACCAGCATGCCATGCAACATACAAATCTGGTACAATTTGAATAAGTTTTCCAGACTCTGTGATATAATAATGACAACTTACGTTAGAATTAAAACTTGTTAATTTTTTAATTGCTAATTTATCATTTTTCATTCCCGTGTAATGATAAATTAAATATTTTATTTTATTTTTATCTCTTTTTTTTGGGTAAAAATTTGGAGAATATTTAAAAGTCATTTTTTCAACATTTTTCTGCATTATTTCAAACAATTAAATCTTTAAATAAATAGAGGATATAATATAAACAGCTTTAATGAAAAAGATTTTAACAGTATTTATAATTTCAATAATTTATCAATTATTCCCATTAAATGTATCTGCTGGATCTGATGGCGCTCTAGAGATAAAAAATCAAACTAAAGAACAAAGTGCAGAAGTTAAGGATTGTTTTGAAACTGTCAACAGAGGTATTTTTGCATTTAATCAAGGTTTGGACAAAATTTTTTTTAAACCTATTGCAAAAGGCTACCGATATCTTCCAAAACCAATTAGATCAGGTACAAGTAACGCTTTAAGCAATTTATCTAATGTTGTCACAATCCCAAACAATATTTTGCAAGGACAAATTAAAGAAGCAGGAATTAATACTTTAAGATTTTCTATAAATACAACGTTAGGTATAGCAGGAATATTTGATGTTGCATCTTACTATGGTCTTAATAAACTTGATAAAGAAGATTACGGACAAACTTTAGGTACATGGGGAGTTAAAGAAGGATGTTATTTTGTTTTACCGGTATTAGGTCCAACCACAGTTAGGGACTCTCTAGGGTCAATGATTAATTTTTCAGGAGGTGATGCATGGTATAATGTTACAATATCAAATAATACTAAATACTTTGAAAATTCAGATTATTATTATTCTAGATTAACAGCTGGGGTAGATTTTAGAGCAAAAAATTTAGAAGCATTTGATAGCTTAGAGAAAAATTCACTAGATCTTTATGCATCTGTGAGAAGTCTTTATTTACAGGATAGAAATAGGAAAATTAAAAACCTAGATGAAACAACTATAACTATGAATGATGATGATTGGGAAGAAATAGATTCCCAATAATTATTAATGATCAAAATCAAAACATTTTTTTATTTTTTTTTAGTTATTTTTATTATTAATTCTTCATATGCCAAAGAGCCAGGTACATTAATTACAGAAATAGTTAATGAGGCATCTAAAATATTGTCGAGCTCTGATCCAGTTGAGTCAAAAATTATTAAACTAAATAATATTGCAGAAACCAACGTAGATATTGCAGGTATAGGAATGTATACTTTGGGGAAATATCGTAAAAATCTTACTGAGAGTGAAAAAATTAAATATAATAAACTATTTACCAGTTACTTCTTAAAAAATTTTTCAAGCAGACTTGTCGACTATTCTGATCCAAAAATATATGTAGTATCTGAAAAAAAAATAAATGATAAATATACAATTGTTAGCACGGTTTTAGAAGAAACATCAAAAAATCCAGAAATAAAAATTGATTGGAGAATCTATACCAAAAATCCTGAAAGACCTTTAATTAGAGATTTGATTGTCGAAGGTTTAAGTTTGGCAAGAACCCAAAAAGAGGAATTTAAATCGATACTTCAAAATAATAATAATGATATTAGTTACTTATTTAAATCTTTGGAAGAATTTATTATTAAATAAATTTTTCATTTCAATCTTAAGAATTATCAATTTTATTTTCTTTTTACCTTAAGTAAAATGTAATGATCTAAAGATTTCCAGCTTTCTTCACGTCTTTTAATTTCCCTCCAAAACTTGCTTAATTGATCAGTGTGTCTTACAAATCCATGATTATGAATAACCAGATTCCCGTATTTTCCGTTTAAAAAATTATTATGTGCTTGCAATAGACCATTGCTAAACCATGGTTCATTATTATCAATTTGATCAGTACAGTTCCCACTTTTGCATGAATAAATGTAGTGATTGTTAATTACGCCATGAAAGTCTGAATTTGTAATTACTAATATCCATGAGTTTATACCTACAAAATAATACTTTTTATCATTATTTTTATTTAAATAATCTAAAGTTTCTTTAAACAAATTTGCGTATGATGGTGCATCACAGAAAAAATTTAAAAAACACTTATGCAGAACAATGTTTTTTAGAACGGGTGGTGCTAAATTTTTTCCGTGAACAAAAATCATAACAAATATGGAAAAAATCAACGTGATTTTATTAATTTTTATAAATTCTGAAAAATGAATTATAAAATAAATTAATGGTATATATAAATATATTATATATCTACCACTTGAACCATCAGAAAAATAAAAATATTTAATAATTGTTATTAAAATAAATAATAACAGAATAAAATAATCATACCTTTTATTTAATAAACTTAAAAAGTTTGAGTTAAATATTATTATAGTAAATAGTGGAAGAATTAACGTAATAACTAAAAAATATATAAATTTGATACTGCTTAGTGGTCCGATTGATGGGCTACTTAGATTATATAGAAAATAAGATAAAAAAAAGTCCTCAAAACTATAACCATAATATATTTTTGGAAGATAATTTATAATCAGAAAAACAAAAAAGTATAATAATGAATACTGAGTAAAAGCTAATAAATTTTTTTTATTAAGTAAAAAAATGTATATGTGAGTTAATATTAAGAGCAGGGAATATAGATAAACATCAATCAAAATTATTGAAGAAAGTGAAAAAAAAATTACAGATAAAAGTAAATAATTTGTGTTTTTTTTTACTATTGAAGTAATTAAACAATAAATAAATGGAATAAAAAAGGAATAATAAAATAAAATAAATACAATATGTGTCTTTCTTAAAAAGAAAATTGAAGAAAAAGAGAGAATTAATATCCAGAAAATTTTATAATCTAGTTTTTTTTTGTTCAGTAGATAAAGCAGTATTAGGAAAAACAAAAAAATAGTTAATGAATAAAGAATATATGCTTGATAAACCCCATAACCAATTATGCTAGTGATAAACTTTATAAATATGAAAAATAGAGGACCTTTATTGTCAAATTCATTACTATAAGGAATATAATCTTTATTAAAATGGTTAGATATTAGATACCATAATCCTGTATCGTGATCCCAAATATAAAATATTTTAGAAAACCAAATAAAACTTACAATAAATAAAAATATTGTTGGAAGATACAACTTATCTCTTAAAATATTCAATTTAATTCCAATTTATTTAAAAAATTTACTCTATATTAACTTCAAAATGAAAGAAGTCTTTAAAAAAATTCTTAATTAAAATAATGAAATTTTAGCTAGGTGATCTAATAAATTTTAATAGTATAAATTTAAAAATATAAATTATTACACTAATATTAATCTTACTTAAATTTTTTTTGCGGGATTTGAAAATTATTTCAATATCGTGAATATTTAATAAATTATTTGATGCATAAATTAAATCTGCTAAAATTTTAAATCCCCTACCAAATAATTTTTTTTTTGATTTAGTAAAAATTTTTCTCTTAAAGAGAAAAAAACCAGACATCGGGTCAGCAGTTTTTTTTCCAAGTAAAGTATTGAAGAATATAATTAAAAATTTTGACAAAAAGTATCTTGTAAAGCTTAATCTTACGCTATCTCTATTTTTAAAATTTCTAACCCCAATTACAATATCATAATTATGGCTAATCATTTTTTTTACAAATATAGGAATGTAATTTGGATCATGCTGTAAGTCACCATCCATAACCAATATTTTATCAAATTTAGATTTTTTAAATCCATAAATACATGATTGAGATAAATCTTTCTTGATTGCTTTTCTTACAAAAAGCTTAAGACCAGAGTATTTTTTTTTTATTTTGGAATAAATTAGATAAACACCATCTTTAGAATTATCATCTACAAAAATTACTTCATATCTTTTTTTATTAATTTTTGTTTTTTTTAAATTAATAAAAATTTTATCTACCAAAACTTTAAAGTTATCTCTTTCTTTATATATAGGTATTATGATAGAAAGACCTTTCATAAGCTGCATAAATAAAATTTTATTTTTATAAAATTGTAATATTAAAATTTGTTAATTGCATAAAAAAAATTTAAATTAATAGTTTCATGATATGTGGTGGGCCCGCCAGGACTCGAACCTGGGACCAATACATTATGAGTGTACTGCTCTAACCAACTGAGCTACAGGCCCAAAATTAAACCTAATTATATCATTTTTATATACTTATCAATTATAGATAATAATTTAAATGGTGGGCCGTGTTGGTTACGCTCCAACTACCCCTGCAATGTCAATGCAGTACTCTACTATTGAGCTAACGGCCCTTTAACTTTCTAAGAAACTTTTTAATTGTTTAGATCTACTAGGATGCTTCAATTTTCTGAGTGCTTTTGCTTCTATTTGACGAATTCTCTCTCTAGTCACAGAGAACTGTAATCCAACTTCTTCCAATGTGTGATCTGTGTTCATGCCTACTCCAAATCTCATTCTGAGAACTCTTTCTTCCCTTGGTGTTAAAGTTGAAAGTATTTTTGTTGTAGCTTCACTTAAATTAGATTTAATAGCTTGCTCTAATGGAGCTAAAGCCTTTGTATCTTCAATAAAATCACCTAAACTGCTATCTTCCTCATCACCAACAGGTTTTTCAAGTGATACTGGTTCTTTAGAAATTTTTAAAACTTTTCTAACTTTTTCAAGAGGCATTCTAAGTTTTTTTGCAAGTTCTTCTGGTGTTGCCTCCCTACCAAACTCACTTAATATTAATCTTTGGGTTCTTACAATCTTATTGATAGTCTCTATCATATGAACTGGAATTCTGATTGTTCTCGCTTGGTCAGCAATTGATCTTGTTATAGCCTGTCTTATCCACCAAGTCGCATATGTAGAAAATTTATAACCTCTTCTGTACTCAAATTTATCAACTGCTTTCATCAAGCCTATATTCCCCTCTTGAATTAAATCTAAGAATTGCAGCCCTCTGTTAGTATATTTTTTTGCAATAGAAATCACTAACCTTAGATTAGCTTCTACCATTTCTTTTTTTGCAATTCTTGACTCCTTTTCTCCTTTTTGAATCCTGCTAACCATTACTTTATAATCGGTTACAGAAATTCCAAGTTTTTTACTTACCTCAATTAATCTATCTCTAATATTTTTAAATTCTATTTTATGTTTCTGAAAAAATTTTTTCCATACATCGTTTGTGTCTAAGAAAGTTTTTAAATTTGGATTTATTTCATTTCCAACATAAAATTTAATAAATTCATCTCTAGAAATTTTTTCATTTAATGCAAGCCTCATAAGATTTCCCTCTAAAGAAATAATTTTCCGGTTTTCAACATAGTGTTTTTGTACCAATTCTTCTAGAACTGATGGAGACAATTGTAATGTTTTTATATTTTCCAAAATATCTTCCACTATTTTTTTATAGTTTTTTTCTTTTGATGGAGAAAATTCTTTTATGTTTAATACACACTCAAGTTTTTCTTTTTGATATTTAATAAGTTTATTGTATTCCTTTGTTAAATTATAAACTGTTTGTAAAACTTTAGGTTTAATTTCTGTCTCCATCGCAGCGAGCGTAGGATTAAATTCATCATCTTCAGAGTTACTGTTTCCTTCTTCATTATTATTTTGATTGTTATGAGTGTCATCTGATTTTTTTTGTTTAGCACTTTGACCTGTGTCTTCATCTTCCATGTAATTGGTATCAATATCAATTATTTCTCTTACTAAAATCTCATCATTTTGAAGTTTATTATTCCACTCAAAAAATTGCTGTGCAGTTATTGGGCTCTGAGAAAGAGCGTTTAGCATAACATCTTTGCCAGCTTCGATTCTTTTTGCAATTGCTATCTCACCTTCTCTTGATAGTAATTCAACACCACCCATTTCTCTAAGATACATTCTAATGGGATCATCACTCTTCTCGATTGATTTACCTTCATCTTTTGATCCGTTCTCTTTTTTTCTAAGAACTTTAAAATCGGCTTTTTTTTCAACAAGTACAATTTTTTCGTCAAGGATATGTAGAAAAGCTTGTTCTAAGTTTTCATCAGACAAATTTCTTTTTCCTAGAGATTTATTCAATTCTTCATAAGTTATAAATCCTCTATGGACACCTCTGCCCATCAATCTTGCAAATGATTTTGTAATTATACGTTCCACAATAAAAAGTTCAGAATGTATATAATGCTAAAATTAAAAAAATCTATTGGATTCTCATTTTAATTTAATTGATTTTCTGTAGTTTTTTGAGCTCTTTTAACTCGTTGAATGTTGTCTCACTTAAATCCTTTGAAAATCTTGATTCTAAATCTGTTATTCTTAATTCAAGCTCATAATTTTTTAGGTCTCTTATTAACTCAGATAAAATTTCAAGAATTTTTTGTTTATCGTTAGTATTTTTAACTAATATATGTTTGATAGATGCATACTTTAAGACCCTTTCTATCAAACCTCTATCAATTTTTAGATTTTCTATATCAGTATTTTCAAAATTGTTTGTTTGATTGACAATTTCATCAAGTAATAATTTATTTTCACTGCTAAATAGTTTCACATTTTCTATTAAATTAAAATTCTCTTTTATAAGCTCAGGTTTTTTTAGTAAAATATATAGAAAAGAAAATTCTTTAATATTAATGGCTGTTAAAGACTTTGTTTCATTATAATAATTCTGGGTTGATTTGAGTGATTTTGTAGGTTTAGTATAATTTTTTTTATATTTAAAGTTTGTATTTGGTGTTAATTCAAAAACTTTTTCTAAGAAGTATTCAAGTACATATTTTTTAATGAATTCATCTTTAATTGTAGATGCTATTGTCATAAGTTTCTTTTCAAAAATAGCTCTTGATGATGGGTTATCATTCATTTCTTGCGAATAATGATTAAATATAAATTTATGAATTGGGACAGAATTATTTTTAGAAAACTCTTCGAAAAAATCCCTACCTTTTTCATTTACAAAGCTATCAGGATCATGTTTGTCTGGTAAAAATAAAAATGAAATTTCTTTTTCAGGTTTTAATTCAATAACAGAATTTTCTGCTGCTCTTAAAGCTGCTTTATATCCGCTTTCATCACCGTCAAAACAAACAGTTATATGTTGAAAAAATTGATTAAGAGTTAATATTTGTTTTGTAGTTAAAGAAGTACCTAAATTTGCAACTACGTTTTCCACTTTATTTTTACTAAGACCAACAACATCCATATAACCTTCAACAAGAAAAATATTACTAACATTATTTGACAATTTTCTAGCAAAATCTAGATTATAAAGGTTAGAGCCCTTTTTAAAAAATTGAGTTTCTGGTGAGTTAATATACTTAGCAAAATATTTACTATCGTTCAGAATTCTTCCCCCAAGAGCTATCGGATCACCTGAAATATTATTTATTGGAAAAATTACTCTGTCTCTAAACCTATCTACAAATTTTTTTTTGTTTTCATCAAAATAAAATAATCCTGAATCTTTGATTTCACTTTCTGAAAATTCTTTAAAAATTTCTTCCTTAAGACTTTCATCATTTGAAACATATCCAATCTTAAATTTTTTTACTTCATTGATGGTTAACTTTCTTTTCTTTAGATAATCCTTTGCTTCTTTTGCTAAAGGATTTTTAAAAAGATCTTTATGATAAAATTCAACGTATTTTGCATATATTAATTTATACTTGGTCCATTTTTTCTCTCTTGCCTCATCTTCTTTCGAAAATGTATAAGGTCTCATTCCTGCTAGATTTGCTAAATATTTAACTGACTCACCAAATTTAAGATTTTGAGTTTTCATGACAAAATCAAAAATGTTTCCATGCTCTGCAGTACTAAAGCAATGATAAAATTCCTTTTCATCATTTACAGTAAAAGAAGGGGTTTTTTCTGTCTTAAATGGTGAAAGGCCAACATATTCCTTTCCTCTCTTTTTTAAAATAACAGTTTTTGAGACTACAGTTGAAATTTTTAACCTAGTTTTAATTTCTAGTAAGTACTCTTTGGGGTATTTCATTTTTGATTTAATAGTTCTTTTATTATTGCTCCAGCTTTAGAAAAATCAATACTATCAGCATAATTTTTCTTTAATTCACCCATCAATTTTCCCATATCCTTTATTGAGTTTGTGCCTGTTGATTTAATTACTTCCTCACAAATCTTCTTGGTGTCCTCCTCGCTAATCTGTTTAGGTAAATATTGACTAATTACGCCAACTTCTTGTTCTTCTATATTCTGGAGATCTTTACGATTATTTTTTTTATACAATTCAATTGATTCGCTACGCTGTTTAATCATTTTTTTTAATAACTTCTTAATATCCTCATCATCTGTCTCTTTTTTTTCAGTCCCAGATCTATTATGAATATCCAGATCTTTAACCCCAGATAAAATTAACCTGTAAGTTGATATTTTATTTTTATCTTTAGCTTTTAAAGCTAATTTGTAGTCTGACTCTATACTTTCTCTTAGTGACATATTTGATTTTAACTTATTAAAAATATTCTTCAAAAAGAAAAAAATTTTTTTTGCAAAATATACATTACATGTGTTGCGCAAAAAAAGGTTTTATTGTATAGACCTTTAACTCATGAGTTGTAATTGATCAAAAAACAAAAAAATAAAATTGCAATTAATCATCAATTTCCAACAGGTATTTTAGTTCTAGACAACAAGCTAGTTTTTAAAGGTATTGGGCTTGGATATGAGGGAACTTCAACTGGAGAAGTTTGTTTTAACACATCTCTAACAGGATATCAGGAAATTATATCAGACCCATCTTATGCTGGACAAATTATAAACTTTACATTTCCCCATATTGGAAATGTTGGAACCAACAATGAAGATTTGGAATCTGATAAAGTTTGGACAAAGGGTGCGATATTCAATTCTGAAATAACATCTCCATCAAATTACAGAGCTTTGAAAAATTTAGATGAATGGCTGAAAAAAAATAAGATTGTTGGCCTAACTGGATTAGATACTAGAAGCCTGACAAACTTGATTAGAGATAAAGGTGCTCCAAAAGGTACTATTTCAAATAATGTAAAAGGAAAATTTAACGTAAAAAAACTAATTAATATGTCTATTAAATGGCCTGGATTAAACGGACTAGACCTTGCAAAAGAAGTATCAACTAAAAAAACTTATATCTGGAAAGGTTTTAAGACCTGGAAAAAAGAAATTGGATACAAAAGAAATATTAAAACAAAGTTTAAAATTGTTGCAATTGATTATGGGATAAAGAAAAATATTTTAAGATATTTTTCTGATTATAATTGTGAAGTAAAAGTAGTTTCCTGTAAAAAAACTGCTGATGAAATTATAAAACTTAATCCTGATGGTATTTTTTTATCTAATGGTCCTGGAGACCCAGCGGCAACTGGAGAGTATGCAATTGACAATATAAAAAAATTGATAAAATCGAAATATCCGATTTTTGGAATTTGCCTTGGTCATCAAATTTTAGCTTTAGCTTTGAATGCAAAAACAAAAAAAATGAAATTAGGTCATAGAGGTGCAAATCATCCAGTCAAAAATTTAATTACTAACTCAGTTGAAATTACAAGTCAAAATCACGGATTTGTTGTTATAGAAAAAAGTTTATCAAAAAATATTCAAATAACTCATAAGTCGCTTTTTGATGATTCTGTTGAAGGAATAAGGTTAAAAAATAAACCTGTCTTTTCCGTTCAATATCATCCAGAGGCAAATCCTGGACCACAAGATAGCCAATATTTATTTAATAATTTTATTCAAGATGTAAAAAAATATGCCAAAAAGAAAAGACATTAAAAAAATATTAGTTATTGGAGCAGGGCCAATAATAATTGGACAAGCATGTGAATTTGATTATTCAGGCACACAAGCCTGTAAGGCTCTTAAAGATGAAGGTTTCGAGGTAGTTTTAATAAATTCAAATCCTGCAACTATTATGACTGATCCTGGAGTTGCTGATAAAACCTATATTGAGCCCATCACAATTCCTGTTTTAGAAGAAGTCATTAAAAAAGAAAAACCTAATGCAATTTTACCAACAATGGGGGGACAGACAGCATTAAATTTAGCCATAAGTGCTGAAAAAGCTGGACTGCTTAAAAAATACAAAATCGAATTGATAGGCGCAAAGTCCAAAGCAATTGAAAATGCTGAAGATCGTAAAAAATTTAGAAAAAATATGTCTGACATTGGTTTAGATCTACCAAAATCAAGAATTTTAAATCATATTAAGGATGCAGCTAAATGTTTGAAGGTGATAGGATTGCCAGCAATAATTAGACCATCTTTTACTTTGGGTGGTTTGGGAGGGGGTATCGCTAAAAACAAAAAAGATTTCTTTAAACTTGTCAAAAATGGGATGAATGAATCCCCTCAAAATCAGGTTTTAATCGAAGAGTCATTAGAAGGCTGGAAAGAATTTGAAATGGAGGTTGTAAGAGATAAAAAAGATAACTGTATAATAATTTGTTCAATAGAGAATGTGGATCCAATGGGAATCCATACTGGGGACTCTATTACAGTTGCTCCAGCATTAACCTTAACTGATAAAGAATATCAGATAATGAGAAATGCATCTATTGCCTGCTTAAGAAAAATTGGAGTTGAAACTGGTGGATCAAATGTTCAGTTTGCAATAAATCCTAAAAATGGAAGAATGGTTATAATAGAAATGAATCCAAGAGTATCAAGATCCTCTGCTCTTGCATCGAAAGCAACAGGTTTCCCAATTGCTAAAGTAGCAGCCAAACTTGCGGTGGGATACACTTTAGATGAATTAAAAAATGAAATTACAAAAGTAACTCCAGCTTCATTTGAGCCAACAATTGATTATGTTGTTACAAAAATACCAAGATTTACATTTGAAAAGTTTTCAGATACTAAAGCGGTACTTGGGACTTCAATGAGATCTGTTGGTGAAGCAATGGCAATTGGAAGAAACTTCAAAGAATCTTTTCAAAAAGCCTTGGTATCTTTAGAAACAGGATTTTCTGGATTGGATAATATTTTTAATTATTCAAAAAAAGATATTTTGAAAAATTTAAAAATTAATATTCCAAATAGATTAATATTAATTGCTGAAGCTTTTAGAAAAAATATTTCATTAGATAAAATCTATAAATTATCAAAGGTTGATCCTTGGTTCTTAAATCAAATTAAGGATCTTGTAGACGAAGAAAAAAATATAAAAAAGAAGGGTATTCCTAAAACATATAATGAATTTAATAGAATAAAATCTATAGGTTTTTCAGATAAAAAGTTATCGAAAATTACTGGAATTAAAGAACAAATTGTTAGATCCAAAAGGGTTGCGCTAAAAGTTTTACCTGTATTTAAAAAGGTAGACACTTGTGCAGCAGAGTTTAAGTCCTTTACTCCATATATGTACTCTACATACCAAAGAAACTTTTCATTAAATACAGAGTGTGAGTCAAATCCTAGCAGTAAGAAAAAAATAATAATACTTGGAGGGGGTCCAAACAGAATTGGACAAGGTATAGAGTTTGATTATTGTTGTTGTCAGGCAAGCTTTTCTTTGAAAGAAGCTGGATTTGAAACAATAATGGTCAATTGTAACCCTGAAACAGTTTCCACAGATTATGACACCAGTGATAGACTATATTTTGAGCCACTGGTTGAAGAATACGTTCAAAATATAATTCTAAAAGAAAAATCAAATGGTAACCTGATAGGTGTTATTGCTCAATTTGGAGGCCAAACTCCAATTAAATTAGCAAAATTCTTACATGAGAATAAATTACCAATACTTGGTACTCAATATACTTCAATTGATCTTGCAGAAGACAGAGATAGATTTAGAGATCTATTGATTAAATTAAATTTAAAACAAGCAGAAAGCGGAATTGCTAACAAATTTGATCAAGCAATTAAAATAAGTGAAAAAATCGGACTACCGGTTGTTGTTAGACCATCTTATGTTCTAGGTGGAAGAGCAATGGAAATTGTTCATGATAAAAGCCAGCTTAAAAAGTTTATTAACGAAGCTTTTAAAGCTTCAGAACAAAACCCAATTTTAATTGATAAATTTATAGATCACGCAATGGAAGTTGATGTAGATGCTATCTCTGATGGTAAAGATGTTTATGTTGCCGGTATCATGCAGCATATAGAAGAAGCAGGAGTACATTCTGGAGACTCAGCTTGTTGTCTACCTCCAGTTTCTATCAAAAATAATCTTTTAAAAGAAATTAAAATTCAAACAAGAAAATTAGCTTTAGCATTAAAAGTTAAAGGACTTTTAAATATTCAATTTGCGATTAAAAAAGATGAAATATTTGTTATAGAAGTAAATCCAAGAGCTAGCAGGACTGTTCCATTTGTATCAAAAGCTAATGGGATACCATTAGCCAAAATTGCATCAAGAATAATGGCAGGTGAAAAACTTTCAAAATATAAATTAAAATATAGAACGAATAAAAAATTTGCTGTTAAAGAGGCTGTATTTCCATTTAACAAATTCCCAGACAGTGATTTGTTGCTTGGGCCAGAGATGAAATCAACAGGTGAAGTAATGGGATTTGATGATGATTTTGGAATGGCGATTGCTAAAAGTCAAATTGCGGCAGCAAACTCATTACCTACCAAAGGTTTGGCTTTTTTATCAGTTAAAGACTCTCATAAACAAGAGATTATTGGAGTTGCTCAAAGACTTATAAAAATTGGATTTACTTTATCAGCCACTAAAGGAACAGCGGATATCTTAATAAAGAATGGAATGAAATGTAGAAAAATCAACAAAGTAAGTAGTGGCAAACCTCATATAGTTGATATTTTAAATTCTAAAAAAATTGCCTTGGTTATAAATACAGGTGGTGGAAATAGTGAAAGTAGAATTAATGATGCTTTAGCTTTAAGAAGAGGAACTTTGGCAAACAAAATTCCTTATTGTACCAATATGTCAACAGCATATTCTTTTTTAGAGGCAATAAACTCATTAAAGACAAAAAAATTAAAGGTCAAATCCCTTCAAGAAAATTAGGTTTCAACAACCATTGTATCTTTTGAGCCTCCACCTTGTGAACTATTAACAATAGTGCTTCCTTTCCTTAAGGCAACTCTAGTAAGTCCTCCCAATGTCACATAAGTAGACTTACCATTTAATATAAACGGCCTTAAATCTAAATGCCTAGGCTCTATTCCGTTTTCAGAAATTGTTGGAATTGTTGATAATATTTCCAAAGGTTGCGCTACAAATTCTCTGGGATTTTGTTTTATTTTTTTTATCATTTCCTCTCTCTCTTTTTTTGGAGCTTTAGGACCTATCATTATCCCATACCCTCCAGATGCATTTGCAGGTTTAACAACCAATTTAGATATATTTTCAATGACGTGCTGTCTGTGAACTTTATTTTCACATAAAAATGTCTCTACTTGATTTAATTTTGGCTGTTCCCCTAAATAATACACAATCATTTTGTTTACATAAGCATAAACAGCTTTATCATCTGCAACTCCAGTTCCAATTGCATTAATTATTCCAACATTTCCTTTTTTCCAACATTTGAATAATCCTGGGACCCCAATTAGAGAACTTTTATTAAACACTTTTGGATCAAGAAATGTATCATCTAATCTTCGATATATACAATCAACTTTTAATTTACCTTTAACAGTTTTCATATAGACATTATCATTTTCAACAAACAGATCTTTACCCTCTACAAGAGCTATTCCCATTTGTTCTGCTAAGAACGAATGTTCAAAATAGGCAGAATTATAAATACCTGGTGTCAATACGACCATGTGAGGATTATCTGTTTTTTTTGGAATACACTCAACCATACTTTGGTAAAGTTTGTTGGAGTATTGATGTACTGATGAAACTTTGTATCTTGTGAATAATTCTGGAAATACATCTCTCATAACCATTCTGTTTTCTAGCATGTATGACACACCAGAGGGAACGCGTAGATTATCTTCAAGGACTAAATACTCTCCATTATAATTTCTTATTAAATCTATACCTGAAATGTTTGCCCAAGCTTTATACTTTGGTGAAAAGCCTTCACATTCTTTCAAATAGTATGGTGAATTGAATATCAAATCCCTAGGTATAACTTTATCCTTAAAGATTTTTTTCTTGTTATAAACATCATCAATAAATAAGTTTAATGCTTTAACTCTTTGGGTTAATCCTTTTGATATTTTATTCCATTGTGATTTAGGTATAATTCTAGGGATAATATCTAAGGGCCACTTTTTTTCCTCTGCTCTATTATTTGCAGCATAAACTCTAAAATTTATACCTCTAGCACTTATTGTGCTTTGACAATTTTTTTCAATTTCCTGTAATTTTTTTTTTCCATGCCTTTCTAGAATACCTGACATTATTCTAGCATGCTTTCTAAGTTTGTTATCTTCTGTCAAATATCCATCATATGCGGACTTAGCATCATAGTTTTTCCAAAACGAAGTAACCATATTTAAGATTTTTTATTAAATAAATTTGCAAAACAAATGCTAAAATTAAATATCAGCTATGACATAAAAGGTTTGAAAAATATGGCTTTTTTAAATAAGAATTGGTCATGACATATTGTATAGGAATTAAAACAAACGAAGGACTGGTATTTGCATCAGACTCCAGGACTAACGCCGGTTTAGATAACGTAAATATATATTCTAAAATGTTTACACATGATGTTGGGGATAGAACAATAGTAATTGTTACATCAGGAAATTTAGGAACATCACAGGCAGTCTATAAATCAATTGAAAAAGATTTAGGTAGCTCATCTGGAATAATGAATTTAAATACTTGCAAAGATTTTGAACAAATAGCTTCGTATGTTGGATCTTTAAATATTGAGCACTCTTCTCCTCAGGGAATTAATACTGATAATGTACTTTTAGGTTCAACTTTTATTATTGGTGGTCAGATAAAAGGACAAAAAACAGAACTGTATCTTATTTATCCTCAAGGAAATTATATAAGACCAGCAGACAGTAAACCCTATCTTGTTATTGGTGAAGTTAAATATGGAAAACCAATACTAGATAGAGTTATTAAACCAAATGTATCAATTGGAGATGCATCTAGATGTGCTTTAATATCCATGGATTCAACTCTAAAAAGTGATTTAACTGTAGGACCACCAATAGACTTTGCAATTTACAAGAAAGATGAAAATAAATTAGCTTCTTTAAAATGTTTAAGTTTAAATGATGAGGATTATTCGAAAGTTTGTAATACTTGGTCTGAGGGAATTTTTAAAGTTTTTGACACTTTTCCTAGATTCGATTGGGAAGATTAATCTTCTACCTTCCAATCAGTTTTAAAAGTAACATAATTTACTTGTAAGCATCTTCTCTCTTTAATTATTTCTTTTTTTTCCATTCCATGCCAAGTATCAGGCCCACTTGAAAAAAAATATCCATAATTATCTTTATAAGGCAATGTTTTTATTAGTTTTAAATCTTTATCATAAAAATCAGTTCCTAAATCTTCACTTTCATTATGTTTGTTAACAAATAACAAGCACGACATAAGTTTCTCTTTGATA
>CACFXK010000016.1 GCA_902570125.1 uncultured Pelagibacteraceae bacterium
AGGGTAATTTAAATATTTTGAAGCTTCTGTAATTCCCTCAACACATTCAACAAACTCTCCCATATTTTTTTCTTTTTCTGGATTTCCAAAATTAAGGCAATTTGTAATTGCTATTGGTTTTGCTCCAACAGAAATCATATTCCTCCAACTTTCACAAACCACTTGTTTTCCTCCTGTTAATGGATGAGCATGACAATAAGTAGCTGACGAGTCCACTGCTGCAGCTACCGCTTTGTTAGTTCCATGTACTCTTACAACACCTGCATTACCGCCTGGTTTTTGTATAGTATCACCCATAACCGTGTGATCATATTGGCTCCATATCCATTCTTTATCTGCAATGTTTGGGTCAATTAAGATTTTATTTAAACAATCACTTAATTTCAAAGACTTAAAATCATCTTTTGAAAAATCGTTTTCTTTAGGTAATTTAGCTTTTATCCATTTACGATCGTACATTGGAGCATTTTCAGCTAAAAAATCTATCGGAATTTCAGCAACTTTTTTATTTTCAAAAAATAATTCTATATTTTTACTATTTGTTGTCTTTCCAATAACTGCAAAATCTAAGTTCCACTTATCAAATATTTTTTTTGCCTCATCTTCTTTTCCAGCCTCTAATACAATTAACATTCTCTCTTGACTTTCTGAGAGCATTATTTCATATGGTGTCATATTTTCTTCTCTACAGGGTACTTTTGTTAAATCAATTTCAATACCCAAATCACCTTTTGATGCCATTTCAATACTTGATGAAGTTAGTCCAGCTGCACCCATGTCCTGAATTGATATTATTGATTTACCTGCCATTAATTCCAAACAAGCCTCTAAAAGTAGTTTTTCTGTAAATGGATCCCCAACTTGAACTGTTGGTTTCTTTTCCTCTATTTTATCATCGAAAATAGCTGATGCCATACTTGCACCATGAATTCCGTCTCTTCCTGTTTTTGACCCCACATATATAACAGGCTTATCAACTCCAGCAGCTTTAGAGTAAAATATTTTATTTTTATTTACTAAGCCTAATGTCATTGCATTGACTAAAATATTTCCATTATAAGACTCGTCAAAGCAAGTTTGGCCAGCAATAGTTGGAACGCCAATACAATTACCATATCCACCAATGCCTTTTACAACTCCTCTTAACAAATTTTTTGTTTTTTCATGATCAATTGAGCCAAAGTGAATTGAATTTAAATTAGCAATAGGTCTTGCGCCCATAGTAAATACATCTCTCATAATTCCACCAACTCCTGTTGCTGCACCTTGATAGGGCTCAATAAATGAGGGATGGTTATGGCTTTCTATCTTAAATACAATTGCATCATCATCTTCAATATCAACAACGCCAGCATTTTCTCCTGGACCTTGGATAACTTGATCACCTTTAGTATGTAATTTTTTAAGATGTCTTCTAGATGATTTGTAAGAGCAATGTTCATTCCACATTGCTGAAAAAACACCTAGTTCTGTTATATTTGGAGTTCTCTTTAATAGATCACAAATTTTTTTATATTCATCTTCCTTCAGTCCATGATCGATTGCTGTTTGCTCATTAACTTCATTCATTACACGCTACCTATTAAATTCTCAAAAAATAGTGATCCGTCTTCACCCGAAAGAAAAGGATCAATCATCCTTTCTGGATGAGGCATCATTCCCAAAATATTTTTATCTTTATTGAATATCCCAGCTATATTTTTAATAGCCCCATTAGGATTGTTATGTTCGTTATCATTTCCTTTATCGTCACAATAGGTAACCGCTATTTGTCCATTATCTTCTATTGATTTTAATTCATCATTTGAACAAAAGTAATTTCCTTCGTTATGAGCAATATGAAGTTCTAAAACTTCTTTTTTAATGTTTTTAAAATATTTATTTTCTTTATTTTTAATTTTCACAAAAACATTTTTACAAATAAAGTTTAGGTATTTATTTTGCTGAAGTATTCCAGGAAGTAGGCCTGTTTCGGTTAGTATTTGAAAGCCATTACAGATACCAAGAACTAATCCCCCAGAATTTGCAAAATCAATTACAGATTTAATTATTCTTGATTTTCCAGCAATACTTCCACATCTAAGGTAATCTCCGTAAGAAAAACCTCCAGGTAGTACAATTAAATCACTCTTAGGAATGTCATTATCATTGTGCCAAACCATTTGATTTTCAAAACCAAATTTCTTAAGAGCCACATCCATGTCTCTATCACAATTTGAGCCAGGGAATATAATTACAGATGATTTCATTGAGTAGTTACAAGATTTTATAATCCTCTATAACTAGGTTTGCTAAAAGCTTCTTACACATTTCCTCTACTTGCGATTTAGCTTTGCTTTCATCATTCTCATTTACTTCGATGTCAAAATATTTACCTTGCCTAACTTCTGAAACATTATCAAAGGTCATTCCATTTAAAGTTTGCTGTATCGCCTTACCTTGAGGATCAAGCACTCCATTTTTTAAAGTAACTATTACTTTTACTTTCATTTTTTCTTAATTTTTACTGCTTTAGGTTTAGGATAAGTTAATGGTCTTATATTTGATTGTTCATGTAGTATATTTAGCCTAATCGCTACTTCTTGGTATGCCTCAACTAAGTTTCCAAGATTATTTCTAAATCTATCTTTATCTAGTTTTTTATCTGTTCTCATATCCCAAAGTCTGCATGTATCTGGACTAATTTCATCAGCTAACATAATTTCTCTTTTACCATCGGCTTCAAATCTTCCAAATTCAACTTTAAAATCTACTAATTTAATTCCAACACCCCTGAACATGCCTTGAAGAAAATCATTTATTCTTCTTACCTCTTCATAAATAAAATCTAATTCGAAAACATCCATCCATTTAAATGCTAAAATATGTTCTCTGCTTACAAGAGGATCTCCTAGATCATCATTTTTTAAGCAATATTCAACTAGTGGATAATCAAGCACTGTTCCATCTTCTATTCCCAATCTTTTCGTTAAAGAACCTGTTGCAATATTTCTAACAACAAATTCAATTGGAATAATTTCTACTAACTTAACAAGTTGTTCTCTCATATTAAGTCTTTTTACTAAATGGTTTTTTATTCCAACATTGCTTAATTGCGTAAGAATATGTTCTGATATTCTATTATTTAAAATTCCTTTACCTTCTATGACATCTTTTTTTTGATTATTGAAAGCTGTTGCATCATCTTTGAAATGTTGAATTACTAAATTTTTATCATTGCTAGCATAGATTATTTTGGCTTTACCTTCGTATAACTTTTTACCTTTTTTCATTATTTAAAGACCCTATTAAAAATTAAGTTAACATTCTTAAAGTGTGAAGAATAATCAAATATTTTTTTTCATTTTCTTTCTTGATATTCTAGATGTAATGTTTTTGTCACTCATCACAACATCTAAAAGATTAAGATTATCTGCTATGCATTTTTTGGCATGTGCTTGAACTAATCTATAAGCGGTTTCTCTTGTCAAACCTGATTTTGTTAGTTCTAACATCAACTCTTGTGAGAAAATGGTGCCTTTAGTAATATTAAGGTTATTAAGCATTTTTTTTGGATAGACGATCATCTTATCTAATAAGTTTGCTAACCTTACTAAGGCAAAATCTAGAGTTATATTAGCATCTGGGCCAATATTTCTTTCAACGCTTGAATGTGAAATATCTCTTTCATGCCAAAGTGCAATATTTTCTAGTGCTGGAATAGTATAACTTCTAACCATTCTTGATAATCCTGTTAAGTTTTCACTTAATATTGGATTTTTTTTATGAGGCATTGCACTTGATCCTTTTTGTTTTTTTGAAAAAAATTCTTGCAATTCATAAACTTCTGTTCTTTGTAAATGTCTAATTTCAGTTGAAACTCTTTCAATTGATCCTGCTATAATTCCTAAAACTGAAAAATAATATGCATGTCTGTCCCTTGGGATAACTTGAGTAGAAATTGGTTCAGCCTTTAATCCTAGTTTTTTAGCAACGTGTTTTTCGACATTAGGGTTAATATTTGCAAAAGTGCCAACAGCACCAGATATTGCGCACGTTGATATTTCATCTATTGCATTAATTAATCTCTTTCTATTTCTTTTAAATTCCTCATAATATGAAGCTAATTTAAGTCCAAATGTAATCGGTTCAGCATGAATACCATGACTTCTACCCATACATGGAGTAAACTTATACTTTTTAGCTTTAGATTTTAAAACTTTTAATATTTGGTCAATATCTTTTACTAAAATTTTACCAGATTGAACTAATTGAATATTAAAACTTGTATCTACTACATCTGATGAGGTCATTCCTTGGTGTAAATATCTTGCCTTAATTCCCACCTTTTCTGTAACAGATGTGAGAAATGCTATAACATCGTGTTTTACTTTAGCTTCAATATTATGAATTCTTTTGACATTAATTTTAGCCTTTTTTCTAACAGTACTTGCTACACCTTTTGGAATAGTCCCTAATTTTTCCATTCCTTCAGCTGCAGCAATCTCGACATCTAACCAGATTTGATATTTATTATATTCGGACCAAATATCCGTAAGTTCTTTTCTAGAGTATCTTGTTATCATTAATTATATGGAGGCCTCTTATAACCTTTAACAGATTCTGTAAAAATTTCATAAGAGTCTTCTGTAATTCCTATTGTATGCTCAAATTGTGCAGATAAAGACTTGTCCTTTGTAACTGCTGTCCATCCATCATTAAGTACTTTTACATCTAATTTACCTACATTTATCATAGGTTCTATTGTAAAGGTCATACCAGGTGTAAGTACATGACCTGTATTTTTTTTACCATAATGAAGAATATTGGGTTGCTCATGAAAAGTATTGCTGATGCCATGACCACAAAAATCCCTAACAACTGAAAAACCTCTTTCTTCAACAAAAGTTTGAATTTCATAGCCTATGTCTCCTAATTTTACTCCTGGTTTTAAAATTGCTATTCCTTTCATCATGGACTCGTAAGTTGTTTCTATTAAGTTTTTAGCTTTTACCGGTATATCACCAATGGTAAACATTCTACTGGTGTCACCGTAGTACTCATTAACTATTGCTGTGACATCAATATTAACTACATCACCTTCATTTAAAACTCTATCAGAGGGAATACCATGACAAACAACATGGTTTAATGATGTACAAAGTGATTTTTTAAAACCTCTGTAGTATAGTGGGGCAGAGTGGCCACCATTGTCCCTTATAAACTCATAGCCGAGTTGATCAATTCTATCAGTAGTAACACCTTCCTTAACCTCATCTGTTAACATGTCTAAAGTTTCAGATGCGAGCTTTCCAGCAATTCTCATTTTCTCAAATTTTTCTGAATAATCACTCATCTAAAATTTTTATTTTCTTTTCAATTTTTATTTCTTTAGAACTTAAGCTGCATCTGTAAGCAAGAAAGCTTACACCAGATTTTTTAGCATCTAAATATTCTTTATAATAAGTAGAATCTATATCTTTTGCTATTCTAAAATTATTTATACCCTGAATTTGAGTTAAAAATAAGACATAAGGCTTATATCCCTTTTTAATTGATTCCTTTAACTTTTGGAGGTGTTTTGTACCTCTTGATGTAATAGCATCTGGAAATTCTGCAATATCATCTTCTCTCATTAACGTAGTATTCTTTACTTCTAATATTTTTTTATCACATAAAAAATCAAATCTAGTATCATCTGAATACTTAAATTCAGCTCTTATATTTTTAATTGTACTAAATTCTTTTATTAATTTATTTTCTAAAGCATGCTCAACAATTCTATTTGCTCTATGAGTATTTACTCCTATTATTCTTTTTTTTGCTTTTATCATCTCAAGGGTAAATTTTAATTTACGCTTTGGATCATTGTGCTCACTTATCCAAGCCTCATTTCCTTGATCTAATAAACCCATCATAGAGCCCGTATTTGGGCAGTGCGCTACAACAGTTTTATTATTTACTTCTATATCTGTGAAAAATCTCTTATATCTCCGTTGTAATTTGCCTTTTATTAAAGTGTTGGTAAATTTCATAGAATTTTATTTATATTTAGAAATGACTAATAAAAAAGAAATATCTGCAGCAATTATCATTATAGGTAACGAGGTATTATCAGGCAGAACAAAAGATTTGAATACAAGTACATTAGCTACTTGGCTTAATTCTCTTGGAATTTCTGTTGGAGAGGTAAGAGTAATTCCTGATGTGGAAAAAACCATAATAGATACTGTTCATGAGTTAAGAGTTAAATACAACTATGTGTTTACTACAGGTGGTATTGGTCCTACTCACGATGACATAACTGCAGAATCAATATCAAAAGCTTTCAATATTGAATATGGATTTCATAAAGAGGCATTTGCAATTCTGGAAAAATATTACGAACCGGGTAACTTTAATGATGGTAGACAAAAAATGGCAAAGATGCCAGTTACAGCTAATTTAATTTTAAACCCAACTAGTGGTGCTCCAGGATTTTATGTAGAAAATGTTTTTTCTCTTCCAGGCGTTCCATCGATATTAAAAGCAATGATCGGGGGACTTGGTAATTTATTAGTAGGTGGCGATCCAATTCTTAGTAAAACAATAAACTTAATGACCTATGAAAGTGAAATAGCAAGCTCTTTAACCAACGTCCAAGATAATAATAAAGATGTAGAAATTGGTAGTTATCCTTTTTTTAGACAAGGTAAATTAGGTGTCTCAATTGTATTAAGATCTAAAGATCAAGATAAAATAAACTTGTGTAGTTCACTAATCCTTGAATTTGTAAAAGCAAAAAATATTAAAGTAGTTGAACTAGAGTAATGTTATATTTTGCTTACGGAAGTAATCTTAACCTTTTTCAAATGAAGCGGAGATGTAAAGACTCTGTTTTCTTAAAAAAATACGAACTTAAAGGCTACAGATTAAACTTTAGAAGTAAATATAGAGCTGCTGATATTGAAAAAAGCAAAAATTCTTTAGTTCCTGGAGCTTTATTTGAAATATCAAAAAGTGATGAAAAAAAACTTGATGTCTATGAAGATTATCCAATTCTTTATAAAAAACTTTATTTTACTTATTACAATAAAACAGTGATGACTTATATAATGGTTAATAAAACAGAATTTAGATATCCAACTGAAAGATATTTAAATGTTGTTAAACGAGGTTATAAAGACTGTAAGTTAGATACTAAATACTTAAAAGTTGCTCTTCAACCAGTTAAGTAAATGCTCTCTAAAAAACAAATATTTTCTAAAGGAATATTGGCTGTAGCACCGCATATGTTCTCAGTAATTCCTTTTGGAATTGTATGCGGAGCAATTGGTATTGAACTCGGTTTTAGTCCTATTTTAGTTTATGCAATGTCCATCATTATATTTGGTGGAGCCTCTCAAATTGTTTTTTTGCAGCTTCTATCAGGAGGAGCATCTGCATTAATTGCAGTAACATCTGTTGGAGTAATTAATTCTAGACACTTATTATATGGGGCTGTTTTATCAGAATACTTGGAAAAATTATCATTTATTAAAAAGCTTTTGATATCTTATTTAGTTGTAGATCAAGGTTTTGCTGAGTCTAACAAGTTTTTTCAAAAAAATAGAAATGAAACGCATCTGCATTATCATTTATTAGGTAGTGGTGGAACTCTATGGGTTTGTTGGCAGATATCTACACTTGCTGGAATAATTCTTGGCTCGTTTGTACCTGAAGAATTAGGATTGAAATTTGCAGTTCCTTTAACTTTTATCGCAATTGTTGTTCAAGATATTAAAAAATTAGATCATGTAATAGTTATGATTACTTGTGGGTTGAGTTCATTATTATTTTTTGATGCACCTTTTAAATCCTACATAATTATTTCACCTATTATTGCATTGTTTGTTGCTGCGTTAGTTTTGAGGTTAAAAAAATGACCTGGTTCACAATTATAATTGCAGGAATAATTACTTACTTTATGAGAATGACTATGGTTGCTTTAGTAGATAGGGATCTATTAGGAGAAAGAGTTAAAGCAGTTTTAGCATATGTTCCGTCTGCTGTGTTTCCAGCAATAATTTTTCCAGGGATCTTTATTAATGATTATGGAACTTTTATAGAAATGAATGATCCTAAAATCTTTGGTGCAATAGTTGCTATATTAGTTGGTTATTTTTCAAGAAATGTAATAGCCACAATTATATCTGGATTATTTTCGTATTGGATTATTATATTTTTACTATAAAATTTATTCATGAGCATCACTAGATTTGAAAGTAATTTTTATAAAAAAAACGGCTACTTATTAAAAGATGAACTTATTTCAAAGAAAGATATCAATAAGTTAAATTCACTAATTAATAAAATTGTAACCAAAGAAAAGAATAGTAAAAAAAAAGTTAAAGATCAAGGTGGAACCCAAAGTTACAATAATTATCACTTTGTATTCAATAGCAACTCTTCAAAAAATAAAGAAATACTAAGATTAAATAACCCTCAAAATAATAATAAATTATTTTATGATTTATCTAGGAATAAAAAAATTATTGATATTGTTAAAAAGCTTATTGGTGGAACAGTAAGATTTCATCTTGGCAAATTAAACTTTAAGTTACCTAATAAAAGAAAAGGTAGTTTAGTTGAATGGCATCAGGACTTTGCTTTTTATCCTCATACAAATGATGATTTAATTACAGTAGGTATTTATCTTGAAGATTGTGATGAAAAAAATGGTCCATTAAAGGTTATAAAAGGTTCTCATAAAAAAGAATTATTTAGTCATCATAGCAATGATAATTACTTTGTAGGTAAAATTAATACTAAAAAAAATAAGATTAATTTAAAAAATTCAGTTTCTTTAACTGGAAAAGCAGGTTCTGTTGCCTTCTTTCATTGTCGAACCATTCATGGCTCAGGTTTAAATCATACTAATGGATCAAGACCCTTAATATTATTTGGTTATAGAGCATGTGATGCTTGGCCAATTATAAATGATGGTAATCCACACCCAGAGATAAACTTTGAAAATTATGATGCAAATATCATTTATGGAAAAAAATCAATTGTTCCAAGGTGTACTGAAGTTCCTATTATTATACCGTTACCTAAAAAGAAACATTATGTATCAATTTATCAATTACAAAAAAGCTAGTAAGTTTGTTTTTATTACTTTTATTTTTTTAAGTATTTGTAATTTAAGTTATTCGAATATTGTTGAAGAACTCACAGCATTAAATAATCTTTACAAACAGGGTGCTATCACGAAAGAAGAATTTTCTAAAGCAAAATCAATTATTTTAAAATCAGAGAGTAAAGTAACCAGCAAAGATACTAAAAAAGTAGAACCAGATAAAAAAATTAAAAAAGAAAATTTTTCAAAAGAGGAAGTCAATGAAGAAGCAAAAGATTTTGATTTAACAAAAACATATGTTTCACTTGAGGAATTTAATCAACTTGGAACTTATGTAAAAATAGATAAATATCCTGATGGATTGTTTAAAGCTATAGGATCACCTAAAAATACCGCTAAAGATGCAATGATGAGAATGTATAAGACTTTTGTCCAAAAACCAAAATTACTTGAAAAATATCCAGAGAACATGATGAAAGCAATGGCTTATTTTGAGGTTTTTTATAATTATGAACTTAAAAATAAAGAAAAGTCGATAGAAAAATTTAAAAATAATTATCCAAATATTAATTGGAAAACAAAAAAAGACATTAAAACGCTGTATTCATTAAATAACGCAAAAAAATCAATGAGGGAGGCCATGTCTTTAAACAAGGATAATACACTCGATGAGGCTTTAGACAGATATATGTTTATGCATAATTTTTTAAAGCCCGCAAAAAAAATTACACACACACTTTCTAAAGAGGAAAAAAAATTAAAAAATGAAAACTCTAAATTCAAAAAATATTATGGAAATTTAAAAAAAACTTTTTCAGAAAAAAGTGAAAAAAGAATTGATGATAAGGATTTTAAAAAACAATTAAATAAAAACGTAAAATATATAAAAAAATCTTTTAAAAATATTTCAAAATCAAATCATAAATCAAAGGATTTATATTCTTCTCTCAACGATATATTTCTTAAATCAATGGATTATTATGATGCATGTAAACCTAATTGCTCATCAAAAAAATTGAATGTAATTATTAATGCAATTGATGTCAATTTATCAATTTTAAAAGAATTCGAACCAAAAGTAATAAAAAAAAAATATTCACAAAATATGGATGATTTAAATTTAGATGAACTGAAAGAAGAAGATCAAGCAACATTAGCTTTAATAACATCTAAATTAAAGATTAAAAAAAAAATTGATTCTGAAAATACTCAGAAAGCTATATTAAATTTAGAAACAAATGGATTTGATTTAGATACGAGCTTAAATAAATTAGAAAACGATGGTTTTGAAGTTAAATCGATATCTGTGTCTTATGATACTTTGGACAACATGAAAAGATGGGCCATGAAAGATTGGGCTAATTCCTGGCGAGGTGAATTACCAAGCGAAATTAAAGACAGTGCAGGAAATATTATTGAATTTACAGATGAAAACGTAAAAGATATCAAAGCACAACTTGCTTATAATTCATTTAAATCTCTAATTGATAATCCAAATTTAAAAAATGCAATAAGTGATAATATAAATCAAAATATTCAAGATATTGCTCAGGAAATTAAAGAGAGTGGTTCATTTGATATAGATTCATGGTTATCACAAGATTTTAGCATTTCTTTAAATAATTATAGTCAGTTAGTAGGAAATTCGCTTGGTATAGAATTAAATAATTTTGATGATCTTACTCAAACAGTTAATGAATTGTATGGAACTAATATGTCTGCAGAGGAGTATGCAGCATCTTGGGAATCATCACAATATTTGGAAGGGTCATCAACCTGGGGAGATGTAACTAGAGGTGTAGATTTGATAAATCAACTTGGATCATTTGATGCTGCATCTATAGCTAAGGATTTAGGAACAGATTTAAGCACCGTTGCAGATAGTATTGTTGCAGCGGCAAATGTTGGTGTTTCAACAGATTTAGAAGCTGCAGCACAAGGACTTGGATACTCAAGTTTTGCCGATGCTGTTAAAGCTTACAATGAACAATATGGAACCAATTATACTGTAGACTCTGCTAAGGAAGCATTAGGACAATAAAATTAACTAAAAAATAATTCCTAAAAGACTAAGTATTAACAATGCTTCCATTCCAACAAACATAATTAGTTTTTACGAGTTATATTGGTTAGGTTTTGATTATGTTTTTCAATTGCCCACCCATCATTTGCACGAGCATGTGGATGGACAATTAAGAGGATCACGAAAGCAACTAAATGAAGAAAAAAGAATAATGATAATCTCATGATTCTATTTTTAAAATAATGATTTGTTTTAATTAGGTTCTAATTTCGTTACGATTATGAAAAAATATCACATTTTAAACACAGATTATTTTAGGTATAAGATCAAATATGAAATATATTTTATTAGGCGCTGCGATTGCATTTGTTATGTATCTTAGCGATAAATACATACTTTAAAAAGTTCAAATAAATGAGCGCTGAAACCATAAGTTTTAATTGGAAATGTAAACATACTTGGAGAAGAAGTGCCAAGAACACAGCTTGGTGCTTATTAGGTTGTGCTATTGGAGATTTTGGAACGATATTATTTTTTCAATTAACTAAAATTCCATTCCCAGTTCTAAGTATTATGATTTTAGCTATAGTTAACGGTTTAATTACTAGTGTTATATTAGAGACATTTATTTTAATTAAACAAAATTTCTCTTTTCAAAAAGCTTTGAAGACTGCAATGGGCATGAGCTTTATTTCTATGATTAGTATGGAAGTCGCTATGAATATCACAGATTATGTATTAACAGGCGGTGCAATGCTTACTTGGTGGGTAGTGCCAATAATGTTAGCGGTTGGATTTGTTACTCCTTGGCCTTATAACTATTGGAGGCTTAAAAAGCATAATCAGGCCTGTCATTAAATCAAATTAATTAACCAAAGGACTAAAATGAAAATTTTAAAAGAATTAGAAGATGCAAAATTAGTGATTGTTGATTTAGAAGTAAGGTTAGGTGAAGAGGTAAGAAGTGCGCCAACCTTATGTGCAAAATATAAAGGTAAAATAATACCTCTTAATACTGCACATGATGGAAGACCGATATTAATGAAAGAAGAAAATTCTATAGAAAACTAAATTATGATTGAGCAGATTAGTATTTATTTAACAGCAATGATTTTAGGAATCATGTTATTCTTTTCTTTTGTCATTGCACCAGTAGTATTTACTACTTTAGATGAGGATAATGCTAGAAAGTTTATAAGAAGAATATTTCCTTTTTATTATAATGTAAATTTAGGAATTAGTTTAATTGTTCTAATAACTTTTTTATTCTTAAGTAAATTAGGAATAGATTTTTACCTAATTTTAGTAATCACACTTTTATTTGCTACCTCAAATTACTTATTAATGCCTTTGATTAATAAATTTAGAGATGAAAAGCAGGATAAAAAATTTAAATATTCGCACTTTTTATCTGTCTTGATTAATTTTATTCAAATGTTATTTTTAGTAGTTTTGCTAATATAAATATTATCATAAACACTCATGAAAATAACTCATCCTCTCGTGCTGAAATTGGTAGACACAAAGGATTTAAAATACTTTTTTAGAAAAAGTTAACTTATTTATCTTTCACGGAAATTAATTCTGGATACTTATCAAATAAAATTTCAGCGGGTCTCTCTCCAGACCTTAATGGATCAATCAGCATTACTTGGCTGGGCATAATATTAGTTAAATTGCAATCTGTACCAAAGAGTTCAAAATAATTAAGTATATCTGAATACCATCTCACTTCAGCTTCCTTCGGTGAAGTAACTTCAAATGCAACTTTATTTTTACCAAAGTGTTCAAGAACTCCAGTTAATACATCTGACTTACTATCATGAAGTTCAATTTCTTCATGATCAATAAGCATTGAAAATGCTCCATATTCAAAAAAAGGTTCAGCACTTTCAACAATTTGCTTAAATGTTGCAGGAGTATTTTTTTTTGTTTTATCCCATCCACTTTCTGGATGATGTTCATAAATTATATTCATTCCATTTTTAATCGCATGATTGCACCAAGCTTTAATTTGATTTTCAGGGATGTCTCCAAATGTATTCATGAATTCCATTGCAGAAAATCCTAAATCTGCCGCAACATCAATTGCTTCATTTACTTTTCCCTTTTTAAAAGCTTTTATAAAATAACCATGATCCAAGTAAGGCTCTATCGAGTGTTTTTTGTAAAGATCATTTTTACGTTCTAACCATTCCTTTGGATGTCCCAGAACTTGCATTGTTGCAATTTTAACATGGTCAATCCTGTTACCAGCAACTTCTAGAAAGTCTTCTAACTCACGAAGCCCCATTCTTTCGTGGTACCAAGGGCCTTCATCAAAACCCACATCTTTCAACCATAGTTGTGATTTAGTTCTGGGCTTTGGTTCTATAGCATTTAAATCAAATACTTTTGATATCGAATTTTTTGTTTTAGACATGTTTTTTGTTTTTATATTAGTCAAATAGATAAATTTCTAACTAAATACGTCATTTTCATAGTTCCTGGGGATGTAAAAAAATATAATTAGTTGAAAGACCCATAATGAACACGTTATACTATCTCTAACAATATTCTCAAGGGGGGAAATTATGCGTAAAATTCTAATATTAATATTAATGTCGTTATTCTCGTTTGTATCCATTGGAAATGCAGATGTGAATTTCGCAGGCAAAACAGTTACATGGGTTGTGCCATTTAAAGAAGGTGGTGGTACGAGTAGATTTGCAAGATTTATTCAACCTTTCTTAAAAAAATATTTACCTGGAAATCCTGATGTCCAAATCATGCATATACCAGGAGGTGGAGCCATTAAAGGTTCAAATTATTTTGAAAAAAATGCAAAAGCAGACGGAACTTTTATTTTTGGATGCTCAACTTCAGTTATAGTTAATGTTGCGACTGGAAATCCACTTGTTAAATATAATCTTAGTGAATACCGACCAGTAGTTTTGCTTCCACAAAATACTCATTGGTTCACACGTTCGGATTTAGCTGAGCCTCACGATCTATCAAAAATTAAAGAAAGAAAATTGGTTCTCTATGCATTGAAAACTCCCGCATCTGCGGATTTATTTCACATATGGATTTATGAGAAACTTGGTATCAAAGGAGCTAAACCTATACCTGGTCTTTCATCTTCAGGAGGTTATCAAGCATTCCTAAGAGGTGAAATTCATCTAAGTTCACATGGTGCAGCGAATTATGTAAAAAAAGTTAAGCCTGAAATAGAAAAAGGAAAAGTTGTAGATTTAATGACATTAGGAATTATTGGAGCTGACGGTTCAGTTTCTAGAAATCCTTTGGCACCAAATGCACCTACATTTCCTGAAATGTATGAGAAGGTAAATGGTAAAAAACTTGAGGGTGATGACCTAGAAGCATACTATGCAATAGGTGCTGCATGGTCTCAAGCATCTAAAGCAATGATGCTTCCAGCAGATGCATCTGATGAAATAGTAAAAGCATACAGAGATGCAGCTATTAAAATGACAAATGACCCGGAGTTTAAGGCTAAAGCTGTAAAAGCTCTTGGACCATTTCCATTAATCATTGGAGAAGAAGCTGGTGAAATTATTAAAAAGGCTGCAGTATTTTCTGATACTACTAAAAACCAATTAAATGCGGCTTTAAAGAAACATAAATTCACATATAGAGTTCAATAGAACAAATAAAAAAAGTGCTGCTAGCTAATAGCTAGCAGCTTTTTTTATGGAACAATTATTAGCTGCGCTTTTTCAACTTTTTGAGCCTACTCATTTAGCATTTCTATTTGCAGGTACTTTACTTGGTTTAATTGTTGGCATACTCCCAGGGATGGGAGGAACATCAGGTTTAGCCCTTGTTTTACCTTTTGTTTTTACAATGGAGCCATCACATGCTCTTGCAATGATGATTGGAGTTCTGGCACCTACTACAACTTCAGATACTTTTCCTGCTGTGCTTATGGGAGTACCTGGCACTGCAGGATCACAAGCAACAGTAATGGATGGTTTTCCACTTTCTAAAAAAGGCATGGCAGCAAGAGCTTTAAGTGCTGCCTTTAGTGCTTCGTTGCTTGGAGGTATCTTTGGGGCTTTTATATTATCTATATCCATTTATTACGCCATTCCAATAATAATGGCATTTGGATTTGGAGAACAGTTCCTATTAGTTGTACTTGCTTTGTTAATGGTTGGAGCTCTAACAGGTGACAATTTATTTAAAGGTATAGCTTCTTGTTTTTTAGGGTTAATTATTGGATCAATAGGAACCGCTCCAATAACAGGAGATCCAAGATACACATTTAATACATTATATCTTTTAGAAGGTGTTCCTCTTGTTGTTGTTGGATTAGGATTGTTCGCTATTCCTGAGATTGTTGGACTTCTTGATTCTAAAGGCTCAATTGCAAAATCACTTAATACCAAAAAAGGATGGTTCACAGGTTTAAAAGATGTTGTAAAAAATTGGTTTTTAGTTTTACGATGTTCTACTCTTGGTTGTCTTGTTGGAGCTTTACCCGGTTTAGGAGGAACAGTCGTTGATTGGATTGCATATAGTCACTTAAAACAAACGACAAAAGATACTTCTCAATTTGGTAAAGGTGATATCCGAGGGGTTATAGCACCTGAGTCTGCTAATAATGCAAAAGAGGGTGGAGCATTAATTCCAACATTAATTTTTGGAATACCTGGTTCTGGTAATAAAGTTTTATTACTTGGAGGTTTTGTTCTAATTGGAATTGAACCTGGTTTAGATATGGTAACGACAAACCTAGATCTTACCTATCTAATGATTTGGTCATTAGCTATTGCAAATATTTTAGGTGCTGGGATTTGTATGGGCTTTTCATCTCAAATTTCAAAATTCACTCTAGTTCCATATTACATACTTGCACCTGTGATGGTTTGTTTAATATTTTTTGCAACATTTAATATTAATAGAGACTGGTATGATTTTATTGGATTATTATCATTTGGTATAATTGGTATTACTTTTAAAAACTTTGGTTGGTCAAGACCTGCACTTTTGATAGGTTTCTTTTTATCAAGCAAAGTTGAACTTCTAAGCTATCAAACTCAAGCAGTATATGGTTTAAGTTTTTTATCCCGTCCAGTTTCAATAATTCTTATAATTTTGTGTCTTGCTACTATCGTTCTTTTGACAAAACAAAAGTTTGATAGCAATTATAGATCTGATCTTATTAAAGGTAAGCTTACTCAAATTTATTATATAATCATATTACTATGTCTACCATTATCGATGATTTGGTTTACTAGCAGTTTAGATTATCGTGCAAATTTATTTCCAATAAGTCTAAGTGTAATAGCTTTATCACTCTTAGTTTTTATACTTATTGTAAAAATTGCTGACTTAAAAAATTTATCATTTTTAAATAATACATTTATGAGATTTGCTAGATCAAATATTTTTGAAATAAGTGGTAACTTTAATAATCAACTTTTTTATTATTTTAGTTTTATTGGTTTTCTATTAATGAATTTTATATTTGGTTTTCCAATTGCAGCAGCAATTTTTATAAATATATTTATATTATTTCACAATAGAAAAGCTTATGTGTCATCAATTTGTATTTCTGCTGTATTGATGGTAATACTCTGGTCGTTGTCATCCCTGCTAACTTTACAGTTTCCAAATGGTTTGATAGGATTATTTATCGATTTACCTTGGTGGCTAGGTGGGCAATTGAATTAAATAAATATAATTTATAATGACTGAAATAACATTTCCAAAATTACCTTTCATAAAAAGAAAAGAGAAACCTCGTGAGACAGGCATAAATTATGTTAGGGCACCTGTGATGGTAGGAAATTGTATAGATGATTACCTAGAAGCATATGCAAACCTTGTTGATATCTTTAAGATTTCTGGAAAACAAGGTGCAATGATGAGTAAAAAATCTCTTTTGAGATTTATCGAAACCTGCAAAAAACATAGTGTTCAAGTTGCATTAGGAAATCCAATTATGGACGTTGCAATGTCTGGTGGTAAAGAAGTGGTAGATGATTATCTGGACACAGTTGTTAATCTAGGTATTGATATAATTGAAATTTCAAGAATAGCTCGTTCTTTAGATGATGATGAGATGTGTAGACTGATCGAAAATGCAACAGGCAAAGGGATAAAAGTTATTAATGAGGTTGGTGTCGCGTTTGCACATTCCAAGGTTATTGAGGAAGAAATTTTTGTAGAACGAATTAAAATGCAATCTAAAAGATTTATTGAGGCTGGTTCATGGAAAATATTACTAGAATCAGAGGGTTTAACAGAAAATCTTGATAAGAAAGATTATAGATGGAATGTAATTGATAAAATTATTAGTCCACTTCATTTGAATCAATTTATGGTTGAGGCTGATGACCAGGATGTATTATCAAAATATATAGAGATCTATGGACCAGGTATAAATATGATGGTTGATTATACAAGAGTGCTTAAAATGGAAGATGCCCGTTTAGGCTTTGGACCATCTCAATCACTTTGGGGTAAAGTCGTTAAATATTAAAAATTCTTTACAGTATTTAAAATTAAATATAACGCATGTTATCTTCGTTAACTGCTTTCTCTAATCTTATTAAAAAATCTGGTATCGCACTTTTAACTCTACTCCATGTAGGTATAAAAGGTGTATCCATTGGATTTTGATAGAAAGCATCTCCAGCTTTCATAATATTTGCAGCAAATAACTCAACTGCCTTTTCTTCTGTATGTGAGTCAAATTTTAAACCATTCATTTGTGCATCGTTTCTATATGCATCTATTAAATCTAAAGCTGCTCTATAATATGTTGCCTTTAAAGATCTAAATTGTTCTTTGCTGAATGAATGACCTTGGGTTGCTAATTTTTTTATAAATGTTTTAATAATATCAATAGACATTCTTGATAGACCTTGTTTTTCATCATTTATAGATAAGTTTTGATGTTTATGATCATAAGTATCTGCTAAATCTACTTGGCAAATATTTTGGGGTGAAAAATTTCTTTGCATTTCAGATAAAATTCCAATTTCTATTCCCCAATCTGATGAAATTCTTAATTCTGGTAAAATATTTCTACGAAATGAAAATTCTCCTGCTAAAGGATATTTAAAAGATTTCATAAAGTTTAAGTAATCGCTATTTCCTATCGTTTTTTCTAATGCATTTAACAATGGGAAAACTAACAATCTTGCAACTCTTCCATTCATTTTATTATCTGCAACTCTTGGATAAAAACCTTTGCAAAATTCAAAATTGAATAATGGATTTACAACAGGATAAAATAGTTTTGCTAACATTCTACGATCATACGTTTTTATATCACAATCATGTAATGCTACAGACCTTGCACTATCTCTTGCTATAGACATACCAATGCAATACCAAACATTTCGACCTTTTCCATATTCATTAGGAGCAAGTCCTAATTTTTTTAATTCTTTGTCCAATTTTTTAAGATTTGGTCCATCGTTCCAAAGAATTGTAAATGGAGTTTCTAATTTTTCAAAAAAAGTCCAGGCCTTCCGTGCTTGGGCTTCAGTTGCTTTATCTAAACCAATGATAATGTGATTTAAATAATTCGTTTTACTAATTTCAGTAACAATTTTAGGAAGAGCATCACCTTTTAGTTCCGAATAAAGACACGGTAAAATGAGTTCCATTTTCCTTTCTTTAGAAAAATTTAATAAATCTTTTTCTAGATCTTTAGTAGACTTTGTTCCAAAGTCATGAAGGGTTGATATAGTTCCATCTTGATAGAAATCACTCATGGCGGGAAACTATCCTAAGTTTTAATTTTTTGTATAGCCGTTTTGATCACATCAGACCATCCTCTAGGAGATGGCTCAGAAGATTTGATTAAATTATCTATATTTATCAATGAACAATTAAAATTATCATTCTTTACCAAACATGGGTAATTACTCTGTTTTATCATTTCTATATCATTTTCATTGTCCCCGACACCAATTGTTATGATTTCTTCATCTAATTTTTTTCTAATTAACTCAAGAGCTTTGGACATAGCTTTTGATTTATTAACGTTGTCACAAATATTCATTACTCTCCCTCCAGTCTGAACAGTTAATCCAGCATTATTCATAATTTGAATAAATTCATTTTTTTCAATTTCATTCCCATTAAATTGGATTGGTAATGAGTAGTTTCTATTTAAAGCTAACATCATTTTATCCAATGGAAGACCAAAAATTTCTTGTTGTTCTTTAGAATTTAATTTTAAAATAAAAGTAATTTTATGTTTTAAATGATATGGAATATTTTCATTATAAATACTATAAATTTGATCAACAGATCTACTTAATGATACTTTTTCTGGTAGGTTTGAATGTATCAAATTTAATCCTTGAATACTTGATCCATTTTCTGAAATAAAACTTAAATTTAAATTATTGAGTTTATTAAAATCTAATAACTCAGATTCTGTTTTGCTAGAGTTTGGAATTATTTTAATACCTATTGAAATAAGTTCTCTAAAATAATCTTCAATTTCATCAAACCTAAATGTATCTTTGTCTAAAAGAGATCCATCTAAATCAGTAAAAATTATAATTTGTTTTTTTTGTTTCATTTATGAAAATATTAACATAAATACTCATTAAAATAACTCATGCCCTTGTAGTTAAATTGATAGACACAAAGGACTTAAAAGCCGAGGGATTAACACTTTGATGAGTCTCTAACAGTCTCTGGTAGTCTCAAACATCCTATAAAATCTCATAAATTTAAATTAGCTTTCAATTAATATTGAAAAATAAGGTTTATTATTTTGCTCAAACTAGAGCAAGACTAGAGCATGGAGAGATAAAAAAATATTTTTTTCTTTAAAACTTTTTTTCTTGATAAGTTAAAACTCCCAAACATTATTGACTTTACAAACATGTTTAGTGGTATGATTTTTCGCACCATTTAATTTAATATAAGATTGAAAAATTCTACAATATCTATCATGTTTGTAATATGTCTTTACTACTCTAACTTTTCCAGAAGAAGGTCTGTCATTGTTGTACCAGGATACTATTTTACCATTTGGAGCATTATTTAATGCTAATTGTATGGCATTAATATGCATATCAGCTTCTTTTTTATTAAGATTAAATTTTAAATAATTAGTTATATCTACTGTTAAAAATAGTATTGCTGCTGATGGAGCTCCCAATGATAGCGCTAGGCTAGGTGATCCTGAACTTTCATAGTCCAAAATTTTTTTGTTAAATGCTTTGTCATTGGTGCTGCTGCAATTTATTAAAAACAAAAAAATGATTAGTAAAAAAAAAATTTTACTTTTAAATATCATTTTCATCTAATTTAAATATTTTTCAGCACCTGCCCAATCCCAATAGTTAAAAGTCCAATCAAGTTGACCAATAGACTTGCATGCTGTGAAAGTTTTGTGTCTAGCCTTTTTTTCTATGTATAAAAGTACTTGAAAATCTCTGCATATCCCTGAATTTATACCGTAGGTGAAAAGGGGTCTGACTTTGCCACCCGCATCTCGTTTTTTGCTATACCAGCTTACTACTTCGTAATCTTTTAAATGATTTAATGCCATAAATACTGAATTTTCATGCTGTCTAGTCTCTTTAGACGAAAAATAAGGAGGTGACCAAAACCTAAAACTCATAAAATGCCTTAAGTTCCAAATTTCTCCATTACCTGCCGAAACGTATATTGCATTTGGTTTAAATAAAACTGGTGTTGGAAGCCTTCGCTCTTTTTTAACTTTATTAATATCTACTTTTTGTGAAGGAATACCAACACAATTACTTATAAATATTAAACTACTCAATACCAGAATAATTCGGAATAATTTCATACCCTCCATCTAATTTTTGACATGCTAAAGCTCTATGTTTTACTTCTGTATAACCTTCTACACCCATCCAATTATAAAATTTACAATCTTTAGCAATTCCAGCATCTTGCAAAATATGTTTTACACCGTCATCACATTCAACAATCTCTTTGCTTTCTTCATTAATTACTTTTCCACTCTTATCAATCGTTTGAACTAGGGTTGTTTTGATATCACAATATTGGTTTTCTTGATTTGTGGACAAAGCATCTTCTGTATATGCAATCCAAACAAGAAATCCTAATATCAAAATAATTATATTTTTAATCAATGTTAGCTAAAACCTCTTTGACTTTTGTTCTTAAATTGTGTGATTTGCTATTAGTATTTTGAGCTAATTTCTTATCTTCTCTAATTTCCTCAATCACAGAAGCTACATTTTCTTTTGATACTTTTACTTTAACATAAGCTCGGTAAGATTTGTGGTGGGTATAAAATATTTCAACTTTATCTAATATATAATCCTTAACTAGAGTGTCACCAATAATATTTACGATAGTATCCTCAGCAGATCCAGTAGTACTACTATTTTCATCAATACCTTTTTCAACTTTATCAATAGTAGTTTGATTATTCATTTTACCATTTATTCGGTCAGCAAGTTTTGCTTTTGCCAATATCGTAGATTTTTTAACTGCAAGTTCCATGTCGGGTGAAACACTTGAGGCTGTTTCATACATCCAGGTTTTATCTTCTCTTTTATATTTAATGTACCATTTAGGTGTTTTTGTTAGCTCACCATTTTTGGACATATCTTTTTTAACTGAATATGTACTACATTGACTTAGTGTTAAACCTATCAAAGGTATTATTAATATCTTGATTAATTTATTTATTTTTTTTTTCATTTTATTCCTCCTATTTGATAAATATTATTTTTTATGTATTGTTTGCTTTCTTCTGTTAATGATGATTTCCAACTATTATTGCTAGTTTTTTGAATTATTTTTCCAGTATAAATTATTCCTTGGTATGTTGATTTCTTTATATCCCCATCCACAATTGTTTGAGTCAACATTAATAATCCAGTTATTGCTCCCTCTATACTCAGTTTGACATCCTAGTTGTTAAAT
>CACFXK010000017.1 GCA_902570125.1 uncultured Pelagibacteraceae bacterium
AGAGTGGTAACACTTGGGTTAGATCTTTTATATCTTCTCTTTTGTATACCAATGATGGAAATGTTGATTTTTCTAAACTTGAAAATATAACACAATTTCCTCTGCGATCTCAATTTAAAGATTATGTCGATGATCTTCAAGATGTAAAAAAAATTTACCAGAATTGGTCAAATGTTCAAAATTATTTAAATCTCGACGATAAAATAAAATTTCTTAAAACACATCATGTAAATTGTAAAATTGAAAATTTTGAGTTTACAGATGACAATAACTCATTAGGAGTAATATATATTGTTAGAGATCCAAGAAATGTTGCTTGTTCAGTAAAAAATCATTTTTCTCTAGCAAATTATAAAGAAGTTAAAGATTTTTTATTTAGAGAACATAATTGGCTTGGAATTATAAGTGATAGTAAAATTAAACCAATGGAAAATAAAATTCCAACTCTAATAAGCTCTTGGAAAACAAATTATTTATCTTGGAAAAATAAAACAAAAAACTATTTACTAATAAAATACGAAAATTTATTACTAGACCCATATTCAGAGTTCATAAAGGTGTCTAAATATTTAGAAAATCATTTAAATTTAAAATTTAATGAGGAAAAAATTAAAAAAGCTATTGAAACATGCTCTTTTAAAAACTTACAACGTTTAGAAATTGAAGGAAAATTTAAGGAACAAACAGTTGATAAGCAACTGAATAATGTCAAATTTTTTCACCAAGGTCCTGCGAATGATTGGAAAAAAAATTTAGATAGAAGTGTTTCAGAAGAAATTGAAAGTAAATTTAGAGTAGAAATGCAGGAATTAGGTTATTTATGAGGGTTTATTCATTGAATTAAAGAACTCAGCATTATTCTTTGTTGTCTTTAATTTTGAATTAATGAAATCAATAGCATCCATAGATCCCATCGGGGCAATAATTCTTCTTAACACATTCATTTTTTGCAAATCATTTTTATCAAAGATAAGTTCTTCTCTTCTTGTGCCTGATTTAGTAATATCAATTGCAGGATAAATTCTTTTCTCTGAAATTTTTCTATCCAGAATAGTTTCACTATTTCCCGTTCCTTTAAATTCTTCAAAAATAACTTCGTCCATTCTACTTCCTGTATCAATTAGAGCTGTAGCAATAATTGTTAGAGATCCACCTTCTTCTATATTTCTTGCTGCACCAAAAAATCTTTTTGGTCTTTGAAGTGCATTCGCGTCTACCCCACCTGTCAAAACCTTTCCAGAGCTTGGAACAACAGCATTATATGCTCTGCCTAACCTTGTTATAGAATCTAATAAAATTACAACATCTTTTTTATGTTCAGTTAACCTTTTTGCTTTTTCAATTACCATTTCAGCAACAGCAACATGACGTTGAGCTGGCTCATCAAATGTAGAGCTTATTACTTCTCCTTTAACAGTTCTTTGCATATCTGTGACTTCCTCAGGCCTTTCATCTATTAACAAAACCATTAAATAGCATTCAGGGTGATTAGCAGTGATTGAATTTGCTATACTTTGTAAGATCATTGTTTTCCCAGCTTTTGGTGGAGAAATAATTAAAGATCTTTGTCCTTTCCCAATTGGGCTAACTAAGTCAATTAATCTAGGCGTTAGATCTGGTTTTTTTTCAACCTTATTTGTTTCAACTTCCATGCCTAATTGTTTATTAGGATATAAAGGGGTTAGATTATCAAAAGCAATTTTATGTTTGAACTTATCTGGTTCTTCAAAATTAATTTTGCTGACTTGTAGAAGCGCGAAATATCTTTCACCTTCTTTTGGAGACCTAATAGGGCCTTCAACAGAGTCTCCAGTTCTTAAACCAAATCTTCTTATTTGACTTGGACTTACATATATATCATCCGCACCAGGTAAATAGTTTGACTCCATTGCTCTAAGAAAACCAAAACCATCTTGCAGTAATTGTAGAACTCCTCCACCAGTAATTTCTTCACCTTTTTCTGCAAGCTTTTTTAGAATTGCAAAATAAATTTCTTGCCTACGGAGCGTACTGGCATTTTCTATACCAAGCTTTTCAGCTTCGGTGATTAACTTTTCTGAGCTTTTTTCTTTTAATTCTTGAATATTCATGTGTGGAAGTTTTTGTTAAAGATATTCTAAATATATATACTGTCGTAAAAATTTCAACCCTAGATAGGCTTAAAAACAACAATAAAAACAATGAAAATAAGTAACACTGTAGGTATTTCGTTTATTATCCTAAAAAATCTGGATGATTTTGAATTTTCTTTAGATTTTAACGAGCGCATACATTTGCCCAGATACTCATGATAAATTGTTAAAATCACTACTGAAAGAATTTTAAGTTGTAACCATAAATAAGCGAAATTTTCAATTCCATTAATCCAAATCAATATAATTCCAAAAAGCCAAGACAAAATCATGGCTGGTCGCATAATATAATTATAAAGTTTTCTTTCCATCGTTTCAAAAATTTCAGTAGCTTGATCTTTTTCAAAATTTTCGACGTGGTAAACAAATATTCTAGGTAAGTATAATAAGCCTGCCATCCAAGATATTACTGCTATTAAATGAAGTGATTTAAATAAAAGATATCCACTCATTGATTATAGATTTTTTGAAATAAGATGTTTGAATAAAGAAATATGATCTTCATTATCATTTAAGCAAGGTATCATTTCAAAGTTTTCACCTCCTGATTTGATAAAACTTTCTTTCCCTTGGATGGATATTTCTTCTAAAGTCTCAACACAATCAGATGAAAAACCAGGACAAATAACTAAAATATTTTTTTTTCCCTCTTTAGGCAAGGCTTCAAAAGTTTTGTCTGTATAAGGTTGTAACCATTCTTGAGGACCAAATCTTGATTGAAATGTTGTCATAATTTTAATATCTGAATATTTTTCAGAAATTAATCTAGTAGTTTTATGACAATAGCAATGATAAGGATCTCCCTTATCAAAATATTTTTTTGGTATTCCGTGATACGAAGCTACTATTAAGTCTGGTTTCCAATTAATTTCACTAATTTTTTTTACAATACTATTTTTAACAGCATCTATATAAAGAGGTTCAGACTCATAATGAGGAACTATTTTTAAATTTGGTTGCCATCTCATTTTCATAAGAGTTCTATATACCTCATCACATACAGTTGCAGTCGTTGCAGCAGCATATTGAGGATAAAGAGGTAGTATTATTAAATTCTCACAACCTTTTTCATGAAGTTCATTTATTTTAATTTTAATACTTGGATTGCCATACCTCATAGCAAAATCAACAATCAACTTTTCATTACCAATTTTCTCAGATAATTTATGAGCTTGGCTTTCTGTAAAAAACCTAAGTGGTGACATGTTCTTGTCTTTCATCCATATCTCTTTGTAGGCTTTAGCAGTTTTTGATGGCCTAAAAGTAAGTATAAATAAGTTAAGAATTACTTGCCAAATAAGAGGGTTTACTTCAATAACTCTTCTATCTGATAAAAATTCCTTTAAATATTTCCTTATATCCAGCCAACTAGTGGAATCGGGTGTGCCAAGGTTTATAATTAAAACCCCTGTTTTACCATAATTAACTTTTGGGTGGTCTGATGTCATTTAAAGTTTCTTACAATTTTAATCAAATCTTCAACCATTTCAATTTTAGTTTCTGGTAGAATTCCGTGACCTAAATTAAATATGTATGGATGATCCTTAAAAATATGAAGATATTTTTCTACTTCTTTTTTAAGAATTTCTTTATCAGTCAATAATATTTTAGGGTCAAGTCCACCCTGGATGGGAATTTTTATTTCTTTTACTATTTTTTCTGGATTAACATCATAGTCTATATTTACTGCATCAGGTTTAACTATTTCACAAAAATTTTTGTAATCTTTGATACCTCTTGGAAAACAAATTACGGGCACTCCTAATTGTTTAACATATTCTACAATTCTTAATGTAGGTATATAAATGTATTCAGGAATTTTATCATCTAATAATCCTGCCCAACTATCAAAAATTTGAATTACTTTAGCCCCAGCATCAACTTGATTTTTGATATGAACTTTTAAAAATTTTTCAATAATTCCTAATAATCTATTTATTAAAAATTCGTCTTTAAAGAATTCACCTGTTAGTCCTTTTTTTGGTGATGATCTATTAATCATATATACAAGAATAGTCCATGGAGCTCCAACAAAACCTATCATATCTTTACTATCCATTAAAGGGTCCTGGGAAGTTTTGGAGATTGCTTTGTAAACTTTATAAACTTTTTCTGTAAAGTTAATTTCATCAACATTTTTAATTTCATCTAATTCAAGTTCTCCAAGCTTTGGTCCAAAATTTTTCTCAAATTCTACTCTTTGACCAAGGCCATATGGTAACATCAAGATATCAGAAAATATTACTGCACCATCAAACCCAAATCTCTTTATGGGCTGAAGAGTAATTTCAGATGCTAAATCACTATTTAAACAAAGTTTTATAAAATCTGTATTTTTTTTTCTTATCTCTCGAAATTCAGGCAAGTACCTTCCTGCTTGTCTCATTAACCATATAGGATTAGTTTTAGTGTCTTTATTTTTTATACAGTTAGTTAAGGGACTCATATAAATAGATATATATTATTTACTCTATTAGTATTATGTATTGTGAATAACGTAAATTAGTCAATTATCACAGTTTGTTAACTCTTTATTAATAATTTAGATCTCTATTTAACTCTATTTTATAAGGATTAATTAAGATTTCTCATATTTTATGTATATTATGTATAACTTTGTTAACATTTTATAATTTAGTTAATTTGATGGAAAAAAAACTAACTATTATTATCCAGAGGAGTAAATCTGAATTTTTCTTATTTTACTTATAGATTATAAACACTTTATACATGAAAAATTTATATCAAATATACTTAATATCAGACTCTACGGGCGAAACACTTGATAGAATTTTCTTAGCTTTGAAAGCACAATTTCCTAATTTCGAATACGAGACAAATCATTTTTTCCTTTACTCGTACCGAAAGTCAAACACTCGCCATACTTAAACAGGCAAAAAAAGATAAAAATTCTATTATTTTATATACTATTGTTAATAGTAAATTAGCAAAGTATCTTACAGAAAAAGCATACGAAAGAAATATACCTTGTTTTGGAGTTCTTGGTGACCTGATTTTAAATTTTTCAAAGGTCTTAAATCAAAAAGCTTCTCACCAGCCAAGTGGACAGCACATTTTAAATGAAGAATACTATGACAGAATTGAGGCTATTCAATTCACCATGAACCATGATGATGGTAATCAAACGGATGATATAGAGAAATCTGATATCATTCTTTTGGGCGTAAGCAGAACAAGTAAAACTCCAACAGCAATTTATCTAGCAAATAGAGGTTTTAAAACTTCAAATATCCCGTTAGTTAACAAAAACTCAATTCCATCAAAAGTTATTGAAAAAAACTTTTCCCCATGTGTTGTTGGTTTAGTGACAGAAGCCGAGAGACTATATGATTTAAGAAAAAACAGATTGAACTCTTTAAAAGAAGATCAAAATAGTGAATACGTAAATATAGACAAGATTCGGGATGAATTAAATAGTTCCAGAAAATTATTTAAAGAAAATAATTGGCCTACAATAGATGTAACACGAAAATCAGTTGAAGAAACAGCAGCATCTGTAATTAAAATTTATGAAATAAAAAATAAAAAAAATGATTAAGATTATTTTAGCTTCTAAAAGCAAAGTCAGAAAAGAAATATTAGATAATCATAATATCGATTGCAAAGTTGAAGTATCAAATGTGGATGAAGATCCAATAAAAGAAAGCTTATTAAAAGAGGGAGCTTCACCAGAAATTATTTCTAAAAACCTAGCAGAATTAAAAGCAAACAAGGTAAGTCAAAAATTTAACAATACTCTAGTATTAGGAGCAGATAGCGTCATCGATTTAACCGGACAATTAATATCAAAACCAGAAAATAGGGAAGAGGCTCTAAATATTTTAAATAAACTTAATGGAAAAAAACATTCCTTGATCAGTTCGGTTTGTATATCTAAAAATGGATCCATGGTTTGGAACTATACCGACAAAGCTTATTTAACTATGAAGGATCTTTCTAAAAATGAATTAGTCACTTATCTAAATAAAATAAGCGATGAGGCTTTATATGCTTATAATGTCTACCAAATTGAAGGAGAAGGAAGAGCTTTATTCTCGAATATTGATGGAGATGAAGATACGATAATGGGCTTACCTATTAAAAGAATTAAGGAATATTTGGAACTACAAAAATGAAAAAATTTTTAGTAATAGGTAATCCAATTGAACATTCTTTGTCTCCAAAGTTACATAATTATTGGATAAAAAAAAATAATTTAGATGCAATTTATGGAAAATTGGAAACTTATGACAATGATTTGTCTGAACTATGTAAATCTATCAAAAATGGAGATTTGGAGGGTTTAAATGTTACTGTCCCTTTTAAAAAATCAATAATACCTCACCTAGATATTTTAAGTAGTAATGCATTAAGGACACAATCTGTAAATACTATATCGTTAAATAAAGGTCATTTAATTGGAGATAACACTGATATTAATGGGTTTGAATTAAGTATAAGAAAATTGAATTATGATGTTAGTGACAAAACAGTTCTGATATTAGGTGCTGGCGGGGTTGTGCCATCAATTATTTTTTCGCTGTTAAGGATGAAAGCATCAAAAATACTTTTGAGCAATAGAACAAAAGAAAAAGCTAATAATTTAAAGAAGTTTTTCAAAGAGATTAATATTATAGACTGGGGTGATTTACCTGATTTTGATATGATAATTAATGCAACTACTTTAGGTTTGAACAAAGATGATAAGTTTGGTTTAGACTTCTCACAGATTAGTAATAACAAGCTTTTTTATGATGTTATATACTCTCCATTTCAAACAGAATTCTCCGAGGCAGGAAATGCAAAGGGTAATTCAATTGAAAATGGTTTAAATATGTTTTTATTTCAGGGTCAACAAGCTTTTAATATTTGGCATAATGTTGAACCAGAAATTAACAAAGAATTAATAGAATTTCTAAAAAATTGAAACTATGAGATTTAAAATTAAACATGATTAGAGTTGGAATAATTGGTGGTATAGGTTCAGGGAAATCTTTTATCTCAAAGCTTTTTGGATATCCAGTATTTAATGCAGATGATGAAGTAAAATATATTTATAAAAAAAATAAAGATTGTTTTAATAAATTAAAAAAAAAATTACCAAAATTTATAAAATCATTTCCTATTAAAAAAAAGGAGCTCATATCATCCATTAGCTCAAATAAGAAAAATCTAAAAATTATATCTTCAGTAGTTCACCCTTTGGTAAGAAAAAATATGAAAAAGTTTATAACAAGAAACAAGAGGAGTGAAATGATTATTCTTGATATTCCTTTATTAATTGAAAATAAACTCAATAAAAAAAAAGATATAATTGTTTTTATAGACTCTAAAAAATCCAAAGTTTTAAACAGGTTAAAAAAAAGACCTAATTTTAGTGGAAAATTGATTAAGGAACTTAAAGAAAATCAGTTTATTTTATCTGAAAAAAGAAAATTAGCTGATTATATTATAAATAATAATTTTTCAGCGAATATAATGAAAAAAAAAGTGAAATTAATTAAAAAAGAAATTTTAAATGAAAGAAATAGTCCTAGATACTGAAACAACAGGTTTATCTGTAAGAGATGGACATAGAATTGTTGAAATTGGATGTATTGAATTGGATGATTTAGTACCTACAAAAAATATATTTCACTTTTATTTAAATCCAGAAAGAAAAGTATCAGAAAAAGCATTTGAGGTTCATGGATATTCTGATGAATTTTTATCAACCAAGCAAAAATTTGTTGAAATAGCTGATGATTTTTTGGAATTCATTAATGATAAAAAAATAATCATTCATAACGCTGAGTTTGATATTGGTCATTTAAATAACGAATTATCTTTAATTGGTAAAAAAAAAATCAATAAGTTAAACGTTATTGATACATTAGAATTAGCTAGGAATAAATTTCCAGGTTCAGGTATAAGTCTAGATGCACTTTGTAGAAGATTTAGAATAGATAATTCACGAAGGGAAAAGCATACCGCCCTAATAGATTGTGAATTACTTGCTAAAGTATATATAAATTTAATTGATCAAAAAGAACCAACTTTAAACCTAAATGAAAGTGATAATATAGAGATTTCGTCAACTAACAGCAAAGTAAATTATTATAAAAAAATTATAGCACCCAGTGCAGAAGAACTACTAGATCATAAAGAATTTCTCAAAAAGAACCTCAAAAAAAATTATTTTAATTAAGCCTTGCTTTATATAATTCTTCAAAATCAATTTTTTTTCCAAATTTTAAATCAGGAAGGCCAGAATTTCTAAGAATAGTCAAAAATTTCTGTTCCAATTCAGGATATATTTTTGTTTGTAGATCACATAATACTATTTTTTCTAGTTCATCTTTTTTAATTTTTAAATCTAATATATCAATTACAGTAGCGTACTTTATTTGAAAAAACCCTGTTTCCTTTTTTTTATTTGGATTTGTATAACTTAAAGTGGTAGATACCTCTATCATCTTTTTTTTTAAAGGTTTTGAATTTATATCAACTTTAATTTGAAACTCTGGAATTGTATTTCTGATTGTAAGTAGACTTTCTGGACTAGGTATTTCAACTGATAAATCTTGAATATAACTTACAATTATTTTATATTTATTTTCCATCTTTATCTTCTATATCCTCATATTCTCCTTCAATATAATTTTTTTCTCTAATATTGCTTTTCTTATTTGAATTGTTTTTCTTTGAATATTTACTTAGAATTATTTTTCTTGTAACTGGGAAAATTAACAGAATACCAATTATGTCAGTCGCAAATCCAGGCAATATTAGTAGCAAAGCAGCAAATGCAATTGCTGCTCCAGAAACAATTTCATAAAGTGGCAGCTCATTTTTAATTAATTGAGACATTCCTGAACGCAATGTGTTAAAACCCTCATATCTGGCGTACCAAATACCTGCAACTGCCGTTGTTGCTATTAGTAAGATGGTGTTTAAAGCTCCTATTTGTGAACCAACCTTAATAAAAAGGTATATTTCAATAAGTGGGATCCCAATAATTAGAAGTATTGCTGTGTTCATTTGTCTATAATGTAAATTGCAGGTTGAAATTAATCAACATAGTAAATATTATTAGTATATGAGTTATAGCTTTGAATACATTGATATAATACTATTAGCAATGATCGCAGGATTTATTTTCCTGAGATTAAGAGGGATTTTAGGGAAAAAAACTGGATTTGAAGAAAATATTAATTCAAGTTTCCCTCACGAGGAAGTTAAAGAGACTAAAGTTTCTCCTGTTCTTAATGCTGAAACTTTTGATGATGCAGCGAAAAAAGACTTTCTAAACGGTGCAAAGATTGCTTATGAAAGTATTATTACTAGTTTTTCTAAAGGAGATTTAAAGTCAATAAAAAATCTTTTAGCAAAAAATGTGTACGATCAATTTGATGAGGCTATTAAAGATAAAAAAATTAGAAATGTTACATCAGAAACTACATTTATAGGTATTAATTCTGCAGAAATAAAAGAGCATAATCAAAACAAAAATATGCTTGAAGTAAGTGTTGAATTTGTGAGTGAAATTATATCTTGCATTAAAGATAAAGATAATAAAATTATTTCAGGTGATGCTCAAAAAGTTAAAAAAGTATTAGATACTTGGAAATTTACAAAAGACAGTACCTCAAAAAATCCTAACTGGTTAATAGTAGACACTCAAGCTTAGTTGATTAAAAAAATATCAGATAAAGATAAAAAGGATTGGCAAAATTTCTTAAATAGTTCTGACAAACTAGAAAATAAAGATCAAAAAATTTATTCAACACCTAAGAGATATATTGAAAGATCTATTGATTTGCACGGTTATACCTTAGAGGAAGCAAATCAAAAAATGACTTCTTACATCGAAGAATGTTATGCAAATGGAGTTAACAAAATTAGTGTCATTACAGGAAAAGGTCTTAGATCTAAAAATTTAAATGACCCATATCAATCTAGTAATTTGAGTATATTAAAACACTCAGTACCTAATTTTATTAAAGGTACTGATCATTTAATGAAAAGAATTATAAGTATTGATTTTGAGGCTGTTCAAAACCCATCCGTTGGAAATTTTGATATTTTTTTAAAAAAAAAAAAGTAATTTTTACAAAATAAACTTCGATAGGTCTGCATCCTTAACAAGTTCACCAATATTTTTCTTAATATATTCTGAATCTATGCTAATTTTTTCACCAGCTCTATCTGTGGCTGTAAAACTAATTTCATCTAAAACTCTTTCAATTATGGTATGCAGTCTTCTAGCACCAATATTTTCAACTGTTGTGTTTACTTCGCTTGCAATTGTCGCAATCGTATCAATCCCATCTTCAGTAAACTCTAAATCAACGTTTTCGGTTTTAAGTAAAGCTTTGTACTGTTTAATCAAACTATTGTCTGGCTCTTTTAAAATTCGCTTAAAATCCTCACTATTCAATGCATCTAGTTCAACTCTGATCGGCAATCTTCCTTGAAGCTCAGGCAAAAGATCCGATGGTTTTGCTAACTGAAAAGCTCCTGAAGCTATAAATAATATATGATCAGTTTTTATTGGACCATATTTAGTACTTACTGTTGTGCCTTCTATTAATGGAAGTAAGTCTCTTTGCACACCTTCTCTTGAAACATCTCCGCCAACTCTATCAGTTCTCGCTGAAATCTTATCTATTTCATCTAAAAATACTATTCCATTATTTTCAGTAGTATTTTTTGCTGACTTAATGATTTTGTCTTGTTCAATTAATTTATCTGCCTCTTCATTAAGTAAAATTTCATGAGACTCTTTTACTGACATTTTCTTCTTCTTAGCTTTTTGACCCATAGATTTACCAAGCATGTCTGAAATATTAATCATTCCAACATTTGCACCAGGCATCCCGGGTATTTCAAATGACGGCATTCCACCACCACTTTCAGTTACAGCTATTTCAATCTCATTATCATCTAAATCACCATCTCTTAATCTTTTTCTAAAACTTTCTCGTGTTGCAACACTTGCTTTATTTCCAACAACTGCATCAAGAACTCTATCTTCAGCTAATTTTTGCGCTTTAGCGTGAACTTCTTTTCTTTTTTTGACTTTCTCCATTGCAATAGCAATTTCTAAAAGATCTCTTATAATTTGTTCAACATCTCTTCCGACGTAACCTACTTCAGTAAATCTTGTCGCCTCAACTTTCACAAACGGTGCCTCAGCTAATTTTGATAATCTTCTAGATATTTCAGTTTTACCAACTCCTGTTGGTCCCATCATCAAAATATTTTTTGGAAGCACTTCATCTTTCATATCACCTTCTAAAGCTTGCCTTCTCCATCTATTTCTTAAAGCAATTGCAACCGCTCTTTTTGCATTGTTTTGTCCAACGACAAATCTATCTAATTCAGAAACTATTTCTCTTGGGGATAATGAGTTTTGAATATTATTTTTTTCTTTTTTAACTTTAGCGTTTGGTAGTGTTGTGACGTTTGATTTTTCCATTTAAATTTTCTCTATATTTAAATTATCATTTGTGAAAACACATATTTCAGATGCAACCTTAATTGCTTTTTTTGCAACTTCTTCTGCGGATAAATCTGTATCCATTAATACTTTTGCAGAAGCTAGTGCGTAATTTCCACCAGAACCAATCCCAATAACATCTCCTTCAGGCTCCAAAACATCACCAGTTCCAGAGATAATAAAACTATTTTCTTTATCACCAACAGCCATCAAGGCTTCTAATCTTCTTAAATATTTATCAGTTCGCCAATCTTTAGCTAATTCAACAGCTGCTCTTGCTAGATTTCCAGCATGTTTTTCTAGTTTAGACTCTAATCTTTCAAATAATGTTAAGGCATCTGCTGTAGATCCAGCAAAACCTGCAATCACATTTCTTTTCTCAATCTTACGAACTTTATTTGCAGTTTTCTTAATTACTGTATTTCCCATACTAACTTGGCCATCTCCAGCAACTACTACTTCATTGTTTTTTCTTACTAATACTATTGTTGTCATGGATTATAGATGGATACTAAATCTTATAGTTCAAGACCAAGCCTAGAATTATTGCCATAATTGAATAATAGATATATACCTTTTTCAAACTATGAAACGTAAAGCCAAAATAAGTAGAAAAACAAAAGAGACTAACATCAGTGTTGATATAAACATTGATGGTAAGGGAAAGTACAAAGTTGACACAGGCATAGGATTTTTAGATCATATGCTTGAGCAATTATCAAAACACTCTTCAATGGATATGAACATTAAAGCTAAAGGTGATACGCACATTGATCTTCACCACACAACTGAAGATACTGGAATTGCAATTGGTGAATGTTTGAAAAAAGCATCTAAAAAATTTGTTGGTATTAAAAGATATGCTCATGCAATGATACCAATGGATGAAACATTAACTAGAGTTGCAATTGATGTATCAAACAGACCTTATTTAATTTGGAAGGTAAAATTGAAAGTAGAAAAATTAGGTGAGATGGATACAGAACTATTTAAAGAGTGGTTCCAAGCCTTTTCACAAGCTGCAGGAATTACTTTGCACATTGAAAATATCTATGGTGATAACAGTCACCACATAATAGAGTCTTGCTTTAAAGGATTAGCTAGATCATTAAGAGCTGCTTTAGAAATGGATCCAAGAAATAAAACTACAATACCTTCTACAAAAGGTTCTTTATAAAATTAATGAATGTCACAATTGTTGACTACAATTCAGGCAATATAAGTTCTGTAATAAATTCGTTTAAAGAAGTTGCAAAAGACAAAGTAAACATTGAAGTAACATCGGATCTTCAAACAATTAAAACTAGCGATAAAGTTGTATTACCTGGGCAAGGATCTTTTAAAAGCTGCATTGATGGGCTTAATAGTATTAACGGTTTGATAGATACTCTTAATGAATTTGCATTGGAAAGTAAAAAACCACTACTTGGAATTTGTGTTGGACTTCAAATGTTTGCAGACATCGGATATGAGGAAGTTGAGACTAAAGGTTTAGGTTGGATTTCAGGAAAAGTGTCGAAAATTGATAATCAAGGCGGTAAATTTAAGCTTCCGCACATTGGTTGGAATGAAATTAATATTAAGAAAGAAAGTAAGATTTTTAAAGGCATAGAAAATAATTCTCACATGTACTTCGTTCACAGTTATGAATTTGTACCTGAAGATAAATCTGTAATTTCAGCAACAACTGATTACTCATCTAATGTTGTTTGTGCTGCAGAAAAAGAAAACATATTTGGAACCCAATTTCACCCTGAAAAGAGTGATAAAATTGGTCTTAAAATAATTAATAACTTCATAAGTTTATGAAAATTTTTCCTGCAATAGATATTAAAGATAAAAAGTGTGTGAGGTTAGTCAAAGGAGACTTTGATAATAAAACTGAATATGAAATGTCACCAGTGGAACAAGCTGGAAAGTACAAAGACCATGGATTTAAAAATCTGCACATAGTTGATTTAGATGGAGCGTTGACAGGAGAGACTGTAAACATTGATATTATTAAGGAAATTGTCGGCAAATTTGATTTAAATATCGAAATAGGCGGAGGTATAAGAAACTTCGAAAGTATTCAAAAATATACTGACGTTGGAGTTGAGAAAGTAATTTTAGGAAGTGCTGCAATAAAAGATAAAAATTTTTTAGAAGAAGCTTGTAAAAAATTTCCAGATAAAATTGCTTTAGGTCTAGATGCTAAAGACGGATATTTATCCGTATCTGGCTGGAAAGAAAATTCTAATTTTAAAACCTTAGAATTTTTAAAAGAGGTAAATGAGTATGGTGCTAGCAGATTAATTTATACAGATATTAATAGAGATGGCATGAAGCTAAGCCCAAACTTTGATGAAACAGAAAATGTGGCTAATAATTCAAATTGTCCAGTAATTATATCTGGAGGTGTTTCATCAATAGATGATATTAAAAAGGCTAAAGAATTAGGAAATAAAAATATTGAAGGTATTATAGTAGGCAAAGCTATATATGACGGTGATATTAAATTAGATGAACTTGCAAAAGAGATAGATGCTTAAGAATAGAATTATACCCTGCTTAGATGTTAAAAACGGAAGGGTTGTAAAAGGCATAAATTTTGTTGATCTACAAGATGCAGGAGACCCAGTAGAGCAAGCTAAAATTTATAGCGATGGTGGGGCAGATGAAATTTGTTTTTTGGATATCACTGCATCAAATGAAAATAGAGACACAATTTATGAAGTTGTAAAAGATACTTCAAAAAAATGTTTTGTACCTTTAACTGTTGGTGGTGGGGTTAGAAGTGTGGATGATATCAGTAAATTATTAAATTGTGGAGCTGACAAAGTTTCAATTAACACTGCTGCTGTTCAAAACGCTAATGTTGTAGTTCAAAGTTCAAAAAAATTTGGTTCTCAATGTATTGTTGTTGCTATAGATGCTAAAAAAAATGGAGATAAATGGGAAGTTTTTACTCATGGGGGTCGAAATAATACAGGAATTGAAGCATTAGAATTTGCAAAGCAGATGGAAGAGAGTGGTGCAGGTGAGTTGTTGGTCACCTCAATGGATAGAGACGGTACTCAGGTAGGCTATGACATTGATCTTATGTCTAAAATTTCTTCAATAGTAAACATACCAACAATAGCGTCAGGAGGAGTTGGTGATCTTGATCATTTAGTTGATGGCATCAAATTAGGCAATGCTAGTGCGGTTTTAGCAGCTTCTATATTTCACTATGGTAAATATTCTGTCAAAGAAGCTAAAGAATATTTGGACTCAAAAGGAATACCTGTTAGGATTTGAGATGCTAAATACCCTTGAGAGCCTATTTAAACTTGCAAGAGAAAGAAAATCTTCACCAGTTGATGGATCTTATACCAATAAACTTTTGAGTGATAAATCTTTGAGTAAAGCAAAAGTTTTTGAAGAAATAAATGAATTGATAGAGGCAGTAGAAGAAGATACAAATAAAATTCATGAAGCTGCAGATGTGTTTTATCATCTAGCTATGTACCTTGAAGCAAACAATATTAAAATTGAAGATGTAATGAGCGAATTAGATAAAAGAAAAAAATGAGCCATAAATTTTATAAACCTGCAAGATCAAGATTACAAAGAAGTGAATTAGCAGTTCCAGGTTCATCACCTAAAATGTTTGAGAAAGCCCTTAGTTCAGCAGCAGATTATGTTTTTTTAGATCTTGAGGATGCAGTTTCTCCTAATGATAAAATTACTGCTAGAGCAAATGTTATTAAATCTTTAAATGAAATGGATTGGAGAGGAAGCGGTAAAACTATTTCTGTACGAATAAATAGTTTAGATACTCATTACATGTATTCAGATTTAATTGAGATTGTTGAACAAGCTGGAGAAAATGTAGATACAATTTTAGTTCCAAAAGCAGGAACAGGAAGCGATGTTTATATGGTTGATTGTTTATTAACTCAAATTGAAACAAATAAAAAATTAAAAAATAAAATTGGAATTGAGTGCTTAATTGAGACTGCTTTAGGAATGTCGAATATTAAAGAAATTGCAACATCAAGTGAAAGATTAGAGGCATTACATTTTGGTGTAGCAGATTATGCAGCAAGTTTAAGAGCGCGAACTACAGTTATAGGCGGTCTTAATGAAAATTATCCAGGAGACCAGTGGCATCATGGTTTATCTGAACTAGTTATGACTTGTAGAGCATATGGAATAAGAGCAATTGATGGACCGTTTGGAGATTTTAATGATCCAGATGCTTATACAGCAGCTGCAAAAAGAGGTGCTGCAATCGGTATTGAGGGTAAATGGGCAATACATCCTTCACAAATTGAACTTGCAAATAATGTATTCTCTCCACCAGAAGCAGAGGTTACTAAGGCTAAAAGGATCTTAGAAGAGTTACAAAAGGCTGCAAAAGAAGGCAAAGGAGCTGCTCAGCTTGATGGCAGAATGATAGATGCTGCATCAGCTAGAATGGCTGAAAACATTGTAAATATAGACAAGTTAATCCATAATAAATAAATAAAATTATGGACATTCACGAATATCAAGCAAAGAAAATACTTTCAAACTTTGGAGTAACAATTCCTAGAGGTGGAATTGTTTACAGTCCAGAGAATGCTGAGAATAAAGCTAGAGAAATTGGTGGATCAAGATGGGTAGTAAAGGCGCAAATTCATTCTGGTGCAAGAGGAAAGGCTGGCGGTATAATTGTTTGCAATACTCCATTAGAAGTTGCTCAAGCAACAGATAAATTATTAGGAAAAAAATTAGTTACAAATCAAACAGGACCTGAAGGAAAAATTGTAAACAGAATTTATATTGAAGAAGCTACAGATATTGAAAAGGAATTATATTTAGGATTAGTTTTTTGATAGAAGCTCAGAAAGTATTATGGTAGTCGCATCGACAGAAGGTGGAATGAGTGTTGAAGAAATTTCAAAGGAAAAACCAGAAACAATTATTAGATCTAAAATTGAAGTTGCAGTTGGAATGCAAAATTTTCAAGCTAGAGAATTAGCATTTGGTTTAGGGATTGAACCAGATTTAATAAGAAGAGCATCTGATACTATTATTGGATGTTATAAAGCTTTCAGTGAATTAGATGCAACGATGGTGGAAGTTAATCCATTAGTTATTTCAAAGCAAAAACAAATTTTAGCACTAGACTGTAAAATGAGTTTTGATAACAACGCAATGTTTAGAAGAAGTCAAGTTTCTGAGCTAAGAGATAAAACTCAAGAAGACTCAAAAGAAATTTTTGCATCAGATAGAGGTTTAAACTATGTAAGTTTAGATGGTAACATAGGTAATATTATTAATGGTGCTGGCCTTGCAATGGCATCTATGGATATGATTAAATTAGCTGGAGGTGCTCCTGCAAACTTTTTAGATGTAGGAGGTGGAGCGACACCAGAAAAAATAGTTAAAGCTTTTAAATTAGTTACAATGGACGAAAAAGTTAAAGTAATCCTGGTAAATATTTTTGCTGGTATCAATAGATGTGATTGGGTTGCAGAAGGAATTGTAGATGCATTAAAAAAAATTGAAATTAAAGTCCCATTAGTTATCCGTTTAGCAGGCACCAATGTTGAAAAAGGAAATAAAATTTTAAAAGAAAGTAAAATAAATTATATAGAAGCAAATACTTTAGAGGATGCAGCTAATAAAGCAGTTGCAGCACTAAATAAATAAATCATGACAGTACTCGTAGATAAAAATAGTAAGATAATTATTCAAGGTTTTACAGGTAAAATGGGCTCTTTTCATGCAGATGAGATGATAAAATATGGCTCAAATGTTGTTGGTGGAGTAACACCGGGAAAAGGGGGCTCTAAGCATTTAGATTTACCAGTATTTAACACAGTTAAAGATGCTGTTAATGAAACAGGGGCTGATGCATCTATTTTATTTGTACCCCCAGCTTTTGCAGCCGATTCAGCAATGGAAGCAGCTGATGCCGGAATTAAAATATGTGTAGCTATAGTTGACGGAATACCTTCTCACGACATGATAAGAATAAAAAGGTACATGAGAAGATACACTAAAAGTTCTAAAATGACTTTAGTTGGACCAAACTGTGCTGGAATTATTAGTCCTGGAAAATCAATGTTAGGAATAATGCCAGGTCATATCTATAAAGAAGGAAGAGTAGGAATTATTAGTAGGTCTGGAACATTAGGCTATGAAGCTGCACAGCAACTTAAAAATTTAAATATAGGTGTTTCAACAAGTGTAGGAATCGGAGGAGATCCAATAAATGGAAGTTCTTTTAGAGATATAATTGAAAAGTTTGAAACAGATGATGAGACAGATGCAATATTAATGATTGGTGAAATTGGCGGTCCACAAGAAGTTGCTGCAGGAGAATTTGCTAAAGAAAATATGAAGAAACCAGTTATTGCCTACATTGCTGGATTAACTGCACCAAAAGGAAGAGTGATGGGACATGCAGGAGCAATAGTCTCAGCTTATGGTGAAAGTGCAATTGAAAAAGTTGAAATTTTAAAAGAGTGTGGAATTACAATTTCTAAAAATCCATCTGTTATGGGTGATACAGTAAAATCAGTTATAGAAAAAATGTAATCATGAGTTACGATGATAATAATATATTTGCAAAAATATTGAGAAATGAGATACCATGTAATAAAATTTATGAGGATGAATTTGTTTTATCCTTTCATGATATAAATCCTCAAAAAAAAATCCATGCTTTAGTAATTCCAAAAGGAAAATATGTTGATTTAGATGATTTTAGTCAAAACGCTTCTCCTGAAGAAATGGTCGGACTACTCAAGGGTATAAATATTGTTGCAAAAAAATTAAACATATCCGTTGATACAGGAAAGGGCTATAGAGCTCTAGCAAACGTAAGTGAAGATGGTGGACAAGAAGTTCCTCATTTGCATTTCCATTTGTTTGGTGGAGAGAAAATTGGTAAAATGGTCTCGTGAAAATTAATGTAGACAGAAGTTTCTTAGAAATAAATTCTGTAAAAGATTTAAACAGCTCAAAGAGTCCTGGACCAAACTTTAAAATCATTCAAGTAGACCCACCAGATTTCCAATTAAATAAGTTTTTTTATAAACAAATCGGAAGAAAACATAGATGGATAGACAGGTTAGCCTGGAGTGATAAAAAATGGATTGAGTATGTTGAAAATCCAAGAATAAAAACCTTTATTTTAAAGGATAATAACAATTTAGCTGGATATTATGAAACTATAAGTGATCTCGATAGCAATCATTCAGAAATTGCATATTTTGGCATCTTAGAGGAATATTTTGGAAAAAAATGTGGTGGTTATCTTCTCTCTGAAGCTATTAAAAAGTTATTTGAAGAGGGAATGTCCAGAGTTTGGCTTCACACTTGTTCACTGGACCATGAAAATGCAATTAAAAATTATTTAGCTAGAGGAATGCAGGTATTTAAGTCTGAAAAGATAAATGTTGATCTTAATTAATATATTTTTGTATTGAAAATATTTTTTCTTCAACGTCAATATTAATATTTATTTCACTTAAAAAAGTTTGTATTAAATTTTGATAGATATCTTTAGTTTCCCAACCTATTAAATCTAAACTTTCTTTATCAAAAAAAACTCTAATTAGATTATTTTCATGTTCAAAATTAAAGACATAATAAAAAGGATAATTCTTATCATCTTCCGCTTTATTCATTTTTGAAATTAAAAATTTTTTATCAAGTATAAAATTTAAAGGTGTTTTATCTAGTGGATATCTATAGTAATTTTTAATTTTGTCTGAATTAATAACCAGAGATTTGCCATTTGAAACAAGTATTTTGTTATAAATGTCATTATATTCACAAAAAATTTTCTTTGGGTATAAAATAATACATTCTCCTTTCTCAATTTTATTATTATCTATTTTCTGAATAAATTTGAATTGCAAAGAATTTATATTTTCTAAGTGATTAATAATTTTTTGATTTATAGAACTGTATGCATTTATATTAAAAAAAAAAATAAAAAAAAAAATTAAGTATTTTTTCATTTAAGCACTTCTCTTTTGCCAACGTGATTGGCTTGACTTACCTCTCCGTTTGCTTCCATTTGATCAACTATTCTAGCTGCTCTATTGTAACCAATTTGTAATTTTCTTTGTAAAAAAGATGTTGATGCTTTCCTCTCAGATTTGACTATTTCAAGAGCTGTATTGTATAATTCATCTATATTTTCATTATCTTTTGAATCACTATTATCTTCTTTTTTGTCTGCAAAATTAAGAATTTCATCTACATAATCTGGTTCAGCTTGATTTCTTAAAAAATTATTTATTTTTTCTATTTCTCCCTCAGATACAAATGGTGCGTGAATTCTAGTCATTTTGTTTGCAGAAGTCATATAAAGCATATCACCTTTCCCAAGTAGTTGTTCAGCACCTTGCTCACCAAGTATAGTTCTACTATCTATTTTAGAAGTAACTTGAAATGATATCCTAGTTGGAAAGTTAGCTTTTATTGTTCCTGTGATTACGTCAACACTTGGTCTCTGTGTTGCCATTATAATATGAATACCCGCAGCTCTGGCCATTTGGGAAAGCTTTTGAATATAATTTTCTATATCTTTACCAGCTACCAGCATTAAATCCGACATTTCGTCAACGATTACAACGATATAAGGCATAGAAATCTTGTGTTTTTCGTTGTATCCGTCAATATTTCTCACCCCAACTTTAGTCATTAATTTGTATCGATTTTCCATTTCTTTTACTACCCATCCTAAAACTGAAGCAGCTCTTTTTGCTTCTGTAATCACTGGACATAACAAATGTGGAATTCCCTCGTATGTCGAAAGTTCTAACATTTTAGGATCGATCAATATAAATTTACATTTTTCTGGAGGGTGTTTATATAAAAGGGACAAAATAATGGTATTAATACAAACTGATTTTCCCGATCCTGTTGTACCAGCTATAAGTAAATGAGGCATACTACTTAAGTCACCTGTTATTGGGAGTCCAGAAATACTTTTTCCAAGAGCTATCGGCAGCTTTATCTCTCTCTTTTTATAACTAGGATCAGAAATTATTTCGCTCAAAAAAACATTCTCTCGATGAGGTTTAGGTAATTCAATTCCTATAGTATTACTTCCTGGTATTGTTGCAATTCTAGCAGACTCCGAACTAGTATTTCTAGCAATATCTTCGGAAAGATTAATTATTTTAGATACTTTAACACCTGGAGCAGGTTCAAATTCATACAATGTAACAACAGGACCCTGGCTTACTTTTTTAACTTCTCCCTCAACTCCAAAATCTAATAAAATTTTTTCTAAAGTTTTTTCATCAATTTTATTTTCTGACAAATTTTTATCTTTATTTAATGGAGTTTTTAAAAAATCTATTGAAGGTAATTTATATTTTATAACTTTTTTGTCTGATGACTTAATATTTTTATCAAATGAGAAATTTTCTTGAACTCTTGTTTCATTACCAGTGTAGTTATTCTCATTAATTATATTTTCATCATAGTCCTTAATAATACTATTAATAGGTATTTTTTTGGGTCTAGTAAAAATTTTAAAAATAAATTTAAAATATTTAAACTTAAAATTTATACTTAGAAGAAAAAAAAATAATATTAAGATAATCAAAATTACATAACTTATTTGATTATTTAAGTTTACTAAATTTATTAAAAAAGTTTCTTTAAATAGATTTCCTATAAATCCATTATTACCATTAATTGTAAGCCAATATGTTTCAGTATGGAACACTGTGAAAAATAATGTCCCTGTTATTGAGTATAGAATTATAAAAAATAAGCTTTCAATAATATGTAAAATTTTTTTATCAATTATTACTGATAAAGATATAAAGAAAAAAGAAATTGGGACTAACAATGCGATTAAACCGATTGATTGATATAAAATATCAGAAACATAGCTACCTTTTACACCTAAAAAATTCTTGATTTCAGCATTTTCAGGAAAAATAAAGTTAGGGTCCTCAGGCGCGTAGCTAATTAATGATGTTAATAATAACAAGGATAAAGAAAGTAAGGATAAACCTATTAGTTCAGAAAGTCTTTTAAAGAGAAAACTAGTTGTTTTATCTGCTAAATTTTTAAATTTCATTTTGTAATTAATGATTTGTCACTTTGTATCACTTAATTTTTGTTGATAAAATTAAATAATATTATGAATATTTGTCTTTTAGGAAATAATTTAACAAATCTTGTTCTTGCAAACATATTACTTAAGAAAAAGATCAATGTTAACATTATCTATCAAGCTAAATCATCGTCGTTAAGAAATACCATAAGAACAATTGCAATATCCAATGAAAATTACAAATTTCTAA
>CACFXK010000018.1 GCA_902570125.1 uncultured Pelagibacteraceae bacterium
GAGCTGGCTTAAGCAAAATTTTAAAGGAAAATTCTGAGTTACCAAGTGTCTTCGAATTAATTTTCTCTCCTGACATCTATTTACCAATTCTGGGTATTATAATTTTAGTTTTAATCGGTCTTTTGCTAAAGAAAAAATTTTACGCAAAATAACAATGGTGCCCCCATCCAGAATTGAACTGGAAACTCATCCTTACCATGGATGTGTTATACCATTTAACTATAGGGGCAATATTTACTTAAATTAGTGTATAAATTTAATTTTTTCAAATTATTGCCTTAATTTTTTTTTAAAATGAGCTATATCTATTCAAGGAAAATGTTATGGGAATTCACTACACATACGGAGCTAATAAAAACGCAAAGCTCATGGAAAAAAAAGCAAAAAGAGAAAAAAAACTTGCTGAAAAAAGAGCTAAGAAGCAAGTGAAAACTGGTCCAGTAAAAATTGAAGAAGATAAAACCATTCCACTTGATCAGGTTATAACTCTTGACCATCTTACAAATCCTGACAAAAAATAAACAATGAGTTCAAAAAAGAATAATTTTAGTAAACTTGAACTTGCTTTAAGAAAAAATTTAAAAAAAAGAAAAGAATTTCAAAAAAAAACTAAGAAAAAAAATAAATAATGTCAGTTCAATCTGATAAGTGGATTATACAAATGGCTAGGGAAAATGATATGATCTCTCCTTTTGAAGACAAACAAGTTAGAGGAGATAAAATATCATTTGGTGTTTCATCATATGGTTATGATGCGAGAGTTTCTGATGAATTTAAAATTTTCACTAATGTAAATTCAGAAATTGTAGATCCAAAAAATTTTAAATCCTCAAATTTTATAACAAAAAACTCATCTGAATGTATAATTCCACCCAATTCATTTGTATTAGCTAGAACAGTGGAATACTTTAAGATACCTAAAAATGTTTTAGTTATATGTTTAGGAAAATCTACATACGCAAGATGTGGAATAATTGTAAACGTTACACCTCTTGAACCAGGCTGGGAAGGACATGTAACATTAGAATTCTCCAATACAACACCGTTACCGGCAAAAATTTATGCCAATGAAGGAGTTGCTCAATTTGTTTTTATTAAGGGCAATGAAGATCCTGCTGTTTCATATGCAGATAGAAATGGTAAATACCAAGGTCAAAAGGGAGTTACACTTCCAAAAATATAATAATGGACAAATTTATTGTTAAAGGTCCTTGCAAAATAAAGGGCGAAATTTCAATTTCGGGTTCAAAAAATGCTGCTTTACCAATTTTGGCATCGACAATCTTATTCGAAAAAGAGGTCATAATAAAAAATTTACCTCGTGTTAAAGACATAAATACAATGATAAATCTTTTAAGATCTCTTGGCTCTGAAATAAAATTTAATAAAAATAGAAAAATTGTTAAAATAACAAAGAAAAAAAAGCAAAATGTTTTTGCATCATATTCGCTTGTTAGAACGATGAGAGCTGGAATATTAGTTTTAGGAGCGCTTGTTGCCAAACACCAAAAGTCTATTACTTCTTTGCCTGGTGGCTGCCTAATAGGGGCAAGACCTGTAAATTATCATTTGAATGCGCTTAAAAAACTTGGAATGAAATATGATATTAAGAAAGGGTATATCCACGCACATACTAAAGAAAAACTTAAAGGCGCAAAAATCAGATTTTCAAAAATTAGTGTTGGAGCAACTGAAAATACAATTATAGCCGCATGTTTAGCAAATGGAATTACAATTCTTAGAAACTGTGCAATTGAACCAGAAATAATTGACTTAATAAATTTTTTAAAATCAGGTGGTGCAAAAATAAAATTTATAGGTAAACGTACTGTGAAGATAGAGGGTATTAAATCTTTAGAAAGTACAAGTTATTCAGTGATGTCAGATAGAATAGAAACAGGAACTTTTTGTGTAGCAGCATGTTTAACTGGAGGTAATCTAAAAATAAATAATTTTGATCCAAAAATTATAAAAACAGAATTATCATTACTAAAAAAAGTTGGAGCAAAAATTAAAGTAGCCAAAAAACAAATTCATATATCTGGTCCAAAAAAAATCAAAAATTTAACTAATTTAGTTACTAGGGAATATCCAAACTTTCCTACAGATTTACAAGCTCAGTTTATGGTTCTACTTTGTAAAGCTAAAGGCAAAAGTTCAATAACTGAGAGTATTTTCGAAAATAGATTTATGCATGTAGCCGAATTAAGAAGATTGGGTGCTGAGATTTTAATTAAAAAAAATAAGGCATTTATTTCAGGTGATACTAACTTTCGAGCTGCAGAATTAATGTCTAGTGACTTAAGAGCTTCGGTTGCATTAGTTTTAGCTGCAATAGTTGCCACAGGATCGTCCATAATTAATAGAATTTATCACCTTGATAGAGGATATGAAAATATAGAGAATAAACTAAGAAAAGTTGGGGTAAACATTCGACGTGTTAATTGATGGAAAACCAGTATTTAAAAAAGATAATTGCACAAACTCCTGAAGATCTTCATATCATTTCAGCTTGCTGTTCTGAGGGTAAAGTTAATATTGACGATGTTAAATATTTAGCCTCTAACAAGATTTTCCTAATTTCAATTGCAAGATTTAGTAAAGAAGAGGAAAATAAAAATAAATTAATTAACAGTATTATCAAATTTGAATTTATTAATTCGTCAAAATCTAAGAATATAGACCAAAATGACACTAATCTAACATTAGAATTATTAACAATTGATATTTTTAAGAAAGGGGAGAATTTTGAAATAACTATGTTATTTTCGAAAAATAGAATTATAACTCTTGCCGCTGAAGTAATTGAAGTGACACTAGAGGATCAAAAAATAGTAAATGATAAAAATAATTAATTGTAATAAAAAAAATTACTTAAATAATTTAACAAAATTTTTAGATCTTAGAAGATCTGGAAAAAAAAATGAAAATAAAATAATATCTAAAATTTTAAAAGATATTAAGAAAAATAAAAATAAAAGTCTTTTAAAATATGAGAAAAAATTTAGTAAAAATAGTCAAATTAAGCCAAGTATTAAGCAAATAAATAAAGCCATTAAATCTTTAGACCCTAAGATTAAAAGAGCTATAGATTTTGCTTACAAACGGATAATCAAATTTCATTCTTTACAAAAAACTACAGATATCTTTTATAAAGATAATCTAAATAATAAAATTGAGTATAAATTTTTACCAATTCAATCGGTAGGTATTTATGTCCCAGCAAACTTACCATCAACACTATTGATGAATGCTATACCAGCAAAAATTGCAGGTGTTAAAAGAATTGTGCTAGCAAATCCAAAAAATAATGGAAAATTAAATCCTGCAGTTTTATATGCAGCAAAAAAATTACGAATTAATGAAATTTATTCAATGGGTGGCGCACAAGCTATAGGTAGTTTGGCTTATATTCAAAAAGTAAATAAAATTGTTGGACCGGGCAATATCTTTGTTGCTGGGGCTAAAAGGCAAGTTTTTGGAGATGTAGGTATTGAAGGAATGATCGCCGGCCCGTCTGAAATAACAATATTAGCAGATAGCGAAACTAATTTAAATGAAGTTACTACATCTATGGTTGGGCAAGCCGAACATGACTCAAATTCTCAATGTATATTGATCACTAAAAATTCTAATTTGATTAAAAAATTTAAGAAAGATTTAGAATTAAAATTAAAAGATTTACCTAGAAAAAATATTGCATCTAAAAGCATTAAAAATAATGGACTAATTTTAAAAGTATATAATGACAGACAAATTATTGATGCAATTAATGAGATAGCTCCTGAACACTTAGAAATAAATGTTAGCAATTATAAAAAGTATAAGGATAAAATTATTAATGCGGGAAGTATTTGTATAGGAAAATATTCTCCTATGGCATTAAGCGACTATGCTGTTGGGACAAATCATGTATTACCAACTAATTCGTCAGCTAAATTTTCGTCAGGCTTAAGTCTAAGTGAATTTTATAAAAAAATTAGCCTTATAACTCTTTCAAAAAAAGGTGTTGAGAAAATAGGAGAATACGCTACATATCTCGCTGAGTATGAAGAATTAAAAGGTCATGCTTTGAGTATAAAATCTAGAATAAATAAGGAGTAATAGAATTTGTCAAAACAAGATTTATTGGAATTTAAAGGTAAAGTAATCGATCTATTACCTAACGCCATGTTCCGAGTAAAACTTGAAAATAATCATATTGTTACAGCTCACACAGCTGGAAAGTTAAGGAAGAATAGGATTAGAGTTCTTCAAGGTGATAATGTAACAGTGGAAGTAACACCTTATGATTTGACAAAAGGAAGAATTATTTTTAGGTTTTAAATAATGGCTTCGTAGCTCAGTTGGTAGAGCAGAGCCCTGAAAAGGCTTGTGTCGCTGGTTCGAGTCCCGCCGAAGCCACCATTTTAGAATAAAACCGTGTAGCAAAAATGCTTGCATTCAATTTTAAAATCTAATAATTATCCCGCTAGCTGAAGTTTAGCTAAGTTTAATATAATAAAGAAAGAGTAAAAGAAAAGTATGAGTACATTAAAAGGAAAAGTAAAGTGGTTCAACGGTAAGAAGGGCTACGGGTTTATAGAAAGAGAAGACGGAGAAAAAGATTGTTTCGTTCATGCAAGCGCAGTTCGTGAAGCAGGACTTCGTTTTTTGAATGAGAACGACGCTGTAGAATTTGAAATTCAGGATGGAGACAAAGGTCCAAGCGCAGTGAATTTAAAGAAAACATCTTAAAATTTATTTCATTTAAAATTTTGTATAGGAATAAAATTAGGTAATCCCTATGAATATTCCTATACAATACATACTTGCATTTTAAGTCTAAAATGCTATTTAAACTTCATGATTAAAAATAGTAAAATTTTCGTACCTCACAAAAGACATCATTTTCATGCTGGCTTGCAGCTAGCTATTTAACTATTTTAAAATTTAAATTTAACTCTAATTAGTATAAAATAACAACAGGCCCTGGTGGTGAAATGGTTATCACGAAAGTTTGTGGAACTTTAGTTTTTGGTTCAATTCCAAGCCAGGGTACCAAAAAATGAATAAAGAAAATAAATTAATACCTGGGTTGCCCTCAGGATTTGAAGATCGTTGGGATAAGAAACTTCTTCTCAAAAAAAAGCTGTTATCAGTAATTGAGAATAATTTTATTAAGTTTGGTGCTGAACCACTCGAAACACCATCGTTCGAAATTAGTGAAAATATAGGATCTTTTCTAGCAGAAGATGAAGCTAATCCTATGTCTGATGTATTTTCATTTAAAGATGGAGATAAAAATATTACCCTTCGATATGACCTATCTAGCCCTCTAGCAAGATTTGTTGCACAAAATAATCAAAAGTTACCATCAATTTATAAAAGATATGCTATTCAAAATGTATTTCGTAACGAAAAAGCAGGCAATGGAAGATATAGAGAATTTTTACAGGCAGATTTTGATATTGTAGGAAATGTTAATTCATCACAAGCTAACGCAGAACTTTGTAATTTAATTTCAGCAACACTTTTAGAATGTGGATTAAAGAAAGATCAGTTTACAATCAATGTAAGTAATAGAAAAATTGTTCAAGGTTTACTTGATGAATTACAAATAACAGAGGAAAAACAATTAAAAGTTATTAGAGCAATTGATAAACTTGATAAGCCCGGATTTGGAATAAAAGGTGTAGAGGACCTTTTGAGAAAGGAAAGAAAAGATACTAGCGGTGCTATTACAAAAGGTGCAGACTTAAATGATAAGCAGGTTTCTAAAATATTAGATTATTTAAAAATTAAAGAATTAAATGAACTGAAACAAAATTTAAAAAACTCACTATCACAAGAAGGAATCAAGGAATTAGAAGAGTTTTTGGAGATCCTTGGATATGGATCAAACTTAGATCAAGTCAAAACCAACTTCACAATTGTCAGAGGCTTGGCGTATTATTCTGATTTTATCGTTGAAACTAATTTAAATTTTAAAGTTACAAATAATAAAGGTAAAGAGGTAGATATTGGGAGTATTTGTTCAGGTGGAGCCTATGCAAAACTTATATCAAGATTTAAAGGAGTTGATATACCAGGTACAGGTATAAGTTTTGGTGTAGATAGACTTTTGTTTGCATTAATGCAATTAGATCAGTTTCAATTAGATGAACAAAAACCAGTTTTAGTGTGTGTGATGGATCAAAAATACTTAAAAAACTACTACGAAATTTTAGATCTTTTAAGACAAAATAATATTAATTCAGAAATATTTTTAGATACCAAAAAAAATCTTGGAAAGCAGCTTACTTTTGCAAACAAACGCCAATTACCAGTTGCAGTAATCTGTGGAGAAAATGAATTTAAAGATAATACAGTGACCATTAAAAATTTAAAGGGTGTAAAGGGTGAGAACAACAAAACCATTCCTAAGAAGGATTTAATTGATGAAGTCAAAAAACTTATCTGAAAATATACTTAAATCTTTAAAATCAAGTGGATTTTATTATATAGATTTAGATACAGTAATTCCAACCAATCTAATTCTGGAGAGATCTGGGGAGTCATTTAGAAGTTTAATTTTTTCTTTTATGGATCAGAATGGAAAAGAAATTTGTTTAAGACCTGACCTAACCATTGCTTCATGCATCAAATATCTTAATCAAAAAAAAAAGAAATCTTCAAAAGTATTTTATAATGGTCAAGCATTCAGAAAAGTTCAGAAAAAAAATGAAAAAATTATCAGAGATCAAATAGGTTTCGAGATCATAGGATCAAAAGATGAAAAGAGAGATGATAAGCAAATAATAAATACTGGTATTAAAGTTTTAAATAAATTTACTTATAAGTCTGGGAGTATAACAATTGGAAATGTAGAAATATTTCACTTATTGATAAATAACTTAGATATTCCAAAAAGGTGGAAACTTAGATTACAAAGACATTTTTGGCGTGAAGCTTATTTTAATGAATTATTAAGACGTTTAGAGACTAATTCAGATGTTGATGAAACTATCGTTGAGTTGGATAAAAAAAGATACCTTAAACTATGTAAACAAAACCAAAACAGAAATATAGCAGGGCGTTCCTTAAGAGAAATACTGATCAGATTTGATAACAAAATTAAAGATCCTAGAAGACAAGTAAAAGGTCAAAATGTAGTAAAGATCATAAGGGAATATTTAAAAATTAATTGCAAAATGAGTAATGCAGCAACTACTCTTAATGCTTTTTTTAAAAAAAATAAAATAAATCTTACTGTTGGAAAAAATTATTTTCCAATCACAAAAGATAAGGTCTCAAAATTAAATGTAAATTTTTCATCTTCTTTTGGAAGACATCTGGAATATTACACTGGGATGGTATTTAAAATTACAATAAAGTCAAAGGCTAGAAAAATTCAGGTTAATGGAGGTCGTTATGACAACCTTATTTCTGATTTAGGATCTTCAAAAAAAATCCCAGCAGTTGGAGGTGCAATAAGTTTAAATGATTAAAATTGGTATTCCAAGCAAGGGTCGATTAAGAAAAGATACTTTAAACATATTTAAAAGTAAAAAGTTTAAAATTCTATCAGAAAGAGGTGATAGAGATCTCTTTGCATATATAAAAGGAAATAAAAGTATTAAAATTATTTATCTACATGCCAGAGAAATTGTAGAAAGATTGGGTGATGGATCTCTAGATATTGGTTTTTCAGGATATGATTTACTAAAAGAATCTGAATTAAACATACAAAACAAAGTTACTATTGCTAAAAAGCTAGAATATGGACATGCAACTTTAGTATTAGCTGTGCCAGATGAGTGGATTGATATTCAGACGCTTGCTGATTTAGAGGAAATTTCCTTTGATTTTAAAGATAAAAAGAAAAGTAGAATGAGAGTTGCAACAAAATATCCAAATTTAACTAGAGAGTTTTTATTTTCAAAAGGTGTAACTCAATTTAAACTAGTTCCATCTCTTGGCGCAACTGAAGTATATCCATTTACTGGTTCATCCGAAATTTTATCAGATATAACTAGTACAGGAGAAACTTTACGTGCAAATAATTTAAGAGTCTTAAAAGATGGAAATATTCTTAAAAGCACTGCAATTTTAATGTTTAATAAAAAATTAAGTAACAAAAAAGGTTTGAAGAAAATTTTAAACATACTTAGTTCTTAGCTTTAGGTTGATTTAAATTAATTCACGTATATCTTACGAATCATGAATACTATAATTTTAATTTTGCTTTCTTTATCGCTTATTAGTTCTGCAATAATTATCTATTTAAATTTTAAATTGAAGAATGAGTCTAAAGATGAGGAGGAAAATCAGGAGATTGTTAGACTTAATCAAGAAATTATTAATCTGAAGGAGTCACTTAATACAACTATTAATAGCACTATGAGCTCAATGGCAAGTTCTTTCAATAGTCTTTCATCAGGGGTTACTAAAGATATGACAAATGCTTTAACTCAAGTAGATCAAAAAGTAGCTTCTTTCAATACTCAAGTTGAAAACTTAAATGAAAGTCAAAAGGGTATTAATCAAATATTGGCTGGAGTTAAAAAATACGGAACTTTAGCTGAATTTAGTTTGGGCTCTCTGATTAAGGATTTATTGCCAGCATCTCAATATTCTTCAAATGTAAAAATGAAAGAGGATACGAGTGAAAATGTTGAATTTGCAATTAAACTTCAAGATGGGATTTTGGTACCTGTTGACAGCCACTTCCCAGTCGAAAGATTTAAGGCCATCCAAGATGCTCATCAGGAAGATGATAAAAAAGCAATGGCTGATGCAAGAACTAAACTTGCTAGAGCTTTTAAAGAAAAAGCAAAAAGTGTGAACGAAAAATATATCGTACCGCCAAAAACGACAGATTTTGCGATTGTTTATGCACCAACTGAAAGTTTATTTTTAGAATTAGCTAATTATCAAGATCCATCTACAAAAGAATTATTAACTCAAGAAATAATGAAAAAATACAAAGTAACTATCATGGGCCCTAACAATTTATCTGGTTACTTACAATCACTTCATATGGGCTTTCAAAGCTTACGAATTAAGAAACATGCATCTGAAATATATGATCATTTAAAAAAGATTAGTACTAGATTTAATATGCATTTTAATAATGTTTTAGTTTTAAGGAAAAAATTAGAAGAAGCAATGTCTGTTGTCGATAGTTTTGGCAAAGATGCTAGAGCAATAAACAGAAGTATTGATTCTATTAAAAATCCTAATGAAGACGATGATCCAGATCCAAGTTCTCCATCTCCAATTTCTGGTTATGGTCAGGATGAAAAACGAAAAGTTTCTTAAAGCCTTAATGAATGAAATGGAGTTATAAATTTATTTATCCAAAATCCACAAGATCAATTGAGGATGGTTATAGAAAATATTCTTTAGGTGACGAAAAATTACCAAGTGTTACTACAATATTAAGTGCTACTAAATCCGAAGAGGAAAAGGCAGCTATCAAAAATTGGCAGGAGCGGGTAGGCTTTAAGGAAGCAAATAGAATTAAAACTGAAGCTTCTTCGAGAGGAACATCAATGCACTCTTATATTGAAGATTACTTAAGAGGCAGGATTAATGAAAGTTTTTTTGAAAGTAATGAACAATACAAAAATATGGCCAAAGAAATAATTGAAAAAGGTGTAAATAATAAATTAGATGAAATTTACGGTATGGAAGAAACTGTTTATTATCCAGAGCAATATGCAGGAACTGCAGATTTAATTGGAATTTATCAAGGAAAAGATGTCATAATAGATTTCAAGCAGAGTAATAAACCTAAAAAAACAGATTATATTCAAGATTATTTCTTACAACTTGGAGCATATACTTTGGCTCATGATGTAGTACATGGAACAAAAATGAAAGCGGGAATAATTTTACTCTGTACAAAAGATATTCTATTTCAAGAATTTAAAATTGAAGGTGCAGAATTAGAGATGTATCAAAATTTATTTATGGGAAGGGTCAAAAAATTTTACGAGATGAATAATATAGCTTGACTTTAACCAACCAATACATACAACAAAAGAAACTAACTAGAAGCTACTTGTTTAGATGCAAAGGTTTAGTCTTAAAAAACTTTCCAAAAACCCATCAAAACATAGCTAATTTGAGGTTAACAATATGAATTTAGCAATTTGGGACATAGAATCATCCAGTGCTAGCACTGATTTTGGTAGCATCATAGAAATTGGTGGAATACTATTTGATGAGAATTTTAAAGAAAAAGATAGATTTAATCTTCGATGCAGACTTCATGAAACTGAGATTTTTCAAGCAGCAGCTTTAATAGTTAATAAGACATCAATAAAACAACTTACTCAAACAAATCTAAGTCATTATCAAATGCTTGGACAGGTTGAAAAAATTTTTAAGAAATGGAGTCCTGCTATTTTCTTGGGATGGAGTTCGCTAAATTTTGACGAGGAGATGATAAGAAAAGAATTTTTCAAAAGTATTAGGTATCCTTATTTGACAAATTCTGCTCCTAATACAAGACACGATGGAATAAATATTGCAAGAGCTGCATATGCAGTAGATCCAACAGTTTTAGAAACTGAAATTAATGAAAAAAATAATCCTGTTTTTAAACTAGCATCTTTAGCTCAAATGCAAGGTATAGATGCAAGTGATGCTCACTCCGCGCTAGCTGATGCAGAACTTACTGCAAAAGTTTTGAAAATTGTAAAAGAAAAACAAGAACATACTTGGGAAAGTTTTTTAAGTACGGCAAATAAATCTAATACTGAAACTACAATAAAAAAAGGAGAAATTATAACTTTAAACGAATATTATTATGGAAAGTCCAGACTTCATTTAGTTGTACCGCTACATGCAAAACATTGTATGCATCCAATTTATCAAGGATGGTATTATACAATAGATCTTAGAACAGAGATTCAACCATTGATAAATAAATCAATAAATGAATTAAAAACCGAGATGAAAAAAACACCCAAGTTTTTAAGAACAGTTAGATCAAACAAAGCACCAATAATTATTGATGCAAAATATGGCTTGAATGTCGAACCATATAATAAATTAGATAAAAATGTTATTAAAAAAAGAGCTGAATTTGTTAAAAATAATGAACAGTTTTCACAAAATATTTTAACTGCCCTTCGTGAAGTTGCAGAGGAAAAAGAACAATCAAAATCTCAAGAAGATATATATGCAGAGGAAAGTATTTATTCAAAATTTACATCAAATAAAGATACCGCTTTGTTCCCAAGTTGGCATGAAGCACCGTGGAAAGAGAAATTAAATTTATTAGATAAGTTTGACGATGATAGATTGGTTAGTTTTGGTAAAAAAATCATCTTTCAAGAAGCTCCAGAGATCCTTCCAGATTCTTTGTATAAGTCTATAAGAAGAGATATAGCTAAAAGAATATTAAGTGAAAAAAAAGAAAAATGGTGGACAATTCCAACTTTATATAACGAGATTGATACTTTAAGAGAAAAATACACCAATGAAAATGATAACGAAAAATTAGCTCTCTTAGATGAGTTTAATTCTTACGCAATGTCTATTCAAAAAAAGTACGAGAATGTTTAATGTATAAAATTCAATTTATGCATTTTTAACTATTGAATAAATAAAATTAATTTATATAAAACTTATATGGCAACAGTAAAATCTACAGATGAAAGTTTTGATCAGTTAGTTAAAGATAATAAGATATTAATCTGTGATTTTTGGGCAGAATGGTGCGGTCCATGCCATATGGTGGCTCCCAGCTTGGAAGAAATTTCAAATGAAATGTCTGACCAATTATCTGTAGCAAAACATAACATTGATGAAGAGCCAAATACGCCAACAAAATATGGTGTACGAGGAATCCCTACTATGATTTTAATGAAAGACGGAAATCATGTTTCAACTAAGGTTGGAGCGGTTCCAAAAAGTGAAATTGTTGCTTGGATAAAAGAAAATATCTAATTTAAGCTTAAAATTTCTCCAGCAAGATATAGTGAACCTAGGCATAGAATAATAGTATTTTCATTTTTTGATAACGATCTTATACTTTCTTTAATACCATTAGAAAGTTTCAAATTTAATTTTAAATTAATTAACTTTTTTTTAAAATCTTCCTTTGAAATTGCACCATCTTGATTAGGAATATCAATTAAAGTAATTGAATTTACAATATTTTCAAAAGTTTTTACAAATTCTAAGTGTTCTTTATCTTTCATCATACCCACGATTAGATTTACTTCTTCATTTTGATTTTTAATCCAATTAGCAACTGAAAAACTTGCGCTAATGTTATGACCACCATCAACTATAAGTTTATTATTACCAGCAATATCTTTTAATTTACCAGATTTTATTTCTTCAAGTCTTGCTTTTAATGAAACATTTTTGATACCTTCTATAATATTTTCATCTTTAACATTAAAAATCTTTCTTGATGCAGCAATTGAGGTACTAATATTATAAAGCTGATGATCTCCAAGAATACTTGGTTCAGGTAATACTAATTCCCCTAATTGATCTTGATATTGAACAAATCCATTTTCGGACCTTGCAATATTGAAATCTTTACCAAAAAAATGTTTATTTGATGTATTTTTTTCTAATGATTTTTCAATTTTATCTCTTATTTCATTATTTACTTGTTTATTAATAAATATATTTGAGTTTAAAAGCTTAGCTGTTTTTTCATATATTACCCCTTCAATTGATTTATTTTCAAGCCATTGAAAGTGATCATTATGAATAACACCAATTAGAGTCATTAAATTTTCCTTAAATACATTTGTGCTATCAAATTGATGAAATAATCCTGCTTCTATAATATTAATATTATCTTTAAAATTTTCAGCACGTTTAATAAATGCACATGTTAAAATTTCAAATAATGTTGCGTTGTCATCTCCTAAAGTTTTTTCAACATCTGTCAGTAATTCTATTAAATCTTCTTCATCGATTTCTTTATCTTCAAAAATGTATCTTTCTGAATAAGAGAGAAGATGGGGAGAAGTATAAAGGTTAGTTTTATGCCCAGCTTGGTTAAGTATTGACTTTAAACTATAGCACATGCTTGCTTTAGCATTAGTTCCAACAACTGTGATGACATTTTTTAATTTATCTTGTGGATTTCCCAGTTTTTTTAAGAGATTAAAAGTTCTACCTAGAGATAAATCTAGTTTTTTTTTATGATGCTTCTCTAGTTTGGATATTAGTTTCTGAATTTTCATTTGAGTTTTCTAAATGTATATCAGAATTTTTTCTAAGTAATATCGATAGAAGGTTCCCCACTTCTTTTTGAATATCTTTTCTTTGAACAACTCTGTCAACAAAGCCATGTTTCTCAACAAATTCAGCTGTTTGAAAATCAGAACTTAATTCTTCTTTAACCGTTGCTTGAATTACTCTTTTTCCTGCAAATGCTATTAGACATCCAGGTTCAGCAAGATGAATATCTCCTAGCATTGCAAAAGAGGCAGTTATTCCTCCAGCAGTTGGATCAGTAAAACAAACTATATACGGTAAATTATTGTTCTTAAGTTCATTTATGGCAAGAGTTGTTCTAGTCATATTTGCTAAAGCAATTGTTGACTCGAACATTCTCTGTCCTCCGCCACAAGGAAAGAACAAGTAAGGTGTTTGATTGTCTATTGCGTGTTGTACTCCATAAATTATTGCCTCTCCTTCTGCGGCTCCAACCGAACCTCCAATAAAATCAAAGTTAATCGCACCTGCAGTCACTTCAATTCCATTTATTTTTCCTTTTGCAATCATAACTGCGCAATTTTGGTTTGTCTTATTTCTAGCAATCTTGAGTCTATCTTTGTAAGACTTTGTATCAACCCAATTTAATGGATCCTCTGTAGGTATAGGTGACTCTAAAATTTGATAAGCGTTTTTCCCGAATACTATATCAAACCTTTGTCTACAACTAATTCTATGATGTTTTCCACAAAGATTACAAACCCATAAATTATTCTCTAAATCTTTCTTTAATATTGGACCTTTGCAACAACTTGTCCAATCTGAATTCGCTATATCTTCTTTTGAAGGTCTCTTTCGAAGTACCTTCTTTATTTTTTCCCCAAAATTAATTGCTTTTGTTAACCAATTCATGATATTTTTTTTTTTAGTTTACTAACTATCTTACTTACATTTATGACTGGATTTTGTCTATTGTTTAAACTTCTTGTAATTTCTTTACAAATTTGACTTCCAACGACCAGTCCATCTGTATTTTTAAAATTTGATATAGTTTTTTCAGTTATCCCAAAACCAATAACACAATTTTTTTTAGGACTTATTTTTTTAATTTTATTATAATTCGCTAATATTTTTTTTGGAGAAACTTTTAGTTTCCCACCAGTAGTGGATAACATACTTATATAATAAATCATATCATGTGAGTCTTTTGTAATACTTTTAAGTCTTTTATTTGATGTTGTAGGAGATAATAATTGAATAAAATTAATTGAATTTTTTTTACATTTCTTTGAAAAAATTTTGTTTTCTGGCCATGGTAAATCAACAACAATTAAACCATTAACACCTGATTTCTTACATTTTTTCAAAAAATTGTTTTCACCATACTGGAAAATCATATTATAATAGCCCATAAATATTATTGGTTTTGAATTTTTGCTTTTTTTAAAATCACTGACAATTTTAAAAATATCATTCATCTTGATACCATTTTTGATCGCTCTATAAGCACTAGTTTGAATTTGGCCTCCATCTGCAACAGGAGTATTATGAGGCACACCAACTTCTAAAATATCTGCATATTTAGAAATTTCTTTTAAGATCTCCAAGGACTGTTTTTTTGAGCTATCACCAGCAACAGTGTAAGTAAGTAAAGCCGGTCTTTTTTCTTTTTTTGTATTTTTAAATGCAAGACTAATTGGATTTAACATATTTCTTTCCTAACTTTTTTTCTAAAATTCCACGGTCTTTATATGCATCTCCACAACTATTAATAATTACTATTGTATTTTTGCTCAATTTTTTTGCTTCTTTGATTGCTACATAAAACGCATGACTAGGTTCTAGAGATGGTCTTAAATTCTCATATTTTGTAACTATCTGGTAGGCTTTTAAAGCTTCCTCATCACTAGCTGCTGTATACCTTGCACGTTTAGTATCTTTTAAAAAACAATGAAGTGGTGAAATTCCAGGATAATCAAGACCTGCAGATATTGATTCAGTTTCCTCAATTTGACCATCGCTATTTTGATTTACGTATTGAGCTGCACCATGAAGTATGCCAATTTTGGAGCCATAAGTTAAGGGAGCTGCGTGTCTCTTACTCTTTGCTGGTCCACCAGCCTCAACTCCAATAAATTCAACTTGTTTTTTATCATAATCCATAAATTCATTCCAAAAACCAAAACTTGATGAACCTCCTCCTACACAATTATACAATTTAAGTTTTTTAGGAACATCACCAAATTCATTCATTAATTGAACTTTAAGTTCTCTAGATATTTGACTAGTACTCCATCCACATATTCTAACAAAAATTGCAGGTCCTACTGTACTACCTACACACATCGCAGTTGTATCGCAATTAGCAACCCAATATCTCATACATTCAGATACAGCATCCACTAGTGTTTGACTTCCTGAATACACAGGAATTACATCTGCACCATTTTTCTTCATTGCTTTTACATTTGGTTGTTGTCTTTTTATATCTTTTGCACCCATAAAAATTTT
>CACFXK010000019.1 GCA_902570125.1 uncultured Pelagibacteraceae bacterium
CTGAATTTTTTTCTTTTAATTTAATAGTATTTTTTTTATTTTTTTCTGTAATATTGTTTGACTTAACCTCTGAAATTTTTTCTATTTCTTTTTTGCTATCATCATTAAGTGAATCATCCAATATGTTCTCTTTGTTTTTCAATCTCTGATTAAGAGTTTCATTCTTTAATTCTAAATCTAATAATTTTTTTTCAAGTTCCTTTAGTTTATCATTATTATTTGTCTCGTTTAAGCTTGCTTCATCGACAAAATTTTTTTTAGTGTCAAAATACTTTAAATAAACAGCTCCAATTATAAAAACTATAAATAACAGGATTACAATCTGAATTAATGATTTTATTGACATCTAATTTATATTCGCACTTAAAATACTATGTATATGAATAAAACCAATTGTGACGTTTTTTTTATTATTTTGATGCACACATAAACTTGTAATTTTTTTAGCGTTCATAATTGAAAGTGCTTGTGCGGCTAACATGTTTTTATCTACACTTATTGGTTTCTTTTTCATAACTTTTTTGATCTCTATTTCCTCAAATACTTTTTTTATATTTGAGACTCTTTTTAAGTCACCATCCGTTAAAATTCCCTTTGTAATGTTCTTATTATTTTTTACTACCAATGTACCGAGTCCTTTTTCTCTAATATTTTTTAATGCATCTTTCATTTTTATATTTTCATTGACGAAAGGGATTTTCTTTCCAACTAACATTAAATCCTCAACAGTTTTAAGTTTTACAGAAAGCGAACCACTTGGATGAAACTTTTTAAAATCTAGTTTTCCAAATTTTTTATATTTCATGCATGTAATTGCTATTGCATCACCAAGGGCTATTTGAACAGTTGTTGATGACGTTGGAACGAAACTACCAGGACCGGCCTCTTTGACGTTTGGTAACAAAAATTTTACATCTGAATTTTTATATAAAATCGAATCTTTCTTAGAAGTAATACCTATAAGTTTAATATTTTTATTTCGAGAAGAATATTGAATTATATTTTTTAACTCATCGCTCTCGCCACTTAGACTTATTAGAATAATAATATCATTAGAAGTTATTTGTCCCATATCACCATGACTTGCATTTGATGCATCCAAAAAAAATGAGGGAGTTCCAGTTGAAGATAAAGTTGCAGACCATTTCTTTGCAATTATTCCACTTTTACCTACTCCAGATATAATTATTTTGCCATTTTTACAGTTAATAATAGTTTTAATTATTTTTTCAAACGATTTTCCAATACTTATTTGAAGTTTTTTTAGAGCTTCGATTTCAATTTTAACAATTTCTTTGGCTATATTTATTGATCTTTTATTTTTCATTTTAGTGAGACCAAACATCTTCTGTAAATGAAGCAAAATCTAGTTCAACTCTTGTATTTATAAATTTAATTGTTTCATTATAAAGAAACATTCTTTCCTCTCTCTCCAAGATTTTTTTTAACGAATCATAAATTTTATGTAAATAAATTACATCTTGTGCACAATATTTTGTTTGTTTATCTGACAGCACGCCACCAAAATCAGATGTTTGCAATTGTTTGCTTATATCTATTCCAATAAATTCTTTAATCAAATCTTTTAAGCCATGCTTATCAGAATAACTTCTAGCAATTTTACTCATTATTTTTGTACAATTTATATTTTTGACATCAACTTCTAAATATTTTTTAATAAATAAAAGATCAGCTCTCGCAAAATGGAATAACTTATTTATATTTTCATCAGCCAAGATTTTTTTAAGATTGGGTGCGTTATAATTATCTCTATTTAACTGAATAATATGAGCATCATTATTACCAGAAGATATTTGAAGCAAACAAAGTCTATCTCTTGCAATGTTAAGTCCTGTGAATTCACAATCTATTGCTATCTTGTCACTGAAGTTTATTTCATCTGGTAAATCTTGTTTATGTAATTTAATATCCAAATTCATAAATTAGATATATATATATGAAAAATCAGGATTCAATTTTAATATTTGGTTCATCCGGCCAAATAGGGAAATCATTAATAAGAAAGTTCACTAAAAATAACTACAGGGTTATTGCGGTTACTAGGAGTATTCATAGAAAGGGCTATCAAATTAAAACTCAATCTAATTATGGATATTTAGATTTAGAGGAAATCAACTCATTTAATGAGGCTAATATCTCAAGATTAATGGGAAAGTCTTCAGTGTGCATTAATCTGATTGGTATTTTATATGAAAAAAAACCTAAACAATTTGATTTAATTCATTCTGATTTACCATCCTTACTATCAAAGTTGGCTTCAAAACATTCAATTAAACAATTTATCCATTTATCAGCATTGGGAATTGAGACTGCAGCTGATAGTAATTATGCAAAAAGTAAATTGAGTGGAGAAAACAAGGTAAGACAAAATTTTCCGAAGGCAATTATATTAAAACCATCTATTGTGTATTCAATAGACGATAATTTTACAACAAACTTCATGAGCTTACTGAGTGTACTTCCAGTAATGCCTCTATATTATGGTGGTAAAACTAAATTTACTCCTATTCATGTTTCTGATCTTTCTAGTATAATTTATGATATTGTCCAAAAAAAAATTACTGGGGAAACAATAGAGTGTGTTGGTCCAGAGGTAATCTCTTTTAAAGAGATTATTTTAAAAATTTTGAATTCAATTCAAAAAAGAAGGTTGTTATTTCCTTTACCATTATTTCTAGCAAAACTTAACGCAAAGTTGTTTCAATTGATGCCTAAGCCATTATTAACTGTGGATCAACTTAAACTTTTAAAATATGATAATATTATTTCAAATAAATATAAAACAAACTTTGATTTAAAAATGGATGCTAATAAAAAATTTGAAGAGGAGATTAATCAATATAGTTTTAACTGGACTAGCGGTGGTCAATTCTCAAAAAAAATAAAGTAAGGCAATGTTGGTAAATATTATATATTTTATTGTATTTGTAATTTTAGCTTTTGTATTGTCTATTGCAGTTAAAGCGATCACAAGAGGTGTTGAGGCAAAACAAGTAATTAAAGATGAAAAAAAATTAGACTTTAACAATGATAATAATTTAGAAAATTTAGAAGTAGTTAATCAAATAAAAGAGCTAAAAAATTTGCATGATAAAGGAATATTAGATGATGATGAATTTAGAAAAGCAAAAGATAAAATTTTGAAATAAATTATGCAGACTTTACTTTCTTTTCTATAAATTTTGGAACTTCGTCATCTTTTTCTACTATCTCCTCTTTTTTACCTTTTGGTTGGAAAACAATCATTAAATGAAGAGGACAATAGGAAAATTTTTCAATAGTCTTTCTTCCACAAAAAGATGAGTCATTCTCGTCTGGATGACCTTCCATATATTTGCAAGTATTCTCGTTTAAATCTTCTAGCTGAAGATTTTTTGCTGACTCAAAATTTTTATCTAAAAGTAAGGTTCTAAATCTATGTTTTCTACTAATTTTTTTTTTATTATCATTTTGAGGCTGTATTCCCGCATTATTTTGGGAAATTGTAGTTCGAGTTTTTATTTTTGCTGATAAATTTAATCTATGAGCCTTTCCAATTACTGCATTTCTGCTAACTCCACCAAGTATTTCTGCAATTTGACTTGCTGTTTGACCTTTGCCCCACAGATCTCTGAGTTTGTTTACTTTTTCTTCAGTCCAGCTCATATTACTATATTTAGTATAATTAAATATATTTACAACATTATCTAGAAATCACAATAATAACCCTATAACAAGCTTTTTCTTCTGTTTTTTAACAAATATTTAAAAAAAAGTTTATTAATAATTACTTATGGTTGAATTACAAAAAAAATATCAAATTGGTGTAAGAAGATTTGGAATTATTAATTGGGTAGGAACTTTTTCATTATTTAAAAAAGAAGTGCTAAGATTTTTAACTGTCTCAGGCCAAACATTATTTGGTCCAATATTAACTAGTATATTATTTTTAACAGTTATCTCTTTAGCAATAGGAGATCAAAGAGCTGATGTACTAGGAGTTGCATATATTAAGTTTTTAGCTAGTGGTCTAATAATGATGCAAGTTATACAACAAAGTTTTGCTCATTCTAGCTCATCATTAATGATGGGAAAGATGATGGGTACAATTACTGACATAGTGCATAGTCCCTTATCTTCATCAGAGGTAGTGTTTGCAATAACTTTAGCTTCTGCAGCAAGGGGTTTATTGATAGCTTCAGCATCTACTTTAATATTTGTTTTCTTCATAGATTTATCAATACAGAATTTCTTGCTGTGGTTTATATATTTATTTTTGAGTGGATTATTTATGGGATCATTAGGAATAATAGTAGGATTATATGCAGATAAATTTGATCAGATGAGTACTGTCACTAATTTTATAATAGTTCCATTAAGTTTTTTAAGTGGTACTTTTTATAGCATAGAAAGATTGCCTGAATTTTTAAGAATAGTAAGTAATTATAATCCTTTTTTTCATATGATAGATGGATTTAGATATTCATTTATTGGTCAATTAGATGGCTCGGTTCCATTTGGAATTATATTGTTAACTTCTATAAGTCTGGTAGCTACATATATAGCATACTTTTTAGTACACAAAGGTTATAAAATTAAATCATAATCCATAATGAGTTCATTAGCAAAAAATTACAATAGAAGAAAATTATCCTTCAATAAAGGTAAAGGATCTTTTTTGTATACAAAGACAGGAATAAAGTTCTTAGATTTTGTTCAAGGAATTGCTGTTAATTCTTTAGGTCATACCAACCCAACATTAGTAAAAGCAATTAATCTACAATCAAAAAAACTTTGGCATGTTTCAAACTCTTTCATAATTCCGGAAGGAGAAGAATTAGCTAAAAAACTAACAAAAAGAACTTTTGCTGATGCAGTTATATTTCAAAATAGTGGAGCAGAGGCTACAGAGGCTGCTATAAAAGTTGCTAGAAGATATTTTTATTCAATAGGAAAACCAAAGAAAAATAGAATTCTTTGTATTAAAAATTCATTTCACGGAAGAACTATCGCAGCAATAAATGCAAGTGGATCTAAAAAAATGGTCGAAGGTTTTGGACCAAAAGTAGGTGGATTTGACCATTTTAAATTTGGGAACCATAAAGAACTAGAAAGAAAAATTACAAGTAAAACTGCAGCTATAATGATTGAACCAATAATGGGTGAGGGAGGTATTAAAGTCATACCTTCATGGTGTCTTAGAGAATTGAGAAAGATTTGTAATCAAAAAAAAATTCTTCTTATATTAGATGAAGTTCAGTGTGGAATTGGCAGATCGGGTAAGTTTTTTTCTTATGAATATGCAAACATAAAGCCAGATATAGTTCCAATTGCAAAAGGAATTGGAGGTGGGTTCCCAATAGGTGCAGTGTTGATGACAAAAAAAGTTTCTAAGGCTATGGTTCCAGGTACACATGGATCTACTTTTGGTGGAAACCCTTTAGCAATGTCAGTTGGTAATGCTGTAATGGATGAAATTTTCAGAAAAGGTTTTCTTTCAAAAGTTAAAAGTAATTCAAAATATTTTATTTCAGAATTAAATAAAATTAAAATCAAATTTCCAAATATTATTAAAGATATAAGAGGAATAGGATTAATTCTGGGAATACAATTACATCATGACCAGACTAAATTCATACAGAGTTTACTGAAAAATAAACTACTAACAATCAGAGCAGCTGAAAACGTTATAAGAATTTTGCCTCCATTAAATGTTAATAAAAATGAAATAAATTTAGCTTTAAAAATTATAAATAAAGTTTGTGAAGGATATAAAAAATAATGAAAAACTTTCTTCATATTAGAGATATTCCTCTAAAAGATTTAAAAAAAATTATTTCTGATGCAAAAAATAGAAAATTAAAAAGGAAAAAATTAAATACCCTCGATCCAGACAAAGACTCACCTTTAAAAGGTAAAATTCTTTTACAGATGTTTGAAAAATCTAGCCTTAGAACTAGATTAAGTTTTTATTTAGCTATTAAACAATTAGGTGGAGGATCTTTAACTTTAAGACCAGAAGAGTTACACCTAGGTATTGGTAGTGAAAGTATAGAAGATACATCTAAAATTTTATCAACTTATGGTAATGCTTTTATGTTGAGAACAGATTCGGATAAAAAATTAGATCAATTCAAAAAATATTCAAGCATACCAATAATCAATGGACTAAGTCCATCTTCACATCCCACTCAGGTTTTGTCAGATATTTTTACTATTCAAGAAATTAAAAAGAAAAGTATTTCAAAATTAAAACTATGTTGGATAGGAGATGCTAATAACAATATGATGAATAGCTTAGTAGAAGCTTGTATAAAATTCTCTGTTTACCTAAATATTGCATGCCCTAAAAGCTATCAACCAAATAAAAAGCTTGTTTCTTTGATAAAAAAACAAAAAGGAAAAATAAAAATTTTTAATAAAAAAGAAATAGCTATTAAAAATTGTGATGTTGTAATGACAGACAAAATCATTTCTTTAAACGATAAAGTCAATAAGAAAAAGAAACTTAAATCATTTAAAAATTTCAAAGTTGATACAAAAACTATGAATTTAGCCAAGAAAGATGCAATATTTTTACATTGTCTACCAAGAGGAAATGAAGTCACAGATGAAGTATTTCTTGGGAAACAGTCTAAAGTGTGGCAACAAGCTTTAAACAGAGTTTATGTTCAAAAAAGTATTTTATTATATTGTTTTGGCAAACTAAGGTAGTTGTAATGGACTATCAGCATTAGCATTCATATAAAGAATTACTGAAGCCCTATCTTTTTCTTTTTTTAATCCTGCGAAAGCCATTTTCGTACCCTTTATATATGAAGCAGGTTTTATTAAAAAACTATTCATCTCTTGGAATGTCCAATCTTTTCCAAATGCTATCAAGGCTTTTGAGTATTTGTAATCTTCCAGAGCACCCATATTTCTACCTAGTACATTATAAAGTGCTGGACCAATATTATTTCTTCCACCTTTTTTAATGGAATGACATGCGCTACATTTCTTAAAGACCTTCTTTCCATGATCAACACTTCCCATTGCTAATAGAGCAGAAATATCAACTGTTTCTACTGCTGTGGAAGCTTTGGTGCTATCTGTTTCAGCAAATTCGACTTTATAGGCTGATTGACTTGGCTTCTCTACGTAATAGATAATATCTGAAATTTTAGTTATTCCAAATATAACAACAAAAATAACAACTATCGCTGCTATAATTTTATTAATTTCAAATGAGTCCATGATTTTTAATTATTAACCTCGTATAACATGTTAAACAAAAAAAAAACTAAATTTAAATTTAATTATTGCGTCTGAAAGACGCATAATCCTTAGTTTATGAGCAATACAGTAATTTTAATCCCTTCAAGATTAGCTGCAACAAGGTTGCCAAATAAACCTTTATTAAAAATCAATAATATTTCAATAATCAATCATGTTTATAAAATTGCAAAATCATCTCTCATTGGAGAAAGTTATGTTGCTACAGGCGATAAAGAAATATTTGAAGAGGTCACTAAGCTAGGAGGAAAATGTATTTTAACCAAAAAAGATCATAAAACTGGAACTGACAGAATTTTTGAGGCTTATCAAGAGTTAAGAGATGACAATATTGAATATGTAATAAATCTTCAAGGAGATGAACCAATGCTTGATATTGAGGATGTTACTAATCTCCTAAAAAAAACTAAAAAAAAAAAATCTAAAATTTCAACGTTAGCTTGTCAAATTGAAGACAAAAATTTTTTTGTTAACAAAAACATCGTAAAAGTAATTACTAAAGAGGAACTTCATCAAAATAATTTGTCAACAGCATCATTATTCACGAGAGAAATTAAAAATACTCAAAAAAATATTTACCATCATATCGGAATTTATATTTTTAATGTTTCATATTTAGAAAAGTTTGTGCAATTAGAACAAACTCAGGATGAAAAATTACAAAAACTAGAACAATTAAGAATAATGGATAACAATATTGAAATTGATGTTGGACTGGCAAAAAATAGACCAATTGGTGTAGATACAACTGAAGATTATCTAGAAATAAAAAAAATTATGGAATATAAAAAATAAATTATGAAAATTGCTTACCAAGGTGTTGCAGGAAGTTACAGCGAAAGTTGTGCTAAAAAAATGTATCCGGACAGTTTAACAATACCCTGCAAAACATTTGATGAATGCTTTGAAAGGTCTAGTGAAGATAATTCAATAAAATCTTTAATTCCAGAGTCAAATAAAACAACTGGAAATATTGGTGTTGAGTATTTAATCTTTAAATATAGACTAAATATTTATGCAGAGCATTTTTTTCCAATTAATCATAATCTATTAGGATTGAAAGACTCAAAAATAGAAGACATAAAAGATGTTTACTCACACGCTCAAGCATTAAGCCAATCTTCAAGATTTATTAAGAAGAAAAAATTTATTGAAAATGTTAGAGCAGACACAGCTGGTTCAGCAAAATTTATTTCAGAAACTAAAGATAAATCTAAAGGTGCTATAGCTTCTAGTCTAAGTGCAGAAATATATGATCTTAAAATTCTACAAGAAAATGTCCAAGATGATAAAGATAACGTGACTAGATTTTTATTACTTGGTAAAGATATTTTTCAGCCAGATTTTTCTAATGATAATCATATAACATCAATATTATTTAAGTTGAAAAGTAAACCTGCTGCTCTTTACTCTGCACTGTCAGGATTTGCAATAAATGGAGTTAATATGAGCAAACTACAAAGTTTTCCCGAAAAGAACTCATTTTCCTCATATTTTTTTCTATGTGATATTGATGGACACATAGAATCTCCTAAAATCAAAAACTCACTTGAGGAATTGGGTCTGCATTGTCAAGATATGCACGTTCTAGGTGTTTATAAATCTGATAAATTTAGACAAAAATAAATTTATAACTTTCTTGTAGAATAGAAATTTTTATTGATATAATAAAGTTGGAGGCCAGTCAGGTGGTGTTACCACAAATCCCCTAGGATCGAAAGATAGCAAGGGTAGTGAGTATTTTCCAGGTTGGTTGGTCTCCTTAAAAATGACAGAAAATTCAAAAGTACTAGCATTAAAATATAGACCTCAAGTATTTGAGGATTTAATTGGTCAAGAGATTATTGCTGAAACAATAAAAAATTCAATAATTTCAGATAAGTCGCCTAATGCATTTTTGTTTACAGGTATTAGGGGAGTAGGAAAAACAACCTTCGCAAGAATAGTTGCAAAGTCATTAAATTGTGAGCATGGAATTGAAAACATGTGTGAGAAAAAATGTAGTAATTGTGATGCAATAACAAACTCAAATCATATTGATGTTTTGGAAATGGATGCCGCAAGTAAGACAGGCGTTGACGATGTTAGAGAGCTTATTGAATTTTCAAGATATGGACCAACAACCGCTAAATATAAAATATTTATTATTGATGAAGTTCATATGTTAAGCAAACAAGCATTTAATGCACTTTTAAAAACATTAGAGGAACCACCAAAATATTTAAAATTTATTTTTGCGACAACTGAAATCAAAAAGATACCTGTAACAGTTATATCAAGATGTCAACGTTTTGATCTCTCTAGAGTTAAATCTGAAGAGCTTTTTAATTATATAAAAATGATCAAAGATAAAGAAGGTGGGAAAGTTTCTGATGATGCCTTAAGATTAATTGTCAAAATTTCTGAAGGATCTGTTAGAGATGCATTATCTTTGCTAGACCGTGGACTTGTAGCTAATAAAAAAGATGAGGAATTAAATCTAGACAAAGCACAAAGTATTTATGGATATTTTGATAAAAGTTCCCTGATAGAATTAATTAAAAATCTGTTTAGTGGTGATGAAAAGAAAGTATTTGAGTTGTATAGAAAAATTTATGAATCTGGTGTAGATCCCAAAATTTTTTTGAATGATTTTCTTGAGGTCTTATATTATCTAAAAAATATTAATTTTATAAAATTAGACGGAAATAATTTTTCTTTAAATGATCAAGATTTTAGTAATCTTTCCACAATATCTGAAAATTTAGATTCAAAGGACATAATCCTTTTTTGGCAATTTACACTTGATACAATTGAGGAAATTAACATAGTTTCAAATCCAAATTTATCAGTTGAAATGTTCCTCTTCAGATTAATGAGAATAAAAGGTTTTAGGGAGAAAGATATTGAGGAAAGCTTTACTGGAAGAAATCCTGATACTTTAATTAAAGAACCTGAAAAAAAAATCATAAGTAAAACAATAGATCAAATCAAAAATGTTTCACAACAAGAAAAAATTGAACCAAATTTAAATAAAAATGAAGTAATTAATGAACTTAAAATTGGCTCATTTGAAAGTTTGATAAACTTATGTACAGAGAGAAAAGAAGCTAAGATTAAATATGAGCTTGAAACTAATACAAATTTAGTTTCATTCTCTGAAGGTTTAATAGAAATATCTTTTAATGAAAACTTAGACAAAGATTTTATTAAAAATCTATCTAACAAACTTTACGAATGGACATCTAAGAGATGGATTATCTCTCTTTCAAAAAAACAAGGAGAAATTTCAAAAAAAGAAAAAAATAAAATTGACGAGAAACAAATATTTGATGATGTTAAAAAGTCTGAAACATATAAAAAAGTTATCGAAGCATTTCCTGATGCAGAATTAATAAATGTTGAGTTAAAAGAGGATTAGAATGACAGATTTTTCAAAATTAATGGAAAAAGCTAAAGAAATTGAGAGCAAAATGAAAGAAAGCCAAGAAAACATTAAAAAGATCGAGGTTGAAGGTGTCTCAGGAGCTAATGATGTAAAGGTTACTCTAAATGGAGAGGGCACTATGATTTCAATTAAACTTTCTGAAAATGTTTTGAAAGAGGAAAAAGTAATATTAGAAGATCTTATTACTGCTGCTCATAATAACGCAAAATCACAACTTAAATCAAAAACTGCAGAGGAAATTTCTAAGGCTTCAGGAAATTTTGGAATACCTGGATTTAAGTGGCCTTTATAATTTAAATGCAAAATATCCCTGAAATAGAAAATTTAATCAAACTAATATCTAAGTTACCAGGGCTAGGACCTAAGTCTGCAAAAAGAATAATATTAAAAATGATTAATAACCGACAAGAATTACTAAAGCCTTTGGCTCAAAATTTGAGTGAAGTTTTTAAAAATATTATTAGATGTAAAATCTGTGGAACATTAAAGCCTAATACAATTGAGTGTAGTTATAATAATTGCGAAATAGTAGAAAAAAAATATAATAAAATTTGTGTTGTAGAAAATATTTCAGATCAGTGGGCAATAGAAAGTTCTTCAATTTTTCAAGGTTACTTCCATATTTTAGGGGGGACTCTATCAAACAATAATAATAGTAATAGAGAGGACTTGCTTATTAACTCTCTTATAGAAAGAATAAATAAAGATGATATCGAAGAAGTAATTTTAGCAACTAGCGCAACTGTGGAAGGTCAAACTACAGCATTTTATATTCAAGATAGTCTAAAAAAAACTGACGTCAAAGTTTCAAAACTAGCACAAGGTTTACCAGTAGGTGGAGAAATTGAAAATCTAGATGATGGTACTCTTATATCTGCATTTAAAAATAGAAAAAAGATAGAGGCTTAATCAGCTTTTTTTAATTAATCTGTTTAAGTGTAAGAGAGGTTCTGTATAGCCAGAAGGCTGGGATTTTCCATGAAAGATTAATTCACATGCTGCTTTAAAAGCAATAGATTTATCATACTCTGGTGACATGCTTTCGTAGCTAGAGTCGTTTGTATTCTGTTTATCTACAACTTTTGCCATTTTTTTTAAAATTTCAAGAACCTGTCTATTCGAGCACAAGCCATGATGAAGCCAATTAGCAATATGTTGAGATGAGATTCTTAAGGTTGCTCTATCTTCCATTAATCCAATATCATTTATATCTGGAACTTTGGAACAACCTATACCCTGATCAATCCATCTGACTACATAACCCAAAATAGTTTGAGCAGAATTTGAAATTTCAGTATTAATTTCATCGACAGACCAATTAGGACGATCTGCTATTGGAATAGTAAGAAGATCAGATAATTTTGATGGCTCTCTTTTTAATATTGCTTTTTGTTTTTCGAAAACATTCACTTCATGATAGTGCATAACATGTAATGCAGCGGCAGTTGGAGAGGGAACCCATGCACAATTTGCACCTGCATTCACATGTCCAATTTTTTGTTCCATCATTTCGTTCATTTTGTCAGGCATGGCCCACATTCCTTTACCTATTTGAGCAACCCCTGAAAATCCACATTTTAAGCCTATATCTACATTATTATCCTCATAAGTTTTAATCCATTTAGACTCTTTCATATCTCCTTTTTTGATCATTGGTCCAGCTTCCATTGAAGTGTGCATCTCATCACCAGTTCTATCCAAAAATCCAGTGTTTATAAAAAATACTCTTTCTTTAAGTGTTCTAATACATTCTTTAAGGTTTGCAGATGTTCTTCTTTCTTCATCCATAATTCCACACTTAATAGTATTTTTTTCTAATTTCAAAACTTCTTCAACTTTTGTAAAAATTAAATTAGCAAATTCTGTTTCCTCTGGACCATGCATTTTTGGTTTAACAATATAAATTGACCCTTCTCTTGAATTACCTTTTCTTTTTAAATCATGAATACAAGCTGCTGAGGTTATGAAAGCATCCATTATTCCTTCAGGAACTTCTGATCCATCATTTAAAGTGATTGCAGGATTTGTCATTAAGTGTCCAACGTTTCTCACAAGCAAAAGACTTCTTCCGTGAAGTTTTAACTTTTCACCATTCAATGAAGTGTAACTCCTATCTGGATTAAGTTTTCTCTCTAATTCTTTACCATTTTTTTCAAATATTGATTTTAAATTTCCTTTCATCAATCCTAGCCAATTTCTATAACAAGTTACTTTATCTTCAGCATCTACTGCGGCTACGCTATCTTCATGGTCACAAATTGTTGATACAGCAGACTCAATTATAATATCGCTTATACCAGCAGCATCTCTTGCAGCACTAAATGCTCTAGGATTAATGATTATTTCAAGATGAAGATTATTATTTTTTAAGATTATAGCATTTGGTTTGGCTGCATCACCTCTATGACCAATAAACTTCTCTAAATCTGATAAATTATATTCTTTATTTTCTTTATAAATTGAGAGTTTTTTATTATTTACTGCTAAACCAGTAATATCTTTCCAGTCAAGATCATTAATTGGAAAATATTTATTCAAAAAGTTTCTAGTGTATTTAATTACTTCTTGCCCTCTTAAAGGATCATATTTTTCACTTCCACTTTCTTCAGACTCTATTATATTTGATCCATAAAGACTGTCATATAGGCTTACCCACCTTGCATTCGCAGCATTCAAGCTATATCTAGAGTTCATAATTGGAACAACTAATTGTGGTCCTGCTATATTGGATATTTCTTCATCTAAATTTTTAGTTGCTATTTTAAAATCTTCACCTTCTTTTTTTAAATAACCTATTTCTTCCAAAAAATTTTTATATTTATTATAGTCAATCTCGTGATCTCTATTTTTTTTGTGCCACAGATCTATTTCTTGTTGTAAAGTTTCTCTGATTTCGAGTAATTTTTTATTTTTAGGTGCTAATTCATGCACCACTTTGTCAAAGCCTTTCCAGAACTCATCAGGGCCAACATTAGTATCCAATAAAAGCTCATTTTTGACAAAATCAGCTAGTTCTTTTGCCACAGATAAGTTGTGGATTTTGACATATCGCTCTCTCATAAATCGAAAATCTTATAATAAATTGTCGTTTTTGCGCAATCAAAATTACTTATTTTATCAATTTATTGCCTTTTTTGTTTATAATACATACCTTAAATGAAAAATTACCTAAATTTTGAGACAGATATCAAAAATCTTGAAGAGGAATTAGATAAACTAAAAGACCCCTATAATCAGGAGGGATTATCTGAAGTCGATACTTCAAGAATAAGCAAAGTTGAACAAGAAATAAATGAAAAGTTAGAGAAAATTTATTCTAACTTAGATCCATGGCAGACAGCATTAGTTGCTCGCCACGAAGATAGACCTAAAGCAAAATTTTTTGTTGAAAATCTTTTTGATGATTTTATCCAACTTTCTGGAGATAGATATTACGGTGAAGACAAAGCTGTTATAGCTGGTTTTGCAAAATTTGACGGCAAATCTGTTTTAGTAATTGGTCAAGAAAAGGGATCAGATCTTAATAAAAGAATAGATCACAATTTTGGAATGATGAGACCAGAGGGTTACAGAAAAACAATTAGACTTATGGAGTTAGCTAACAAGTTTAAAATTCCAATTATTTCTATTGTAGATACTCCAGGAGCATACCCAGGAGTTGGCGCAGAGGAAAGAGGTCAAGCTGAGGCAATAGCAAAATCTATTGAATGCTCTATGAAGTTAACAGTCCCTACCATTGCGATAATAATTGGAGAGGGTGGATCTGGAGGAGCAATAGCTTTAGCATCATCCAATAAAGTAATTATGCTTCAAAACGCAATATACTCTGTAATTTCCCCGGAAGGATGTGCCACCATTTTATGGAGAGACCCAAAAAAAACTTTAGAAGCTGCAACTGCAATGAAAATGTCATCAAGTGATCTTTTAAAATTAAATATAATTGATGAAATAATTCCAGAGCCAGTTGGAGGTGCTCATCGAGATAAAGATCTAATATTAGATAATGTAAGAGAATCATTAAAGAGAAATTTAGATTTCTTTGAGACTATGGATAAAGATGAAATTCTTACTCATAGAAAAAATAAATTTTTGTCAATTGGAAGAAATAAAGGGTTTACTACACAATCAGAAGATGAAAATAATCTATCAATGAAGGCAAATGTATTTGAAGGTATTAATCAAAACTTTAAAAAGAATTCTAAAGTTTATTATGGCTTAGCTGCTGTAATTTTATTAATTTTATTTTTAAGCATTCTTTTATAAAGCACCACAACAATGCTTGAACTTTTTCCCTGTTGCTTCACATCTTTCGTTTCTAGAAATTTTTCCTTCTCTATTTGTTACAAGTAAACATTTTGGATTATTATTTGTATTTATGCTTTTTTCATTTTGAATGTCATTTTGATCATCATTTTTTTCTACAAGTTTTAAATTAAATAAAATTGTAATTAAATCATACTTAAGTTTACTTAATAAATTTTCAAATAGTGTAAATGCCTCTTTCTTATATTCTACTAAAGGATCTCTTTGTCCATAAGATCTTAAACCAATGACTTGTCTTAATTGTTCTAAATATTGAATATGTAATTTCCAATTTTGATCAATTAGTTGTAAAAAAATTCTTTTTTCTATTTCGTTATATTGCTCTTCATTTAACATTTTAATTCTCTCTTCTCTTGAGCTTTTAAAC
>CACFXK010000020.1 GCA_902570125.1 uncultured Pelagibacteraceae bacterium
CCCACCATCTGAAATACCTTCCCTAAATTTTCCTTCTCCTCCATCTATAGCTCTAGTACCATCATAATTAAGATTATGTTTTGCAGGATCAGTGATATCAGCTGAAACTATTTCATTTATTTGTACATCTGTAAGAGGCTTGTTTAATTCCCAATGTTCGAAAGGACTGTCAAATTTTTTTGAATCATTAAGAATTGAATTTAAAAAGGACATTAGCTATTTAATCTCTCTTTTATGATTTTTGCTACTCTATTTGCTTCATCAAGTTTTTGATAGGTCCAAGTTTCCATATCTTCCCCAAGGTTTCTTGTGATATTTAATTCTCTAAATAAATTTCTAAATCTTTGGAATCTAATATCATTTTTTCTAGGCAAAATATTTGCAATATAAACTGGTTTTCCAGTTAAAGCAGCTTCTGAAATCATTGAGCTAGAGTCACATGTAACAACAATATTTTCAGAAATAGCTAGAGCTGATAAGTAAGCTTTTTTGTCAACGTTCATTACAACGGTATGATTTTCGCCAAAAAATTCTTTAGCATAGTGAATTGTATTAAGTGGAGTTCTCATTGATGGTATCACAACAAGTTGAAATTCATGTTTTTTCAAAAGTTTATAAAATATGGAAAAAATATGTTTCATATTTTTTGTTGAATAATCATAGTATTTTGTGGGCCCACCCATTATTAAGCACCAGATTTTTCTATCATCTTTTTTTATAAAAGAGTTTAAATAATTCTTATTCTCAACTATTTCACTTTCTGTAAGATAATGGAGAGCACCTTTGGTAGTAATGACATTGGAGCCGTTAATTCCATCATGTTCTGGGGCTACTATAAAATCAAAATAATTTAAGTTTATTTTCGGATCTTGAATATGGATATTTAAAACTTTTTTGTTTGAAATACTTTTTAAATGGATAGATGGAATTATACTTTTTCGACCACAAGATATTATTAAATCATAATCTGAGTGATTTATTTTTTTATAAACACTTTGAGAAATTGGCGTAAATTTTGATGGAATTAACTTCCACAAATTATTTAGTTCAACCTTGTGGTGAGTAAATTCTATATTTAAAGCTTTAGCCAAGCCTTCAACCTGGCTCAGCATTCCGTGCATACCCTCGGTCAATAAAATACCTTTTAATTTGTTCATTATTAACTATATAGACCCCTATGAGTGAAAAACCAACTAAACATACAAAAGTGTTAATAATTGGATCTGGTCCAGCGGGCTACACTGCTGCAGTTTATGCAGCAAGAGCTATGCTGAAACCAATGCTAGTTGCAGGTATGCAGCCAGGTGGTCAACTAACAATTACAACTGATGTTGAGAACTATCCAGGTTTTGCTAATGTTATACAAGGACCATGGCTAATGGAACAAATGAGAGAGCAAGCAAAAGCAGTGGGAACTGATTTAGTTGAAGATCATATTCAATCAGTAAATTTAAAATCAAAACCTTTTGAAGCGATAGGCGATGGTGGGCAAAAATATACTGCAGACTCAATTATAATTTCAACAGGTGCTCAAGCAAGATGGTTAAACATTGAGTCTGAAGAAAAATTTAAAGGATTTGGAGTTTCAGCATGTGCAACATGTGATGGTTTCTTTTTCAAAGATAAAACAGTCGCAGTAGTTGGTGGTGGTAATGCAGCAGTTGAGGAGGCAATGTTCCTCACAAAATTTGCATCAAAAGTACAATTAGTTCACAGAAGAAATGAACTAAGAGCAGAAAAACTTTTACAAAAAAAATTAATGGAAAATAAAAAAATTGAGATTATTTGGGACTCTGTTGTTGAAGAAGTAATAGGTGACAATGAACCAAAAAATGTAAAGGGATTGAGAATTAAAAATGTTAAAACTAATCAAACATCAGAATTAAAAATAGATGGTTTATTTATAGCTATAGGTCACGACCCTGCAACTGCACTTTTTAAGGATCAATTAGAAATGGATAATACAGGATATTTAATTACTAAAAGTGATTCTACAGAAACAAATATTCCAGGTGTTTATGCAGCTGGAGATGTAAAAGATAAAATTTATCGGCAAGCTGTAACAGCAGCAGGAATGGGCTGTATGGCTGCATTAGAGGCTGAAAAATATTTGGCTTCAAATTAGTTAAATATCATCTATAAGAGAGAAATGGAAAATATTGTAAAGCAGATACAATTATTAGCTTTAGTAATAATTCTTGTGGCAACGATAATCGCATTTGGTATGGAAGTTTATCAAATGATATCAATTCAAACAGTTACACTAGCTGATTTATTGTTACTTTTTCTATACTTAGAGGTACTTGCGATGGTAAGAGTATTTTGGGAAAGTCAATCTATTCAAATTACACTTCCATTGTTTATCGCGATTACTGCTCTTTCTAGATTTATAATTTTACAAGGCAAATCGATTAATCCAGAGGTGTTATTATATGAAGCTGGCGCTATTGTTTTAATCGCTATTGCAATTCTTGTTTTACGGTTCAGAAACTCTCCATTATTTGGTTTAGAAAAAAAAAAGAAAACTAAATAAATTTTTATATAAATGGCTGATAAGGTATTATTAACAGGCATAAGTGGTTTTGTAGCAAAACATGTAGCTATAGAATTGTTGAATTCAGGCTTTGACGTTTTGGGAACAGTGAGGGATAAAAATTCAATAGAACAAACAAAAAAAACCTTAGAGGAAAATAATGTTTCAACTGAGAAATTATCTTTTGTTGAGTTAGATTTACTAAAAGATGATGGTTGGAATGAAGCTGCAAAAGGTTGTAAATATATCATTCATGTTGCCTCTCCTTTTCCATTAAAAGTTTCAAATGATAGAGAGTCACTTACTCCAGCTGCAAAAGATGGAACTTTAAGAGTTTTAAATGCTGGAATAAATGCAGATGTAGACCATATCGTAAAAACTTCATCTATAGTTTGTATGTATAGAAAACCAAATAGAACAAACCCTTATACATTTGGTGAAAATGATTGGACAGACCTAAAGTGGGATAAAACTACAGATTATTTTGTATCTAAAACCAGAGCCGAAATTGCTGCTTGGGAACTTATGGAGAGTAAAGGTATTAAAAATAAACTCACATGTATCAACCCTGGTTTTGTTTTGGGAGACTTTTTGAATGAGAAAAGCTGTACATCAATGGAATATGTTAAACAATTACTCCAAGGTAAATACCCAGCAGCTCCAAAATTTTCAGTGATGATATCCCATGTTAAAGATATCGCCAAAGCACATGTTTTATCTTTAAATAATAAAAAAGCTGAAGGTAGAAGATTAATTGTTGGGTCCGGGGTAAGATCTATACTAGAATTATCAAAAATCATGGCTGAAAATATTCCAAGTCATGCAAAAAAAACTTCCTAAAAAAGAATTACCTAATTTTATGGTTAAACTTATAAGTTATTTAGACTCAAGTGTAAAAAATTTAGTTCCTGATTTAGGGCTTAAGATGCAAACAGACTCAACTTATGCCGAAGAAATTCTTGAAATGAAATTTATAGAGCCTGAAATTTCAGTAGTTGACGCGGCAAAATCTGTAATAAAGCTAAATTTAGCTTAAACTTTCACAGAATAACTTAATTCTTTGCATTGCAACTTTTAATTTTTGCATAGAGGTTGCATAAGAAATTCTAAAATACCCTTCTAATCCAAAAGCAGATCCTTGTACCACTGCAACATTTTGTTTTTCAAGAAGCTTTTGTACGAAATCTGTATCATTTTTAATTTTTGTTTTTTTTCCTATTAGACCTTTACAACTAGGGAAAACATAAAATGCACCTTTTGGCATTAAACAATTAATCCCTGTTATGCTATTTAAATAATTAACAACAAATTTTCTTCTGTCACTAAAAGATTTAGCTCTTTTTTTGATAAAGCTTTGAGTTCCATTCAAAGCCTCTACAGCAGCTGCCTGACTTATAGATGATGGATTAGAGGTCGATTGTGACTGAATTTTTCTTATGGCAGCTATAATATTTTTTGGTCCAGCAGCATAACCAATCCTCCACCCCGTCATAGCATAAGCCTTACTTACACCATTCATAGTTAATGTTCTGTCTTTTAGTTTTTTGATTTGTGCAATTGAAAAAAATTTAAAATTATCAAATTTTACATGCTCATAAATATCATCGCTCAAAATTAAAACATTTTTATTTTTAAGTAACACCTTTCCTAAGCTAACAATTTCTTTTTTTGTATAAGCCGCACCAGTTGGGTTTGAAGGAGAATTTAAAATTATCCATTTTGTTTTTTTTGTTATTGCTTTTTTAAGTTTTGTTGGAGTTAATTTAAAACCGTCTTCCTCTCCACATTTTATAAATTTTGGTTTACCACCAGCAAGCAAAACCATATCTGGATAAGATACCCAAAATGGAGCAGGTATAAGAACTTCATCTCCTTTATTTAAAGTAGCTACAAAAGCATTATATAAAACTTGCTTACCTCCTGTACCTACAGTTATCTGTTCTGAAGTATAATTAAGTTTATTTTCTCTTTTAAACTTTTTTATAACTGCATCTTTAATTGCAGGGGTTCCATCTACTGGAGTGTATTTAGTATCGCCTTTTCTTATGGCATTAACAGCAGCTTTTTTAATATTATCTGGTGTATCAAAATCTGGTTCGCCTGCACCTAAAGCTATTACATCTTTTCCAGCAGCTTTTAATTCTCTCGCTTTTTGCGTAACAGCTATTGTTGGAGAAGGTTTAATTCTTTTTAAACTGTTTGATATTATGCTCATTGAAAATTGTTTATATTCTATTACTTTATTTAATATATGGAAAATACATATCAAGATTTAATTACAGATATTCAAAGTAAAAATCCAAAAATTGGTGGAAAACTTGAAGGTGGAAAGAAATTTAAAATTAAATCTGATTTTAAACCAGCTGGTGACCAACCAGAGGCTATTAAAAATTTAGTAAATGGCGCTAAGAAGAACCAGTTTAATCAAGTTTTATTAGGTGTTACGGGATCAGGTAAAACATTCACTATGGCTAAAGTAATTGAAGAGACAAATAGGCCTGCCCTAATACTTGCTCCAAATAAAACCCTTGCTGCTCAACTGTATGGGGAGATGAAAGGGTTTTTCCCGGATAATGCTGTTGAATATTTTGTGTCCTATTATGATTATTATACCCCAGAAGCATATGTTCCAAGGTCAGACACATATATAGAAAAGGAAGCATCTATAAATGAACAAATAGATAGGATGAGACACTCAGCTACTAGATCACTCCTTGAAAGAGATGATGTTTTAATTGTTGCAAGTGTGTCTTGTATTTATGGACTAGGATCAGTTGAAGCTTACAGTAAAATGACTTTAACTCTTCAAAAAAATTATGATTATAATAGAGAACAAATAATAAAATCTTTAGTTGCTCTTCAATATAAAAGAAATGACCAAAATTTCTATAGAGGTACATTTCGGGCTAGAGGCGAATATTTAGAAATTTTTCCCTCTCACTTAGAAGACAGGGCTTGGAGGCTCAGTTTATTTGGAGATAAGCTGGAAAAAATTGAAGAATTTGATCCCCTAACAGGTAATCTTGTAAGAGAATTAAATTTAGTAAAGGTTTATGCAAATAGTCACTATATAACTCCTAAGCCAACGATCGAACAAGCAATAATTAATATAAGAAAAGAGTTAGAGATAACACTTAAAAAACACAAAGAACAAAATAAATTACTTGAAGCGCAAAGATTAGAGGAGAGAACAAAGTTTGACCTAGAAATGATAGAGGCAACTGGCTCATGTGCTGGTATTGAAAATTATTCAAGATTTTTATCAGGAAGGAAACCTGGTGAACCTCCTCCCACTTTGTTTGAATATTTTCCTGATAACACATTAATATTTGTTGATGAATGTCACGTTACAGTGCCGCAATTAAATGGAATGTTTAAAGGAGACAGATCAAGGAAAAGTACTTTGGCAGAGTACGGATTTAGACTTCCGTCTTGTATGGATAATAGACCATTAAAATTCGAGGAATGGGACATGATGAGAACTCAAACAGTTTTTGTCTCTGCTACACCTGGTCCGTGGGAATTAGAACAAACAAAAGGAAAATTTATAGATCAGGTTATAAGACCTACTGGACTGATAGATCCCCCAGTTGAAATCAAACCTGCCAAAAATCAGGTAGATGATTTAATGCATGAATGTAAAAACACTATTGAAAAAAATTATAGAGTATTAGTTACGACATTGACTAAAAAAATGGCCGAGGATCTGACTGAATATCTTCATGAAAATGGTATCAAAGTTAGATACTTACACTCAGACATAGATACCCTTGAAAGAATAGAGATTATGAGAGACTTAAGGCTAGGTGTTTTTGATGTTTTAGTTGGTATTAACCTATTAAGGGAAGGACTTGATATTCCTGAATGTGCCTTAGTTGGTATATTAGATGCTGATAAAGAAGGATTTCTTCGATCTGAAACATCTTTAATTCAAACAATTGGAAGAGCAGCTAGAAATTTAGACGGTAAAGTTATTTTGTATGCTGACAAAGAGACCAAAAGTATAAAAAAAGCAATCAAAGAAACTGAAAGAAGAAGAAATATTCAACTTGAATACAATAAAAAAAATAAAATTAGTGCATCAACTGTTAAAAAAGAGATTAGCGATGTGCTAGAGAGCGTCTATGAAAAAGATTATGTTACAATTGGCACAGGAGCAAATGTTGGTGGTAATTTAAAGAAACATATCAAAGCACTTAACAGAAAAATGAAAGAATCAGCTACAAACCTAGAATTTGAGGAAGCGGCCAAAATAAGAGATGAAATTAGAAAACTTGAAAGCACTGAACTAGAGGTTACACTTAACCCAAAAGTCAAACAATACAATTTGAAAAATAAAATCTATCCAAAAGGAAGATCTACCATGGGTATGCCAGGTACAAGAGCTCAAAAAGGTAAGAAAAAATGGAAGCAAATAAAATAATTATTACAGGCGGAGCTACAAGAATTGGAGCTGCTATAGCTAGAAAACTTTCTGGCAAAGGAATAGAAATTGTTATTCATTTTAATAAATCGAAAATAAAGGCAGAGAATCTTAAAAAAGAATTATCGCAAAATGGTACAAAAGTTTATTTAGTCAAAGGGGATCTAAGTATAGAAAAAGAAGTAAATAAAATTATCAAGTTTGCAAAAACTAAACTTAAATATTTTGATTGTCTTATAAATAATGCATCACTTTTTGAAAGCGATAAATTAGAGAATTTTACAACTGATAGTTGGGGGTATCACTTAAGAACTAATCTAAGAACACCTGCTCTTCTATCAAAAGAATTTGCTAAAAATATTAGAGGAAAAAATAATAATATTATAAATATAATTGATCAAAGAGTGTTCAAACTAACTCCATACTTTTTTTCTTATACCATCAGTAAAACAGGCCTTTATACTTTGACTAAGACTAGTGCGATGAGCTTAGCTCCAAAAATAAGAGTAAATGGAATTGCACCAGGTCCTACAATTAAAAATAAGAGGCAAAGTGAGAAACATTTTAAAAAACAATACATGGCAACTCCATTAAAAAGACAGGTAGATGTTGAACAGATATGTAACGCTGTTGACTTTTTTATAAAAAATATATCTATTACTGGACAGGTATTGGCAATAGATAGTGGTCAAAACCTAAACTGGCAGACTCCAGATATAATGGGTGGGAAAGAATGAAAAAAAATAATCTAAAAATTATTAAAATTGACAAAAATAAAAAACTTTTTAATTATGAAAAAAAGGTTCTCATAAAGGAACTCATTTTAAATCTGAAACTAGGATATTTTGATTTTGAGAAAGAGGCACCTCAAAAAGTAAAATTTAATTTAGAAATAAATTATGAGGATAAAAAACCATCAAATGACAAAGATATTAAGTCAATTGTAAATTATGCAAAAATTGTAAGATTAGTAAAAAAACTTGTCAAAAACAAACACTATAACTTTCTAGAAACATTAGCAGAAGATGTATTTGATGAACTATTTAAAGATAAAAGAATTGATAGAATAAGTCTTCAAATTGAGAAATTAGAAATCATGAAAGATTGCTCATCCGTTGGTATTCAAATTTCAAAAAAAAAAAGCCATGATAAGTTCTGAATTAGGTAAAGAAGCAATTAAAAAAGAGCTACCACTTATACCCAAACTTCCTGGTGTATACAGAATGTTAAATGAAAAAAATGTGATACTTTATGTTGGTAAAGCAAAAAATTTACCTAACAGATTAAAGAGTTATGTTTCAGAGAAAAATCATATTATCAGAACTGAGAGAATGCTATCTCAAACAAGGAAAATTGAGATCACAAGTACTTCAAATGAGAGTGAAGCGCTTCTTCTAGAGGCAAACCTAATAAAAAAATATAAACCTAAATTCAATATACTTTTAAGAGACGACAAATCATTTCCATTTATTTTTATTGGAAATGAGGATAAATGGCCTCAAATCAGACGACACAGAGGAAAAAAAGTTAAAGAGGGTTTTTACTTTGGACCCTTTGCTTCAGCTGGATCTGCAAATTGGACTATTAAAATGATTCAGAAAATTTTTCAACTAAGAGTTTGTGATGATACAGTATTTAAAAAAAGAGAAAGACCCTGCATCCTTTATCAAATCAAGAGATGTTCTGGACCGTGCGTTGGATACATAGAAAAAGATGATTATAAATTATCAGTAGATAGTGCAATTGAATTTGTATCCGGCAAATCAAGAAAGATACAAAAAAATTTGTCAGGACAAATGGAAAAAGCAAGTTCTGACTTAGATTTTGAAAAAGCTGCCATATTGAGGGATAGAATTAAATCTTTAAATATTATTCAATCATCTCAAAGAATAAATGAGGCAAATTTAGTTGAGGCAGATGTTATAGCTGCATACAAAGAGTCTGGTAAAACTTGTATCCAGGTATTTTTTTATAGATCAAAACAAAACTGGGGAAACCAAGCCTTTTTTCCTAAACATGACCCTGACGATAACCTAAAAGAAATTTTGAATTCTTTTGTTTCTCAATTTTATGAAAATAAAAGCGTACCAAGCTCTATTATCTTAAGTGAAGAAATTAAGGAAAAAGTCCTAATTGAAAAAACACTTTCCCAAAAAGAAAATAAAGAAATAAATATTTCTGTTGCAAAAAGAGGTTCTAAACTAAAAGTTGTAAATCAAGCTCTAAAAAATGCAAAAGATAGCCTAAATAGAAAAATTTATGAGAGCCAAAATAATAAAGAGTTGTTTGAAAATGTTTCTAAAAAATTTAATTTAGAAAATAATATTAATCTAGTTGAGGTTTATGACAATAGTCATATTCAAGGAACTAATAGTGTTGGTGCACTCATTACTTTTGGCGATGAGGGTTTTATTAAAAAAAGGTATAGAAAATTTAATATTAAAATTGATAAAAATGAACAAGATGATTATGGAATGATGCGAGAGGTTTTAAATAGAAGATTTAAAAGAGCTATTCAAGAAAAAGATAATTACTTAACAATGCCAGACTTAGTAATAGTTGACGGTGGTAAAGGACAATATTCAGTAGCTAGAGATACACTTAATGAATTAGGATTACATGATATTCCTATGATCGCAATTGCAAAAGGTAAATTTAGAAATAGCGGTAATGAAACTTTTTTTCACAATGGTAAAGAATTTAAGTTTGAAAAAAATGACCCTACCCTCTTTTTTTTACAAAGATTAAGAGACGAGTCTCATAGATTTGCAATAAGTGCTCACAGAGCAAAGAGAAAGAAAGGTATTAGTAAGTCTTTACTTGATCAAATTGATGGAATTGGATCTATTAGAAAAAGAGCACTTTTAAATCACTTTGGTTCAGCCAGAGCAGTTGAATCCGCCAGCTTAGATGAGATAAAAACAGTTGAAGGAGTTGAAGAAAAAGTTGCGAAAAAGATATATAATTACTTCCACGAGTAATATATGAAAATTCCAAATTATCTAACTATTGGTAGAATTATAATTGTTCCTATATTTGTTTTTGCATTTTATTTGCCAGGGTTTTATGGAGATGTAATTCCTTTTGCACTATTTGTAATTGCCTCATTTACTGACTTCTTAGATGGATTATTAGCAAGAATGTTTAAAGAGGAATCCAAACTTGGAGAATTATTAGATCCAATTGCTGATAAAATTATCGTAGCTACTGCACTAATATTACTTGTTATGGATGGAACTATTAAAAACTATGAAGTAATTGCTGCAATAATAATACTTACAAGAGAGGTATTAATTTCGGGTTTAAGAGAATTTTTAGCCAAAGGAAGCGTTAAACTTCCAGTTTCAAGTCTAGCAAAAGTAAAAACATTTCTTCAAATGTTTTGTATTTCTGTTTTGCTCACTGGAGAAACTGGAAATAAAATTATAAATTTTCAAGACTATAATGCTCAAACAATTGGAATAATTTTATTGTGGCTCTCAGCTTTTCTTACCTTGTATACTGGGTATGAGTATTTAAGAAAAGGTATCGACCATGCAATATCTGAGGACAATAAAGATTAAGCTGCCCTTTTTTTTCTTACTAATTTACCATAACTTGATGATAAATCTAAAATAAGATCACAAACTTTATAGTTATTTTCAGCAATTTGAGAAATTGGTGTTATTTCAGCAGCTGTTCCGGTTAAAAAGCATCCTTCAAAACTTGCTAATTCATCTGGTTTAATTTTTCTTTCATGAACTTTTATATTTTTTGATTTTGCTAATTCAATAACAGTTTGCCTTGTGATACCATTTAAGAATGAATCCGGAATTGGAGTATGAAGTTCACCATTTTTATCTTTAAAAAATATGTTTGCACTCGTTGACTCTGCAACATTATCCTCGTGATCTAACATTAATGACTCACTATATCCTTGTCTTTCAGCCTCATGCTTGGAAAGTGTACAAATCATATACAGTCCTGCAGCTTTGCTATCCCACGGTATAGTATTTGGAGCTGGTCTTCTCCAATTAGAAATATTTAATTTAATACCTTCAATTTTCAACTTAGGATCGAAATAGTCGCCCCACTCCCAGGTAGCTACTGCTACATTTATTTTTGTTTTTTGAGCAGATACACCCATCATTTCACTACCTCGCCAAGCAAAAGGTCTTAGATAACCATTCTGTACATTTTGAATTTTTATTATCTGGTTACAAGCTTTGTTTATTTCTTCTTTTGTGTAAGGAATGTTCATATCCATTCTTTTAGCCGAATGATATAATCTATCTGTATGTTCTTGTAGCTTGAAAATTTCGCCATCATACACCCTTACACCCTCAAAAACTAAACTTGCATAGTGTAGTCCATGACTGATGACATGCAGCTTTGCATCCTGCCATTCAACAAGATCACCATTGTACCAGATTTTTCCGTCTCTTTTATCGTAAGGTATCATTTGATTTATT
>CACFXK010000021.1 GCA_902570125.1 uncultured Pelagibacteraceae bacterium
TAAAATCCATATTTCCTAAATTAAATATGAGAAATACAGGGAGTGCAGCATTGGACTTGGCTTATGTCGGTTCAGGTAGGCTAGATGGTTATTTTCACAACAATATTAAGTTATGGGATATAGCTGCAGGAATTTTGATTGTTAAAGAAGCGGGAGGAACAGTTAATGATATTAGTAAATTTAACGATGATAATATTAATATAAGAGCAGCAAGTAGTAATATTTTCCCAAAAATGATGGAAAATTTAGCCAACTTTTAATTGTTTTTACCAAACTTTTTGTTATAAACCCGCCTATGAAAAAAAACATACATCCAAATTATCACAAAATAAATGTTGAAATGACAGATGGTAGTCAATTTCAAACTTATTCTACGTGGGGTTCAGAAGGCGAGACTCTTAAGCTTGAAATTGATCCTAAATCTCATTCTGCCTGGACTGGTGGAAAACAGAAAATTCTTGATAAAGGTAGAGTAAGTAAATTTAATAAAAAATTTCAAAATTTTAGATCAGAAACTAAAAAGTAATGAGTGAAGCACCATTAATGCCGATGGCAACAGCTGTTTGGTTACTAGACAATACATCACTAACTTTCAAACAAATTGCAAATTTTTGTAAACTACATGAAGTTGAAGTAAAAGGTATTGCAGATGGAGAGGTGGCAAAAGGCATTGTGGGCTATAATCCAATAATTTCTGGACAATTGACTAAAGAAGAAATTGAGCTTTCATCTGCTGACACTAACAGAGCACTAAACTTGCAAGTTAATGAAATACAATTAGAAAATGATGAAAAAAAAATAAAAAAATATATCCCATTATCCAAACGTCAAGATAAACCAGATTCAGCTCTTTGGTTAATAAAGCAACATTCAATTTTAAAAGACTCTCAGATTGCTAAATTAGTTGGAATAACAAAAAATTCTGCGACAGCTATAAGAAACAAAAGTTATTGGAATTTCAATAACTTAAATGCAAAAGACCCTGTCGCAATGGGATTATTTACTCAAAAAGATTTAGCAGATGCACTTGAAAGAGCTGAAAGAAGAATAAAAAGAGAAAGAAAAGAAAAAGAGAAATCTTAATTTTAAAAAAGTATGAATTGTAATAGACAAATATTTGATAAAGTGATAGTGAATTCGCTTTCTGGAGGTAGTTATTAAAATAGAAGTCAAAGATAACAATATAGAGCAAGCTTTAAGAGTTTTAAAAAGAAAGCTTCAAAGGGACGGTTTTTTCAAAATTATAAAACTTAAAAATAATTATGAAAAACCATCTGAAAAAAAAAAGAGAATATTACAAGAAAATATTAAAAGAGTTAAAAAGCTAAATAAGCTTAAAAATAGATACTAGTTTTTTTTCCCAAAATATTTTATTAGATATTGTAATAGACCATGCATTAATACATGATGCGCATCCTCTGATATTCCATAATTATTAGCATTTATATGTACTGAAACATCTGCATTTTTTTTTAAATATCCACCATTAAAACCACTAAATCCAATAGTTTTTATTTTATTTTTTTTGGAAAATTTTAATAACTCAATGACATTTTGAGAATTTCCTGAAGAACTTATTATAATAATTAGATCATTCTTATTACATAAACTTTGAGCTTGGTAACTGAATATATATTTATAATCATTATCATTTGATATAGCTGTTATTGTTTCTATATTATCTGATAAACTTATCATTTTAGGTGAGTAATTTGTTCTTTCTCTAAAGAATTTTAAAAAATCTACAACATAATGATTTGCAATTGCTGCTGACCCGCCATTTCCACATACAAAAATTTTTTGATTTTGTTTAATTGATTTTAAAATTGTTTCAGCCGCAATGTTAAGGTTTTTCATATCTGTGCTTAATATTGAGTTGAAAAGATTGTTTACATATTCTTTTATAAAATTGTTAATTTTTTTCATTAAAATAATTCTATATAAAAAGCTTCTTAATTAAACATAAAAAAAATTTTTTTCTTTTATTGAAATAATTATAATGTATAAGTTCCTAGAATATCGCGGGGTGGAGCAGCCTGGTAGCTCGCAAGGCTCATAACCTTGAGGTCGGCGGTTCAAATCCGTCCCCCGCAACCAATTTTATAGTTTAAATTTTGATTTTTTAGTATCAATCAAAAAACCTCTTACAGTTTCATTGGTAAGATTTGTAAAATTTTTTCCAAAATTTTCAATTTTTTCAATTATTGAAGGAGGTACAGTAATAATATGGCATCCTAAATCTTTTGCCTGTATAAAATTATAAGGTTCTCTTGTACTTGCCCATAATATTTCGACGTTTTTAAATTTTTTTGAGATTTTAATACTCTCTTTAAATTGAGGAATAGGATCTTTTCCGGTGTCAGCCATTCTTCCTGCGAATATTGAAATAATTACCTTAGTTCTTCTATCAATATATTTTAAAATTCTGTTTGTTTGTTTTGAGGTATATACTGCAGTTATATTTAATTTAATTTTATTTTTATTTAGTGTTTTTATTACTTGTCCCATAAATTTTCCTTTAGAATTGGTTACTGGAACTTTTACATAAACATTTTTACCCCATTTACTGATTTTATTACCTTGACTAATCATACTTTTTATATCATCTGCAAAAACCTCAAATGATACAGGTTTATTTGTTAGATTTAATATTTTTTTTGAGTAATTTAAATAATCTTTAGCTCCGGCTTTTCTCATTAAACTTGGGTTAGTAGTAAAACCTTTAACAATTCTTTTTTTTGTGAACTTCTCTATAAGTTTCACATCTGCTATATCACAAAAAATTTTAGTCAATTACAAACTCTTAACAATTTCCTCAGTCATTTTTTTTGCATCAGCAAAAAGCATTAATGTATTATCTCTGTAAAAAAGATCATTATCAATCCCAGCATATCCTGGAGATAAACTTCTTTTGACAAAAAGCACAGATTTACTTTTTTCAACGTCTAAAATTGGCATACCATAAATTGGACTTTGTGGATCAGACTTTGCAATTGGATTAGTAACATCATTTGCTCCAATTACATATGCAACGTCACAATTAGCAAAATCATTATTGATTTCTTCTAATTCAAAAACTTCGTCATAAGGTACATTAGCTTCTGCTAGCAATACATTCATATGTCCAGGCATTCTTCCTGCAACAGGATGAATTGCATATGAAACTTTTACGCCATTTTTTTTTAAGGCATCTACCATCTCTCTCAATGCGTGTTGAGCTTGTGCTACAGCCATCCCATAGCCTGGAACAATAATTACTGATGAAGCATTTTTCATTAAAAAAGCCGCATCATCTGCATTTCCATTTTTTACAGGCTTTTGCTCTTTGCTTTGAGAACTTGATGTTTGATCATTTGCACCCCAACCACCAAGTATTACATTAAAAAATGATCTATTCATTCCCTTACACATTATGTAAGATAGAATTGCTCCCGAAGAACCAACTAAAGCTCCAGTAATTATTAAAGCAGTGTTCTCCAATGTAAATCCAATACCTGCTGCTGCCCATCCAGAGTATGAATTAAGCATCGAAATTACAACTGGCATATCTGCACCACCAATAGGTATTATTAATAATACACCAACAACAAATGATATTAATACAATTGTCCAAAATATATTAGACGATTGAGATTTACATAAATAATAAATTAAAAATATTATTGCTAGTCCTAATATTAAATTGATAATATGTTGACCTTTAAAAGTAATTGGAGCACCAGACATAATTCCTCTTAATTTTAAAAAAGCTATGATTGAACCTGAAAAGGTTATTGCACCTATGGCTGCACCAAGAGACATTTCAATTAAACTAGCCAGTTTTATATTTCCAATATTTCCTAAATTAAATGCCTCAGGTCTTAAAAAAGCAGATATGGCAACAAAAACAGCTGCCAGACCAACTAAACTGTGAAAACCAGCTACAAGTTCCGGCATTGCGGTCATTGGTATTCTGAAAGCAATAAAAGCTCCTATTGATCCACCTATTAAAAGAAAGACTAATACATAAATAAAACCAGGCCCAAAGTTTCCTACTGAAAGAAAAGTTACAATAATTGATATGGTCATGCCAGCAATACCAAAATAGTTACCTTGCCTTGAAGTTTCTGGAGACGAAAGCCCTCTTAAAGCTAGAATAAATAATATTCCTGAAATTAGATAAAATAATGCTGATAAATTAGCTGACATTGCTATTTTTTCTTCTTTTTGTACATTTGTAACATTCTTTGAGTAACCAAAAAGCCTCCAAAAATATTTACTGCGGCTAGAATAATAGCAAGAAAACCAAAAATATTAGATGTTTCAAATATATTATCGGAGGAGCCTGCAAGTGCAGCTATTATTGCTCCAACAATTATTACTGATGAAATAGCATTTGTTACAGACATTAGAGGAGTATGTAATGAAGGTGTCACACTCCAGACTACATAATAACCTACAAATATTGTTAAAATAAATATACTTAATCTAAATATAAAAGGGTCTATTTCCATTTATTTAACCATTGTTTTATCTATTATTTCATCTTCAACATTTATTTCAAAACTTTTTTTTTCTTTATCGAATAGATTATTTATAAAATTAAACATGTTTTTGGCATATAAATTTGATGCCGAAAAAGGTAATTTATTTAATATGTTTGCTTCACCCATGATTTTTACACCACTACTATCTATTATTTGATTTACTTCAGTTAATTCAGAATTTCCACCTTGAGAAGCGGCTAAATCATAGATAATAGATCCACTTTGCATTACCTCGATCATATTTTTTTTTATTATAACAGGTGCTTTTTTTCCTGGTATTAGTGCTGTACAAATAACTATATCTATCTTTTTAAGTGTTTCTCTTATTAATTCTTCTTGTTTTTTTTTAAATTCTTCTGATGCTTCTTTAGCATAACCACTTGCTGTCTCTAAGTTTTCTGCTCCTTCAACTGTTAAAAATTTACCTCCTAAACTCTCAACTTGTTCTTTTGAAGCTAATCTTACATCTGTTGCAAAAACAATTGCACCCATTCTTTTTGCTGTTGCAATAGCTTGTAAACCTGCCACTCCAGCACCAACTACTAATACTTTTGCTGCTGAAATTGTTCCTGCGGCAGTCATCATCATTGGTATTGCTTTTTGGAAATATGAAAATGCCTCAACTACAGCTTTGTATCCTGCTAAATTCGCTTGTGAAGATAATATATCCATTGATTGTGCTCGCGTAATTCTTGGAAGTAACTCAAGAGAAAAACATTTAATTTCATTTGATGTTATGTCTTTTAGCTTCTTTTCATTCAAATAGGGATTTAAAATACCAACTAGAATTTGATCTTTTTTAAGTTTATTTAGATTTTCATCACTCAGGATATTCATCTGTAATATTGCATTTGAATTAGAGATTACATCCTCAGAGTTTTCAAATATTTTTGCACCCTCTGTTTCGTATTCTGTATCCTTAATTCCTATATGTGATGCATAATTTTTACTTAAGTGAATTTCTAATCCTAATGATTTATATTTTTTTAAAATATCTGGAGTTATAGCTACTCTGCTCTCAAGTTTTTTGTCTTCTGATATTGAACCAATTATCATGCTCTAATTTAGGTAGAAACTAGACATTACTTTTGTCTAGCTTTGAATTTGGGATTTTTTTTATTTATTATATAAACCCTACCTCTACGCCTTACTAACTTTGAGTTTTGGTCTCTTTTTTTTAAAGATTTCAGTGAACTTGCAATTTTCATAATTCAAATTATAGCCTGGCAATGTCCTACTCTTCCATGTCTTAAGACAAAGTACCATCGGCGCAGAAAGGCTTGACTTCCGAGTTCGGAATGGGATCGGGTATTACACTTTCGCAATAATCACCAGGCCCGTATAATTACTCTTTTATGAAAAATTTGTAAAGTAAAATAATTTTTGGGATTTCTACAAAATTTTCTAAGTTTTTTAAGAATTATTAGATATGAAATGATTTATATATTCCTTTAATTTTACTTTTCCATATCTTTGGTTAATCTTTTTAGATAAAGATATTTTAGTCAATGCAGAAGCATATCTTTCTCCTTTGCGATAAGGGATAAGTTTAATTTTAGAATTAAATAATTTTGCAACCTCTAAAACAGAAAAACTTTGCTTGTGTGAAATACTATAAAAATTACATTTATTTTTGACCCAAGCCTCTATGCATGTTTCCACTGTATCATTTATATGTGTAAATCTTCTTTTTTGACTACCAGGCCTTACAACAGTCAGTGGTAATTTTTTTTTAAATTGGTCTTCAAAAATTCCAATCACTGTCGCCATTATTCCAGATTTAATATGATTTGGACCATATACATTATAAAAGAAAATAACTTCGAATTTTAAACCAAACCATTTTTTTAAGTTTTCAATTAATTCTAAGTTTTTTGCTTTAAAAAATGCATATGGAGATAAATCTTTATTTCCTAAACTTCCTAAACTAGCTGAAGTTGCAGAATAAATTAATTTAATTTTATTATTTAAACAAAATTTAAAAACTTCGTGAGATCCTATTGTGTTTGATTTAAAACAAACATCAAATTTTTCAAAGCTTTGAAATATCCTTGAAAACTCTCCAAAATGAAATATTGCATTAATAGAATTTTTATATCTATATAAAATTTTATTTATGTCTCTAGTTTCTCCTCTTATATATTTTATTCTAACATTTTTTATATGATTCTTTTTTTTCCCTGATGAATAATTGTCTAAACTTATTATTTTGAAGTTTTTAAATTTTAGTAATGATTTAATTAAATTTGATCCAATAAAACCAGCACCTCCAGTTACAATTAAATATTTTTTTTTCATAATTATTTCTAATGAAATTTAAAATTTTTATCCATTCAAAATATATTCTTTTTGTTCTTTTGATGGATAATTAATTAGAACTGCTTTAAATTTACCCTTATATATAAATACAGAGGAACATCCAGATGCAAATTTTGGAAATTTTTTAAAAAGAAGTTTAATATTTTCGTAATTACTGCATCCTCCTAAAATTATAGATGGAACGTTTATGTAATTATTAATTGTTTCTAAAAAAGAAAAATCATAACCACTCAGAGAACCTTCCTCATCTATAGCATTAAATATTATTTCTCCAACACCATTTAATTGTAATTTTTTTATATATTCAATAAGGTCTACCCTCACAAACTGTATTTTATTTGTAAATACTGAGTAAAAATTACCTTTTTTTTTTATGTTTATGCAAACTGATAAACTTTGAGAGCCTATTTCATCTGATATTTGTTTTAATAAATTTATATCTTCTAACGCAGCTGAACAAATACATATTTTTTCAACTCCTAGATTAATTAATTTCTTTGCAGTAGAAACATCTTTAATCCCACCACCATAAGTTAAAGGCATACGACAAACACTCGCTATTTTTGATATTATTTCGTAGTTTGGTTTATAGTTTAAATTTGAAATATCTATATCTAAAACAGCTATTTCATCTACTTCTTTTTCGTTGAATATCCGAATATTATTCAAAATATCTCCAATATAATTTCTATTTGAAAAATTAATTGTTTTTATTGTGTCAGTATTTTTGTCAATTAAAAGAAAAGGAATTATTCTATTTTTAAGCATTAGCTTTTGTAAAAATTTAGCAATATTTGGCTTCCCTGGGAATGACTTTTTTCAGGATGAAATTGAATTCCATAAATATTTTTTTTTTGGAATACACTTATAAATTTAGTTTCATACATCGTTTCACATATTTTAAGATCTGAATTTTTATTTAGTAAGGCATATGAATGTAAAAAATAAAAAAAAGTATTCTCATTAATATTGTTTAAAATATCAATTTCTTTATTAATATTAACACTATTCCAACCTATATGTGGTAAAATTTTAGAAGGAAGTTTATGAAATGACTCCTTTATTATATCCAAACCTTGTAAATTTCCTTCTTGGCTCGTTGTTGAGAGAATTTGCATTCCTACACATACACCTAAAATTTTATTTTTTTCGTTCAATGAGAAATTAATTATTTCATCAAAAAATTTTTGAGATTTCAAAAGATTAATTGCGTTATCAAATGATCCAATTCCTGGTAAAATTAATTTGTCAATGTTAGAATTAATATCTTTATAATTAGATAAAATTTTTAAATTAATATCATACTCTTTATATATATTATAATATGCATTTATATTTCCTAAACCATAATTAATTATCCCAATCATCTAATAAGTCTTGACTCAAATTTTAAAAAACGCAACACTTTTACAAAAAATTGAATAATAAAATGTAAAGATTTATAATCTTTAAAAGATTTATTTTCACCATTCATTATAAAATTTAATTCACTCTCACTAATTTCTAGTTTTTTAGAAACATAGCTAAATTCATTTTTTGCATCTTTTTCAGTTATAGGATCTTTCTCTAGTTTTGTGATTGCTTCTTCTCTTGTCATTTGATTTGATAAAATAAGGCTAGAATAGTGTGCTTTTCTTTTATCATATCCAAACTTTTTTAAAAGCCAATAACCTTCATAAAATTTTGTAAATCTTGACTCATAATGTTTCTGTTCATATCGTAACCATCCATATTTATTCTCTAATATTCTCATGCTATCTTCTTTTTTATAATCGAAATAATTTAATGGTTGAAAAACTTTTATGCCTTTAAAATATCTATACAAAATTTTATAAGTAAATATATTACACATTGGAAAATCCTTTAATCGCATATTTCCAAATTTTTTCTGTATATCTTTTATGTGAAATAAATCAGAGGCATGGTAAGCCCATTGCAATGGCTCTCGTATACACTCAGTAGCAAAATTTCCACCTGTTAATATATATTTTATATTATATTTTACTGCATAATTGTATATTGATGCAAATATAGCGTGATCCTGTGGAATATCTAAATTTGGATGTTGAGCTTTAAAAAAAGACAGCTGTAAATCTCTCATTTCCTTCCAAGAAACTACAATAGTCACTAAATCTAAACTTAATTTATCAATAATTCTCTCAATATTATTAACAGACTCTTTTGAATTCCAACCAGTATCAACATGTATAACAAGTGGATTAAGGAATAGTTCGTTTTTAACAATATGGGCCAGAAATGAACTATCTACACCTCCACTTATCCCGATAAGACAATCGTAATTTCCAGTTTTCTGCTTTTTAATTTTTTTTACAATACTTGCAAGCTGAGTGGAGTCTCTTAGACTGATAAGTTTATTTTTTATATTTTTATCAAAATTTTGGCAGAAATCACATTCACCATTTTCATCAAATTTTATATTTGAGTCAGTAGTGTCCATGACACATCTTCTGCAGATAGTATGATTATTATTTTTCATTATTTTTGAAATTTAGCATAAGTTAAGGGTTATATTTATAATTTATTAAGTTCAAATAAATATTATACAAAATCGCAATCGAGATTGATGAGAAGAAAATAATAAATCTCATATAAATTTTTATCAATAGACCTAATTCAAAATCATAGTTAAGCTTATCAGTGAGAATTCCAAATCCAATATCAGATATTATTAAATTTTGAGGCAACAGATTTAGAGAGTCAATAAGTTGTGTTCCAAAAAATATAAAAAAAGTTTGCTTAAATTTTATATCATTTTCTAAAGTTTGGATTAATTCTGATATTATAATAAATTCTAATATATGGATAAATAA
>CACFXK010000022.1 GCA_902570125.1 uncultured Pelagibacteraceae bacterium
TTATATGTCTGCATTTAAATAAAACTAAAAGAACCATTAAAATTAGAAGTATAATTCCTGGTATCACACCAGCAGCAAATGTTTTAGATACAGGAACGTATGTAAGTGCACTAAATAAAATAGCAGCATTTGATGGAGGTATTAAAGCTTCAAGTAATGCAGCTGATGCAGCTAAAACAACAACAAAAGGAGTAGGATATCCCTGCTCAATCATTTTTGGCATCATAATTGTTCCTACTGCAGTAATTGCAGCTAATATCGATCCACAGAATGCAGCAAAGAATCCCATCGCAATAACCATTGCCACACCCAAACCTCCTGGCCAATGTCCAACTAAAGTTGTTGCAAATTTTACAAGTCTAAGTGCTGCCCCACCTTTTAGCATCGCCATTCCACTAAAAATAAATAATGGCACAGCTATAAGGACATGTTTTGTTAAAGCTCCAAAAGATACTTGAATTAAAACAGACCAAGGAAGATTTAATCCACCAATAGCAGCTATAGAACTACCTAAACCAAAGACTAAAAAAATTGGAACAGAAATAATTAAAGCTACCAATGATAATATAGATGCTAATGTAAACATTTAATTTCTTATTAAATTTATAATATTATCGAATAATAACTCTATTGAGGTAAGAGCTAATATTAAAAAACCAACAGGGAATGCTAAAAACATCCACCATATAGGAATACTAATTTCAATTTCCATAACTTGACCTAAATTGAAATACATTATTGTTGCATCAAGACCAGCCTTAAAAAAAACACATGCTGACAAGAAGGCAACTATATTTACAATTAAAAACAAAATTTCCTTTTTTTTTTTTGAAAGTATAGGAGTTAAAAAATCAACTTTAATATGTTGTCCTTTTTTTAAGAGGGGTCCTAATAATGGAAATACTAACCAACTAACTAAAACCGGTGGTAGTTCTATAAACCAAGCAAATCCAGTACCTGTAATGAATCTTGTAGCTGCACTTAAAAATAGTGCAGCAACCATAATGAAAATGATTAACATTGCGAGAGCTAATGAAGCCGAAGCTAAAAAATTATTAACTGCTCGCAACGCTTTCATTTTATTAGATTAAGCAATTTACTTATTCTAATTACTTTTTGCGTACTCTTGTGCTGCTTTTAAAGCATCAGAGTCGATCATTTTAGCCATTGCAGGCATAACTTTATCCTTCATAAGCTTGTCAAATTTTGCTTTCTCAGCTCCTGAAAGAGTAGTTACAACACCACCTCTGTCTTGAAATTCTTTAAGAACAGTTTCACCATGATCCATAATTCTGTCTGTTGAGAGTGTTCCAACTTCTTTACCAACATCCATAATTATTTTTTGTAAGTCTGCTGGTAAACTATTAAACCAAGTAGAGTTTGCCATTATATATGCATCAGCATAATATTGGTATGGCTTTTGAGCGTATTTTAAAAATTCCCACCAGCTATAAGCCTTTATACTTCCTGGAGGGCTATTTATTGTATCTATCATTCCAGATTGCAAAGCGTTGTATACTTCACCTGTTTTTAAAGATACACGATTTGCCCCTAGAGCATCCCACATAGGCTCTTCACTTTTAAGTAATCTTCTAGCTTTCAAACCTTTCATGGCATCTATACCAGTTAACTCTCTAGCACTTGAAATTGACATTACTGGGCCAACTGGATTGTACATTACTAAAGTTGAATTAGTTTTTTTAGTTAACTCTCCCCAAATTTCTTTTCCTTTAGCAGAGTTTTGGAAAAAACCTCTTTGTTGTTCCCAAGAATTAAATAGGCCTGGGAAAGATGCAACATTAAAGTTTTTATTTATTGGTGGAAAACTTACAACACCAACAATTCCCCCTAACTCAACCGCGCCTGAAGTTACAGCACCCATTACTTCCCTAATTCCAAAAAGTTGTTTAGATGGATAAACTTCAATTTTTAATTTTCCATTTGCTCTTTTATTAACTTCATCAGCAAAAATTTGAGCATGTTTTGCACTATGGTGTTTAGGACTCCAATGAACTGAAAGTCTACCCACTATTTCTGCAAATGCTGCTGTTGAAGATACTAAAAATGAAATAACTAAAACAAAACTCATAAAAGTTTTGCTGATCGATTTAAATTTAATCATTTTTTTCCTCTCTCTATATTTTTAATAATAGCAGTTTATTATTTGATAAAGATAAGACAATCTAAAATTACTCTATTATCAATTGAATAAGTAATATTATTAGATTAAATTAGAATTATAAAAAAATCTATGAATCCAACAGATATATTATTAAGTATTGCAATAGTAGGAATTTACACTCTCATTTTTGTATATTTAAAATCAAAATATGATGATAACAAAATAATTATCAAATTGTTTGTTGTAGGCTTTGTTATTGCAACAATAATTACAGGTATACTTTATTACTTAATAAAGTTTATAGCCTCATAAATTAAAGTGACACATAAGTTAGAATTAATATATTTTAAAATGAGAGCTTTAGCGGAAGCTCCTCGATTATTATTTAATTATACAAATATTGAATATGAAGATCATATGTCATGGGACTACTACGATAAGGAATGGTCAAAGGTAAAACCTAATATTCCCTTTAAACAATTACCTATGCTAATTATAGATAAGAAACATGAGATTTGTCAAAGTATGGCAATAATGACATTTATAGAAAATTTAGCAGGTATTAACATCACTGAACCAATATTAAATGCTAAAGCAAATGCCATTATGCAAAGCGCACAAGAACTTTTCATGCCACTTAATCCTACAGTAAATTTTGCAACAGGAGAGAAATTTATAAAAAAAAAAGATGACATGATGCCATTTTTATTATCAAGATTTGAAGATCTTGAAAAAGCCTTGAAAGATAATGACAAAAAATTTTTCATCTTTGATGAACCAAGAGCATGTGATTTTGTTTCTTTCCATCATTTAGATTTATCTAAAATGCTTGATCCATCAATTATAAAAAAATTTCCTAGATTAGAAAAATTTTTAGAAGATATGATGTCTATTGAAAGTATAAAGTCTTACCTAGATAATCGTCCTAAATTAATTGATGTAAGTGTTGAACCAAAATTAGTTATTGATGGAATTCCACAACCAACAGGAGTTAAAAAAACTTAATTTTTTAAAAGTTGATTGCGTTATATAAAATTTCTATTATAACTTTCAAGAATTTATGGCGGGGTAGCTCAGTTGGTTAGAGCGCGGGACTCATAAGCCCGAGGTCAGTGGTTCGATCCCACTTCCCGCTACCAAAATCACTCAAATTTTTTCAAAAAATTTGGATCTAAATATTTTATCCAGTTTTCAAATGCAACATTAACGCTTTGATCTTCCATTAAAGAAAGCATAGCTAATTCACCTAACAATTCAAATGCATCTGCAAAGGCGTCAACACCCTCATAGTTTAGAACATCCTTAGTTTCTTGAAAACAAACTGTACCTAAAATATATTGCATATAATCAGCTACTGCAATTTCATGGTTTCTGACTTTATCCGAACTAATTTGAAATTCAGTTGTAAGTGCGGAATGTTTAGCTATGACTGAAAAAACCCATCTAACCAAAACAATTTTGTCTCTTTCTGTAGTTTTTTGCATTAAGCAATTTGCAAATTTGTCAGAGTATTGTCCAGCTAGTGCGTATGATTAAAAAAATAAAAAAAAAATTAGAATTTGTAATATTTTTTTCATAATTCAACTATCTATTAGTGCCCAGGAAAGTCCATTAAATTTTCAACCTTATATCCTTTTTTTTGAAGATTATCACATCCACCTAGGTCAAAAAGATTTATAACAAATATAAAGGCTGCAACATTTCCTTTAGAAATTTCTATAAGTTTCGCTGCAGCTTCTGCAGTTCCACCTGTTGCTATCAAATCATCTATTATTAGAACGGAATTATTTTCTGAAATTGAATCTTTATGAACCTCTATTGTTGCTGTTCCATATTCAAGCTCAAAATCAACTGAATGAACATCAGCAGGGAGTTTATTTTTTTTTCTTAACATTATGAATGGTTTTTTTAATATATATGAAACTGCTGAAGCAAACACAAAACCACGTGACTCAATTGCAGCGATTTTATCTACCTTAAATTTTTTGGATCTTTCAACAATTTGATTAATTGTTTCTTCAAAAGCAGTCTCATTCTTTATTAAAGTGGTTATATCTCTAAATAAAATACCTTTTTTAGGATAATCTTTAATTGAGCGAATATAATCTTTTAAATCCATAATAGTTATTTATAATTAAATATAATTACTTTTTACATGGCAAATAATAAATTAGCAATAATTGGCGGAAGTGGTCTTTACGATGTTGAGGAGTTTAAAGATAGAGAGTTATTAGATTTAAATACCCCTTGGGGAAAACCGTCAGATCAAATTTTAAAAACAATTTATGATAACAAAGAAGTTTATTTTCTTCCAAGACATGGCAAAGGACACTTTATTTCACCATCAAATATAAATTTTAGAGCAAACATTGATGCATTAAAACAATTAAATGTAACCGATATAGTCTCTGTTTCCGCAGTTGGTTCTTTAAAAGATGATTTGCCACCTGGTAAATTTGTTATAGTCGACCAATTCATAGATAGAACCTTTGCGCGAAATAAAACTTTCTTTGATGATGAAATAGTTGCGCACGTATCAATGGCTAACCCAACCTCTAAAGGTTTAATGGATGCATGTGAGGATGCTGTTAAAAAAGAAGGAATAGATTATCAAAGAGGTGGGACTTATGTGGTAATGGAAGGTCCTCAATTTTCAACCTTAGCAGAATCAAATCTATACAGATCATGGAAAGCAGATGTAATTGGAATGACAAATATGCCAGAAGCTAAATTAGCAAGAGAAGCAGAAATTAGATATGCATCTGTTTCAATGGTCACGGATTTTGATTGTTGGCACCCTGATCATGAAAATGTTGATGTCCAACAAGTAATAAAAGTATTATTAGATAATGCTTCGAAAGCTAAGAGTATGATTAAAAATTTAGTTTTAAACTTTGAAAGTCATATTGATCCAAATGATCCAATTAATAATTGTCTAGATGTAGCGATAATAACGTCGCCAGAAAAAAGATCAAAAAAAACAAAAGAAAAACTTAATACTGTTGCAGGCAGAGTTTTAAATAAGTGAAAAAATATCTAACAAACGAGGAAATAAATTTTTATCAGCAAAAAGGAGCTATAATTATAAAGAATATTTTTAAACCATGGATAAATATACTTAGAGAAGGTTTTCAAAAAGTACTTAAAGAACCAGGCCCACATGCAAGAGAAAATGTTAAAAATGAAGAGGGTAGATTTTTTGAAGACTATTGTAATTGGCAAAGAATATCAGAATTTAAAAAGTTTGCTGAAGAGTCACCTGCGGCACAGATAGTTGGTGAAGCCACAGGATCAAAATCTATTCAATTATTTCATGAACATATATTTGTAAAAGAGCCAGGAACTATTAAAGAAACCCCATGGCATCAAGATATGCCTTACTATTGCGTGGATGGAAATGATACTGGCAGTTTTTGGATACCACTTGATTCAATAACAATAGAAAACTCTTTAAGAATATTATTAGGCTCCCATAAACTTCCTAAATTAGTTAAACCCACTAAATGGTCTAACAATGAGCCTTGGTATAAAAATGATGAAAATTTTGTAGATATGCCTCATATTAATACTACAGATGAAAACATATTAAAAAGCGAATTGAGTTTAGGAGATGCAATACTATTTAATTTCAAAGTGCTTCACTCCTCTTCAGGCAATGAAACAAATACAACAAGAAGAGCTTTTTCTATGCGATTTATAGGAGACGATGTAACTTATGTCGATCGCGGAGGAGAAACATCTCCTCCATTTAAAGGAATAGGTTTAAAAGATGGAGAAGTAATGCGAAAAGACTGGTTTCCGATTGTTTGGACCAGTTAAATGAAAAAAATAATTAAAAATTTAGAGGAAATATTTTAATATGAAAATAGAGGGAAAAGAATTTAGAACAATTTGGTTTGATGAAGAAAATAAAGTTGTAAAGATTATTGATCAAACAAAACTTCCACATCAATTTGTTATTAAAGATCTTAAAACAGTTAAAGACGCGATTAATGCAATTAAAGTTATGGAAGTTAGAGGAGCTCCACTAATAGGTGGAACTGCTGCATATGGTATGGTTTTAGCGATTTTAGAAAATAACGATCTTGAATTTATAAAAAAAAGTGCAGAAGAATTAATTAAATCAAGACCTACCGCAATAAACCTTGAATGGGCAGTTCATAGAATGAATAATAAGTTATCAATGATAAATAGTAACGATCTGTTCAGTGTTGCTTTAAAAGAAGCTAAAGAAATTTGTGATGAGGATGTTAAATTTTGTGAAAATATTGGACTTAATGGACTTAAGCTTATTGAAGACATTTATATTAAGAAAAAAGACACTGTAAATATTTTAACTCATTGTAATGCAGGCTGGCTTGCAACAATTAATTGGGGTACAGCAACTTCTCCAATTTATCATGCGCATAAAAAAGGAATTCCAATCCATGTGTGGGTAGATGAAACCAGACCAAGAAATCAAGGTGCTAATTTAACTTCTTATGAACTAAATGAAGAACAAATTCCTAATACTATTATTGCAGATAATACTGGAGGAATATTGATGCAAAGGGGTGAAGTTGATATGTGTATTGTTGGAACAGATAGAACTTTATCTAATGGAGATGTTTGTAATAAAATTGGCACATATTTAAAGGCTTTGGCTGCCTATGATAATAATGTTCCTTTCTATGTTGCATTACCTAGCTCAACAATTGATTGGGATACTAAAAATTCAAAAGATATCCCTATAGAAGAGAGAAATTCAGATGAATTATCATATATCGAAGGTATTGATAATAAAAATCAAATTAAAAAAGTTTTAATATATCCAAATAAAAGTAAAGCAATAAACTTAGCCTTTGATGTAACGCCAGCTAAGTATGTAACTAGTTTAATAACTGAAAAAGGTATATGTGATGCTTCATCAGAAGCTTTAAAAAACTTATTTAATAAAAATTAATTATTTTTTATCCTTTAATTAAATAATAATTTTTTTTCTTTAATATTTTGATATTTGGAATTTCATTTGAACAAATATAATTTGTATAATAACAAATTTGTAATTTCTTTGGTCTGATAATGTTAGGTTCTTTATTTACAAATTCATAGTTTTCTATGGAAGGATTTGTTAATGGTAAAAAAGTATCATTTGATTTTATATATCTTTGAATATTTTTGTTACAAAGTAAAATTATAGAAATAAAGAAAATAATTTTTAATTTTTTTAAATTTAAATAATCAATTTTAATAATAAGATTATAGTGGATAATTATATAAATTACGGTTACAAAACTAACTAAATAAAATGAGCCATACCTAAATAAAGGGCTGTTCAAGAACCAAATTAATAATCCTAAACTAATTGATACTAACATTATTAAAAAAAATTTTGTATTAATTAATGTTTCCTTATTTTTGATATTTGTTTTTCTTTTATGTAAAATTAAATAAAAAGTTGTAATAATCATTATAATAAATAGAGGAGATAATTTTTCTAAAATTTTAATAAAATGATTATTTAGCCAAGTCGGCAACCAAGTAAATGAGTCACTATAATATTGAAGATTAATATTCCTCCAGTCAGGATTATCAATGAATCCTTTGGCCCAGATCTCAGATTGCCACATTGCTTTTTCCGGATCAGCTACGCCATTTAAGTACCAACCAGAATTTTCAATACAAGTCTGTATGACTGGATATATTAGACAAGATGTCTCCACATAGGTTTTTAAAAACCATAAGGAAGCAAAAGTAACTGAAAATAGTATAAATTTTTTTTCTTTAAATATAAAAATTAAATTTTGTTTACTAATAATTGAAATAAAAATTAATGTTGAAAATACATATGTAATTTTATGAGAAATCATAAAACATGCGAAGATAGGCAAATAGATAAAAATACTTTTATTAGTAATTTGATCATTCTTTTCTTTTAGTATTTTTATAAAAAAATATGAACAAACCAAAAAAGGTATTAAATCGTTACCAAACTCTCTGTATCTCCCCATTTTAATCATAACGAAACAAGATAAAAATAAAACAATTAAAAAAATTAAATTATTTTCATTTTTCTTAAATAAGACTTCACCACAATAAATTAA
>CACFXK010000023.1 GCA_902570125.1 uncultured Pelagibacteraceae bacterium
ACAAGATGGTGTTGAGTTTATGCTTGGACCTTACAGTTCAGGATTAACTAAAGCGATTGCACCTGTAACAGAGAAATATGGTGTTCCAATGGTTGAAGCTAATGGTGCATCGAGATCTTTGTTTACAAAAGGTTATAAATACTTATTCGCAGTGCTTGCGCCAGCGAACTTGTATTTAGACGTCGCAATCAGAACAGCTGTTGAGCTTAATGGTGGAAAAGGTGTAAGAATTGCTCAAGCTTTTGAACAAGATGCATTCTCACAAGATGTAAGATTAGGGATTCTAGATGCCGCTAAAGAAACAGGGTCTAAAATTATAATCGACGATAAACTTCCAAAAGAGCTTAATGATATGGCAGCAACTTTAGCAAAAGTTAAAGCTACTAAGCCAGATGTTCTTGTTGTCTCAGGTCATACAAAAGGTGCTTTAACAGCTATTAGACAAATTGCTGAAATGAAGGTTGATGTTCCAATGTTAGCAATGACACACTGTGACGCTGCAAAATTATCGAAGCAACATGGTGCGAACTCTCAATACGCTTTGTGTGCATCTCAATGGCATAAAACATTAACTTATAAAGATGATTTCTTTAAAGATGGTATGACATATGCTGCAGACTTTGAAGCATTGTTTGGATATGATCCACCGTACCAATCTGCTGAGTCATCAGCAGCTTTATTGGTTTTCAAAGACGCTTTTGAAAGAGCAAATTCGTTTGATCAAAAGAAAGTAAGAGATGCTCTTGCTGACACTAACATGCAAACTTTTTATGGAAATATAAAATTTGCTGAAGGTGGTCAAAATGTTGACAAGCCAATGGTATTATTCCAAGTTATGTGTGATGATGCAGGAAAATGTGAAAATAAAGTTGTAGCTCCTTTAAAATGGGCTTCAGCAGAATTAATTCACCCAATTCCTAAGTGGTCTGAAAGATAAAAAAAAAAATAATTAGCCCCCTAGTAATAGGGGGCTTTTTTTTAAAAGTATTTAAAAAAAATTATGGATTTCTTAATATTTCAAGTTCCAATGTTAACTGTACAAGCCGTCCTAGATGGACTGTTACTTGGAATATTATTTGCACTAATTGCATATGGGATGGCTCTTCAATGGGGTGTTATGAATATTATTAATATTGCCCAAGGTGATCTTGTAATATTAGGTGGATACATTGCCTACTTTATGTATCTTTATGGAATTCACCCCGCTTGGGGAGTAATAGTCTCGCCAATAATAATGTATTTTGTTGGGGTTGTTATTTACAAGTTAGTTATAAATAAAGTTGTTGATAGAGATTTGTTTATCTCAATTCTTGCGACGTTTGGAATAAGCATTTTATTTATGCAATTAATGAATTTTGCATTTGGGGCAGACGTTGTTCTTGCAAACTCAGGGTATGGAACAACTATGTTGTTTGATAATTCTGTAACATTGCCAAACTCTAAGATTTTCTCAGCATTTATAAGCATAGTATTTGCTATTGGATTAGTGATTTATATGAAAAAATCTAAGCTAGGACGAGCTATTAGAGCAACTGCTCAAAATGCAAGAGCAGCAAAGATATTGGGTGTAGATACAGAAAAAGTTTATGCAGCAACTTTTGGTATTAACGCAGCATTATGTGGAGTTGCTGGAGCACTAATTTCGATTACATTTACAATTCATCCGTATATGGGATTACCTTACACAATTAGATCTTTCATGATTGTAATTGTTGCAGGATTAGGAAATTTACCTGGAGTAGCTATGTCAGGTATGGGCCTAGGAGTTTTTGAGGAATTTGCAGATTATATTTTAGGAACAGAGTTTAGAATAGGCTCTGTATTTTTATTATTAGTTTTAATTTTAGTTTATAGAAGATTTAAACTTTCTAAAAAAAGAGAATACTTAAAATAATGAATAAAAATATAATTTTATATGCTGCTATTTTAATATTTGGTGTAGCGGCACCATTTGTTTTCCCAGCATTTAAAGTTCAATTATCTATTCTTTGTATCTTAATCATCTTAGCAATTACATGGAATGTTCAAGGTGGAGAAATGGGATATAATACTTTTGGAAATATACTTTTTTATGGACTTGGAATGTATCTTTGTGCCTCGGTTCAAGTTGGGATGTTCTTTCCATTAGCTGAGTGGACAGAAGGTGGTGGAGAAAAAACATTTGTCCATACTCCTGCACAATTTTTTCAGGGATTTGCCGTTGGTTTAGCTGTTGCTGCAGTGGTTCCAGCAATAGTTGCAGGATTAATAGGTTACTCTATATTAGGATTAAGAGGACATTATTTTGCAATTTGTACATTAGGTTTAGGTGTTGCTGCTGGAGAGATTTCAGGTGGGATAGAAATAATTGGAGCAGGCCAGGGATTTACTACTCCTCCTTTTCCAAAAGTTGGAAGTTTAGAGGCTAGAGGTGAATTCTTTTATTTTTGTAGCTTCGCAGTTTTAGTTTTCACATTTCTTGCAGTAAAAGCAATTTACTCAACCAGATTTAAATTAGTTCTTAACGCTATAAGAGATAACGAAGATAAAGCTGAGGCAATGGGTATTCAAACCATGAAATATAAAATTATTGGTTGGATGATATCTGCATTTTTTTGTGGTCTTGCTGGAGGTATTATGGGTGGTCTTGTTGGATACATAGACTCAACCGATGTTGCTTTTGATGGAAGAGAAATGGGAGTGTTTATGGTATTGATGGCAATATTAGGCGGTAAAGGAACTCTATGGGGACCTGTTATTGGAGCCACTGTTTTTCACATATTTAAAGAGGGTTTTTGGACATTCTTTCTAGGATGGCAGTATGTTGCCCTAGGAGTATTAATTGTTGTTATAGTCATTTATTTCCCAGAAGGCATTATGGGTTGGTTGAGAGAAAAATATCCTGAGAGATTTGGAGAAGTTGTAGATGAGGCTGATCGAAAGGCACAGGTTCAACTCAAATGAGTATACTAGAAGTAAATAATGTTAGTAAATCTTTTGGTGGTGTTAAAGCTAATGTTGATATTTCTATGGCTGTCGAAAAAGGCAAAATTGTTGGACTGATTGGTCCGAATGGGTCTGGGAAAACAACATTATTTAACTCTATAGTCGGAACTTATCCAATAGATCAGGGATCTATAAAGTTTAATGGTAAAGAGGTATCTGAATTGCCAGTGCCGATTATTGCAAAACTTGGACTTTTAAGAACATTTCAACAAACAAGAATTTATGGAAAGTTAAATTGCGTAGATAATATGCTTATAAGTCACAAAGCTAGCGATGAAAGTTTAGTTTCAATTTTTTCAAAAATACCAAAAGACTTAACTGATAAAGCTGAAAATTTATTAAATTTTGTTGGCCTATACCAAAAGAGAAAATTAAGAGCAGGTGATTTATCATTTGGCCAACAAAAGTTACTAGAACTTGCCATGGCATTAATGAATGAACCAGAAATGTTGCTTCTAGATGAACCAACCGCAGGAATTAATCCAACTTTAATAAATGGAATTATTGATAGATTAATAAAAGTAAATCAAGATTTTGGAATTACCTTGTTAGTGATAGAACATAATATGAGAGTGATTATGCAATTAGCAGAAAGTATTTTTTGTTTGGCACATGGAAAAATGCTTGCTAATGGAACGCCTGATGAAATAAAAAATGATAAGCGAGTTATAGATGCTTACCTAGGAGCACAATAATGGCTAATCAATATGAAGTATTAGGAAAAGCACCTGTAGCTGAAGATTTAAAAAAATTATCTCCTGAAAATGTACATTTAACTATCAAAGGTTTGTCAGCTGGTTATGGAAAGATGGAGATACTTCACAATTTTGATTTGTTTGTTAGTAAAGCCCAATCTCTATGTTTGATTGGACCTAATGGAGCAGGAAAATCTACAATACTGCATTCAATATATGGATTCACTAATATATTTACTGGAAAGATAGAAATTGATGAAAAAGAAATAACTAATCTTACTCCTGCGGAGAAACTTAAATCTGAGGGAATAGCTTATATTCTTCAAGATAATTCAGTTTTCCCAGATATGACCGTGGAAGAAAACCTACTAATGGGAGGATATATAAAAGATAAAACAGAGGAGTCTTTTGAAGAAGCTGAACGAGTTCTTCAAAAGTATGAAAGATTGAGAAATAGAAGAAATCAACCAGCTAAAGTATTATCAGGTGGAGAAAGAAGACTTCTAGAGATTTCTAGAGCTTTAGTTATGAAACCTTCTATTTTACTAGTTGATGAACCATCAATTGGTCTTGAGCCGAGATACATTCAAATGGTATTTGAAATTTTAGATGATCTTCAGAAAAATGAAAAAAAAACAATAATATTAGTTGAGCAAAATGCAAAAAAAGGTTTAGAGTTTGCAGATATTGGTTATGTCTTAGTCTCAGGTGAGACAGCAATAGCTGGTAAAGGTGATGATCTTTTAAACAATCCAGATGTAGGCCGTCTTTTCTTAGGCGGTTAATGATCAACATTGAATATTTTATAAAAGGAGCACTTTGTTCAAGAAAATTTGATAGCCCAGCGATTGCATTAGGAGCAAGTTTTATAGCTATAGGCGCATTGTTAAAAAATTTAGGTTTTACGATTCAAGAAAGTATTTTTTCAACCGTTCTTACTTATGCACTGCCAGGATCTTTAGTGATGGCTGAGTCCATGCTGATAGGAGCCTCACTTTTAAATATCTTTTTAGCGGTGTGGTTGGTTAACTCAAGGCTTTATCCGATGACAGTTTCAATTATGCCTTTACTTAAACATGAAAGCCAACCTCGTTGGAAGTATTATTTGTCTTGTCACTTCGTTGCTGTTTCCTCGTGGTTAATCTTAAAAGGTAATTATGAAGAAATTGAAAAAAAATACAGAATTGATTTTTGGATTGGTATTGGAACTGCAACTTGGTTAATTGCCATTTTTTCAACAGTATTAGGATATTATGCAGCCGATTTTTTAAATAAAGATATGATTATTGGATTAACTATTGTTAACCCAATATACTTTATGTGTGCAATGATAGGTGTTATGAAAACAATTCAACTTTCATCAGCAATTATTTTAGGTGTAATTTTAGGACCAATTTTTTATTTTATTTCTCCCGAGTGGAGTGTTTTGATTGGTGGTGTAACTGCTGGCACTTTAGCTTACTTAATAGGAGAAAAATATGGCAATTAACATTATTTTGATAATTTTAGTAACTTCTTTTGCAACTTACATTTCAAGATTTCTTGGCGCTCTTACTTCGGAGAAGATAGGGGAAACTTCCAAAATTTATAAATGGTTTAATTGTGTTGCTTATTCAACTCTTGCAGCTTTAATTTCTAGGATTTTAATTTTTCCCTCAGGAGATCTATCTGATGTCCATTATAGTTTAAGAATAATAGTAATATTGTTATCAATATTAATTTTTTATGTCACTAAGAGGAATTTAGTTTATCCAACTGTATTATCTGCTATAATTTTGGCAGGATTGAACGGTTTTGCGGTATGAAAAAACTTTTTTTTATTATATTTTTTCTAATACTTTCCAGTAATGCAAATGCTGGATGTGATGATCCTATAACTGATGGAGTAGACTATACTAAATGTAAATTTTCAGATGGGCAGGATTTACAAGGAAGCTTTCTTCCAAACTCTAATCTCTCATTTGCTAGTTTTATTCAAGTAAATTTTGATAAAAGTATAATGATGAATTCAGATTTAACATTTGGAACTTTTTCAGAGTCATCTTTCATACGAGCTAATTTATATGAGTCAAATTTAGGTGGTGGAAATTTTGAGCAATCAAATTTTACAAGTGCTAACTTAACCAGAGCAGATTTTACAGGTTCTACTCTTATAGATGCAAATTTTCAGAATTCCAATTTAATGGAGGCAAACTTCACCTCATCTAATATTTTAAATGCAAATTTCGATGGTGCTAATTTAATTGGTGCTACTTGGACAATGGGAGAAATTTGTGGACCAGACTCCATAGGTATTTGTAATAAATAATTTGTGAAGAATCTTCTTAAATTAGATGGATTTGAAATTTCTTTTCATGAAAAATCTAAGAGGATAATAAATATAAAAATTGAAGATCAAATTATTGATCGATTAGTATTTCCATTTAAAAAATTTAATATTACGGCACTAGAGTATAAACCATTTACAAGGTTCACTATTGCAAAAAGTTTAGATGAAACTGCATCTAATAAATTAAGTAATTTTTTAAACGAAATTATTAAAGATAGAGATACTGGTTGTTTTATAATTGGTCCAAAAAATAAGTCTTCTAAAATAGATCAAACATTTTTAGTTAAACTATCAACTGCAATAACTCACTTAATTGGAAATCCAAATCACGACTCAATGGCTGGAAAATACTATGCAAGATTTCACGTTAAACATGAAGATAATAGTGACTCATATCTTCGTAAGGCATATATAAATATGGATTTACATACTGATGGAACATATGTACGAGAAATAACTGATTGGATATTAATGTCAAAGCTTGAAGAAGAGAATGTGATTGGTGGAGAGACCGCCTTACTACATCTTGATGATTGGGAACATTTGTCTGATCTCTCAGACGATAAAATTGGACAGCAAAAATTTATTTGGGGATCTCCAAAAAGTAAAAATATTGATTATAAAGTTGAACACCCTGTGTTTTCTAAAGATAGTGATGGAAAACCTATTATTTCTTACATCGATCAATTTCCTGAACCAAAAAATATGGATCAAGGATTGTTTTTACAAAGATTATCTGATGCTCTTGAGGGTAGCAAAAATAAGATAATAACATCTTTACCGGTTGGAAGTGCTGTTGTAGCGAATAATTATTTTTGGCTTCATGGTCGGAAACCTTTTAAAGAAAATAAAAATTTATCAAGAGAATTACTAAGAATAAGAGGTTCCTTTTTTAACAATTAAGTGTAGAAAATACACTTATGAAACTTGGATTTATAGGAACTGGTAAAATTACATCAGCAGTGGTTTCGGGCATATGTAAGTCGAAAATCAAATATACCAAAATTATATTATCTGAAAGAAATAAAAAAATTTCAAAACAACTTAAAAAAAGTTTTAAAAAAATTTATATTGCAAAAAACAATCAAGATATTGTAAATGATTGTAACTGGATTTTTCTTGCTGTAACACCTACTGTGGCTAATCAAATTATACATAAGCTAAAATTTAAAAAAAGTCAGGTAATTGTAAGTTTCATATCAACAATGAATCTTCAAAACATTAAGAAGGCAGTAAAAGTAAAAGCAAATATTTCGAGAGTAATTCCTTTACCTCCTATTTCTCTTAAAAAAGGACCAATTCCTATTTTTCCACCAAACAGGAAAGTTAAAAACTTTTTTAAACATCTTGGAACAGTTGTTGAAATTAAAAACGAAAAATTATCTAAAAATTTTTGGTCAACATCTGGAATGATGGCACCTTTTTATGAATTATTAAGAACAATGTCTGAATGGTTAAATAAAAGGGGAATTCAAAAAGACCAATCTCAGAGATATATAACATCTCTTTTTTTAGCACTTTCAGAAGATGCTGTAGTTAATTCAAATAGAGATTTAAAAATACTTGTTAAGGACTCTCAAACACCAAAAGGATTAAATGAGCAAGGTGTAAATGAATTAAAAAAAGCTGGTTTCTATAAAGCCACTAACAAAACCCTAAATAGTATTCTTAAAAGATTAAATAAAGTATAATTTTACATGCAGCAATCACCAAACATTCTGCAAATTGACAACTTATCAAAATATTTTGGTGGTTTG
>CACFXK010000024.1 GCA_902570125.1 uncultured Pelagibacteraceae bacterium
TTAAAATCACTCATTTTTCTTGAAAGCAAGTGATGAATGTGATTTCTATCTGCAATAAATGGACTTTCTCCACTAACTAATCTTTTACAAAATAATCTTATTAAATCTAAGCCAGGAATCATCATTATTACAAGAATTTCTTCAACTGATATAAGTGACAGTTTTATATTTGATTTAATAAAAAATGCTGAAATTAAAAAAGCTAAAAAATAGGATCCACAGTTACCCAAAAAAATTTTATTTTTGGAATTATAAAACAAAAAAATTAAACATATGAATGATAATGGAATAAATATTAGAGGCTCTACACCTTTAGTTAAAAAAAATATAAAAATTGTGAGTGAATATAATCCAGATTGTAAATTTATACCATCAAACATGTTAAAAGCATTTATGAAAACAAAAAAACTGAAAATTGTAAAAAAAATAGATATATTACCTAAGGCAAAAGTTTTATTTAGTATAGTAGATCTTAAGAAATAAATTATTAATCCATCATCATTTAAAACTAAAATTGAAATTAGTATTAAGAAAATTATTGTTTTTCTCTTTGAACTTAGGTTAACTTTATCATCAATAAGACCTGTAAAAAATATTAATAAACTAGTTACAAAAAGAATTATGATATGTTTTTGGTGATAAAAAACATCACTTTCATAAATAAAATAAATAACAAAGCAGTACATTGAAAAAATGATAAAAAATATTAAACCACCGATAGGAGGGATTTTTTCTTTATGAATTTTTCTTATTTCATCCGATTTATCGAATATGTTTAAATATGAGGAAATAAAATTTAATCCAAGAAAAAAAATAAAGGCTACAAATACTGATACGGAGAAGAAAATTAAAATTAGATTATAGTTTTCTATTATTTGCACTATCATAATATATAAACATCAAAAATGGAATTGGCAAATAACTTATCATCGTTAACCAATTATTAAAAAAATTTCCATAAGGAGTGAATGGAAAGAAATTTAAAAGAACTGAAAATGAAAGTAATATAATTGGAAAATTTATATCTTTAGAATGTTTAGAAAAAATATTTTTAAACAGTACTTGAATAATTTTAGAATAAAATATAACTAAAAATAATAATCCTACCAATCCTATTTCACCAAGAAACTGAGCTAATATATTATGTGGATGAGTTGTGCAACTGTGTGCTCCTACAATAAATTTTTTAAAATTATCATCATCACAAACTTTTCGATACATTTTTGGTCCTTTTCCAAATAAATAGTTATCCTTAAACATTTCTATCGATGTCAGAATATGAGATTGATGCATTGCAGAAAATAGAGTTACATCAAATTTTTTGTTGTCGATGGTCAAGTTATGAAAGGTTTTATTAATAATTCTATTTCTTGATTCATCATTTAAATAAAAAAATATTGAAATAAAAAATGTTATTATAACCGCAAACATTATTTTATTATTTATTCTCATTGGCATGAAAAGTAAAAAGGCTAAAATATAAATAATCATTAAACCTAAAGAGGTTCTTTCGGCACTTAATAAAATTATAGATAACATCAAAAGAAATACTAAAGTTGAAGATATAAATTTTCTTTTGAAATTTAAAAAAAACATTAAAGGTACAATCAATGAAAATATTCTAAAAGTAGCTCCACCCAAAATAAGCTCATCTCTAAAAAAACTACTTATTCTCTCAGGATGATAAAGTTCAAACCCCAATACATTTTTTCCTGTAAAATTCTGCAAGTTTGCGTCTAAAAAGATAATTATTAAAAGAAACGAGGATATAATTGTAAAAGATTTTATATTTATTATATTTTTTTTTAATAAATAAAATATTGCTAATGAAAAAAAACCAAATCTAAAATAGAATAAACTTGGTCTTATTGAAAGCCAATCAAGTGTAAATAGTGATCTTATAATTAGATAAATAATAAAAATAAAATAAATTTGAAAATATAAATTTTTGAAAATCTCAAATTCTCTTTTTTTAAAAATAAGTATGATAAATAAAATTACAGATATAGATAAAATTAAATCTGGTAAAAAAGGTCCTGTGATAAGAAAAAATGGAAATAAGTAAATTGAATATTTTAAAAAAAAAAATATATTTTTTTCCATACTAAACTTTTTTACTAATAGAATAGTCTAGATATGAAGTTATATTTTTAACAATTTTATCAGAAAAATTATCTAAATTATAATCATCAACAGGGTAAGAAATTTTAGTTTTATTAAGTATTTTTATAGCTGTAAGTATTTTAGATATATTTAAATCGCACATTATTGTAGTACCTTGCTCCATACCTTCGGGTCTTTCATGACTAGCTCTTAGTTTAATGGCTTTTAATTTCAAAATTGAGGTTTCCTCAGTTAGAGTTCCACTATCAGAAAGAATGATGTTACAATTTTTTTGTAATTTTACATAATCTGAAAAGTTAAATGGTTTCAAAAAAACTATTTTATTAGCGTATTTCTTCTTAGTTCTTTTGTATTTTTCATTAAGTTTATCTAATCTGTGTTGAGTTCTGTAATGTGTAGATACAATAATTTTGTCTGGAAAATTTTCAGACAGCCATTCTAGAAGATTTAAAAAATTTGTAAGCTTTTTTTTATTATCCACATTTTCTTCTCTATGAAATGATACCAAAAAAAATTTGTTTTTTTTTAATCCTAGTTTTTTAAGGATATTGCTCTTATTAATTGTTTTACTATTTTGATTAATGACCTCTTTCATTGGACTGCCAACCTTTATAATTCTATCTGCTGGAATACCTTCGCTAATTAAATAGTTTTTTGCAATATCTGTATAAGTGAAATTTATATCTGATGAATGATCTATTATTTTTCTATTTAGTTCTTCTGGAACTTTGTAATCAAATGATCTATTCCCGGCTTCTATATGAAATACTTGGAGTTTTCTTTTTTTCGCAACAATAGAGGACAAACCTGAATTAGTATCACCCAAAATTAAAACTGCATCAGGTTTAATTTTTTCAAGAATTTCATCAAATTTAAAAAAAATCTTAGATATAGTTTTATTTGCATTAACGTCGGCAGAATTAAGAAAATAATCTGGTTTTCTAATTTTTAAATCTTCAAAAAAAATTTGATTTAATTCATAATCATAATTTTGCCCTGTATGAACAATATTATGATCAAAAAACCTATCTAGCTTTTTAATTAAGCTTGATAATTTTATTATTTCTGGTCTTGTTCCAATTATGGTGCATATTTTAAACATTTTCTAATTGAGTAAAAGATTTTAATTTTATTATTTTTTTTATTATTTCATCAACGTTTAGTCTTGTTGTATTATGTGATGTGTATGAGTCTTTTAAGTTTGAAACTCTTCCTTTATAAAAATATTTGTTATAATCTAGATCTCTATTATCTGGTAAAATTTTATAGAATTTTTTATAGGATTTTGCATTTAGCAATTCCTCTTGTGAGACAAGAGTTTCAAATAATTTTTCACCATGCCTAGTGCCAATATATTTTATTTTTGATTTTGTTTTAGTAATTTTTATTATTGCTTTTGCTAAATTTTCAATTGTACAAGCGGGTGATTTGTAGACAAATATCTCTCCATTTTTGGCATTTTTAAATGCTTCTAGGACTAATTCTACTGACTCTTCTAAACTCATCAAGAATCTTGTCATATCGGGTGATGTAATTGTGATAGGGTTATTTTTACTAGTTTGTTTAAAAAATAGTGGTATCACAGATCCTCGCGAAGCCATTACGTTTCCATATCGAGTTGCACAAATTATAGTTTTACTATTTTTAAGATCTCTTGATCTAGCAACAATTAACTTTTCCATTAAAGCCTTTGACATACCCATTGAATTTATAGGATATACAGCTTTATCTGTGCTTAAAAAAATAGCTTTTTTGACATTATGTTTTATTGCAGAAGAAATAACATTATTTGCCCCAAGAATATTTGTGTTAATTGCCTCTAAAGGATAAAATTCGCACGATGGGACTTGTTTAAGCGCCGCGGCATGAAAAACAAAATCAACATTTCTCATAGCTAAATCTACACTAGATTTATCTCTTACATCACCCAAATAAAATTTAATTTTTTTATTTTTGTAAATAGATCGCATGTCATCTTGTTTTTTTTCATCTCTACTAAAAATACGGATTTCTTTTAAATTAAACTTCAAAAATCTTCCTATAACTGCATTCCCAAATGATCCAGTTCCACCTGTAACTAAAAGTATTTTATTTTTGAAAATTTTCATAAAATTTTTTGGTCTTCAAATAATTTTTTCTTTGTTCAACAATCATTTTTTGCCAACTACTTACTTTAATATTAGACATAGTTCTAAAAAATTTACCATTTAAAGATCTGTCTATTTTAAACTTACTAGACGGCAATATTATTGTATTTTTAGCATATATTTTTTTTATTAATAGCAACAATTGATATTTGCTTATTTTCTTACCAGCTATGTTGTATATTCCATTTTTTAAATTAAAATTAATAACATTTTCAATTATTTTTGATAATTCTAATGTTGTCAAGCCAGAAAAAAAAGCATTTTTGTATCCTGATATTTTTTTTTGTTTAAGAAACCACTCTAATAAACCATTTTGTTCATAAATTTCATGTCCGATAATTGATGTTCTAAGAGTTAAACTATTAGCAGACGAAACCTCACCTAAAGACTTCGACAATCCATAATCATCAACAGAATTAGGAATGTCATTTTCTGTGTAATTTCCTTTACGTCCATCAAAAACACAATCTGTACTTATGTGAACAAATTTAAATTTCTTTTTATTTGCTAAAATAGATAAATAATTTGGTAGGTATGAATTAATAAAAAAAATATCATTTTTATTAAATTTATTAGTCTTTTGCTTAATAATACCAGCACAATTAATTATAAAGTTTGGCTTATATTCAACAATAGTTTTCTCAAGTGACTTTAAGTTCATTAAATCTAAAGTGATAAATTGATTTTCCTTTATATATTTTTTAAGAATATTTTTTTTATTCCTACACAATCCCTTTACTAAATATTTTTTCTTTAAAAAATTATATAATTGATGTCCAAGCATTCCAGTAGATCCTAAAATTAAGATCTTTTTTTTATATTTTAGAGAGTTCATTACTAAGTTTTTTATTTATGGTTTTTTGTGAAAAATTATTTGTATAAAATTTTTCTGCATTTTTAACAATTTTATTATAATTTTTTTCACTTAAACAAATAATATTTCTAAGCATTTGGTTGATTTTTTTGTGGTTGTTGGATTTTGAAACAAAGCCTAAATTAAATTTTTGAATTAATTGATAAACTTCTCCATCGCATAATGCTATTATTGGTTTTTTATAAAATAAATAAGTTTGAAATTTTGAGGGAATAGTTTTGTTAAGATCCTTTCCAGATTTTAGCATTAAAAGTAAGTAATTATTTCTTTTATATTGTTTTTTTAGATTTTTTTCATTCAAAAACCCTTTTAATTTAATGTTTTTGATATTATTTTTTTCTATGATTTTTTTTATTAAGTTGAATTTTTGTCCATCTCCGCAAATAGTTAAATTAATTTTTTTATATTTTTCAGAATTTAAAAAATTAATTAGCGTTTCCCAAGGTTGAGCATTACCAATATTGCCTGCGTACAAAATATTTATTTTTTTACTAAATTTAGTCTTCAAAACCTTTTTTTCTAAATATCCAGGATTATAAAGTAAGGATATTTTAGTTTTGGTAAGTTTTCCTATATCTCTTTTAAAACTTTTTGATTGGGCCAAAATTAAATCGTTTGCATCATAAATTTTTTTGACAAAAATTTTAATTATTTCTAGAACAGTCTGGCTTTTAATGATTCCTGTATCTTTGAGTACATTTGGCCAAAGATCTTGAACCCATGTTATCAATTTCGCTTTTTTTAAATATTTAAAAAAAATACCTATATAAGCTTGGAATATTGGAGAAGTTGCATAAACTAATATTATCTCGTACTTATTTTTTCTTAGAAAAAAACTACCTAATATAATTGATGAAAATATAAAACTTATGTAATTAATTATAATTCTTGTTTTTGAATTAATTCCTCGAGAGATTATTGGGACTCTTAATATTTTAATATTATTTTTTTTTTTAATTGAAACCTTATAAGGATTGAAGCCTGGAAAAATTTTACCTTTCGGATAATTAGGATAACCAGTCAAAATATCTACTTTAAAATTATCTTCTGCTAGTCTTTCTGTTATAGTGTTTATTGGAAAAATTTCAGGCCAGAATCCTTGGGATATAACTAATATTCTTTTCATATAATTAAAAATTTGGATCCAGCTAGTTTATAATGACTTCCTCCGAAATTAGACTTAAAAATTGATACATTTCTGTTGCTTATAAAGTCTATCCCTCCAAGATCAAAATATTTAAATTTATTTTTTTTTAAAAAGATTATAGATTTCCATAATAGTAAGTCATTTGCACTATTAGTTTTATCAAAATTCAGACCTACAAGGTAAGTAGCTGTACTACCATGTAAAGCAATACAAACAGATGATACAATTTTATTTTTAAAAAAAGCATTAACTATAAGTAAATTATTATTTTTAAATAATTTTTTTAAAATATCTTTTGAAATACCCTTAAATTTTTTTTCTTTCTTTTGAGCTGTATAGTTCTGTACAAATTCACTAAATTCTTTTTCTGATAAGATTCTTCTTAAATTAAATTTTTTACTCCTGTTTTTTCTAATTATATCTCGTCTTAAACTATTTTTGAGATTTTTTTTTAAATTATAAATACC
>CACFXK010000025.1 GCA_902570125.1 uncultured Pelagibacteraceae bacterium
AGATGCATTCATTCCAAAAAAATCTAAACAGAAAGAAAATACTATTGGTTCAGCAAACGGAAAATTTACTTTAGAGGAAACTATTAATGAAGCATTTAATAAAGGGTACGAGGTCTCAAACAAAATAACAGAAAATAATAATAAAGTTTCTATTCCAACAGTAGTTGAAAAAAAATCTACAGAGCATGACAAGTTTTGGTGTGTTCCATTACCAAAAGGTAAATCTTACAAAAGATTTTTAGATTTTCAAAACGATGTGGCTGTAACAGATATAGAGTTGGCACTAAGAGAAGGTTTTAGATCAATCGAACATGTAAAAAGATATACCACCCTTGGAATGGCAACAGATCAAGGAAAGACAAGTAATCTTAATGGTTTACAATTAGTGTCAGACATTGAAAATAAAGTTGTACCACAAGTTGGCCACACTACATTTAGGCCACCTTATACACCTGTTTCAATTGGAGCAATTGTGGGAAGAGAAGTTGGCAAACATTCTAAACCGACAAGAAAATCACCAATGCACGAGTGGCACGAAAAAAATAATGCAGTATTTGTTGATGCTGGAGTTTGGTTGAGACCAAGATACTATAAGCAAGGAAATGAAACATTATTTGAAGCTTCAAAAAGAGAAGCAAAAAATGTAAGAAAAAATGTAGGTGTATGTGATGTAACTACTTTAGGAAAAATAGATGTTAAAGGCCCCGATGCTGCAGAATTTTTAAATAGAGTTTATACCAATGCATGGCTTAAGCTACCAGTTGGTAAAGCAAGATATGGAGTGATGCTAAGAGAAGATGGAATTGTAATGGATGATGGAACAACAACAAGAATTTCTGAAAACCATTACCACATGACAACTACAACAGCTCAGGCAGCTAATGTCCTATCTCATTTAGAATATTATTTGCAGCTAGTTTGGCCAGAATTAAATGTGAATGTAGTATCAACAACAGAGCAGTGGGCTGGTGCTGCAATAGCAGGCCCAAATTCAAGAGCATTACTAATGAAATTATTTCCAAATACAGATGTATCCAATGAAGCTCTACCATTTATGGGTTACAAAGAGGCTGATTTATTTGGCATTCCTGCAAAGATTTATAGAATTTCATTTTCAGGAGAGCTTGCTTATGAAGTTAATGTGGAGTCAGACTACGGTAATTTCATGTGGGAAAAAATTATCGAAGTTGGTAAAGAATTTCAAATACAGCCATATGGAACTGAGGCCCTATCTACTTTAAGGATAGAGATGGGTCACGTTGCTGGCTCTGAACTTGATGGTAGAACAATTCCTTATGATGCATCACTTGAAGGTTTAGTAAGTAAGAAAAAAGACTTTATTGGTAAAAGATCTTTAAGCAGATCAGCTTTTACAAAACCAGATAGAGAAAAAATAGTAGGTGTTGTTCCATTAGATAAAACAACAAGTATTCCTGAAGGCTCATATATTGTTAAAGACCCTAAAGCAAAACTTCCAAACCCTAAATTAGGTCATGTCTCAGCATCATGTTGGAGTGTTGAGTATGATAATCCATTCTCACTTGCGATAATTAAAGATGGTAAAAATATGATAGGACAAAAGCTATTTGCTATGTCACCTTTAAAAAACAAAACTATTCCTGTGGAAATTGTTTCATCGCATTATGTTGATCCTGAAGGAAAGAGAGTAAGAGCATGACGGTGATTTCTGCATTACAAAATGTCCATATCGAGGGGTCATTTGGAAACTTTGAAAATAAATCTGAAAATGAATTATTAAAAATTAAAGAATTAAAAAATTTATTAATCGTTCAAATAGTTCAATATAAAAATTCTTCAATTAAAATTGACGATATAAATTTTAACAATTTAAAATTTGTAAATCAGGCACAAAAAGTAGTTTCAAATGAAAATATAAGAGTTTTGTGGAATTCACCAAATAATTGGCTTTTAGTTTCTCATAAAAAAGAATTGTTAAAAGAAATTTACAGTACTTTTAATGAAAATGATTTTGCTGTTACAGACCTATCTCATTCTAAAGCAACGATAGAATTAGAAGGACCATACGTAAAAGAAGTTTTAAAAAAAGGATGTCCTTTTAATTTTAATATTTTAACGAAAAATATGAGTATTAACTCAGCTTATAATGGAATTTCTTTTATAGTTGATATGGTTGAAAATGAACCAGAAAAAGCAAGAATTTTTTCTCTAAGAAGTTTTGGGGAATCTCTATACCATTCTATCACTGATGCTTCTTTAGAATTTGGTTATAAGTGTAATTAGTTATTATTCCTCAGTTTTAAATCTAGATTTCTGAATAAATAAAACAAATAGCACTGGTATAATTAATGTAATAATTGTAACTGTTATTAATAATAATCCTAGCTCAGAATAATCTGCTGTAGTTAAAATTGCGCTTGTAACCTTATCTTTTACTTCTCTTGTAATTGTAAAAATTTCATTAAGATATTTTGTTAATAATGCACTTGCAGACAAAGCTAAATTAGTGAATGAGGCAAAAACTGCAAAAAAAGTTGCTTTTAAATGTGAAGGTGCATTCTTAGCAATCCAAGCCAAAAGTGGAATCATAGATATTTGACCCAAAGGAGATTCTAATGCTGTATTAATTATTGCTATAAATTTTGCATCAACAATTCCGTTTGTTAACGAAGAAGTCCAGTTATGAAATCCATAATACATTCCAACACTTGGCAAAAATAATATTGATCCAGCAATTGATAAAATAACAATTATTTTAGCAATAGAATTTTTTGCCATGAATGGTCTAAGAATTATTATTCCGACTAATGTAAGTATAGATGCTAGTAAAGACAGTATTGAAAAAAATTGTTCATTAAATTGTAGTTCATCAATTTCAAACCAAGATAAGCCCGGTCCAGGTCCAGGCATGGCTCTAAATATAAAAATAATTATAGCAGTTCCAACTATAGTAAATCTTAACTTTTCAGGTAACTCTTTAATAAGTTTGTTCATAAGAAATAAAATGATTAACATAGAACCTAAAAAAACAATTTCTTGTGCAAAAGGTAATCCTAACGAACCGACACTCAATGTGAAAATTACAAAAATTAAACTACCACCTAGTATCCACCAGTTAACTTTTGTTTGCTCATGATTAAAATTATCTTCCTCACCTGATAGACCTTGTCTAATTAAAATGTTTTTCTTTTTATTTTTTAAATAAGCAGCAAAAATAACACCTAAAATTGAAACCATTGGTATTATTAATGCATAAAGATATATCGAGCCGTATAATTGTATTTTTTCAGCCTGTTCAAGATCATCTACCCCCTTAAATAATATCACATTGGCAAGAGCAACCAACACTGTTCCACCTATAATTGCAAATCTTCCAAGTGTTTGCATCGTTGTATGCATAATTTTAACTTGATCTGCTGTAAATTTTTCTCCGTTCTCATTTATTAAAGGCACAGCTTCGACTGTCATTGCATCAGCAACAACATCTTGAACTACATATCCAATAGGAGCTAAAAGAACACTTATTACAAACCAAGTTTCAACTTTTAAATAAAATGACATTTGTTCTGTATGAATTATAAGTCCGTACATTATTAATAAACTTACACCAATTAATGAGGCACCGACGTAAACCATGTAATTCTTTTTATTCCATATTAAATCTACCAGATGCCCTAGTGGCATTTTTAAAGCCCAAGGTATTCCTGCCCAGAAACCTAATCCTGCAAGAAATGCTGCAGATAAATTTAAGTAATCTTTTACAAAGAAAGTACCTACTATTCCTGTAAGTCCAGATATACCTGCTGCAACATAAATCATTAACGGAGGTAAATAAGACAATTTAAATTGTCTACCTAAATCAAAAAGTGTTGAGTCTATAAATTGAATGATTTTGTTCATTTATTCTTAATCTAAAAGGTTTAATTTAATTAAACTATTATTTTTTGTTTCTTTGCACCACAATTCATAACTTTCGCACACTCTCCACAAATGATTTGTGGCTCTTTGTGATATTTCCAAGGGAAAATGACTTTTTGCATAGTATAAATCAGGAAATTTAATCAATTGTTTAACCATTGCTTCTTTTTGTAAATTCAAAAGCCTTAAAACCTCTTTAGAAATTTTTTCTCCTGAGGTCTCATCAACAAAATCGTTTTTTTTTAGTTTCTCAAACCATTCATCATGAAATTTACCACTACTTACTTTTTCATACAATTTTGAACCCATAAATCTTTCAATTGCATCTAAATTGGAAATATCAATATTTTGTTTTTTAATTTGAAATATTTCTAAATAGATTGCCTCAGCAACATAAAGTAAGTAGGGTTTTTTATTTTCTTCTCCCATAAAATTATAAATCTAAAGTGTAATAACAAGAATTAGGGTCCTCTTTATAGTGAGCAAATGGTTTACACTTACTAAATTTAAAATGTTCAAAAAGTTTTCTGGCTGGCAAAAAGAATTTTCCAGATCCTGTTTCAATACTAAGCTTTTTTATACATAATTTTTTTGCCTGAATAATTAAATGCGAGATTATTTTATTACCAATACCTCTATTTCTAAAACTATCAGATACTCTAATAGATTTAAATTCTCCATGATTTTGTCCAATAAACTTTAAGGCTCCACACCCAATTAAATGATTATTATTCCACAAGCTCCAAAATTTTATACTCGGGTCTTTAAGCCCAGGGATATCCAAAACATGAGTGCTACCTTTAGAAGAAACAGATCTTAATTCAATAAAGTGTTTTATTAAAAGATGATTTACCTTTGGGTGATCAAAGTTATTTTCTATTGATTTAATCATTAGCATGAACATATAATCTAAAAAAAAATTAAACCAATACGAAAAAATATGTGTGGAAGATACGTAATCACCAATGCTGTTTCAAAAACAAGTAAAATCGTTAAAACTGCAATTAAAGTAGAAGACTCAGAAAATTATAATGCACATCCTTACCAAAAACTTCCAGTTATTAAGAAGTATAACAATGGAAATACTCTTGAAAATTTAAAGTGGGGAATTGTACCTAGTTGGGCTAAAAAAAAAGACTTTAAACCACTAATTAATGCAAGATTAGAAACGATTGATGAAAAAGTCTCTTTTAAAAAGTTAATAAAGCTTCAAAGATGTGTTGCTGTGGCCGACGGATTTTATGAATGGAAGAGAATAGAAAAAGAGAAGACGCCTTATTACTTTTTAAGAGAGGATAAAAAACTTATTTATATTGCTGGTATTTTTGAAGAAGATCAATTTTGCATGATTACTGAAGAAGCAAGTTCAAATGTAACAGAAATTCATCACAGACAGCCAGTTATCTTAAATGAAAGTGATGTTAATAAATATTTGAATATTGAAATTTCAGGTTCAAATTATTTAAAAGAATCGCAAAAATCAAAACTTTCTTTTTATGAAATTTCTAAGGATGTAAATAAGCCAACAAATAATAATATTTCTTTAATACAACCTATATAAAATTATTTTTCAATTATTGTTAGATGTCCCATTTTTCTTTTCGCTTTTATTTGTTTTTTTAAATAGTCATAAAAAAACTCATTCTCTTTAAAAGTTTTATTTCTATAAATTGTTATGTCATCACCGATTAGATTAATCATTTGAGCATTATATATTTTTTTAGTGTCAATTTTTTCTAAACCACAAACAGCTCTTATATGATTTTCAAATTGACTAACATTGTGTGAGTTTATTGTTAGATGACCAGAATTATGAACTCTAGGAGCAATTTCATTAACATATAAGTTTTCATTTTTATCAATAAAAAATTCAACGCATAATGTTCCAATATAATCAAGTTCTTCAACAATTTGTTTTGCCCATTCTTTTGATTTTACCTTTATTGTTTCTGAAACTTCAGCAGGAATTTTTGAATGTTTCAAAATTTGATCTTCATGAACATTCTCAATCGGTTCATATATCTCATATTTTTGATTACCAAATCTACATATGACAATTGAAATTTCTTTTTTAAGATTAATAAACTTTTCTAAAATATATTCTTTTGTAAAATCAATTTCTTCATTT
>CACFXK010000026.1 GCA_902570125.1 uncultured Pelagibacteraceae bacterium
TATCAACTAAACTTTCATAATTATTTCGATTGATTTCGATTTCATTCTTCAGATTGTCTTGTTTTTTACTTAATACAGAAATTTCTTTTTCTTTTAAATCTCTATAATTATAAACTAATGATTTAAGTTCTTTAAATTTTTCAGTAATTTTGTTTATTTCTTTTTTTTGAATTTCTAATTTTTTTTTAGTCTCGTAATATTCATCTAATACAGAAATAGATGTTATAAGTAAAAGCTTACTTTCTCCTATGTTTCCTAAAGAGTTCTTAAGATTACTAAACTTTTCGTTTAAATATAAAGTTAATTCCTCTAAATGTTCTTCTTGGCCGTCTTCACAAGATAACAAAAATTCTTTACCATTAAATTTAATATTTACATTTGCCATTTATCGATTTCTTCCATTAAATTATCTGTTTCTTGGTTTAATTCATCAATTTTTTGTGAAAATTGGTCTTCCTTTTTTTTTTCTTCAACCTCCTTTTTTTTAAAATCATCAAATTTTTGCTTAAGAATCTGGTTTTCTTGTTGAAGTGAATTGTATCTTTGCTCTATTTCTTTTTTTTCAATTTCTAATTGATTTTTTTGGTTTTCTAGATTTTCTAACTCCAAAATTTTATCTGGTTTTATATTTTCTAGATTTTTTAATTTACCTAAAGTTTCTAATAGTTTTTTTTCTTTTTCACTAATTGAATTCATATATATATCTATAATAATAAATTGATTCACCTAAGTCTACAAAGGATAAATTTTTGAGAAAATTAAATAAAACCTTATCTAACTCTATACGTGCTCTTTCAATGGATGCCGTTCAAAAAGCTAATTCTGGGCACCCCGGTATGCCTATGGGAATGGCTGACGTTTCTACAATTCTTTTTAAATATTTTCTAAAGTTTAACCCAAGAAACCCAAGCTGGATAAATAGAGATAGATTCGTTTTATCTGCAGGTCACGGATCAATGTTGCTTTACTCTTTGCTTTATTTAACTGGTTATAAAAGTGTAAAAATAAAAGATATTAAGAATTTTAGACAAATAGACTCTATTTGTGCAGGTCATCCTGAGTATGTCGAAAACTCTGGCATTGAAACAACTACAGGTCCTTTAGGTCAAGGAATTTCTAATGCAGTTGGCTTTGCATTAGCAGAGGAAATTTTAAAAAAAAAAATTGGTAAAGATATTATTAATCACAAAACTTATGTAATCGCAGGTGATGGATGTCTCATGGAAGGTATTAGCCACGAGTCTATGAGTTTGGCCGGCCATCTAAAACTTAAAAATCTAGTAATGTTGTTTGATAATAATTCTATTTCTATTGATGGACCTACAAGTTTAGCAGTTTCGGATAATTTTAAAAAAAGATTTGAAAGTTACGGCTGGGATTACATAGAAATTAATGGTCATAAAGAAAATGAAATATTTAAAGCCCTCAAAAAAGTTCAAAATGCAAAAAAACCAACTGTTATTTCCTGTAAGACTAAAATTGGTTATGGATCACCTAATAAATCTGGAAAAGCTTCTTCACATGGAAGCCCGCTAGGCATTGAGGAGATTGAATTGGTGCGTAAAGAATTAGGATGGAATTATAAACCATTTCAAATTCCAAAAAATATATTACAGATTTGGAGAGAAATTGGAGAAAAAGGAGAAAAAATTGAATATAAATGGAACAAAATTTATAAAAAGAAAAAAAATAAAATAAATAAATTTTTCAAAAATGATTTTATAAGGTCTGCCTTAAAAGAAAAAAAAATAGCTTTAAAAAAAGATAAGATTCTCGCTTCAAGAAAATCCTCAGAGTTAATTATTAGCTCTCTTGTAAAAAAAAATAATATACTTATAGGTGGATCGGCAGACCTTGCTGGTTCAAATAACACCAAAACAAAAAATCATGAAATAATTACACCTGGAAATTTTAACGGAAATTATATCCATTATGGAGTAAGAGAACATGCCATGTGTGGAATTATGAATGGATTAGCCTTACATAGTAAAATAATACCTTACGGAGGAACTTTTTTAATTTTTTCAGATTATTGCAAACCATCAATAAGATTGGCGGCTATGATGGAACAACAGGTTATATATGTAATGACACATGACTCTATTGGTCTTGGAGAGGATGGGCCAACACACCAACCTATCGAACAATTATCTGGATTAAGGTCAATACCCAACCTTAATATTTTTAGACCTTCAGATAGATTAGAAACCATTGAATGTTGGGAGCATGCTTTAGAGAGTTTTAAAACACCAAGCATTCTATGCCTAACTAGACAAAACCTTAATCCCATTAGAAGTAAATACTCAAAAACCAATAAATGCTCATTGGGAGCTTACGAGGTTTTAAGAACGAACAAAAAAGTTAAACTAACAATTTTAGCAAGTGGTTCTGAAGTAAACTTAGCTTTGGAGACCAGTCATAAATTAGCCAAAGATAAGATATATTCAAAAGTTATATCAGTGCCTTGTATGGAGCTTTTTGACTTACAATCAAATAAATATAAAGATAAAATTTTAAAAGAAACTAGATTGAAAATTTCAATTGAAGCTGGATCAAGTGATTGCTGGAAAAAATATGTAGGTGATAATGGAATGACTTTTGGAATAAACAATTTTGGGAAAAGTGCTCCTTATAAAGAAATTTACAAATATTTTGGATTAACATCTTCAAGTATTGCAAATAAATCAAAGAAATTATTTAAAAACTGAAATGACTATTAAAATTGGAATTAATGGTATGGGCAGAATTGGTCGTATGATAGTTAGATCAATTATTGAGACTAGAAACAAAAATTTAAAAATTCAACATATAAATAATAGATCTAATACTGAAGCGACTAGTAAACTATTAAAATACGACTCTGTTCATGGTAAATTTAATGCAAAATTAAAATTTGATGATAATGAATTAATAATTAATGGAAATAAAATTACATTTTCACAAGAAAGTAAAATAGAAAATATTAATTGGAAAAAATATGATGTTGATTATGTCTTTGAGTGTACTGGTAAATTTAATTCAAAAGAAAAATTACTCACACACATCAAAAATGGAGCGAAAAAAGTAATTGTTTCTGCTCCATGTAAAAATGCAGATAAAACAATAGTAGTTGGTGTAAATGAAAAAATTATATCAAAGGATGATAGAATAATTTCTGCTGCTTCATGTACAACTAATTGCTTAGCACCAGTTGTAAACATTCTTCATAATCATTTTGAAATTGAAAAGGGTTTTATGACAACTATTCATGCATTTACAAGTGATCAAAGAATTTTGGATAATTCCCATAAAGATCCTAGAAGAGCAAGGGCTGCGAGCCAATCTATAGTCCCAACGTCAACAGGAGCATCAAAAGCAATAGGAGAAATAATTCCAAGCCTAAAAGGGAAATTAGAAGGAGTTGCAATGAGAGTACCTACTCCCAATGTATCGCTTGTTGAGTTGGTATTCTGTACGAAAAAAGAAATTGATATAAAAAAAATTAATGATGTATTCGAGACTGCTTCTAAAAGTGAATTAAATAAAATTTTAGAGATCACGCACGAAAAATTAGTTTCTATTGATTTTAATCACCGATCTGCATCTGCAATTATTGATGCCTCTTTAACAAATGTGGTTGGAACTAAGATGGGTAAAATCTCAGCTTGGTACGATAATGAATGGGGTTTTTCAAATAGAATGTGCGATATAGCAGAAAATTTATAGAAAATCTTTTAATGAAAAGTATTTCAAATGAAAAAAATCTTAAAAGTAAAAAAATATTATTAAGATTAGACTTAAATGTTCCTTTAGAAAATGGAAAAATAAGTGACACAACTAGAATAGACAAAATACTCCCTACTTTAAATTTTTTAATACAACAAAAAACTAAAATAATAATTTTATCACATGTGGGAAGGCCAAAAGGAAAAACAGTAAAAGAGCTATCTTTAAAACCAATATGTGAAGATTTAAGAAAAAAACTTAATACAAGTGTAAAACTAATCACAGAAAACATTTATGAAATAAAAAATAAAGACTTCTTTGAAAAATTTGATGAAGAAGTTTTTATTTTAGAAAATATTAGGTTTTATGCTGAGGAGGAAGAAAATGATCTTAAATTTGCAAAACATATTGCAAGATTTGGGGATATTTATGTAAATGATGCTTTTTCCTGTTCTCATCGAGCACATGCATCAATTCAACAAATTTCTAAGTATTTACCGTCTTTCTCTGGACTCCAACTCGACTTAGAAGTGACCGCTCTTAATAAAATTACATCTGAGATAACAAAACCTATAACATGCATAATTGGAGGATCTAAAATTTCTACTAAAATAGATATTATTAAAAATTTAATACCAAGATTTGATAACATTATAATTGTTGGAGGTATGGCTAATAATTTTATTGAATATTTTGGAAATAACATTGGAAAATCGATAAAAGAAAAAAATTGTAACGAAATAATTGAGAAAGTTTTATCAATTTCAAAAAAAAAAGAATGTAAAATAATATATCCTGAGGACGTTCTTGTATCTAAAGATTTTAATGGATCTTCTATAAATAAAGAATTGGATCAAATCTTGCCTGATGAGATGATTTTAGATATTGGCCCAAGAACAGTTAAGAAAATAATAAATATAATTGATAATAGCAAAACAATATTATGGAATGGACCAGCTGGGTATTTTGAAAATCCAAATTTTGCTAATGGAAGTATTGAGATAGCAAAGAAAATAATTGAAAATAATAAATTAAACAAAATTTTTTCTGTTGTAGGTGGTGGAGATACCGTTTCATTATTAAATAACTTAAAAATTGTTGGTAATTTTAATTTTGTTTCAACCGCAGGTGGAGCTTTTTTGGAATATCTTGAAGGCAAAAAACTACCTGGTATAACCGCTTTAAATTGATATGTCTGAACTTAATAGAATTGCACTTAAAATAATTTCTAATGGCAAAGGTATCCTTGCGGCAGATGAAAGCAATGGAACAATGACAAAAAGACTTGATGCAGTAAATGTACCTTCTACACCAGAAAATAGACTTTTATTTAGAGAAACACTCTTTTCTTCAGAGAGCATGCAAGAATGTATAGGTGGTGTAATTCTTTACGATGAAACAATAAACCAAAAATCAAGTCTTGGAAAACCAATACCAGATTTGATTTCATCATCAGGTGCTGTGCCCGGAATTAAAGTTGATACTGGTGCAAAAGATTTAGCAAATTCTTACGATGAAAAAATTACAGAAGGCCTAGATGGACTTAGAGAAAGATTAAAAAAATATTATGAGCTTGGTGCAAGATTTACAAAATGGAGAGCAGTTTACAATATTAGTGGTAAACTTCCAAGTAAGTTGGCAGTTCACAGCAATGCTCATGCACTTGCAAGATATTCGGCTCTAGTTCAAGAGAGTAAAATGGTTCCAATAGTAGAACCTGAGGTATTAATGGATGGAGATCATTCTGCTGAACTTTGTTTAAATAAAACATCAGAAGTTATTAAAAAATGTTTTGAAGCATTAATATTACATAAAGTTGATCTTTCTGGAATTATTTTGAAGCCAAATATGATATTAGCTGGAAACAAATCAAAAGATAAAATCTCAAGTGATGAGGTTTCACAAAAAACTCTTGAGTGCATTAAAAATACAGTCCCTAGCGAAGTACCTGGAATTGCTTTTTTATCTGGAGGTCAGTCAGAAAAAGAAGCTACAGAAAATTTAGACTTAATTAATAAGAATAATAATACTAAATTTATAATGACTTATTCATATGGAAGAGCTCTACAGCAAGGCGCTCTTAAGACATGGTCAAAAAATACTAATGATGTAGAGTCAACTCAAAATACTTTTAATCATAGAGCTAAAATGTGTTCTCTAGCTGCAAAAGGGAAATGGTCAATAGAACTTGAAAATAAATAAAAAAAAATTTATTTATCTCATTTCACCAAATGTAATAACAAAAGATTTCTATAAACA
>CACFXK010000027.1 GCA_902570125.1 uncultured Pelagibacteraceae bacterium
AATGAAAAAAACTGCTTTTCTAATTAATACTTCAAGAGGTCCGATTGTAAACGAAGATGATTTAATTATAGCTCTTTCAACCAATGCAATTGCTGGAGCTGGTATCGATGTTTATGATAAAGAACCTTTACCTAGTAATCATAAATTTAGATTTGTGCCTAACGCACTTTTGCTTCCACACGTAGGTTACGTCACAGCTGAGAATTATTCTATTTTCTATACTCAAATGATTGAGAATTTAGAAGCCTGTGTTGCTGGTAAGGCTATTCGAGAAATAAAGTAAAGTGGAATTACCAGTTGTAAATCACCCTGATTATGAAGCAAAAATTGGTGATGATAATAAATTTCCAATTAAAAAGTTTGGTGAATTAGCAAGTTTTCTTAAAAAAGAAAATGTAGTTAAGAAGTTTTATAAACCTGAGCCATGCTCAATTGATACATTAAAAGAAGTTCACTCTGAGGATTATATTTTAAAAATTAAAAATAAAACATTAGAGGAAAAATTAGTAAAAAAAATAGGGTTTCCTTTAGTTGATAGTGTGGTCAGAAGATCTTTAGTTGCAACAGGTGGAACGGTATTGGCCTCTAAATTAGCAATAAATTATGGAATAGCTTGTAACACAGCTGGTGGAAGTCATCATGCTATTTATGATGAGGGAGCTGGTTTTTGTGTTTTTAATGATGTGGCTGTTGCTGCAAAATATCTCTTGAATAGAGGGTTAGCTAACAAAATCCTTATTGTTGATTTAGATGTTCACCAAGGTAACGGAAATTCAGAAATATTTAAAAATGAAAATAATGTTTTTACATTTAGTATGCACACAAAAGTGAATTATCCACCAATTAAATCAAAAAGTGATCTGGATATTGAACTTGAACAAAAAATGGAAGATGATGAGTATTTAGATATTTTAAAAAAAAAATTTAATTTTTCTAAACGATTTTAATTTTGATTTCGTATTTTACATTGCAGGTGTTGACATTCACTTAGATGATAGATTAGGAAAGTTGTGTATTACTGACAAAGGAATTAATAAAAGAGACGAGATGGTTATTGGAAACTTTTTTAAAAGAAAAGTTCCTATTTGTGGAGTTTTAGGTGGTGGTTATAACAAAGACTTTAAAAAACTTATTGAATTACACTCAAGTTTACATAAAAATTGTAAAAAAATTCTTAATGAAAAAAATTAATCCAAATTTGTCAAATACGCAGAACAAAATTTTATTTGAAGAGGCCACAGAGCCACCAGGCTCAAGTGAATTAAATCATGAAAAAAGAGAGGGTGCCTATCATTGTGCTAATTGTGGAGTAAAGTTGTTTGACTCAAATACTAAATATGAAAGCGGATCTGGCTGGCCTTCATTCTATGAATCTTTGCCTGATGCATTTGAAACCACAACCGATTATCACATTGGTTATGCTAGAACCGAATATCATTGCAAGAATTGTGGAGGTCATCATGGTCATATATTTGACGACGGTCCACAACCCACGGGCAAAAGATACTGCAATAACGGTGTTTGCTTGGTTTTTAAACCAAACAAATAATACAAACTTAAAATTATCTTGTTAAATTTTCTTGTCCAATATAGGTTTTTATATAAATACAAGTTATGAAAAAAATACTTTTGCTCTCATTTCTCGTTTTATTTACAAGTAATTTGAGTGCAGACGTATCGAATAATATTTCACAATATATATCTAATTTAATCCCTGGTGAGGGTGATACAGAGGTTAGTATTGATTTAAGAGAAAATAATAAACCCGATTACAGTATTCTTACAGTAAGAGAGATTGAAAAAACTGAAAATGGAAATTTTTTTTCTCAGTTATCTTTATTTAATACAGAAAAAGATAATGATGAAAGAATTGTAGCTAATATTGGCTTAGGTAAAAGATCATTAAGCCAAGACAATACGCTACTGACTGGTTTCAATGTTTTTCTCGATTATGATGATGCTGGAAACTTAAGATCTAGTTTTGGTTTAGAAGTAAGAAGTGCAGTTTTAGAATTTATGTACAATTATTATTTTGGACTAGATGATGCGTCAGATGAAAAAGTTTTAGATGGATACGAATTAGGTTTGGCATCACAAATTCCTCATCTACATTGGGCAGATGTATTTATTAATACTTATGAATGGGAAGGTGTTTCTAGAGACGATGTAAAAGGTACAAAAATTGGATCAGAATTATTATTAAGTCCAACATTAAATCTAGAAATTGCGTATGATGATAAAGACAAAAAGGGACTAGAAGATGAGTGGTATGCAAAAATAATGTTTCTTCATCCTCCAAGAAATAAAAATTCTTTACAAGATGGTTTCATAAGTGCAAATACATGGAGAGATCAAAAAGATATGTCTGGTCAATTGTTAACAAAAGTAAAACGTAATAATAAAATTTTTGTAGAATTTAAAGGTAAATCAACAATATCGAGAGCTGATTAATGAAAATGACTTTTAGAATATTAATTTTCGTAAAAATCATAATGTTCTTTTCAATTTCAACTTTGCATGCTGCAAGCACAACTGGCCTTGCAAGTGTATACAAAGTAACAATGAAAAAAGTAGAGTTATGTAAAGCGAGCACAAGTGTTTCAAGTTGTGTTGGTGCAGTCGTAATAGGAAATACCGAAAAAGTTGTTGATATTGCATCCGTAAATGCAGGTGTTGCAGCTGCAACATTTGGAGATCCAGCACTTTTACCATTAGGAGTAACTTATACACATATGAGAGTTACTATAGATAGAAAATTTACGATTAAAGCAGATTTAGAAGTTTCAGGTGTTACAGATAATTGTACGACGACTTCAGCACTATCTGGCTCTGGTTATCCTGGTGGATCTTTAAGTAGTAATGAAAAATATGATAGAACACCAATTATTGCTGACGGGGGTACTGCTGCAGAAGCAGAATTATATTTAAAAAATGATCAAATGAAAGTTTGTGGAAATGCTGCTTGTACTGGAGTGGGTGATGCAAATACGATCACTTATGCTCAAGGGACTGGATCATCAACATATCAAACTCAGCATGCAGATGGGAGCACCTCAGATGATCATGTAATGGTCTATACTCTTTCATCACCTTATACTGTATCTTTAACACCTCCAATTATAGATATTGGTTTTGGTACTTCAGCAGCAATTAAAGCTACAGAAGTAGGAACAGATTTTTGCATGTTTGACCCACAAGAACCAGTAGTTACAATAACTATTCAATAAAACTTCATAATCTTTATAATTTAATTTAGACTATATTTATGAATAGAAAAGTTGATCATAAAATTATTCTAGCAAAAAAAAAGCTTAGAAAATTATCTAAAAATTATAAGCAAAATTTTAAAAATATTGAGAATTATATTAAAAAAGAGATTTATGAAATAAAGAGGTCAAATAAGTTATCTAATAATATTATTCCTGAAATAAAGTATAAAGAACTTTTATCACACGATTTACGAATAATTGATCAAATAAAAAAAAGAGGATGTATTATTATTAGAGATGTATTTGATCAAAAAAAAATAGGTAAACTTAACAATGATCTAGAAAAATATATTGAACATAATGGATATTACAATGATCAAAAAAAGAAAGAGGGTCTAGATAATTACTTTAGTGATTTAAAATCTGGTAAGCCTCAAATTTATGGATTGTATTGGTCAAAGGCTCAAATTAAAATAAGGCACTCCCAGAAAATGGCCAAAATTAAAAAATTTTTAAATAATCTATGGGTTTTTAAAAATGAGGAATATAAGGTATTTGATCCAAATCGAGAACTTTCATACGCTGACAGGATCAGAAGAAGGGAACCAGGTGATGATAGTTTAGGTTTATCTCCACATTGTGATGCAGGATCAGTTGAAAGGTGGATCGATCCTTCATATCAAAAAATTTATAATGATATATTTGCTGATAGATTTAAAAATTTTAATCCATTTGATGCAAAATTCAGAGATAGGACAATAGAATTTGAGTCTCCAGCAGTTGCCCATGTTTTTAGAACCTTTCAAGGATGGACAGCCTTAACTGAACAAGGCCCTAAAGATGGAACATTACAGTTGATTCCAATCACAAAAGCCATGGCATATGTTTTAACTAGAGCATTATTAGAAGATGTTCCAGAAAATGAATTATGTGGATCAAAAGTAGGAAAGGCTTTATCAGTAAATGAAACTTATCATAGCTTGCTCTTAGAAGGATTAATTTCTATTCCCAAAATGTATCCAGGGGATACTATCTGGTGGCATCCAGATGTTATACATGCAGTAGAGGATAAGCATTTAGGAAAAAATTTTTCTAATGTTATTTATGTAGGATCAACACCATATTGTAAGAAAAATTTGGATTATATTAATAAGCAATCAAAAAAGTTTTTAGAAGGAAAAAGTCCTCCAGATTTTGCTGCTGAAGACTATGAAATTAATTATAAAGGTAGAGTTACCGTAAATGATTTAAGTGAGTTAGCAAAAAAACAATTAGGTTTAATTGATTGGAATTAAATTTATTTTAGCGATGCTTCTAACGTACCATTTTTTTCTAAATCTCTAAGTTCTTGATAACCACCAATATGTTCATCATTAAAAAAAATTTGAGGTATTGTTCTTCTTCCATTAGCTTTTTGTATCATTTCATCTCTAAGCTCTGGACCTGTAGATACATCAATAACTTTGTATTCAAGATTATTTCTATTCAGCAACCTTTTTGCTGCATCACAAAAAGCACACATTGGGCCTGAATACATGGTAATATTTTTCATACTAAAGATATAATTATATTTTTATAATTTACCAGTTAAGAATTTCATTTTTCTTAATTTTTACTCTTATTTGTTTTCTTGAATATTCAAATTTTTTTCTATGTTTGATACTTTGTGAATTTACTCTTTTTCTCCATAACCTAAAAGACGAGGGTTTAAGATTTCTTCTCATTATCTTGATTACATCAGCTTCAGTTTTGCCTGTTTTTTTTTCTATCTCCTCAAATGTTATTCTGTCAGCCCAAGCTGCCCAGATAACCCAGTCTGGACTTCCTGGTTTTGGCTCAGGATTTTTGAATTTGGTTGTAGGCCTGTGACTTTTTTTCATAGATTTTTCAGCAAAACTTTAAATAAATTTTAATGCAAATTTTAATGCCTATGATATTATCACTTTTAGATAGTCCTATCTAGCCATCTTTAGCTCCCGGTTTTTTAGGACTATCCTAAAATGCTCCCATTAAACTATTTCCTTTTTCTACAAATTATTCTCTTTATGTTTATTACTCCTGGAACACCAAGGATTGTAATCATTTCATATTCAATGAATTATGGAGTAAAGAAATGTGTATGGACAGCATTAGGAGATGTTACTGCAAATATTATTCAAGCAACTCTTGTTATATTTGTTATTGGCTCATTTATTTCTGATAACCCTAAGTTGCTTAATACAATTAAGTGGATTGGAATAATTTATATTCTATATCTTGGTTATGATATCTATAAATCTCGACCAAAAAGCATAAACTCTGATAAAAAATCAAAAAAAACCTTTTTATCTTTTTATAAAGATGGTTTTTTAGTTGCTGGAACAAGCCCTAAAGCTTGGATGTTTTTTCCGTTTATTTTTCCACAATTTATTGATTTTAACTCTAATTATGTTGCTCAATTTATTATTTTAATAACTACATATGTAATTTTAGATTTTTTATCTTTAATCGGTTATGCCATTCTAGCAAATAAAATGATTTCATGGGTTAAAACTAACGCAAAGATTATAAACGCAATTTCTGCGTGCGTTTTAATTGTAATTGCAACAATAATTGCATTTATGCAACAATAATAGCTGTTAATGCGATACTACTGTTACTTGCAAAA
>CACFXK010000028.1 GCA_902570125.1 uncultured Pelagibacteraceae bacterium
ATCTAACTCTTCATTATTATTAGTTTCAATAATAGGTGTATAATGCCAGATATTGTTACAACTCCCACATTTTAACAATCTACCTTCTTTAGGTATTAGACTGCTATCTATGCTAAATTTTTTTTTTCCACACTCGCAATTAATGATCATAAGTGTCTTATATAGTATAAATGTTTAAAATTCCCTTTAAAATGTGTTTTTATACTTTGAATTTTTTTTTATCTACTGTATTAGTACTGCAATCGGGGCGTAGCGCAGCCTGGTAGCGCATCTGGTTTGGGACCAGAGGGTCGCAGGTTCGAATCCTGCCGCCCCGACCATTTTATATTATGAAAAAAGCAAAAATATATAAACCCTCAAAAACAGCCATGCAAGTGGAATAGTACTTCTATTTGCAGCTATAATAGCATTAGTTATAAGTAACTCTGAATTATCTAATTTATATTTTTCAACACTAGAAAGATATTTATTCATTGGGATAAATAATTTTGGTCTTAAGCTTTCAGTTTTACATTGGATAAATGATGCGCTAATGGCAATCTTTTTCTTTTTTGTAACACTTGAAATTAAAAGAGAGTTTTTACAAGGAGAATTATCTAATATTAAACAAGCGTTGCTTCCTATAATTGCCGCAGTTGGCGGAATGGTAGTTCCTGCGTTAATATATGTTTTTATAAACTTAGGAAATGTAGAAACATTGAAAGGCTGGGCAATTCCATCAGCCACCGATATAGCCTTCTCATTAGGTGTATTATCATTGCTGGGTAAGAGGGTGCCTCTCTCATTAAAAGTTTTTCTAACAGCTTTAGCAATTATAGATGATTTGGGAGCAATAGTTATAATAGCTTTATTTTATTCTGGTGATTTAAGTATTAAATATTTATCTCTGATGTTCTTAGCATTTATTATTTTATTAGTTATAAATAAATTTAATATAAAGAAATTTCTACCCTATCTAATAGTGGGAATTTTCTTATGGGATTTTACTCATAACTCAGGAATACATGCAACTATCGCTGGTGTGTTACTTGCGATGACAATCCCTCATAGAAAAAAAGATAAAGTTTTCTCACTTTTAATTAAAGTAGAACATGCAATAAGTCCTTATGTTGCTTTTGGAATTATGCCTATATTTGCCTTCGCAAATGCAGGCGTATCATTGGAAGGTTTATCTTTTTCATCTTTGTTAGATAAAGTTCCATTAGGAATAGTTTTAGGTTTATTTGCTGGAAAACAATTAGGAGTTTTTGTTTTTTCATACATATCAATTAAATTAAAAATTGCCCAAATGCCAAGTAATACTAGCTGGTATAATTTTTATGGTGTCGGTGTTTTAACTGGAATTGGTTTCACTATGAGTTTATTTGTTGGAAATTTAGCATTCGCTGAAAGTATGCAATACATGGATGGTGTAAAAATTGGAGTTTTAACTGGGTCATTATTATCCACTTTATTTGGTTACTTTTTAATATTACTTACACCAAATAAATAATTAAAATAATGAAAAACCTACTAATAATTGGATTAACTATAATTATGTTTTTTTTTAAAAGTTCATCACAAGCAGATAATAAAAAAATCTTTTATGACTTTAAAATAAATAGTATTTCTGGTGAGCTTATAAATTTAAACGACTTCCGAGGTAAGCCTGTTTTAGTTGTAAATACAGCAAGTTATTGCGGATTTACTAAGCAATATGACGACATGCAAGAGTTATGGGAAAGATATAAAGATAAAGGATTGATTGTATTAGGAGTACCATCAAATTCATTTAATCAAGAAAAAAAAAACAATAGTGAAGTAAAAGAATTTTGTAAAGTTAACTTTAATATTAACTTTCCACTCACTGAAATTACTGATGTAAGAGGTAATAATGCTCATGAAATTTATAAATGGGCAAAAGATAACTATGGAAAATCTGCAGTACCAAAGTGGAATTTTTACAAAATATTAATTAACAAAGAAGGTAAAATTGAAGAAACTTACGCATCTTTAACAAATCCAACCTCAAGAAAAATTATTAATAAAATAGAAAGTTTATTAAATTAAAACAGTTAACCCATCATAGGCGGGAGTTACATTTTTTGGCAATATTTTTTTAATTTCATTGTAATCAATTTCATTACTCAAATTTGTAAGAATCGATTTCTTAGGTTTAATTTTTCTAATTAAGTTTAGTACATCATCTAAATTAAAATGAGTCGAATGATAATTATATCTTAAACAATCAACAATAAAATATTTTAAATTTTTTAAATATTTTAAATCTTTATTATCTATTTTGTTTACATCTGGTGCATAAGCACATTTATCATTGATTATATAGCAAATACTTTTTATAGAACCATGATGAACTTTTAAAGATTTTATTACAATTTTTGTATTTATATCTTTTAATATATGTTTGGACTTTAAAGTATTGGCATCAAGAATTGATGGATAATTTTTATAATCTTTAAAACAATAACCAAAAGTATTTTTAAGATATTTCTTTGTAATTGCATCTGCATAAATTGGTATTTTCTTTTTATTCTTTAATGAAAAAACTCTTAATTCATTAATTCCATGAGTTTGATCAGCATGCAAATGAGTGTAAAATACTTTATCAATATTCTTAACTTTATTTACAAGCAATTGTGATTTTAGGTCTGGTGATGTATCAAAAAGAATATTTAAATTTTTAGATCTTATTAAGGCTGAGCATCTTGATCGTGTATTTTTTTTATTATTGGGATCACAGTTCCCATAATAACCATCAATTCTAGGTATACCTAGGGAACTACCGCATCCTAAAATAGTAAATTTTAAGCTCATTGGCTAAAAAATAATCTATTAAAATTTTGTGTTGTTATTTTATCAAGCTCTTGGTGAGTAATTTTTTTTAATTCTGAAAGTTTTTTAAGGTATACCTCACAAAAGATGGTTCATTTTTCTTACCTCTCATTGGCTCAGGTGCTAAAAAAGGACTGTCTGTCTCAATTAGTAATCTTTCTAAAGGCAATTGTTTAAATGTATTTTGAAGATCATTGCTATTCTTAAATGTAATAATACCGCTGGCTGAAAAATAAGAATTTAGCTCCATTAATTTTAAGGCAAATGGTAGTGAACCTGTGAAACAATGCATCAGTATTTTTAAATTCTTGTCTGAATTTTTTAATATTTCATAAGTTTCATCCTCAGCATTTCTAGAATGAACAATTAAAGGAAAGTTTAATTCTAATGCAGCATTGATATGATTTTTGAAACTTGTGATTTGTTTATCTTTATCACTATTGTTGTAGTAAAAGTCCAAACCTGTCTCTCCAACACCAATAATTTTACTATTAGATTTAATTTTACTTATTATTTCGTCTTTTGAAACTTGATCAGTGTTTGTTTCATGAGGATGTATACCAAAGGTTCCAAATATCATTTCATCTTTATCAATAATCTCCAAAATTTTTGGGAAACCACTTAATGTTGTAGAAATTGTTAATACTTTTTTAATTCCTTCTCTTTTACATCTTGATAAAACATCTTGAATATTTTGAGCTAAAGGTTCGTGATCTAGATGACAATGTGAATCAATCATTTTTTTCAATCTTTCTAAATAAAATATCTAATTTATTCAATTTGAGACCTTTTTTTAGGTAATTGTTTTCTTTTATAGTTTCAAAATTGATTTTTTCCTCGTTTATACTAAATATACCTAAAACTTTAAGAGATGATGATGGTATAATAGGATAAAGTAATATGGTTACTTTTCTTATTAGCTCCAAAGCAACATAAATAATTGTATTCATTCTTAATTTATCATTCTTTTTTTTCCAAGGTTCTTGATCATTAAAATACTTATTTGCTGAAAATAGTTGCTCAACAATAAAATTTATGTATGAGTTTACATCTTGATTATTTGAATACATTACTAAATCATTATAATATTTAGAGTATTGATCCAAAATAATCTTATCATCCTCTGTTAGATTATATTTATCAGGAACTTCTAAGTTAGCATTTTTATCACAAAATGCCAAAACTCTTTGACACAAATTTCCATAATTATTAGCTAAATCACTATTAATACAAGACTCTAATTTATCTTGTGAGATATTTCCATCATTACCAAATGAAACTTCTTTGATCAAATAATATCTTAAAGGGTCTAGACCATAATTTTCTATAATTTCAAGTGGGTCTAAAATGTTACCTTTGGATTTAGACATTTTTTCATCACCAGAAAGTATCCATCCGTGGCCAAATACTCTTTTTGGAGGTTCTATATCTGCAGCCAATAAGAAAGCCGGCCAATAAATAGCATGAAATCTTAATATATCTTTTCCGATTAGATGTAGATCTGCAGGCCAAAAAGATTTGTATAAATCATCTTTTTCATTTGGATAATTTAAAGCACTTAGATAATTTGTTAAAGCATCCAACCAAACATAAATAACATGGTCTTTATTAGATGGAACTTTTATTCCCCAATTAAAAGATTTTCTACTTACAGATAAATCTTTTAATCCTGATTTAACAAAACTAACAACTTCATTTCTTCTTGTTTCAGGTAGTATAAAGTCTGGATTTTTATTATAAAACTCAATCAATTTATCTTGCCAATTTGATAATTTAAAAAAAAAAGACTCTTCCTCTACCCACTCTACTTTTGAACCTGAACTAATTGATTTTTTTATACCATCTAAGTCTTCAATTTCACTCTCTGCATAAAATGCTTCATCTGATACAGAGTACCAACCTGAGTACTTTGATAGGTATATTTCTCCTTTTTTTTCTAAAATATTCCAAAGATTTTCAACAGATTTAGAATGTCTAGCCTCTGTAGTTCTTATAAAATCGTTATTTGATAAATTTAATGTATCAGATAAATCCCTAAAAGTTTTACTAATTTCATCACAAAAAAGCAATGGATCCATTTTTTTTTCTTCTGCCGCACGTTGTATTTTCTGTCCATGTTCATCTGTGCCAGTTAAAAAATAAACATTAAAACCTTGTATTCTTTTTAATCTTGCAAAAAAATCAGCAATAATACTTGAGTATGCATGACCCATATGTGGTTTTGCAGATGGATAATATA
>CACFXK010000029.1 GCA_902570125.1 uncultured Pelagibacteraceae bacterium
TAACTGGAGAAATATTATCTCCACCTGGAGTAATTAAAATATCTTTTTTCCTATCAGTGATTTTTAAATATCCATTTTCAAAAATCCCTATGTCTCCAGTATGCAACCATCCATCTTTTAAAACATTAGAAGTTTCCTCCTCATTGTTCCAATAACCTAACATTACATTTTCACCTTTAACTAAAATTTCTCCATCTGAGGCTATTTTTACCTCGTTTCCTTTAAACGGTGGACCTACAGTCTCAACCCTAATATCATTAATTGGGTTACAACTTACAACCGGAGAGGTCTCGGTTAATCCATATCCTTGTAAGGTTGGAAGGCCTATAGCATTTAAGAAAATACCAACTTCTCTGTCAAGGGCTCCTCCGCCAGAAACGAAAGTTTTAAGAGCACCTCCAAATTGACTCTTAATTTTTTTTCTTACTATTTTTTCCAATATATTATCAATTAATTTTTCAAAAATTGTTAAAGATTTTTTATTTATTTTTTTTGTCCCTAGTTCTAACATCTTTAATATTAATTTTTTCTTAAAACCTGTCGTCTTGTTAAAGCTTGCATTAATCTTTTGAAATAAATTTTGGTAAAACCTAGGTACTGCAGTCATTAGTTGGGGTTTACAATCATTCATATTTTTAATTAATTTTTCAATACTTTCTGCATAGAATATTTTTGCTCCAACACTTATTTGAACAAATTGAACAGTATGTTCATAAGAATGTGAGAGAGGCAACCAGGTTAAAAATCTAGTCTGGTCTGTTAGCAAAGGTTTCAATATATCAAGTGCACCATCACAATTATTTAAAATACCACCGTGACTTAAGATTACACCTTTTGGGTTACCTTGTGTTCCTGAGGTATAAATAATACAAGCTGGATCATTTCTTTTAATTGATAAGTCTGGTATGTTTAAATCTTGATAATCTAAATTAGAAAATAATTTATTTACATTTATATAAGTATCAATATCTATATCTAATTCTTCAAAAGAAAATATTTTAACAACAAAACTTTTTATTTTTATAATTTCTTTGATTTTATTAAATTGTTCTTGATTAGAAACAAAGATTAATTTTGGACTACAATTTTCAATTATATATTCATAATCTTTCTCAGCGTAAGTTGTATAAGCTGGTACAGTAATAGCTTCAGATAACATTACTGAAAGATCAGTTATAAACCACTCAGGTCGATTTTCAGATATTAATAAACATCTATCACCTTTATTTGTATATTTTTTAATTTCTGAAGAAAGTTTTTTAATTGAATGGAATGTTTTTTCCCAAGTAAAACAATTATTGGTATCTTTCAAGGATGTTAAAAGAATATTGTTTTTTTTTTGTTTTTTATAATTAATAAAAAACAGTTCGACTAAATTATTAATATTTTGTGTACTCATAAATTCTTGGTGGGCAAAGAGAGAATCGAACTCTCACAGTATTGCTACTATTGGATTTTGAGTCCAACGCGTCTACCAGTTCCGCCATTCGCCCAAAACTTTGCATATTTTAATCAATAGTATTAAATCATTTATTATATTAAAAGAAAATATGTTTAAAGAACTGTATAATAAAACTATTAAACTAGCAGGTCATAAAAGATCCAAATCTTTTTTAGGATTCGTATCTTTTATTGAAAGTTTTATATTCCCAATACCGCCAGATGTTTTGATAATTCCTATGACAATAGCTCGAAAACATGAATGGATTAGAATTGCATTAATTGCAACTATAGGATCTGTTTTGGGAGCTTGCCTTGGATATCTTATTGGATATGTTTTTTTTAACGAGATTGGCATTAAAATTTTTGAAATTTATGGTGTAGATGATGCTTCATTTTTAAAAGATAAAGTATCTTCAGAAGGTGGCATTATAGCCTGGATAACTCTCCTTGCAATTGCTGGTTTTTCACCAGTGCCTTTTAAGTTACTTACAATAACAAGTGGTTTCATAAACTTTAATATTTTATATTTTATTATTATTTCTCTTTTAACAAGAGGTTCACGTTTTTTTTTAATAGCATTTTTAGTTGGAAACTTTGGACCTACAATGAAAAAAATTATTGAAAAAAGACTTTTAAAATTCTCTATTTTACTATCAGTTATTCTAATTATTTTTGCTTATTTTATATATAAATTTTTAAATAATTTTATTAATTAAATATGATCCTATTTCCAAATAGAAAAAATTTTTATGTGATTATTTTTTTTATCTCGTTAATTTCAATAATTTCCGCGTTATACATTGAGTATATATTGCAGTATCAACCCTGTAAGTTATGTATTTATCAAAGATTACCTTACCTAGTTGCAATATTTGTAAGCTTTATCGGGTTTAATTATTCGAATAATGATCAAATTTTAATAGTTACAATTATGATATTTGCTTTGAGCGCTATACTATCTGGGTATCATTTTGGAATTGAGAATAGTATATTTGATGAGCTATCAGCCTGTACAAATGGATCATCAGATATTTTAAATAAATCGAAATTACTAGAGTCTCTTAACAAAACTATGCCTGTTAACTGTAAAGACGCTACTTTTAAAATTCTTGGAATTTCACTAGCGGCAATTAATACAATTTTTTCAATTTTAATTGTTTTTTTTTCGATTAGAACATTGACATATGAAAAAAACTAATAAAAAAAAATTAGAAGAATTTATAAGAGTAGATCATGCTGGAGAAAGGGGTGCAATTAAAATTTATGAGGGTCAATTACTTGCACTAAATACTATTGTAAAAAATGATGATTTAAAACAAACTATTGGTGAAATGAAAAAGCATGAGCAGGAACATTCAAATTTTTTTGAGGATGAAATAGAAAAAAGAAATATAAAACCAACAAAATTACTTCCATTGTGGGATTTGCTTGGACTAGGTCTTGGATTTGGTTCAACGATACTTGGAAAAAAAGCTGCGATGTTATGTACGGCCTCTGTCGAGGAGGTAATAGATGAACATTATAAAAGCCAAATAGACCAGATAGAAGGAGATGAAAAGGATTTAAAGGAAAAAATAATAAAATTTAGACAAGACGAATTAGACCATAAAGATATAGCCTACGAGAAGGGTGCTACAAAAAAAGGTGTTTATTCAATTATGGATAAAATAATTAAAACTGGTTCTAAGGTTGCTATAAAAATTTCTGAAAAAATTTAGTTACGGTTCAAGTTCAACATCCCAATACAAATAGTCCATCCAGCTTTTATGTAAAAAGTTAGGTGGGAAATTCTTACCATTTTTGTGAAGATCCTCTGTTGTAGGTTGAAAAGGCCATTGGTTTAATGTCAGACCTGAGTTCTTTATGAGTCTTCCTCCTTTTTTAACATTACAGGATGAACAAGCTGTTACAACATTATCCCAATTAGTTTTTCCACCTTTTGATCTCGGCAGTAAGTGATCAAATGTAAGTTCATTTTTACTACCACAATATTGACAGCTAAACTTATCTCTTAAAAAAACATTAAACCTTGTAAAGTTAGGATTTGATTGGGGTCTTATATATGATTTAAGAGCAATTACACTTGGGAGTTTCATACTCAACGAAGGACTTCTGATTTGTCTATCATAATAACTAACAATAGAAACTCTATCTAGGAAAACAGATTTAATTGAATCCTGCCAACTCCACAATGAAAGTGGATAATAACTTAATGGTCTATAATCTGCATTCAAAACTAATGCAGGACACTTTTCTAAAGATATACTGTGATCAGACAACTCAATCATACTTAAAACATACATTAAATATATTTTTTATCAACACATCTAATGTCTTATTAAATATTTATTCACTAATTAATTTTTTTTTGATAAAGTTTAATGCCGCACTAGATGCTTCAATTGGTATATGGTGATCACAGTTTTTAATCATTAATGTTTCAATTTTAATTTTATTTCTAATAAAAAAATCCTCAGCTTCTAGTAAATTATTTAGTGGGACAATTGGATCATTTTCACCATGTATCATTAAAATATCGGTTTTAGTTTTTATTCTTTTAGAAAGATCTTGCATATTTATAATTCTTCCAGAAAACCCCACAATACAACTGAATTTTTTTTCTGATGTCAATCCAACATTTAATGACATCATACATCCTTGACTGAAACCAGAAATACAAATTTTCGAATATTCTAAATTAAAATAATCACTTACTTCTAAAATATAATTATTTAAAACATTTTCTGCTTTTTTTGACTCTTGAAGTGTATATTCTGGATCCTCATTATCTAAATCAAACCATTGAAACCCTGCTGGATTAATGTTGCACACTTCATGTGCATCAGGACATAAAAAAACTGTATTTTTTAAAAATCTTTTCCAATTTAAAGTAAGCATAGCGATGTCTTTACCATCACCTCCATATCCATGAAGTAGAATTACTGCACTTTTAACTTCCTCGTTATTTTCTGGTTTTATTATTGTTGTATTTAATGAAAATTTCATAAATTTTTTGGTAACCAATCAATTAAAGATTGATCATTAAAGTCAATGTAACCAACAATTCTTCCAACCTCAAAACCATTTCGGTCTATTAGAATGGTTGTAGGTAATCCTCGTAATTTAAATAACTGTGAAAGCTCTGGTCCAGATCCTGTAAATATATCTAAATTCTTAATTTCAATTTTATCAAAAAACTCTTTAGATTTTTTATAACTTTCGCCACCAATATTAATTGGAATTATATTTATATTTTTAAATTCATTTAAGGTTTTAAGTTTGTCCAAAGATGGCATTTCTTTTTTGCAAGGTGCACACCAAGTGGCCCAAAAATTTATTATTAAGGGATTTGATTTATAATTATTTAAACTAACTTTTTCACCTTCAGATTTAATAAATTCTATATTTTCAATTTTTTTCTTGTCTTTATGCACTATAAGATTCTTAATTTCTGGACGCTCTATTGAATATGAGACAGCAGATGATATTAAGTAAAATATTATTATAAGATAATTAAAAAAAATGATTTTCATAAAAATTTAGCACAAATAAATATCATGGGTAAAAATAAAAACAATCAACCAATTTGGAATACC
>CACFXK010000030.1 GCA_902570125.1 uncultured Pelagibacteraceae bacterium
TGGTATATTGCTATCATTCAAGTCTAGTGGACTTGCAAATAAATCATTATCTTTAATAATATTTTTTTGGAACAGCTGCGTTTCTTTATTAAAGAATAATTCCCAAGTATCATTCATTATTTTTATTGATTTTTCTAAAGCTTTTTTGTCAGCGTTAACTTCATATAGAGTTATCATAAGTAAAGCATAATATACGTAGTCCTCAAGAAAAGTCTCTATTTCTTTATTTTCATAACAATGAATAATTTTTTGATTTAATTTTTTATTTAATATTTCGATTGTTTCTATCGTCTTAATTTTTAAATCTTCATCGTCTAAATTTACTGAAGTTTTGAGAAGAACTTGGAGCATATATGCATTTAAATCAGTTTGAGATTTATCGTCAAAAAATGGTTTTATTCTTTTTCTTCTAATATTAAGTAATTTATTTTTTATCTGATCTAGGCTATTTTTGTCTCCATCAGGTATTAAATTTTTTTCTACCAGGATGTTATTTCCTTCAAAATTACCACTTTCTGAAATTTCATAATTATTTTCTAAATATTTAATATCATCCTTTAAAAGATTTTTTAATTCTGTATAAGACCAAACATAATATTTTCCTTCAACACCTTCGCTATCAGCATCATATGCGGAACCATATAATTCTTCTTTGTTTTTAAATTCATTATTAAAATATTGAATTGTTTGTAAAAGTTTATTTTTAAAATAATCATTTTTTGTATTTTGATAAAATTTAGTCAAGAGATCAATAAATTGTATATTGTCGTAAAGCATTTTTTCAAAGTGAGGAATTATCCATTTTTCATCGACAGCATATCTTGAAATTCCTCCTTCTAGTTGATCATAAATACCTTTGGAACAAAGATTATTGAGCAAAATTTCAACAGGCTTAAAATAATTTTTATTCTTGGTCTTTAAAAAGAAGTAAAACATTGCATCAAATAAATAAAATTGGGGGAACTTCGGTGCTCCTTTGAAACTTCCGTTATTTTCATCTAAATAATTAATAATTTTTTCAACAAATGGCTCCAATGGTTGATTTAAAACTGCAGATCTTTGATTAATTTTTGAGAATATCTCTTTAACTTGTGGTGCCTGAGCTAAAATTTTTTCTCTATTTTCATTATAAACATTATGCACATTATTTAGGACTTTTTTAAAGTCAGGTCTTCCTTGAATTTCCTTTGGTGGAAAGTAAGTGCCACCAGTAAAGGGTACGCCATTTTCGTCTAAAAACATTGATAATGGCCACCCACCTTGTGCCCCAGTTAATATTGATAAGCTTTTTTGAAAGACATAATCTAAATCAGGTCTTTCCTCTCTATCAACTTTAATATTTATAAACTTTTCGTTCATCAGTTGAGCAGTTTCTTCATTTTCAAAACTCTCATGAGCCATAACATGACACCAATGACAACTTGCATATCCAACGCTTAAAAAAATAGGCTTTTTTTCTTTCTTTGCCTTGCCTAAAGTTTCTTTATTCCAAGGAAACCAATCAACTGGATTATCTTTATGTTGTAGAAGATAAGGACTTTTTTCGTTTTTTAAAATATTAGACAATTTAGTGATGGTAATAAGGTTTTCTTGAAAAAATATTCCTAACCATTGGTTCAAATTCTTTTAAAGTCATTGACTTATAATTAGGATCAAAAGAAGCCTGATCATAGTTTTCACAAAAATCTATTGTTGCTTGATAATGTTCTGCATCTTTATATTTTTCTCTTGCATTTTTGTCTCCACCTAAATGTTCTGCAGAATAATAAGTTTGAAATAGACCATGGTGTAAAATAATCCAATAAGTTTTCTCTGAAACATAAGGCTTAATTACTGATGCTGCGTATTGAGAATGATTCATTGGAGCTAATTCATCTCCGAGATCATGTAATAATGTTGCTACAACCATTTCCTCGTTTTCTCCGTTTTTATATGCTCTTGTTGCAGCTTGTAACGAGTGTTCTAATCTTGTTATCTGATAGCCTTCAAGTGTAGTAGTTTGTGAAGCTAAATAATTTAAAATTCTATCTGCAGTTTTTCTTTCATACTGACTTTCTAACTTTTCCAAAAGTTGATAGTCATCTTTAGTACCATACTTCATTTCCGTAAAACTTACTTTTTTCATATTAATTATTCGATGCAGTACTCAATAAGGAAAGTTGGGTTACTTTATCTTCACCTAGCTCATCAATTATTTTCACGGGGTATTCACCTGTGAAGTGGTGATCAGTTAATTGAGGGTAATTTTCATTTCTTTTTTCAAATCCCATTCCTAAATATAAACCATTCAAACTTAAGAATTTTAGTGATTTTGCCTTAATAAATTTACATATTTCAGCTGTGGATTTGTTTGCTGCTAAAAGTTCTTTTTTTGTTGGTGTATCAACACCATAAAAATCAGGAAATTTAATTTCGGGGCTTGCTATTCTTACATGAACTTCTTTTGCTCCAGAATCGTATAACATTTTCACTATTTTTGACGATGTAGTGCCTCTAACAAGTGAGTCATCAACTAGAATTATTCTTTTATCTTTAATCACAGAAATATTCGGATTTAATTTTAACTTAACTCCTAAACTTCTAATTTGTTGAGATGGTTCAATAAAAGTCCTTCCAACATAATGGTTTCTAATTAAACCTAAATCAAATTTTAGACTTTTTTCTTCAGCATATCCTAATGCAGCCGCGTTACCTGAGTCTGGAACAGGTACAACTAGATCTGCCTCTATATCGTCCTCTTTTGATAACTGTAATCCAAAGTTTTTTCTATATTCATATGCAGTTTTACCGTTTAAAATACTATCTGGCCTAGAGAAATAAATATATTCAAATACACAAGGTCTAATTTTTTTTGGTGGAAATGGTTTAATACTTTTTAACTCATCATTTTCAATATATACAATTTCTCCATTTTCGACCTCTCTTACAAATTTTGCTCCAATAATATCAAATGCACATGTTTCAGAGGCAAATACATATGAGTTTTTCAATTTACCAACTACTAACGGTCTAATTCCGTAGGGATCTCTTACACCTATTAGAGTATTTTGTGTCATCATTACAAGTGCATAACCACCTTGAATTTGAAATATAGCATCTATTATTTTATCTATCGTTTTTCCTCTTTTTGATTTAGCAATTAATTGAACAATAGTTTCAGTGTCAGATGTTGTATAAAATATAGCACCATCCTGAACTAATTTATTCCTTAAAGTTATAGCATTTGTAAGATTACCATTATGTGCAACACCAATACCACCTGCATTTGTATCAGCAAAAAAAGGCTGCACATTCCTTAAAGCAGTTCCACCTGTCGTTGAGTAGCGATTATGACCAATTGCGTATTTTCCAGGAAGTTTTTTTAAAACTTTTTCATCATTAAAGTTATCACCAACTAACCCAAATCTTTTTTCAGAATGATATTTTTCTCCATCGTATGAAACAATCCCACAGCCTTCTTGCCCTCTATGTTGAAGGGCATGCAGGCCTAAAGCTGCAAGGGTAGAAGCGTCAGGAGAATTACTTATTCCAAAAACCGCACACTCTTCCTTAATTTTAGGATCATATATCTTGAACTTTTTCTTTAGTTTCTTCATAATCTTTTTTATCAGGAAATTCTTTTATAAGATAGTTACTTCCTTTTTCAACCCATGCATATAAAAAGGCATCATCTAAATTAATTGGCCATTTTTTGTGATTATATATGATATTTATAGTTGTATAAATACATACAACTATAACGTAAGCTCTAATAAACCCAAAAAAGAAACCAAAGATTCTATCTAAATTTCCCAACCCAGAGTAAGTGACTGCTCTATTAATTCCTTTATTTATTAATAAAATTAAAAAAATAATAATTATAAATAATCCTACACCAACTGCTAAATCAAGCACATATTCACTATCAATTATATCTTCAAAGAATGGTTTTACTTTTGGAAATAGAAATAGAGTAACTACATAAGCTAAAAGCCATTTAGAGGCTGACAAAATACTCAATAAAAAACCCTTTTTTGTACATGTAATCAAAGATAGTGCTGTGAAAACTAAGTAAATAACATCAAAGGCATATAGATTAGTAAAAAAATCTTTTACAACTTCCATTAATTATTCAATCTTAAAAGGTTTGAGCACTAAAAGTAAAGATGGTAATAATGTTAAAACTGAAATCATAGCTAATAGCATCGCTATCCCAGTAAATACCCCGAAATATATTGTTGGAATAAAATTAGATAGAACTAAAATAGAAAATCCAAATACAATTGTTATAGATGTATTTAGTATTGCAATACCAACTGTTGAATGGCAATATTTAAGTGTTTTATTGTAATCTTTTATTTTAATCAGTTCTTCCCTAAATCTATAAATATAATGAATGCTATTATCTACAGCAATACCAATCGTGATGGCAGCAATTGTGATTGTCATCATATCCAAAGGGATGCCCACCAATCCAAGTATTCCTAGAA
>CACFXK010000031.1 GCA_902570125.1 uncultured Pelagibacteraceae bacterium
TTCTTTTTGCAATATTTTTGGCAAGATCACCTATTCTTTCTAAGTCTGAAGACATCTTTAGAGCTGCAACTGTTTCTCTAAGATCCACAGCCATTGGTTGTCTTAAAGCAATTAAATTTACTACCTCATTCTCTATCTGAGACTCAAAATTATCTATAACCATATCTGAATTTATAACATCATCAGCAAGGTTATGATCATTTGTTGATATTGCTTTCATTGCATTACCTAAAGCGGTTTCGCAATTTGCCCCCATTTCAACTAAATCATTGTTTAATTTTTTTAATTGGTCTTCGTAAGATTTTACTGTGTGTGGTTTTTCATTCATTATCCAAACCTTCCTGTTATGTAATCCTGCGTTTGTTGTTGAGTCGGATTCTTGAATATCTTATCAGTAGAACCTACTTCAATCAATTTGCCAAGGTGAAAAAAACCAGTATTTTGAGAGACTCTTGCAGCTTGGGACATTGAGTGAGTAACAATTATTATAGTATGTTCCTTTCTTAATTCATCAATTAGCTCCTCTATTTGTGCTGTCGCAATTGGATCAAGAGCTGAACATGGCTCATCCATGAGTATTACCTCTGGCTTAATTGATATTGTTCTTGCAATACAAAGTCTTTGTTGTTGTCCACCTGATAAACCAGTACCTGGTTCGTGAATTCTGTCTTTTACCTCTTCCCAAAGTGCTGCTTTTCTCAAACTCTCTTCAACAATATTATCCATTTCACTTTTAGATTGAGCTATCCCATGTATCTCAGGTCCATAAGAAATATTCTCATAAATGGTTTTTGGAAAAGGATTTGGTTTTTGAAAAATCATTCCAACTTTTTCTCTAAGCCTTACAACATCTGTATCTTTTTGATTTATGTCATAGTCATTAATTTTTACGACACCACTGACTTTACAAATATCGATCACATCATTCATCCTATTTAAACATCTTAAGAATGTTGATTTACCACAACCAGAAGGTCCAATAAGAGCAGTTACTTTATTTGCTTCGATATCCATATTGATATCAAATAAAGCTTGTTTCGCTCCATAATAGACATCAACATTTTTTGCTTCTATTTTATTCATATTTTAGTTCCATTTCTTTTCAAATTTATGTCTAATTAATTGTGCTCCTAAATTCATAAATATTAGGAAAAATAATAATACCATTATGCAAGCAGACACTTTTTCTACAAATCCTCTTTCGGCACTCTCTGCCCATATATAGATTTGAACAGGCAAGCTAGCTGCTGGATCCATAGGGGTTCCTGGTATTGTGTTAACAAAAGCAACCATTCCAATTAATATTAAAGGCGCTGTTTCACCTAATGCTTGAGCTAAGCCAATTATAGTACCTGATAAAGTTCCAGGTAAAGCCAAAGGCACGGTATGATGCATCGTCGTTTGCATTTTGCTAGCTCCCATTGCTAAAGCTGCTTCTCTTATACTGGGTGGAACAGCCTTCAATGATGCTCTGGCTGCTATTATAATTGTTGGAAGAGTCATTAATGAAAGGGTTATACCTCCAACTAAGGGTGTTGATCTAGGTAAACCAAATACAGCCAATAAAACACCTAATCCTAACAATCCAAAAACAATTGAAGGAACTGCTGCTAGATTATTGATATTTACTTCAATAAAATCTGTAAATCTATTTTTTGGTGCAAATTCTTCTAGATAAACTGCAGCTAGTAAGGCAACAGGAAAGGCAATTGACAGACAGACAAGTATGGAAAATAATGAACCCATAAATGAGCTTGCTATCCCCGCTAACTCAGCTTCTCTAGAATCAGCATTTGTAAAAAAACTGGCATTAAATTCACTTATAACTCTTCCATCTTCATTTAATTTATCAAAAATTTTTAATTGATAATCAGATGCTCTTCTTCTATTTTCAGGTATATCTCTTGGATAATTTCCTTTAAATACTTGATCTAAGTCGTCAGAGGCTGTTAATTTTACATCAACTGTTTTTCCAAAGCTATCAGGATTGTCTAGAAGATAATATTTTAATTCTCTCTCAAAAGTAAATGCAAACATTTTTTTTAATTCCATAATTTGATCCTCACTTGCATCTGGATCGAGAGTGATAAATGTTTCTATCCCAAACTCATAAAAGTCTGCATCATTAATATCTTCGGTTGTTGGTTTTTTATCTGGATCCAAATATAATAAATCTGCATTATAATTGACTGGTATTACCAACCATGTTTTTTGAAATGCTGTGTAACCAGTAGAAAATATCTTTGTTAGAAATACCACTAGAAATAATAAAGCCATAAATATTGCAGCTTTACCGTAAAATTGAAATCTTTTTTCAGCTTTGTATCTTTTAATTAAACGTTCTTCTTTATTCATATTTCTCTCTATATTTTTTCACAACAGATAAGGCAACAATATTTAAAACTAAAGTAACTATAAATAAACTTAATCCCAATGCAAAAGCTGCTTGGGTTTTCGGATCCCCAAATTGTTGATCACCAATTAAGATAACAACAATTTGAGCAGTTATTGTTGAAGTGGACTCTAATGGATTAAGAGTTAGGTTTGCTGCCAACCCTGATGCCATTACAACAATCATTGTTTCACCAATAGCTCTAGAAACACCTAATAAAATAGATCCAACAATTCCAGGTAAAGCAGCTGGAATAATTACTCTTTTTATTGTTTCAGATTTTGTTGCTCCCATGGCATAGCTACCATCTCTAAGATTTTGAGGAACACTTGTAATTACGTCGTCACTTAAGCTTGATATAAACGGAATAATCATAATTCCCATAACACCACCGGCTGCCAGTGCGCTTTCTGCTGACACCTCTAGTCCTAATGATAATCCAAGGTCTTTTAAAAAAGGTCCAACTGTTAAAGCAGCAAAAAAACCATAAACAACAGTTGGAATTCCTGCTAAAATTTCAATGACAGGTTTGGCATATTGTCTTAAACGTTTGCTCGCATATTCCGCCATATATATACCACTTAACAAACCAATTGGTATTGCAACACACATTGCAATCAAAGCTATAAAAAAGGTGCCTGCAAATATCGGAACCGCACCAAAAGTATCACTATACATTGATGGATCAAGTGCTTCACTTGCATCTCGAACAAAAGCTTTTGCAGGATACCAGTGCATTCCAAATACAAAATCAAATAGTGGGATAACTTGAAAAAATTCTATTGTTTGAAACAAAAGGGAAAAAATAATACCAATGGTTGTTAATATCGCTGCCAGTGATGATAAAAAAAAAACTCCTTTAAGAAATATTTCAACTGGTTCTCTTGTTTTAGTGTTGTTTGAAATCTTTGTATACGCATAACCTGTTGATGCAATTAATAATGATAAAACTATAACGACCTTAGACCACTTTGCTATGTCTCTAAAGTTTAAATATTTTTCTGCTGATCTTTGTAACTCTGCAGTAAGTTCTCCTGAATACTGGTTTCGAGAAAGTGATTTTACTTTTTCATAAAATAAATTCAACTCTCCTTCTAGAAGTCCTTGCGAAGAATAATCACTAAGTATAAAAAATCTTACTATGCTAGGTTCAAATATCGACCATAAAGCATACAAAAGAAAAGCGGGTGCGCCACACCATATGGCAAGATAGTACCCATAAAATTTTGGAAGAGCTGTTAACCGTTTGTTAGATTGAATTAAAATAGCTTTTTTTCTTCCAAAGAAGTAACTGGATAAAGCTAAAAGAACGATTGTTAAAAATATTACTGAATTCAATTATTGGCTCCTTTAGATTTATACAAAAAAAAGGGCCCAATTAATAGGGCCCCTTTTGAGTTTGTTAACAAATATTATATTACTCCATTGACATTGCAGTAAGAGCTTTCGAATTATCTCTAACTGTTCTGTAAGTTGCTTTATCAAGTGGAACAAGTCCTATTTCCGCTAAGTAACCTCTTTTACCAATAGCTTTAGTTGTAGTGAATTCTTTTACAAATTCATGTAATCC
>CACFXK010000032.1 GCA_902570125.1 uncultured Pelagibacteraceae bacterium
TAAATATTGGAATTAGATTAAATCCAAATACAGATGCAAAAACAATTAAACAAATTTCAACTGGAAAAAAAGAGAATAAATTTGGTGTTAATGAAAAGACATTTATTGAAGTTTCAAAATATATAAAAAATTCAAAATTTTTAAATCTTAAATGTTTAAGTGTACATATTGGAAGTCAAATTCTAGATCATAAACCATACCAAAAAAATGCTGAATGTCCTAGATAAATTAATAAAAAAAATTAACTTTAATTTTGATTATATAGATCTTGGTGGTGGTATGGGTATTGATTATAACAAAGACGATAAAAAATTTAATTACAAAAAATATAATCAAATTATTAAAAAATTTTTAAGAAGTCATAAAACAAAAATTATTTTTGAACCTGGTAGATCAATTATAGGTGATACTGCAATATTAATTTCAAAAATTATTTACATAAAAGAAAATTCTAAAAAAGATTTCATTATTGTAGATGCAGCTATGAATGATTTTATGAGACCTGCGTTGTATGGGGCTAAGCATAAAATTATTCCATTAAAAAAAACCAATAAAATTACTAAGAAAAGTTATGATTTTGTAGGTCCGATATGCGAAACGACAGATAAATTCTTAACGACAAATAAATTTCAAAAATTAAATGAGAAAGATTATATTATTATTTGTGATGTAGGTGCATATGGCTCATCTTTGGCCTCAAATTATAACATTAGACCTAAACCTGCTGAAATTTTAATCAACGGTTCAAAAATAAACGTGATTAAAAAAAGACAAAAACTAAAAGATATAATTTAGTTTTCGACAAAAATGATAAGAAAACTTCTATTTTTATTTTTTTTCTTTCTAGGTATATCTATAATTTCAATAGTATTCCTGCCATCACTAATAATGCCCACTAAAATAGTTTTGTTCGGTGGGAAAATGATGGGAAGATGGTCTGCTGTGTGCTTACAAATTTTTTTACAAACAAAAATTATTGTTAAAGGAAGAGATAATATTATTGAGAACGAAAAATTTTTTATTGCTTGTTCTCATCAATCAATGTTTGAGACTTTCTACCTACAAACAATTTTTAATGCACCAATATTTATTTTAAAGCAAGAGTTGATCAAAATACCAATATTTGGGTGGTATTTAGAAAAGATAGGTTCAGTTTCAATTAATAGAAATAAAATTAGCAAAGATAATTTAGGTCTTATTGATAAAATAAAAAATTCTGTAAAAGTTACTAAAAGGCCTTTAATTATATTCCCACAAGGAACAAGGGTTTTACCAGGTGAAATAGTTCCTTTTAAAAAGGGGGTTGGTAGAATTTATGATGAATTAAAAATAAATTGCCAACCAATAGCTATAAACTCCGGAAATGTTTGGCCAAAAAGTGGAAAGTTAAGCTCAAATCAAACAATAATTGTATCAATCCTCCCAGTAGTAAAACCTGGTATGAGCTCAGTAGACTTTACAAATTATATTGAAGAAAAAATATATAGTGAATTAAATTCGATGAATTAACCCTTCATTGGCATTACAACATATATGCTATCATAATCAGCTGGATCTCTGATTAATGCTGGAGAGCCAGTATCTTTTAAATAAATCTCAATGTTATCTCCATCAAGTTGTGAAGCAACATCAATTAAATACCTAGAATTAAAACTTATATTTAGCTCATGATCAAACTTAACACTTAAACTTTCTTTACCATCACCACTATTTGTATTATTAACTGAAAGATCAAGATTATCTTTTGAAAGATTAAATTTAACACCGTCCTTTTTATCCAATGAAACAGATGCTACTCTATCTACAGAATTCAAAAACAATTTTAAATCAATTTCTAGTTTTTTTTGATTTTCTTTAGGTATTACCTGAAGATAATTTGGAAATTTTCCGTCAATAAGTTTAGATATCAATATACTATTGTTAATCTCAAACTTAATTTTTGATTTTATATTTGATATTTTTACTTCACCTTCATAGTCCTCTAATAATGAACAAAGCTGAAAAATAGTCTTCTTTGGTAATATTATTTGATCAAATTGGACTTTGTTTTGGAGTCTTATCTTGGATATAGACATTCTATGACTATCTGTAGCTGCAGCTGTTAAAAAAATTTTATCTTCAACTTCTGTCTGATGTAAAAAAATTCCACTTAAATAATGTCTTGTTTCATCGTTAGATACTGAAAATTTACATTTATTTAATAGCTTTAGTAACTCTTTTGATTTAATCGAAAACTCATTTTCATTAAAATTTTCATCTGTTAAAGGAAATTCAGAAGCACTAATACAATTTAAATTAAAAACTGATTTATCTGACTCTAAATGTAATTTATTTTCACTTGGATTAGAAAAGTTAATTTTACTTCCAGATGAAAACTTTCTGACGATATCATACATTATCGATGAGGATGAAGTAGTTTTACCCTCTTCAATTATTTCAACATTTGGAATTTGATGAATAAAAATTAAATCAAGATCGGTAGCTGTAATTTTTAGTTTTCCATTATTTACATCCAATAATACATTTGAAAGTATTGGCAACGTACTTCTTTTTTCAATTACACCTTGACAATAACTTAAAGATTTTTGAAGGTCTTGTTGATTTAAACTAAACTTCATTTTCTTTATTATACAAAATCTTATTTTTTAAACTATCAATATTAATATTTAATTCGCTATCCTCTTTTCTCAATCTCTCTATGGTTTTAACTGAGTGGATTACAGTTGTGTGATCTCTATTAGAAAAAGATCTACCTATCTCTGGTAATGATTTAGATGTAAGCATTTTAGCTAGATAAATTGCAGTCTGCCTTGGTCTTACAAGATATCTTGATCTTCTTGGCGAAAGCATTTCATTTTTGCTTATTTTATAAAATTTACAAACTATTGTCTGTATTGTATCAATATCCACCTTATTTTCGGTAAGATTTAGCAAATCTTTTAAAATTATTTTAACCTCCGACAAGTTTGGAACTTTATTATAAATCCTTGTGAATGAAACAATTCTATTTAGTGCTCCAACTAATTCTCGAATACTAGTTTTAATTTCTGTACTCAAAAATTTTTGAATTTCCTCAGAAATCACTACTTGATTAGAATAAGATAATTTTAATTCATCGGTTTTAGATTTAATAATTTTATATCTAAGTTCATAATCAGGGTTTTGAATATCCACAACTAAACCACCTGAAAATCTAGATTTTATTCTTTCTTGAATCCTAGTAAGTTTATTTGGTGGTCGATCTGCTGAGATTATTATTTGTGAATTTTTATCTAATAATGCGTTGAAGGTATGAAAAAATTCTTCTTGCATAGCTTCTTTACCATTCATGAACTGAATATCATCGATTAATAAAATATCTGTATTTCTAAAGTACTCTTTAAACTTTACCATTTCATTTGATTTTATAGACTTTACAAATTGGTACATAAATCTTTCGGCTGATATAAACATAACTTTGTTCTTTTCTTTCAATTCTAGACCAATGGCGTTTAGTAAGTGTGTTTTACCCATTCCTACACCACCATATAAATATAAAGGATTATAATGAGCTATATCTTTGGAAACTTTTTTTGATGCTTCAAATGCTAATTTGTTACTTCCTCCAGTTATGAAATTTTCAAAGTTTTTATTCGGATCTATCCTATTATATTGAAGATAAGAGTCTTTTATAAACGATACATTGTTATTAGTTTCAAAAGAATTTTGGGATGAAGTATTTGTATCACTAATTTCAGTTTCTTTATTATTTTTTATTGTGAATTCAATCCTTACTAAGTCTTTTTTGTACTTTTTAATTGTCTTCAATATTTGGTCTAAATATCTTGAAACTATCCAGTCTCTTATAAATCTTG
>CACFXK010000033.1 GCA_902570125.1 uncultured Pelagibacteraceae bacterium
TACTAAAATAGATGAAGTAAAAAAAATAAAATATAATTTAAAATTAAAGATAGATGTCTCTTCAAAAAATACATAGCTCTCTAAAGAGATAAATATCAAAGAAAAAAATAAATAAAACCAGCTTATAAGAATGTATATTCCAACAAATTTGTCGTAATTTAAATTGAATTTTTTAAGTTGTCTTGCTCTATACAAAATTCCGAAAAATGGGATTGAGCTTAAAAATTGACTATTAAAGTAAATTAGATACCATTGTCTTGTATTAATTTGAATTCCACATACTTTTTTTAAACAAGTTAGAGTTAAATGTGAATAAATAAAAATTAAAAATATTGAAAAAAAAATCAAAGATATAATTCTCTTATATTCAACATTAATTATAATTTTTATTATTTTCTCATTATCCTTAAAAAAAAAAATATATAAATACAAATGATGTTAAAATTAAAATAAATTTAAAATAATTATGTGATAGAAATTTATTAATTAATTGTTTCATTTTTTATAATTTTCAATAATAAAATTAAATGTCAGTTTACTTGTCTTTTGCCAATTATATTTTTTCGAAACTTGAAAAAGTCTTTTTGTATTATCAATTTTTAATCTTGGGTTAATAATATATTTTTTAATTGCTTTATAAATACTTCTTGGATTGTCACCATTAAAGTAGAGAGTATTTTTATTTAAAATCTCCCTAAATACTGGAAAGTCATTACTTATAATTGGCAATGATGAAGCTATAGTTTCTAATATAATTATGCCAAAAGACTCACACAAAGAGCCATATACGTGTAGATCAAATTTTCTATATACTTTAAAGATATTTTTATGTTTTTCTAATTTTTTAACAAATATAGAATTTGGAAATTTTTTATTAATATATTTGATATTTTCATATAATTGAGATTTTAAAAAATATTGATCCTTTACACCTAATAGAGTCAGGTTAGCATTAATTCCATCTTCTAGAATATTGGAAAAACCCCTAACAATATTTAAATGATTTTTATAAGTCTCTCCTTTTGCAACATATACAATTTCAAATTTAGATTTTTTTTTATAACTTAAATTTCTTTTATAATAAAATTGCTCTTCAATACCATGTGGGATAACGATTTTTGGGGTACTATATTTACGAAATATATTTTTTGAATATTTTGATAAAAAAATTACACCATCAGATCTTGCAATGGAATATTTATACAAATTATTTAGTATTAAATTTTTTATTTTGGTTCGATATCTTTCATAATAAGTAGGTTTCTTCATTAAGGGAAGCAAATTTTGTATAATTAAGATAGTAGGATATTTTTTAATAAAAAAATAACCTCCTAATATAAATAAAATTGAGCAATCAATTTTGTTCAAGTATCCATTAAGAATAAATAGTCTCCACATTGCTAAATGAAATCTGCCCTTATTTAAAAAACTGTGTGATAAAAACTTGATTTTTTTATTATTTATTTTTAATCTGTTAATTGTTTCTTTCGAAGCCAAAACACAAAGAGAATTTATTTCTTTATTATCAAAATTTTCAAGAATTTTTTTTAAGTGGATAAATCCTCCACTTTCAACTACAATATTTGAGGCATCAATTACTAATTTCATTTCTATTATATGATCTCATATATTGGAAAAAAAAATACAATATCATGAATTGTTTGAAACTAGATGTAAAATCTAAGGTAATACCAGTAATAAATAAGAAAATAATAATAAATATGTTAAATCTAAAGCATAATAAAATTAACAAAAAGAAACCAACAAAGCCTGTACCAAATAAAATTCTAAAAATAAAGGATTCGTAGTAAATGGATGAAAAACCTGTTCCAAATAAAAAAGTATATAGATTAGTGTTCATTAATTCATAATAACCTAACCAATCTTTTAATCGGTGAACCCATGAATAATAAACTATTTCGCTTTTAGACAAGTCAGAAAAATCTATAACATAACCATAAAACATTAAATCTATTAAAGAGTTAATTAAAAAAAATACATTAATATTCTGAACAAAATACATGAAATAAAAAATAGAAATAAAAATAAAACAATAAATAATAAATTTTAATTTCGTCTGAATTTTTATTAATTGAGGAAAGTACATAATTATTACAGTTAAAATAAACGGAAACTGTATACCTCTTGTTCCCGCTAAAAATAAAATAATTAGAGATATAACAAAATATGCATTAAATTTTTTTTTAGTTTCTAAATAAATAATAAAATAGCTAATTGATGTTACAAAACTCAATTCCCATGAACCTGACAAAATACCAAAAACCCTCCAATAATCAAAATCTGGCTCGTGATATCCTCTTGAACTATAATAACCAACTACTTCAAAGTATTGTCCTAAGGAAACTAAAAAATTTATAATAAGTAATATTTTTAAAAATAAAATTATTTTTTTATTATCATCCCCAGTAAAACTGACATTTGAAAAAAAAAGTATAATTGTGCTATATTCAATTATTCTAACAATTGTTATTATATCTATATAACCATAAGAAATTCCACTTAAGTAACCCACCAAATAAGATACAAACACATATGCAACGAATAAAAAAAATTTTGCATTTGGATCATTTAATTTTAAAGTATAATTTTTTGAATTTAACATCATGTAAATCAAAATAAGGAAGGTTATAATATCTTCCAGCCTTATTCCTTGCCAGAAACCAGGAATTAAAATTAAATTAACCTTTGGAATTACAATAAGAAGTGGAATTAATAATATAGTAAACGGAGTTACTTTGTTTAAAGAATTTAAATTATTTTGCATTTGAATATTCCAATTAATTATCTATAAAATATTACTTTAACTAATTATATGAAAAAAGATTTAAATGAGTTTTCTTTAGAATTATTGTGGTTTTTTTTAAAGGAGAAATTATATAAAATAATTATAATAGTATTGGTTTTATATATCCCTTCAGCATTTATTATTTACAAAAATAGCCCAGAAAATTGGGAGGTTGAAACTAAAGTTATCGAAAATAGTGATAATATTTCAGAATTTATTAATATTAATAGTGATTTCAAATCAATCTTAAAAGTCGAATTTGCCCTAGATGATTTTTTTGAAACCTATAGCAAGTTTGTGGCTATAGAACTAAATAAAAATCCAGATCAGAAACTAGAGTACCAACTTGGATCAGAAGAAGTAAGATTAAAATTAAATTCCAAATTTTTTACTGAAATATTTCAAGACAGATACTGGATAGAAAATTATTGGAAAGACAGGTATGTAAAAATTTCGAAAGAAAGTTTTGTAAGTGAATATAATAAAATTAATAAAGACCTTATCTTAGCAGCTGAGATGACGCTTGCGGATTTTGGAATAAATTATGAAAAGACTAGTATGCCTTCCGTAATAAACAACAAAATAAAATCCTTTAGATTTAATTTTTCAACAAAAGAGTTTACAGAACAAAGCATTAAAAAACTAATTACTGAATTAAATTTAAGCTTTCAAAAAAAATATAATAAAAATCTTAGACTGGCATATAATCTAAACTCGCAAAAGAATAAAACATTCAATTTTATGCAAATAGAATTAAATAAAATTGAGAAAAAAAGTTTGAAAATAA
>CACFXK010000034.1 GCA_902570125.1 uncultured Pelagibacteraceae bacterium
GAGTTTAGACTTGGCACTTGGAATAGGTGGATTACCAAAAGGCAGAATTGTTGAAATTTATGGACCAGAATCATCTGGTAAAACTACATTAGCATTACAAGTTGTTGCTGAAGCACAAAAAGCAGGTGGAATTTGTGGATTTGTAGATGCAGAACATGCATTGGATCCAGTTTATGCAAAGAAATTAGGAGTTAACACAGAGGAGTTGCTTATTTCACAACCAGACACTGGTGAACAAGCATTAGAAATAACTGATACTTTAATCAAATCTGGCTCAATGTCAGTTTTAGTAGTCGACTCTGTTGCAGCATTAACTCCAAGAGCAGAAATTGAGGGAGATATGGGGGATCACCATGTTGGTCTTCAAGCAAGACTAATGTCTCAAGCTCTTAGAAAATTAACAGGATCAATATCAAGAACTAATACAATGGTTATATTTATTAATCAAATTAGAATGAAAATTGGTGTAATGTTTGGAAGTCCAGAAACAACTTCTGGAGGTAATTCTTTAAAATTTTATTCTTCAGTAAGAATGGATATTAGAAGAATTGGAGCAATAAAAGATAAAGAGCAAATTGTTGGAAATACAACAAGAGTAAAAGTTGTTAAAAACAAAGTTGCACCACCATTTAAAGTAGTTGAGTTCGACTTAATGTATGGAAAAGGAATTAGTAAAGTAGGGGAACTAATCGACCTTGGTGCCAAAGCTGAGATTGTTGAAAAATCTGGAGCTTGGTATGCTTATAAAGGTGAAAAAATTGGTCAAGGTAGAGAGAATGCTAAACTTTACCTTGAACAAAATCCAAAAGCTGCTGCTGAAATTGAAATGGCTATTAGAGAAAAAGCTGGAGTTATTTCAAAGAAGATTGAAGGCAATCCTTTAAGTGAAGAAAAGCTTGAAGCGCAGAAGAAAGAGGAGGAAGTTCCTACTAAAAAGAATTAGCAGATAACTTTTAGTTATTAAAAAAAGGCGCTCAATTGGGCGCCTTTTTTCCCTTCAGAAGTGTAGACATCATATAAAAATGCTGTATTTTGGTTAAGTATGGCTAAAACATTAAATGAAATCAGGTCAGCATTCTTAGATTATTTTGAAAAAAATGATCATAAAATAGTTGAGTCTAGCAATTTAGTCCCGAATAACGACCCAACATTGATGTTTGCCAATTCAGGAATGGTCCAATTTAAAAATGTATTTACTGGACTGGAAAAGAGAGACTATCAAAGAGCTACAACATCTCAAAAATGTGTAAGAGCAGGTGGTAAGCATAACGATCTTGAAAATGTTGGCTATACTCCAAGACACCATACGTTTTTTGAAATGTTGGGAAACTTTTCTTTTGGTGATTATTTTAAAGAAAGAGCTATTGAACTTGCGTGGAATTTAATAACAAAAGAATTTGGTTTAGATAAGAATAGGCTTTATGTAACAGTCTACCACGACGATGACGAAGCCTTTAATTACTGGAAAAAAATTGCTGGGTTAAGTGAAGATAAAATCATAAGGATAGCAACATCTGATAATTTTTGGTCTATGGGTGAAACTGGACCTTGTGGTCCTTGTTCAGAAATATTTTATGATCATGGAGACCACTTAGAAGGCGGATTACCAGGATCAAAAAATGAGGATGGGGATAGATTTATAGAAATTTGGAATTTAGTCTTTATGCAGTATGAGCAAATTTCAAAAGATAAGCGTATTAATCTGCCAAAACCATCAGTTGATACTGGAATGGGTTTAGAGAGAATTGCTGCATTACTTCAAGGAACTCACGACAACTACGAAACAGATCATTTTAAAAAAATAATAAACTCTGCTGCAGAAATTTTAAAAGTCCAGCCGAATAATAATAATTTAGCAAGTTTTAGAGTAATAGCTGATCACCTACGAGCAAGCTCATTTTTAATTGCTGAGGGAGTTTTGCCATCAAATGAAGGAAGAGGTTATGTCCTAAGAAGAATTATGAGAAGAGGAATGAGGCATTCTCATCTTCTTGGTTCTAAAGAACCAGTTTTTTATAATATTTTTAAAATCTTAAAAGATGAGATGAAAGGTAATTATTCAGAAATAGAAAGAGCTGAATCTTTAATAAAAGAAACATTAAGAATGGAAGAAGAAAAATTTTTAATTCTTTTAGACAGAGGTATTAAAATATTAAATGAGGAAATAACTAAAATAGACAAGATACTACCTGGAGAAGTAGCCTTTAAACTCTATGATACCTATGGTTTTCCATTAGACCTGACACAAGACATCTTAAAAAATAAATCATTAACAATAGACAACGATAAATTTCAAAGTTTAATGAAAGAAAGCAAAGAACTTGCTAAGAAAAATTGGAAAGGCTCAGGTGACAGTGCGGTAGATGATATTTGGTTTTCGATAAAAGATAGATTAGGTCCTTCAGAATTCCTAGGATATGAGACTGATCAAGCAGAAGGTATTATTTTATCATTATTAAAAGACAACAAAGAAGTAAATGAATTGAACAAAAACGATGAAGGAATTATTATTTTAAATCAAACACCTTTTTATGGAGAGTCTGGGGGACAGGTAGGAGATACTGGTGAAATAATATCTGGAGACTTTAAGTTTGAGATCACAGATGTCCAAAAAAAATTAGGCGATCTATTTGTACACTACGGCAAAGTCAAATCAGGAAGTATAAAAATTAAAGACAATGTTGAGATGAAAATTGATATTGATAGACGTAATAATATAAGAGCATATCATTCAGCAACACACCTTTTGCATGAGTCTTTAAGAAGAGTATTAGGTACTCATGTTACACAAAAAGGATCATTAGTAGCACCAGATAGACTAAGATTTGATTTTAGCCATATGAAACCAATTTCAGATCAGGAAATAGAAAAAATAGAAAATCACGTTAATTTAATGGTTCAAAAAAAATCAGAAGTTAAAACAAGGATTATGACTCCTAAAGAAGCAGTAAATAATGGAGCTCTTGCACTCTTTGGAGAGAAATATGGAGAGGAAGTTAGAGTATTATCTATGGGAGATGAGAAAGAAAAGTATTTTTCCACTGAATTATGCGGAGGTACGCACGTACGAAACACTGGTGATATTGGGAAATTCAAAATTATTAGTCAATCATCAATTGCAGCAGGTGTTAGAAGAGTAGAAGCTCTTAGAGAAAATCAATTAAATAGTTTTTTACAAAATAAAGAGAAATTATCTGACTTAT
>CACFXK010000035.1 GCA_902570125.1 uncultured Pelagibacteraceae bacterium
GACCCTAAACCACCACATCCAACAACTAGAACTTTGGAATTTTGAATTTTTTTTTGACCTAAAATCCCAACTTTTTTTAAAATAATCTGTCTTGAATACCGCTCGAGGTCTTTGTTACTAAACATTTACTATTTACCAGTAGATCCAAATCCTCCAGACCCTCTGATTGTCTCTGGTAATTCATTTGTTTCTTCAATTTCTACTTTTAAAATAGGCATTAAAACCATTTGAGCAACTCTATCTTCATGATTGACAGTAAATTCATCTTTACTGTGGTTAAATAAAATAATTTTTAGCTCTCCTCTATAATCACTATCAATTGTACCTGGTGTATTTAACACAGTAATACTTGATTTTGCGGCAAGACCAGATCTTGGTCTAATTTGAACCTCTGTATCTTCAGGAATTGCAATTGCAATACCTGTTGGTATCAATTTTGACTCATTTGGTTTGATTGTTACAGGTTCAGCTACACATGCCATCAGATCCATACCCGAAGATCCACTAGTTTTATAACTTGGAAGTTTTGCTTTTTGGTTAAGTCTCTTAAGTAAAACCTTTACCATTGATTAATTAAGCTCAGAGATAACTCTATCCACTATCTCAGATGCTATTAAAGATTTGTTTTTCTTTAATAACTTTTCACTTTCTTTATTTTTATAAAATATAGAAACTTCATTATCATCAGAGTCAAAACCTATTGTTTTATCAGAAATATCATTTGCAATAATCCAATCACAATTTTTTTGGTCTAATTTTCTCTTTGAATTTATTTCAAGATTTTGTGATTCTGCTGCAAATCCAATTGTAATCTTTGGTCTAAGTGAATTATGATTTGATATGTTTGATAAAATGTCAATATTTTTTTCTAACTTAAGATCCAAATTTTCGCTTTTTTTAATTTTTTCACTATTGATTTCTTTAACTTTAAAATCTGCTACTGCTGCATTAAAAATAGCAACATCAGTTGGTAGATTTCTGAGAGTTTCCCTAAACATTTCTTGTGCAGTTTTAACTGATATAAATTTAACTCCCTCAACTGGGTCTAAATTTGTTTCTCCAGAAATAAGTGTTGTTTCAAAACCATTATCTCTTAATGATTTAGCAATTGCATAACCTTGTTTTCCACTTGATTTATTAGTTATAAATCTTACTGGATCTATAAACTCTTTAGTTGGTCCAGCTGTAACTAATGCCTTATATTTTTTATTTTTTTCAATATTCTTAAAATAATTTTCTATAGTCTTTAATATATATGATGGTTCTGACATTTTGCCTTTTCCATACTCTCCACAAGCCATATCCCCAATTTCAGGGCCAATTATCTTATAACCATAACTTTTTAATTTTGATAAATTATCTTTAGTTGATTTGTGTTCCCACATTCTGACATTCATAGCGGGTACTAAAAATACTTGTTTATTTGATGCTAAAACAACAGTAGAAGCAAGATCGTCAGTTAATCCATAACTTAATTTTGAGATTGTATTTGCTGTTGCAGGCACAATTAAAATTAAATCTGCCCATCTTGAAAGTGAAATATGATCCATTTCAGCTTCATTTTCTGGACTGAATATGTCTTCATATACTTTTTCCTGCGAAAGTGATGAAATAGACAGAGGTGTTACAAAGTTTTTACCACTCTTTGTAAGTATTGTTTTAATGCTCACATCTCTTTTTTTTAAACCTCTTATCACTTCTAAGCTTTTGTAAGCAGATATTCCACCACATATGATTAGAAGTATTTTTTTATTTTTCATGAGAGGAATTAAAATACCAATAGGGTTAAAATTACAAGAGATAATAAGCCAATAATAGACTGGTTTCTAAATGACTTCATTTCTTCTTTTTTAGTATTTAATTCATTGTAAGAGTTTGAATTTTGAGGTATTTGACCGCTTGCAAGATAATTAAGGGCTTGGTTTGCTTTATCCATTACTTCAGGTAAATTTGGAAGACGTTTTAATACTTCGACAGAGTCTTTTAATGTTTCATTAATCGAATTTATAGGATCTTTAGTTTCTTTTAGCCATTTTTCTAGAACAGGTTTAGATGTTTCCCATATGTTTGTTTCAGGGTTTAATCTTCTTGCAACTCCTTCAACTACTACCATTGTTTTTTGTAACATAAGTAACTGAGGTTGGGTTTGCATATTAAATTTTTCAGTAACATCAAATAGTTGTTTTAAAAGCTTACCACCTGAAATATTTTTTATAGAGTGTCCAAAAATTGGTTCACCAATTGATCTTAATGCTTGAGCTAGATCATTGACAGGTACATTATTCGGAACTAGTCCTGCTGAAAGATGCACTTCTGCAACTTTTTTATAATCTCTTTGTATAAAACCAAATAAAATTTCAGCTAAAAATCTTTTACTGACATTATCTAGCCTTCCCATGATACCAAAATCTATTGGAACAATTTGACCACTTTCATTTACAAAAATATTTCCTTGATGCATATCGGCGTGAAAAAAACCATCTCTTACAGCATGTCTTAAGAAATGTTGAATTATGTCAGTGGCAATTTTTTTTGTATCAATTGATCTTTTCTCCAGCTCTTCCGTCTCTCTAATAGAAACACCGTCAATCCAATCAAGTGTCATTATGTTTTCACTTGTATAATCCCAATAGATCTTGGGAACTTCAAAACCTGTATCATTTTTGGTATTTTCTGCATATTCGTTGGCTGCAGCGGCTTCAAATCTTAAATCCATCTCTAGACTGGTAATTTCTTTTAATAAAAAAACTACCTCAACTAGCTTTAATCGTTTGGTTTTTTTAATTAATGATTCAATAATATACGCAAAAAGCATCAAAGCATCTACTTCTTCATTAAAAATTTTTTTAATATCTGGTCTTAATATTTTTATTGCTACGTTTTTAATAACTCCATTATCGTTGATTTGAGCTTTATGTACTTGAGCAATCGAAGCAGCTGCAACTGGTTCACTTATATTAATTATTGAATTATATATTTCATCACCTAAATCTTTTTTAATCATTTCTTTAGCTTTTGATTGTGAAAAAGGTGGAAGTTTATCTTGTAAATTTTCTAGTTCCTTTGATAATTTATCTCCTATTATGTCAGGCCTTGTGGCTAAAAACTGGCCAAGTTTAATAAACGTTGTACCCATAGATGCTAATGAATTAGATAATTTTTCACCTTCACTTAAATTAT
>CACFXK010000036.1 GCA_902570125.1 uncultured Pelagibacteraceae bacterium
TAAAGAATCTCCATAGGTTAGAAAAAATTTATCTTTCCCTATTATTTCTTTAGATTTTAGTAGCCTTCCTGCAGTATTAGTATTTAAACCAGTATTAATAACTTTTAATTTTATATTATTAAATTTTCTTCTTTCAAAAAAAGATTTTAACTCTTTAAATTTATAACCACCTAAAAGTATTATTTCATCAACCCCTGAATTTAGATAAATATCAATTATTCTTAATATAATTTGTCTATTATTAACTTTTATGAGTGGTTTTAAAGGTCCTGGTTTTCCATGATTAAACCTGGTCGCCTTTCCACCACAAAATATGACTGCTTTTCTAATCATTTTGTATCCACATATCTAAAATGAGTGATTTTTATCATTTTCCTAAAATAGCACTGCTCGGTAAATTAATTATCTTTTTGAAAACGCTGTTAGTATTTTTAAGGTTAGACTTTGGAAATTTTTTTAATTTGTTATTTTTATGAAGAGGAGTCCAGATAGGCCTTAGGGGAATATTTAGTTTTTTTGCCTTTAGAAAAATTTTTTTTCTTATTTTTAGATTTATATTTCTAATTAAAATTGTATTTAACCAGTAATTACTCTTAGTAAATAAATTCTCTTTAAGAAAAAAAATTTCATTATTTTTTTTAAAAAATTTTGAATATCTTTTGGCTAAATTTCTTTTTAAGGATAAAAAATAATTTAAATTTTTAATTTGGGCGCAACCTATTGCTGCATTGATATCAGGCATTCTAAAATTCAATGAATTCGGTTCATAAATCAACTCGTAATCATGTTTTAATTTGCCGTTAAATATATTTCTTTTTACAAATTCATATATTTTTTTACTATTTGTTAATACTGCACCTCCACCTCCTGTGGTGATAATTTTGTTACCATTAAAACTTAAACAGCCTGCCTCCCCAAAAGTACCGGCATGTTTTTTTTTGTAAAAAGTCCCAAGTGCTTCAGCTGAGTCCTCTATTATTTTTAACTTAAATTTTTTACATACTCTTTTTAACTTTTCAATATCATATGAATTTCCAAAAACATAAACTGGAACTACTGCAAATATAATCTTATTTGTTTTTTTATTAATACATTTGTTATTCTTAATTAATGCTATATTTTTTAGATAAATTTCTAATGCTTTCGGATCAATGCCTAAATTATTGGGATTGATATCAACGAAATGTGGAATTGCATTGCAGTATAATATTGCATTTACACTTGCGACAAAATTAAGCGATGGGACAATTATTTCATGATTATTTCTAACACCAATAGCTTTTAAAGCTAGATGTAATGCTGCAGTGCCAGATGATGTTGTAACTGCATATTTGACACCTGTATATTCACTTATAAGTTTTTCAAACTTTTGTCTATACCTTCCTACAGATGAAACCTCATTTTTTTTAATACATTCATTTAGGATTTTTTTTTCATTATTACCTAAATAAGGTTCATGAAGAGAATTAATTTTATTATTTTTTACAACTCTTTTAATATCCCTAAATAAATTATTTATTAATTTTGCTTCATTGGTAGCCATTTTTAAATATTATAAATTTTAGATTTTGACTCGTAAAACTTTAAATTAGATGAATACCAGTTTACAGTTTCTGTTAGAGCTTGAAAAAACATTTTTTTATTATCATACTTGGGTTTCCATTTTAGAACTTTATAAGATTTTGTTTTTGAAGATATTAATCTGTTTACTTCACCTTTTTTAGGTCTATACCGATACTTATCAGTTTTAACTATGATTTCCTTATCAATAATTTTTGACACAAGATTAACTAAGTCTTTTATTGATATTTCGAAATTTCCTCCAATATTTATTACATCACCATAATTTTTTTTTAGATTTAAAGCCTTGTCAAATCCATGAACAATATCTTTTATATAATTAAAATTTCTTTTTGGATAAATATTTCCAAGTTTGATCACACCATTATTTAATAAAGCTTGAGTAATTATAGTAGGTATTATTGCTCTTAAAGATTGTCTAGGTCCAAAAGTATTAAAAGGTCTTATTACTGTTATTGGCAAATTGAAACTTCTATTATAAGAAAAACATAATTGGTCTCCAGCAATTTTAGTAGCAGCATATGGTGATTTAGCAAAAACTTTATTTTCTTCTTTAATAGGAAAACTATCAGCATTTCCATATACCTCACTGGTTGAGGTATGAATAACTCTGCAATTATTTTTTAAAGATGCTGAAAGTACATTGTTTAGTCCAATTATGTTTGTTTGTATAAAACTTTCGACAGCCTCATACGAATATGGTATTGCGATTAAAGCTGCGAGATTTATTACATAATCCATCTTTTTAGTATTTTTGACTATTAAATCTTTGTCTCTAATATCTCCTGTTACTATTTCAACATCTTGTAGTATTTCTTTATCTAATGTATCAAGCCATCCCCAAGTATTAAATGAATTATATAAACATAAGGCTTTGACCTTATAATTTTTTTTCACCAATTTTTCTAATAAATGAGAACCAATAAATCCTTCTGATCCAGTTATAAATATTTTTTTAGTCATTTAGTATTTTTCATTTAGGAGATGATTAATTTTTTTAATCCAATTTTTTTTAAAAAAAATACATTTATCATCAATAATATAATCATACGATGGTTTTCCCATTTCTAAACTATTAAATTTTAATCCCCAACTTTTTATTTGACTCAAAGTTTTTTTGTATCCAAAAGATACAACTTTGGATCTTTTACCCTTAAATTTTCCCATATATCTCGCAGTAAA
>CACFXK010000037.1 GCA_902570125.1 uncultured Pelagibacteraceae bacterium
AGTTTCCGAGTTTTCAAGATACTTTTTCACAATATCATGAAACATTTATTCTATTGATTTAGACCCTCAGCTTTTAATAGTTTTTCTAGAGCTGTAGGTTTCGTTCTTTCTCTTATGATTGATCTAAGTTCTGGATCTTTTTGTTTTTCAATATTGCTTAATGGATTCCATAGAGCAGTTTCAAGATTATATTTTTTCTCTAGTAAAGTTTCGTCATACTTATTTAAAATTTCTGCAAGTGTTTTATGATCTTTAAGTAAATCATATGCAATCATTCTTGCCGCTGAATTTCTGCAGTTTGTTGTAGACGGTTTTAGCTCTGACCCAGTTTCAAGGTAAGCTAATCCTGGGCATTTTTGACACCATCCACATCTTTTAAAATCACCACATACATCATAATCTCCCCTAGCAACACCTTGCCAAGACGAAAGTTTTTCACTTCCTGATCCAGATAAACTTTTCTCTTTATTATATTTGGCTTTCTCTTTTTTACCAACAGATGAATTTTTCCATATTTCATCAATATTATCATTTTTTATATTTCCATAAGTAAGAGGTAGAGAGTTACAGGGAGAAATATTTCCTTCAGAAGTAATATTCATTGTATGTCTTCCAGCTCCACATACAGGTTCACCTATATGATTTTTAGGATCATATTTTTTTGGTTTTTCAATTGTCCCTACATACAGAGGAGATGAAGGTCTCAGGCTTTCCATAATTAAATCTTTAGCTTTTGGGAGTAAATTCTTTATTGGAAAGCTATTGCCGTCAACCCCAGGAGACATGGAGTGGTCTACAGAATATTCAAAATTATTCTGTTCACAAAATTCTTCAAAATTTTTAACATCGTTAATGGTATTTTTCATTGCGATCATTTTTAATGAGGTAGTCATATTATATTTTTTGAATAGCTTTGCCGACTCAAGTGTCTTTTGCCAAGAATTATTTAATCTTGTTATCTCATCATGATCTTTTGCTTTTGATGAATAAATAGAAAGTTCAACTCTACTTGGATAAAAATTTGATATTTTTTTGATTTTTTCTTCATCTAATAGAGTCCCATTAGTAAATATTGTGTAAGAGATTCTTAACTTATTTATGTAATGAAGAATTTCAAAAAGATCCTTTCTCAAAAATAGTTCTCCACCTGTAAGTAACATCCTAAAAACTCCTAGAGATTTTAGTTTATCTAATGTTTCAAATATTTTTTTCGTATCAACTTCATCTACTTTTCTAAATGATTTATCTCCCTCAACATGTGATGCTCCTGGGTTAAAACAATGTACACATCTTTCATTACATCTATAAGTAAGCTCCCATCCAGTTGAATATAAAAATCCATTTTTTGTGACCCACTCCATTAAGTCATATTCCTCTAGAATATTAGATCCACCTGGAGCTGGTTCTAAATAACCACCATTAGAGAATCTTTCGTTAGACAAATTTTTAGCATCATTTTTTTTGTTTTTTCCTTGATTAAAAATTTTATCATCCGTTGATGAAATTATGTTAATTTTAGCTAATTCTTTTATAAATTTTTCAATTTCATTTTTTGGTTTATTTAGTTCTTGCGCAAGTTGTATAGAGTTGAAATTAATTTTATTTAACATAGCATCCCAAAGCAATGCTGTGTCATCCTCAAATTCTAAATATTCTTGATCTAATGCATTTTCTAAAACTGCTCTGACCTTATCCCTCGTTTTATATACTTGAGTATATATATATGGGTTTATTTTAAACATGATTAAGTAATCTAAACCTATAATATATTTATTGATCATTATATTAAAATATGCTCATATCTGATATGTTTAAAATTAAGAAAAGAATAAAAATTAAAAAAAAGGTTTCTAGAGGCTGCACGAGATACCATGATAGTATGTGTGGTATAGGTGCAAGAGCACAATAAAACTCTATTAAAAGTTTTTTTAAACATGAAAACATTTATTTGTGAAGTGGCTGTTTCACAATCTGAAACAGACGATAGGAATAGATTTGCTAAATTAAATCAAACATTTTCAGGTAAAACAAAAATGGCATCCATTGATGCTAATTCAGCAAGTGAGGCCAAAAGAAAGCTAGAAAGCATTTACGGTTCTTCAAACGTATTAGGCGAACCAAGTGAAATTGAACAAAATTAGTTGAAACCAAAAACTATTTTTTCCCTTTAAC
>CACFXK010000038.1 GCA_902570125.1 uncultured Pelagibacteraceae bacterium
ACTGCAGAAATCATACAATAATTAAAAATTGTTAGTGCAATAGACCAGGATTGAAAGATTCCAACTAAAATTATTAAAAGCATCATTATCGAATATGCCACAATTATATTTAAATAATTTCTCATATACGTTTTCCTTCAAATATGCCTGACGGCCTAAATATTAAAACAATTACTAATATCGAAAATGAAATAGCAAATTTGTAATCGGTTGATAATAATTGCATCAATGAATTTGGTTCTAGTGACTCTGGCAAAATATAAACTAAAAATCTTTTATATGCATAAGTCAAAAATATTTCAGCAAATGCTATAACATAACCTCCAAAGAACGCTCCATATGGATTTCCAATTCCACCAACTATTGCAGCAGCAAAAATCGGTAGCATATTATTAAAATACACAAACGGTCTATAACTTTTGTCTAAACCATAAAGAATCCCACCAATTGTTGCTAATATTCCAGCAATGATCCAAGTAATTAGAACTACTTTTTTTGGATCTATTCCAGAAAGAAGTGCTAAATCTTCATTATCTGAGTAGGCCCTCATACTGGTTCCAGTCTTAGTTTTATTTAAAAACCAAAACATAATAGCAACAACAATAATAGTAACTACAATTGTTATCATTTGCGTAGATTTAATCGTCAAACCTTCTGCAAGACCTGTCATTTCTTTAAATTCAGTTGCTTTTAAAATGAATTTTTCACCATCTAAAAACCTTCGATCAGTTGGTCCAATTATAATCCTTATGACTGCTTGGGTCACAAACATTACCCCAACACTAACCATAGCAAGCTGTACTGGTGGACTTTTTTTAATTCTGTAATATTTAAAAACTGTTTGATCAATTAAAAGCATGTATAAAATCATCATAAAAATTGCAAAAGGAATGGTGAGCAAAGCAGTGGGAAGAAAACCAAAGCTAATTCCGATTGATTGAAAGTAATAAGTCAAAAGTACAGCAAACATTGTACCAAATGACATCATGTCTCCAGTTGCAAAGTTAGCAAATCTTAAAATACCGTATATTAAAGTTACAAAAATTGCTCCAAGAGCTAACTGAGAGCCATAAGTTAAGGCTGGAATAATTGTATAATTCAATAAAACTATTACTGCATTAATCAAATCCATACTAAGCTCCTAAGAAAGATCTCCTAACTTCTGGATCATTTAATAATTCCTTACCAGACCCCTCAAACTTATTTTCACCAGTAACAAGCACATATCCTCGATCAGAAATGCTTAAAGCCTGTTTTGCATTTTGCTCGACCATGATGATTGCTACTTTTGTATTTTTAACTCTAATAATGTGTTCAAATAATTCATCCATAACTATTGGGGAAACTCCTGCTGTAGGCTCATCCAACATAAGAACAGATGGTTTTATCATTAGAGCACGTCCCAAAGCTACTTGTTGTCTTTGCCCTCCTGATAATTGTCCTACAACTTGATCTTTTTTTTCTCTTAAAATTGGAAATAGATCATATATTTCTTCGATAACATTATTTACATTATCTGTTCTTAAAAAAGCACCAACTTCTAAATTTTCTTTTACAGTAAGTTCTGCAAAAACATTTCTAGTTTGTGGTACAAATGATATTCCCTTTTTTACTCTTTCTTGAGGAGATAGTTTAGAAATATCTTCTCCATCAATTGAAATATTACCTGATTTTAGATTTAACAATCCTAGCATTGCTTTCATTGCTGTAGATTTTCCAGCTCCATTTGGTCCAAGAATAGCAACTATCTCTCCTCTATTAACATTGATAGTGCATGAGCTAATAATATCAGGACCATCGCCGTATCCTCCTGTCATTTTATTTCCCTCAAAAAATGCCATTTACTTCTTTCTACCTAAATAACTATCTATAACTTTTTCGTTTTTCTTAACTTCATCTGAAGTTCCCTCAAAAAGAACAGATCCTTCTGACATTACAATAACTGGATCACACATTCTGCTTATAAAATCCATATCATGTTCAATCATACAAAAAGTATAGTTTTTTTCTTTATTAAGTCTTAAGATTGCTGTTCCTAATTCTTTTAATAATGTTCTATTAACCCCTGCCCCTACCTCATCCAATAATACAAGTTTTGCATCAACCATCATTGTTCTT